>JAEZEH010000035.1 GCA_023417785.1 Bacteroidota bacterium
GTTTACGTGTCGGGTGTAGATCAAATCGATGATCTTGAAATCACCTGCATATCCCATTGGTTTCCGGAATCCGTGGCCCTGAACCGTATTAAGCAGGAAATCCTCGGTGAACAGGCTTTTTAGTTGAGCGACCTCTTCGTTGGATATGGCTCCTTCCTTTACTTCGTCATAAAGATCATGAATAAACTGATCGGTTATCGGATAATCGCCGGGTTTGGGTCCACCCGCAGCGATAAGGGCCTCCAACGCTGCCAGCCGTTCTTCTTGTGTCTGGATCGGCTCGTCGTATACGGATGATGCGGTTGATGTGACTAACTGTTTGTTGTTCAATTGCATACTTTTGATTTTTTTGAACAAAGCTACAGGCGGTTCGAGTGCCGGAGTTAACACCGGTGTCACATAAGCCGACACAATTGTAACATGGCGCGATGCTAAGTCTAATACGCTGAGGATAAGAACGTTACGGTGTATGATTGGACGAGTTGGGTGTTTCGGCGACGAAGGACGAAGGGGCTACACCGTATTTTTCTTTGAAACATTTTGCGAAATACGACAGGTGATTGAAGCCCACCTGGTACGCAACTTCCGCCACTTGTCTACCGGGATCTTTAAGTAGCTGCGCCGCCCGCTGAAGCCGGATCTCACGAATGAATTCTGTGGCCGAATTGTCGGTTAGTGCCTTGAGCTTTCGATGGAGCTGCATGCGGCTTAGGGCAAGTTCACGCTGCATGTCTTCTACCGCAAAGTCGGGGTTGCTGATATTTTCCTCCACCAGTCGTAAAACCGATTCCATAAAAAGGCCATCATGCGTTGTCACGGCGACATCCTTGGGCCGCAGGAAGATTTCTCCGCTGAATTTTTTTCTGAGTTGATGACGTTGCCGGACAAGGCCATCAATGCGAATCTGCAACTCAGTTAAATCGAAAGGTTTCGTAACATACTGGTCAGCGCCGCCGCGTAGTCCGGTTTTCTTGGTATGCCCGTCGTCACGCGCGGTTAACATGATGATCGGAATATGGCTGGTCAGCTGGTTATTCTTTAGTTGATGGGTGAGCTCGATGCCGTCGATTTTCGGCATCATCACGTCTGTAACGATAATGTCCGGGATTTTTTCTATTGCCTGGGCGATGCCGTCTTCACCGTCCACGGCCTCGATCACGTTGAATGCATCGCTTACATTACGCGTAATGAAGTTGCGCAGATCAATATTGTCTTCTACCAGCAACATCAGCGGCTTGCCTTCTTCGTGAACAGGAATGGGAAATTCTACCTCGTTCGCCGATGGATTTATTTGAAACGATGCAGCATCCCCGACAGGTTCGTCGGTTAACACCAGCGGCAAACGAATTATGAATTCGCTGCCGGTATCCACGTCCGCGTTCAATCGAATTGTTCCGCGAAGCAGATCCACGAGTTCCTTTGTGAGCGACAGCCCGATACCGGACCCTTCAAAATTTCTGGTCTGGCGGTTGTCCACCTGATAGAACCGCTCGAAGATTCGGTTGTGATATTCTTTCGGAATGCCAATGCCGGTATCGCGTACGGAAATCCGGAGAAGCGTCGGCGATTCCATCGACGCGCTAAAAAAGACACTTCCCCCCGAAGGTGTAAATTTGATCGCGTTTGAAAGCAGGTTATAACATATCTTCTCCAATTTGTCGGAATCGATCCTCGCCACGAGTTCATCCTGTGGGACCTCGTAGCTGTAGCTAAGCTGTTTTGATTCTGCGAGGGAAGAAAAAGACGCGCCCTGAATGCGGAGAAATTCGTTGATATCCGTTGGCTTCGTATGAACCTGCAGTTTCCCCACCTCTAGCTTTGCGAGATCGAGCAATTGATTCACCAGCCGGAGCAACCGTTGCGCGTTTCGCGTCATCATGTCGACGTGATCTGCGGGAATATTTTCGCGGTACAGCTGCAACGGCCCTAGTATGAGATTCAGGGGTGTACGAAACTCATGAGAAATGTTGGCGAAGAAATGAGACTTCATCTGATCGACCTCCTTGATTTTTTCGGCTTCCAGCCGGGCGAGTCTGGCGTGCTGCGCTTCTTCAGTAGCCTGCACCTGGGCGATCTTGCTGGCTGCGATGGCGGCGATCGTCTTCAGAGAGTCCAGATGGAACTGTTGGAAGAAATTCTTTTCCGGATGCTCAGAATCAATAACCCCGATCACATTTCCCTGATAGAGTAGCGGAACCGTCAATTCGGACAAACGGACCGCATCATCAACCAGGTAACGACCATCGACTGACGTATCACTGACTACTTCAGGCCGTCCCGATTTTGCAACCGACCCAACAATCCCCTTCCCGACAGGAATCTCAATGGGATTAAAAATCGTATTTTCTCCCGTGGTCTTGTTGCCGTAAGCCGCCTTTTGGACAAGCATTTGTCTTTCATGATCCACGAGGTAGATCACGCAATCAACCAGTCCCAGTTTCTCAATACAATTTTTGGCAAGATCCCAGAGGATTTCATCTACGTTGTTTTTCCCTATGATTGATGACGCGAAATAATTGATCGTCTCATCCGTACCTATGCGAAGCGCATATTTTTCCGCCAGTTCTTTATTTTTAGCTTCGATAATTGAACGCTGGCCGGAGATGAGGTCATTCATTTTTTCGAGCGTCGTAGCATAGGCCTTTCGTTGTCTGAACTTCTGATAGTACAGCACTACTGCCGAAAGCAACAGGAAGCTTGCGATGGCCAATGTCCATTTCCATCGGTTCTGCAGCGTCACCTGCTCGTCGAGATAGGCTAGTTGCAGGCTTTGAGTTTCCAGCATACGATCCTTTTGCGCTACCTCCATTGTCACCTGATGGCTCTTGTATGCTCTTGCCTTCTCGTCATTGAAAATGCTATCCTGAAATTCTTTATATCGCTTGAAGTAGTCCAGTGCAAGCCCTTTGTCGCCGGATTTCTCGTGTACGTAAGACATAAGCTCTTCAACCTTGGCCTTCAAGGCAAAGCTGCCTAAAGACTGAGCCATATTATAGGCCTCGCTGGCATAGCGTTTACTTTCGCGGAAGTTGCCTTCATCGGCGTTTAGTTTTGCCAGCGATTCAAGGATGTTGATGGTGTGCTGTGAAAGCTTCAGGGCTTTCGCTTCCTCCAGCGCCGGAATCAGGTATGCACGTGCACGGTCGAAATTGTTTAGTTTATAGAAACACCAGCCTAGATTGGCCTGGGTGATAACTCGTGAATCCGTCGATCCGTGGTCGGTGTAAAAATGCAATGCCGAAATAAGTAACGTAGACGCTTCGTGGTATTCATTTTGATCTATGAGCGCTTTTGCAATATTTGCTTGTGTATGGGCGATGTGGGCAACGTCGTTCTCCTGTTCGGCGAGTGCCAACGTTTTGGAAAAAAATTCCATGGCTTTCTCAGTTTCACCGAGTGAGCCATACAGCGAGCCTATGTTCAGACTTGTAGAGAGAATCCCTTTGTTGACGTCCAGAGAGTCGTACACGGTTAACGCCTTACTGTAAAATGAGAGGCTTGACGAGTAGTCACCCATTCGCTTATGGACGACACCCAGACCATTGTAGCTTTCAGCGGCCGCGATGGGCAGTCCGGCTATCAACGCCCGTTGCAGCGATCTATTGAAGTAAAGGATTGAATTCGTGTAGTCGTCCTGCATGCCATAGCAAATGGCCAGGTCGTTGAGCGCTTTGGCTTCCAGCTTAGCATTGCCCAATTCCTGACTGCGCTTGATGGCCTCCTGAAAAGTCGGAAGAGCGGAATGCGGATCCTGTGCGCGTTGTTTTCTCCCCAAAGAAAGGAGCGTTTTGATATACGTCGTGTCCGGAACTGACTGGGTTTGCAGAATACGTTGAAGACTATCGGTTTCCTTGTTCAAGGCAGATTGCCCGGATGCGGAAATGCAAAGAAGGGAGAGCAAGACGGAAGTTATCCAACGAAACATCATCGCCATAACAGAAAGGACTTTTATAAAGATATGGAAAGAGCGCTTACATCAAAAGCTCTTAAGGCGTTGCCACAAGGCAATCGACGGATGGAAGCTTAAC
>JAEZEH010000058.1 GCA_023417785.1 Bacteroidota bacterium
TGAAAGGTGAATCTCTCAGAAAAAAGAAATAACTTAGCTGAACGTTCTTTGTAATCATGAACAGATCCTAACCCGGAGGGGGTGGTCAATTTGCTGGACTAGGGGGTCAATAATGCTGGAATACTTAATCCAACAAATCAAATCAACGATTGAGGGCTTTTCGATGTAGGATTTGTAAATTTAGATCCAACCAAATCAAATCCTCAAAAAATGAAACTCGATATTCTTCGTGCACTTCGGCATCTAAACAAAAATAAGGCCCTTGGGTTCATCAATGCACTGGGATTAGGCATAGGAATTAGCGCTTGCCTGGTGATTTACCTCATCGCCAGTTTTGAACTAAGCTTCGATAAATTTCAGCCCGATGGTGATCGAATATATCGAGTGTACACACAGTATAAATCTGAAGATATTCTCAAGGACTACCCTGGCATTTATACTGGAGCCGTGGACGCGGTTCGCGATCATGTCGCAGGAATTGAAGCCTTTACACATATTCATAGCTGGTGGGGTACAGCAGAGGTTGTCGATGCCTCAGGTCAACGTAAAATATTTGACGTAGGCAACAACTTTGTTTTCGCTGATTCGAATTATTTCGAAGTCTTCTCCATGTATAAATGGCTAGAGGGTAGCCCTGAGTCTTCATTGGCTGATCCCTACAAAGTGGTGCTGACCGAAAGTAGGGCGAAAATCTATTTCGGGGAACTGGCGCTTGACCAACTCATTGGCAAGGAAATTATTTATAACGATTCCTTAACCTTTTCCGTCTCTGGCGTCGTCGCCGACATAAATGAAAATACCGATTTCTCCTTCACTGATTTTATTTCTCACTCAACGGGTGAGAACTTGGGAAAGAACACTCCATTTTCATTCACCGATCCCTATACACTGAATAATGGTTCACGATTGTTTGTTAAACTTGCCAAGGGTCTAGATCCTGCTAAGATAGCCGATCAAATCAAAGTATACGAAACCAGAAGCCTTCCAGAAGATTTCCTATTACGTCTGAAGCTTCAACCCTTAAGCGATTTACACCTTAATACTGACTTGAGCATCTTTGCCTTTGTTCCAAGGTTGCCCGTCCAAAAATCAACAATCGAGACTCTAGTTGCATTGTCTTTATCGTTGCTTCTTATCGCAATCATAAACTTCATCAATTTACAAACCGCACAGGCATCCAAGCGTGCAAAAGAAGTCGGTCTCAGGAAAATATTAGGCAGTTCACGCTGGCATTTGATACGCTATTTCTTAATTGAGAGTTTCGTCTTGACGCTTTTCTCAATAATTCTGTCCGTTGGAATAGCTCTTTTTGCATTTCAATATTTTAAAGAATTTATACCGCAAGGTGTCGCACTGAACCTCACGAGCCCTGAGCTATTTCTTTTCCTTTTGTTTTGCCTCATTTGCGTCCCACTGCTTGCTGGGATTTATCCTGCTCTCGCTTTATCGTCATTCCGCCCATCGAATGCCGGGAAAAATCTCACAAGTCATGCTAGTCGTACTCCCTATTCTTTAAGGATTCGAAAGGGACTGACAATCTTCCAGTTTTCGTTCTCTCAAATATTGATCATATTAACTCTAATTGTCGGCTTGCAAATAAGATATATGATCAGCAAAGATCTTGGTTTTAGTACGGAAGCGATAGTTTCCTTCCGCATACCCGTTGGTGAAAACATTGATAAAAATGTTTTAAAAAGCAGATTGGCGCAGATTGAGGGCGTTGAAAAAATCTGCAGGCAATCACAACCTCCCTGTGGGGCAGATGGAAGCAATTCCATTTTACTTGCTTTTGAAGGCGAACACGACAGTCAAGAATTTGAACAATGGGTCAATGTGAAGTATGGAGATACCGATTATATTAGTTTATATGACATCGAACTGATGGAAGGGATTAGCTTTATTGAGAGTGATACGACGAACGGTCTTATTGTTAATGAAGCGTATATGCATAAACTTGGCTTTAGTACTCCTCGGGAAATTATTGGTAAAACCGCTAGTGAAAGGCCAATTATCGGTGTGGTCAAAAACTTTCATACAGAGTCACTTCATGCCACTATTCAACCAACAGCCATAGTTTTTGATCCCAGCAAGTTCAATGCCTTGGGTTTAAAATTAACGCGATCTGTCGAGAGTCCAGAAAAGTTTCGACAAACATTGAAAAAAATTGAAAGTGCTTTGGAGGAAATCTATCCGAATGAAAAACTTGAACTTTCCTTCCTCGATGACAAGATTAGGCTTTTTTATGAATCTGAAGAACGCATAAATAAACTTGCAGGTGTGGCCACATGTATTGCAATTCTTATTTCGTGTCTTGGACTGTATGCTCTATCATCTTTTACAGCAATAGAACGAACAAAGGAAATCGGAATTCGCAAAGTTATGGGAGCCTCCGTCAGCAGCATTGTAATTCTCCTCTCCTCAGAATTCTTAAAGCTTGTGCTGATTGCATTCACGCTGTCCGTACCGATTGCCTTCTATCTTGGCAACAAATGGCTTACTGAATTTGCATTTAAGATCAATTTGAGTGTTTGGATCTTTATGATATCGGGTATCCTCTCGTTGATATTAGCTTTCGTCACAATAAGTTTTCGGACTATTGGAACCGCCAAAACTGACCCAGTCAAATCTTTACGCTATGAGTAATACTTCGTGCGCCTATCGGGTATTTGGAAGAAGCATTAAAGAGAATGCATCTTTTGATCCTCAAACCAAGACTATGATGGGCGGAGGGCCAAGATATTAAGTTACGGCTATACGCTTTCTAATCACCTCATCGGGATGTCTCCGAATGGAAAGACACCGGAGGCGGAGACAGACAGTCGTCGAGCAGCGGCCTCTCGTAAGCAGACTTAAAATACCAACGCTGAAAGCTGATCCGCTGATCCAAACAAAAGATAAGCCGTTAGAAGTTAGAAAGACAGCAAAATAGCCGCCCCTCCGTACAGGAACCTTTTCAAAAGGCGTCTATCCCAATACGTGTTTATACTTAGCTTCATTTTGACGGTGCCTATAATTGAAATATCACAACAGTTGGTAGGTAGTTGTGAATAATGAATTCACGAGGTTCCCACCTTCGCTTCCCAATCAAACACGAAAGCTATGCTTGAATCATTTTCCTGGTCGCAGTACTTTGTGGCCGCGGCCGTTTTTATCGGTTGCTATTATGCGATTATAGGTTGCCTCTTCTGGCGGGATCTTGTTGGTTTTTTTCGGAATAGTCATGCGAAGGTTTTGGTTGAGACGTCAAGTCTTATGGGACCCTCTCGGCGCACCTTCGAACGTGATGGTGCGCGGCGACCTTTCCGGAGAAGTCTTGGTCGTAGATCCGAGCAGTGGTGACGGCGATTCGCCCATTGAGCTGACTCATGAGCATCGCATGTTGGCACTTCGCGATGAACTGCTTGTTGAAGCTGGGATTCTCCTGAAAGGTCGGCGTTCGGACTACGTTGCCGGAGACTGCTGAGCTGTTTCATGTTCTATTTTCACATTATCCATTCTTTATCGGCACTCCCTTTCAGGAAGAAATTTCAGCTTCCGTGGTGGCAGCGTTTGGCGAGCAAACCAGCTTTTCGGTTACGCTGAACCAAGTGCTTTCCTGGTGGACATCTAATCAGCAACGATATGAGAAAAATTAGCAAAACAATGCGGTTCTGCGCGAACCGTGGAAGGGCGCTGGCCTTGTCTATTGTAGTGACGATTCTTGCGCATGTGCTTGCAGTGGGTCAGGACGGAAACGCGGGAATCAACGAAGCAACTATGCGCGTGCGAAGCTATTTCGCTACGGGTACGAACCTGATGTATGCCATCGGAGCCGTGCTCGGTTTAGTGGGTGCGTTGAAAGTCTACCAGAAATGAAACAGCAGTGATCCGGATACGGGTAAGGTTCCAGCGGCGTGGTTTGGCAGCTGTGTGTTCCTGGTGATCGTGGCGACGGTTCTTCAATCCTTCTTCGGTATCTAATGGCTGCGAGCGTGTATCGGATTACAAGGGCATCAACAAGCCCATTGAGTTCAGGGGACTGAAAGCACAGTACATCGTGTATTGGCTGTCGGACTGTTGTTGCTGTTTGCGCTGCTCTATATCCTGGGGGTGAATATGTTCATCTGCCTGGGACTGGTGGTAGTGCTGGGGTGTGGCGCTCTTTACGGGTGTGCATCACCTGAGTGCGCGGTTCGGTCAGCACGGGCTGGTGAAGAGAATGGCGGGGCGGGGAGTGCCGGAGTGGGTGACGGTACGGACCAGGAAAATGTTTCTCGGGTTGAAAGGAGGGGCGCATGGCAGGGGCTATTGATTTTGAAAAGGTGTTTCCCCTTTGGAAAGTTGAAGGGGATTGCATGCTGTCACGGCAGGGGGATGTGACCATTGCGTAGGAAGCCAGGCTGCCATAGCTCTTCCCGGACAGCTGCAGGAGTTCGCAATGATAGAGTATGCGATCTAGCAATGCAGTCGCCAAGACCTCGTCATCCGGGAGAGTTGCCCATTCCGTTGGGGCTTTGTTGGTGGTTATGATAAAAGACGTGCTCTCATAAATGCTGTTGATGGACAAAGCTACGTTTGACCTCCAAAACAATATAGATTATCTTCTTCACAACTGGACAGACAAGTAAGTTCAAAGCTTTGTGAGAAAGCTCGACAAGAGACTCAATCTTATTTCCGTCAATCCTCGACTATTTCCCACGACAAGCAGAAGAAGAAGAAGAAGAAGAAGAAGAAGAAGAAAGTAAGACGATCCGTGCTTGCGAAACATACGGTTATCTGTTACGAGACATCAACTGACACGATGAGAATTGTCGCCTTGTTTGACTCGGGACAAAACCCAGGGAAATTAAGATCGTTGTCCAATAGGTAAGCCCCATTGGATCGGGGACCATGCCATTGCAATAGATGCCAAAAATGAACTAGAGTCTACCCACTGGCAACTGGTAACAGGCTATCTGGAATCGACCGATAAACAACCTGATCCAGCAACTCATTTCAAATATAGTCTGCCGCCCAGGCAATGGCACGGGCTGCAGGAATAAAAAGGAGCTGCGCGATTATTGTGCCCAGAACGCGGGCTATTACCATGTAAACGATAAACCGTCGGAAAATACTTTCAGGGCACTTGCCCATGCTTACGTCATCCGTCATGCCTGACAAATGGGGATCGATGAATACAAACATCATTATGGTAGCCACCCCGTTGATAAGGGCGGAGAGGTTACTTGCTGTCGTTCTGAATTCGGGATTGAGATACGCGGCGTATACCGATGACAAAACGCCAATAGTAATGATGCTCACAGCGATGGTGTTGAGTAAGAAGATGCGATAGGGAAACGCGTAGTCAGGCTTGAGATGCGTCAGCGTTTCCCGCGACGGCAGTGCCAGATTATCGCGGATGTACGTGATGCCGGATCGGGTAAAGGCGTGAAGAATGAGCCTTGGCATCGACCTGTGGACACTGAAATTATTTACCGCATGGGCGAGAATACGTTGAAAAGAAGGTATAAGTAACGCTCCGGCAACGGAGGCAATGGTACAAGACAATATGATTAGCCTGAAGTTCCACTCATTTTCGGTAACACCCGACCGTAGGTCCGTTTCGATCGTTTTCGCCAGCAATGGAGCCTGGAAACCATTCGCCGTCCGCGCTACAAGGACGAGTATATTGAACAACGCGAAAGAAACCGCAATCCGCCCTGTGCGTACGGCGACGATGCGTACGCCGTGAGCAAGGGTGGCGATAAGATTGATAATGAACGTGAGGAACAATACGACAATGATCTGAGAGGGCATACTTGCAGGGTTTCGATTATGAGTTGTGTATATAAGCTAACTTCGAAAAACGATCAGTCGTCTCACCACCAACTCCAGTGCCACCTGCGGTTCTGCAGTCTAAAAATCCGTATCCAATCCCAGTCGATCCTTGAACTCCTTCAGCAATGGGTTTTTGGCAACGAGATAATCGAACTTTTCACGGTTGGTGTAGATTACCTTTCGTTGATCCGCCACGCGCAGCTCGCCGGTAATATTTATGCTTTGATTTTTCAGGCGGTCGCGAAGGAAGGTGGTAAGATCACTGCGCAGATTGGTGAGCATCATTTCCTGCACCGGGTTGTGCAACGGTACGGTTATAATACTTTCGTTCAGCTCGTATTCCTGTGTGAGAAGCTGATACTCTGCCTGAAGCTTTCTGCGGGTTTCTGCGAATTCCTGCCAGGCGGATTTCAACTGCCCGGATGTAAACGGCAGGTCTGGCTCGCGTCTTATTTCAGCCGTGGCGGTTTCTTCTTTCCGGGGTTCAACCTTCAGAAGGTTCGATAGTTTGATAGTGGTTTTCGGCGCGTCTTTGAATTTTGATTTTGATCCAAAGTCCGGCTTGGAAGAAATGATGGGTGGCGTTGCCGAACCGTTCGCGGCCTTTTCGGCTTGAGGGGGATTTCCTGAAGGCACACGCTGCGCCGGAGTTGCTCCATTGACCGGAGGTTCCGCCTCTTCAGACTCTACACTAATTTTTTTTTTAAGCCTACCTCGCCGGTAAGCACGCCTTCCTGAATGGTGTTGAGTTGTTGCACCGGAAGAACGGAGGCGACATGCGCCATTTTCATGAGGGCGAGTTCGACGGACAGACGCTGGTTCTTGCTGGCCTTATAGTTGATGTCGCACTGGTTCGCGATGTTCAGCCACGTAAGTAACAGGGAAGGCGAAGCTGTTTGTGCCTGCTGGGCGTATTTTTTCCGCACACTGTCGGGTACCTCCATCAGCATAACGGTACGGCTGTCTTGCGATACCAGCAGGTTGCGGAAGTGCTCACTGAGCCCGACGATGAAGTTATGGCCATCGAAACCTTTTTTCAGGATCTCGTCGAGAAGTAAGAGCGGTTGTGTGTGATTTTTCGTGAGCAATGAATCAACGACCTGGAAATAATAGTCATAGTCGAGGATATGCAGATTGCTCAGCGTTGATTTAAACGTAACACCTTTGCCTGCGGCGTAGGTTACCATCAGGTCGAAAATCGAAAGCGCGTCGCGTAACGCGCCGTCGGCCTTCTGTGAGATCAGATGCAGCGCTTCGTCTTCGGCCGGGATATTTTCGCGATCGGCAATCTTCTTCAGGTGATTCGAGATGTCGCTGATCTGGATGCGGTTGAAATCAAAGATCTGGCAACGCGACAAAATAGTCGGAATGACCTTGTGCTTCTCCGTGGTAGCCAGGATAAAAATTGCGTACGACGGCGGCTCTTCCAGGGTTTTCAGAAACGCGTTGAAAGCCGCGTTCGAGAGCATATGCACCTCGTCGATGATGTACACCTTGAATTTTCCGAACTGAGGTGGGTAGCGAACCTGGTCAATCAGGTTGCGGATATCTTCAACGGAGTTGTTTGACGCCGCGTCGAGTTCGAAAATATTAAGGGAGTTGTTTTCGGTTCTTTCTTCGAAGCCGTTGATAAGGCGGGCTACGATTCGTGCGCAGGTGGTTTTCCCGACCCCGCGCGGACCACAAAACAGGAGCGCCTGTGCGAGTTTGTTGTTGTCAATCGCGTTTTTGAGGGTGGTGGTAATGTGTTCCTGACCAACAACCTCGTCAAACCCGGTGGGGCGATATTTTCGTGCCGATACAACAAAATTCTCCATCGCAGGCCGCAAGATAGGAATTTCGGATTTCAAGATTCAAGTTTTTCCTGACGGGGTTTGGGAAAAAGTATTGTCGTTGTCGACTATTGAATCCAGGCGAAGTCGATGTGTTTGTAAATGTGCTTTAAAGGCTGAGACGCAAGTGTCAAGGAGTCAAGTGATTTGATCTTGAAGATCGGTAGCAGGAAAAGCTTTTTGTGCAGACGGTGTATAAACAGACGAGTCAGTGTTCGCTTCAGAGAACATTGAGTTTACATGTAAACGGCGAGAAAAATGTACCGTTACTTTGCAGAGGGCGACGATTAGGCGATCTTTCGCCTTATCACAATAACATAATATGCAGGAGCTACCAGCCTCTTATTTGGCAGAAATCGCGCGGAACATAGCGGCAGTAAGTGCCTTCCTCGGAGGTTTTTCCGCTGCGTTTGTAGCTGCGATCATTTCCGGGAAATTTCATTCGCGTCCAGCAAGTGTTACCATTTTCTCGGCTACGCTGTCTTCTATACTATTGATCGTCACTGTTTTATCCACCACTATGCTGGTCGTGACGCTGCATCCGGACGCGCCGGCGAAAGTGGTGGGAACCTCGCTTTCGATGAGCTTTGCCCGGATAATCGCATTTGCATCCTTTACGCTGGGCATTTATCTGATCCTGCTGGCGTTAGGGACTAGTGGCTGGATCCATTCCAGAAAAGCCGGAATCGCGAGTACTGCCGGCGCCGCAATCGGATTTATACTGGTAACGCTTATTATAATCGGAATTTGATAGCGCAGAAAACTCGCCGGCCAGTGATGTGCCGAGTGCCGCACGCGCAATTGAGCGTGCTCCGGCTGGGTGGGGAATTTTTTTAACGCTATATTTGTATACTTTTGATGGTTGGAGAAGGTCGTTCTCCATTCCACGTGCCAGCGGAGGTTTAATGAAACTTGAAATTTTCATGTTCCGACCCGTTAGCAAAGGTTTCAGCTTGAAACTTCAAATTCCATGGGGCCGACCGGTTTTGACAGGACGCGTGAGGTCGTATGTAAGCATGCAGGCTCATTGGATGAGAGCCTTGAAAGATAGTCCAGAATCATACTTGGCGAGTCTAACTACGCCATGGCTGCTTAATCTGTCCTAAGGACAAACAAGCCTCGTCCCGATAAGATCGGGAAAGCCATCATCGCTCAGCGCCACCGTTTTGCCGGTGCTGAATTCGCGGTGTCGTAAGGCAGAACTGCTCCGTGCGATGTTGCTAAGCGCGGTTAAGACACAGCGACTAAGGGAAAGTTTAGGGTGTTGCCTTCCTTGCTTTCTTCGAAAAACCAAAGTCAACTAAGCATGTAGAAGGTACGGGTTCATCTTCTCTGGACCAGAGTTCGATTCTCTGCGGCTCCACTAAGTTCGTACTAAAAGATTCAGAAGCCTCAAAATTGTTATGATTTTGAGGTTTTTGTGTTTTTAGGGTACCAAATTATTCAGCGATTCGCAAGAAATCGGTTCCCAAAGCCTGTCGTACGTTTTCCCGCCGTTGTCACTTACCTCTATTCGGTTCGTTATGGATTCATTGATGCCGTACGTGTCGATAATGTCCTGAATGAAGTCCATTCCGCCATCGTGCTGGCCGTTGTTGCCGTAGTAGGTAAACGAGACCTCGAAGAACTCGATAAGACAATGATATTCAGCATCCCGGTCAAGGATTACTTTGATCTCTTTCCATCCACCTGGCTCCGATATTTCCTGAGATCCGGAAGAGTGGATTAACGTAAATCTGAATTGTAGTGCCATTTATTAATTTAGGTTTTAGGGTTAGCATAGATCCATGGTTTTTCGAGAAAGTTGGGGAACGCAGCATCAACCGCATACCGGGCGCAATCAATATGGTGAAGACCTTGGTCAACGGATTTTATGAGTGACCCTTCATCATCAACGTTCGCGTAAAGCATATCATTGATTGTCTGTTTACAGTTTTTCGTGATTCTAAAGACGCCATTCTGAAGGACCGAATTAAACAGAATACGGGAAGTTGAATGATCGGGGTTTTTATCCCGTTGAAGCATCTCCCGTTCCTTCAATTGAAACTTCTGCTTGATGATACTGTAATGATTTACGTTCCCGACAAGCAACGGACTTCGGTTTCGCCCGGAAGCATCGCCAGTAATCTCAATCTTAAAACGCCAATCTTTGTGTTTTGCCGCAATCACGTCGCACAGTTCTGGGGTTGATCCGTTCCTCATGGTAGACTCATCAAAGACAATCAGCGTTCGTACGTTAGGCTTTTGCCCAATCAGACAGGTCATAGGATCTTTCTTGAAGTCCCAACTGCAAAGGATGTTCAAGTGTGGATTCGGTTCATAGGAATCGATCACGTGCTGATCTTCTTTGAAAGCATACAGGAAAGGCTTATCAACCAGATCCACAAACTTTCCATCGATCTCCTGGGCCCGCGTCAGGTCATCCATACTCATGGCCATCTCATTGATATCCTTTCGCTTCAGGAACGGATTATCATAACTGGTGTAATGGTGGAGCGAGTGATTTTGAGGGTCCGCCTGCGCCTCGACATAAAGCTGATAAAACGGGTGTACGTTGCCCTTGAACCTATGACCCTAGATTGCACGCCAATCATAATCCGCCAGTTTGAATAAACAATCGTGCTGTTGAGCAAGGCAATTCTTTCCAAAAAACATTATCAAATTGAGTCCTGACTATCGAAATAACATAAAAGTACTGGAAAAATCAGGTGGTGTCTGAGCGTGGAAATCCCTATCTTCAAAATATGGAATCACAAAACTATGTTGCAACAATAAAGAGATAACACTTGAGCCTCTTTTTAGGCTCGACCGTTACCTAAACGGTAGGTATCACGCGAATTTGGAATCAAATGCCCCTCGCGCTCATATGGAGTTTGACTAATTGGGAATGAAAATGTACGGAGCTATAAAACCGTTGGTGAACAAGACTCAATTGTTATTTATCAGTTTCGCATTAGTAGTTATGCTTCTGCAATCTGCCTGCGATAGTTCCTCTGATATTGAGAATTCACCATGCCCGCCTTATGACAACGTTCCGATTTCGCCTTACAACGACCCTATATGGCATCCAAATGGAAATATAATAGGATTTAATCATACTCCGATAAAGGAAATTCATTACGTTAATGGATTCCATTGTCCTCATCAGGCGGTCTATATATACGAAGAAGACTCGGCGGGATTCTGGCTGATCAACTCCGACGGAAGTAATATGAGAAGGGTGCTACCATTTTCTTTGAACACACCGACGTGGAGCCCGGATGGTGAATGGATCGCATTTAATCAAGGAGCGCAGATATATAAAATGCCTTTTGATGGCGAAAGTTTTGACACCACAATGTTAGTTCAGCTGACTCTTGAAGGACGAAATTTCTTCCCCGCATGGAGCCCCGATTCTCAGCTTGTTGCCTACGATAACACGGACTGTGGAAGCGCAACGACTCCTATTCCGCCTAATAGTTGCGGTGTTCTCATAATCACTGCCAATGGAACCGACAATAAGTTCATCGGACCTGGGCGATATCCATATTGGGGTAATACAAAGGACTATTTGTTTTCGGGCGGAATCAAGTACGACTTAATAAATAACACGTCCGAGGTTTTTTTTGATGCCAGAGATTTCGGAATATCAGTTCGGTCGCCAGTAAGATTTAACTATTCAGCCACTACGATTGCCTTTATCGGTAACTACACCGATGCGCCCACGCAATTTCCAAAGCTTTTCAGCATTAACCCCGACGGAGAGAATTTGAAGGCCATAAGTGATAATAACATAATAAATTTTTCGTGGTCACCTGATGACAGGATCGTATATGTGGATTTTGACTATAGTCGGATAGATAGGCAGAAAGGTGCCCTGTGGATTATGGATGCGCACGGAAAAAACCAAAAGCAGCTGTCCTTCAATGAATTTATTACTCGTTGACTAAACATAAACCAATTCATTATGAGAAAGAATCTCCTTTTGTTCGGCTTGATTTTCCAAGCATTTGTCGTGTTCGCACAACGGGATCCCAACCTTGAGATATTAGTGTTTTTTACCGAAGGAGTCGTTAAAGAGTAAGCATCCGGTAAACTACATCTTTTCTTAGCTTTCCTTGAGCCATAGCTTTGTTGAAAAATTAAGATAGCTATGGCAGCAGACATTACAAAGCAACAACTCATGTTTTCGCTAATTGAAGTTTGGAAGAATGGTGGCCAGACACAGCAAGACTTCTGCAAGGAGAAGGATTTGAATTATCAACAGTTCCAGTATTGGCTTCGCCGTTACAAACAGACTACTGAGCCTGGTTCCAGCAAACCATTATTCACACAAGTTAAGCTCAAGCCTCAACAGGTCACGACCGGTGCTACGGAACTTGTATTTCCAGATGGACGCAAGTTGATCTTTCACCAACCAGTAGATGCGGCCTTTCTTCGGAGTCTGATTCAGTGATGCTTTCACTGTCGCCATCGTGCCGCTATTTTGTTTACCGACAGCATGCTGACATGCGCAAAGGTTTTGATAGCTTGAGCGGATTGGTTCGAGATGGCTTAGGAAAAGATCCATTAAGCGGCGATGTATTCATTTTTTTCAACAGACGTAGAACCCAGGTGAAGTTATTGCTATGGGAACGTGACGGCTACTCGATCTACTATAAGCGCCTAGAGCGCGGATCGTACGAGCTACCATTGCATGACTGTCCTGAGCTTCGTGCAGATGACCTCTTGCTAATTCTCCAAGGTATCTCCCTGAAAAGCGTACGCAAAAGGAAGCGTTTTGATATTGCTGAAAATAATTTTGAAACATCTCAACAAAATGCATTCATAAACGGTTGATGCATTTTATATTTGTGTCGTGACGGAGACAGCAGACTACAAAGAAAAATACGAAGCTCTCTATCTTGAGCACGTAAACCTTCGTCACGAACTTGATCAACTTAAACGTTTGGTCTTTGGATCTCGACACGAACGTTTTGTCCCAGCAACTCCAGAAGAACAACTAAGCTTGGGACTGGATGCCCAGCAAAAAGAAATTACTCCTGCGCCTACTCAGAAAATCGAGTATACCAGAATACAAAAACAAGCTTCGACAGAGAAAGTCAGCACAGGGCGGATGAAGCTTCCTGCTGACCTTCCTCGTGAACGTGTCGTTCTTGAACCATCAGAAGACATCACCGGAATGGAGAAGATCGGCGAAGAAGTTACAGAGGAACTGGAACGTATCCCTGGAAAACTATTCGTTCGTCAGTATGTTCGTCCCAAGTATGCACGTAAGAACGGTGAGGGCGTAGTGATCGCATCGTTGCCAGCTCGTCCAATCGATAAAGGCATACCTGGTCCAGGCTTGCTAGCTCAGATCATTATCGACAAATACTCCGATCACTTACCAGTGCATCGCCAGCAACAGCGCCTTGAACGGGAAGGAATAAAATTACCGAGCTCGACACTTACTGACTGGATTGGCGCAACGTGTGCACTCTTAGATCCGCTTTACGAGGCGCTAAAAAGAGAAGTACTCTCCTCCAATTACCTTCAAGTGGATGAAACCCCAATCAAAGTTCTTGACAAGAATAAAAGAGGCACAACTCACCGAGGATACCACTGGGTTTATCATGCTCCATTGAAGCGAATGGTATTGTTCGATTATCGGGAAGGGCGAGGACGGGAAGGACCGGAAGAATGCTTAGACGGATTTACAGGTTGGCTTCAATCTGATGGTTATGCTGTATACGATCAACTCAATCGTAAGGAAATTACGCTATTGAATTGCATGGCGCATGGCCGAAGAAAATTTGATGAGGCGAAAGACAACGATTTTGCACGGGCATCACATGTGCTCACCGAAATGCAAAAAGTTTATGCGGTCGAACGCGAAGCACGAGAAATGGGCCTCTCGCATGAGGAACGGTCCACCCTTCGTCAAGAGAAATCGGTCCCAGTTTTAATTGCTCTAAAAAACTGGATGATAGAGAATTACAAATCTGTTGTTCCAAAAAGTCCGATAGGCCAGGCGTTGCATTATTGCTTAGAGCGTTGGGATAAGTTAATGCTGTATACCACTAATGGCATGTTGGAGATCGATAACAACCTTGTCGAAAACGCAATCAGGCCAGTCGCAGTAGGTCGTAAGAACTATCTGTTTGCAGGCTCCCACAACGGCGCTCAAAGAGCTGCAATGTTATATTCCTTCCTAGGTACTTGCAAGATCAATGATATCAACCCTTTTGAATGGCTACGGTCAACCCTGGAAACCATCCCGAATCATCCAGTAAACCGGATTTCAGAACTGTTACCGCGCAAGACGTAGTTCACCGGAGGCTTACGGCGCAACGAGAAAATGCGGAAGCTTAGGCCAATCCGCAGCATACATAATCGTTAGCTGCAAGCGCTTCAGGACAGATTTAGATTCGGATGGAAAAAGAAATCAAAATTTTTGGGACATATAAACTGGACAATCGAACCGAGCCGTTCTCTGGGACAGTAACGTTTGACGAAAGAGAAAATTCTATTTACTACTCCTGGAACTTGACTAACAAAGACGGACAATCAATTGCTGGGAAATCATTGAATGTTGCGTTCCAACAAATTCCTGCTGGACAGGACAGATTTGAATTTTCAAAAGAACATGCGATAGAGGGAATAAGAAAATACAGAATTGGAAGGGAGAAAATAATTCAAGAATTAAGTGTAGGTTGAAGCGCCAGCAGCTAACAAAATGTTTATGCAATGCGGGGGTTCAGTGTTAGTACTAAAAGTATTTTCTTAATTTCGTTCGGTAACGTGGGACAGTTTGGAGATGGTCGGGCTTAACATTTTGCTGCGCTTCATTTTTAAGCCCTCCTAATCCCCGCACTGCATAAACATAAACGTT
>JAEZEH010000167.1 GCA_023417785.1 Bacteroidota bacterium
GAGAGTATCCCTCCCGTTGCGGCGACGTTTTCCCAATCTTCCCATGGCATCGGTTTATGGTCGGCCTCAAGCAATGAATGCGGCATTGCATAGTTACCCGTAGCTTCAAGGTCGCGCGTGCCGACAATGGTCCGCGTCATGCCCAGCGGTTGGAGAAATTGATCAGTGACGAATTCACGCCACGATTTTCCGCTTGCGCGTTCAATGATTTCTCCGGCCGTGACATACATAACGTTGGAGTAGCCGTAACCCGACCGGAAACCATATGCAGTTGGTAGGTGCTTCACGCGCCGGATAATATCTTCATCCGACAGTGTTGACCGATACCAGATCAGGTCTCCACTAAAGGTGCCGAGGCCCACGCGATGGCTTAGTATATCACGAATAGTCACCATACCCGATACGGTTTCATCAGGTAATTGAAACCATGGAATATGCTTAACTACGGGATCGTTCCACGTCAGTTTACCATCGTCGACCAGTTTTCCAATTGCTGCGGAGGTGAATGCTTTTGAATTTGACGCAATAGCGAAAAGTGTGTTCCCGTCAGGTGGCTCGTTTTTGCCGGCTTCCTTCGTGCCATACCCTTTGCTGAAAACAACTTTTCCATCTTTAACAATGGCAATGCTCATTCCTGGTACGTCCCAGTCTTTGAGTGCTCTGGCATAGTACGCGTCAAGTTTTTTAAGGTCGGCCTGACCTGCGGCGCCAATCCATACCAGGGTGAAGAAGAGAATCAAAAATCGGTTCATAGTGAGTTTTTTTTTTCATACAAATGGTAACCATGATCAGCCCTGTTTTTTTAACGGTACCAGAAGATACTCAAGGCCATTGATCTTTATTTCATACAAGGTAGCCAGTTGCATTCCCAGCTTGCCCGGAGGGAAGCCTTTTTTGGCGAACCATTCCAGATAACTTACAGGCAGGTTACAAAGCACGATGCCTTTGTATTTTCCGAAAGGCATCCGCATCCTGACAAGGCTGTGAAGGATTTCGCCATCGGGAGTTTCTCCTTGTTGCATGCGCAAATATAATCGGTTTGCAGGAGCTGTCTAAAATGTTCCGCGAATGGTGAGCCCGGAGATTTGCGGGTAAACCTTCCATTGAAATTGTTTGCCACCGACATGCTTGTATTTGTTCTCAGCAAGTCGTCTGAGCGCAGCGTCGGCGCAAAACCACGCGACGGTCCCTCCGAAGGCCACGTCGCTGATCCAGTGAGCATCGGAATACAATCTGCACACCGCTGTAGATGCTGCAAGTCCATAGAAAATGACTTTGACCGGAACGCTATTCGTCCGACGTGCAACCACCATCGAAATGGTAAATGCCATGGATGCGTGGCCAGAAGGAAATGAATGATATCCGGCTTTGTCGGTGAAGAATGCCACCTCGTAGTTCCCGACCCCCGTTGATGGCCGGGCCCGTCCGACGAGGGGTTTCAGGGTGCGCTCAATTGCTCCGGCTGAAAACAAACTTGTCGCTAAGATGAGGCCTGTTTCGCGTAGCCACTCGTCGCGGAAAATTAGTCCGGCAAGATAGAACCCACCGGTGAAGCCTATTGCGGAATACGGCTTGCCATAATGATATCCCACAGTGTTGACGCCATCAAGAAAGGAGGAGCTTTGGTTTTGCCAGAATTGCCTGATGGGATCGTCGGCTAACGTAAGTGCCGCGGTGCCAACAACAATACCACCGAGTTTCATCCAGTCTTTTCCATGCCACCGTCCCGGCGAGCCAAGCGTGAAACCAACGCCATCCAGCGCGCGAAAAGAGTCTTTCTGACGTATGGAATCAACATATTGACTTTGAACGGTAAGTGGAAATATGACGAGAAACAGGAGGGTATACCGCATGCTGCAAGATAGGGTTCAGGGTTCTGGTTTCTGCTTCAGGTTGACCGGCATTCTTACGGCCATGATTTCCTTTTGGCTAAATGAGTATCATACGCGCTACTGACCTCAATTCAGTGTTAACGCCCGCAGCGTGACATTATGATAGCGATTCCACCATTTTTTCAATGAGCCTGCGGGCGGTTTCAAAGCAAAGTGAAATCTTCTTTCAAACAATTTGATAAGCACCCCGACTCCCGTCACGAAAAAATAGCATATTTTTTTTGATCTCCTGCAAACGATTTTCGGACCAGCACAATCCTTTTCGGATCATATATACGTAATTATACGTACACAGGCAGTTGTTTATTTACGTAATTAATACGTATTTCAATACGTAATTCAACCAGGGATCAAGTTTTACAGCCAGACGCCGAAACACTTTTCAAATGAACATCCATCCCGGGCCATTTGGAACCACGCTGATAAACTAAACCCAAATACTATGAAGAAGACTCTTTACATCGTCCTTTCGCTCATTGTTCTCGCAAATACCACCGTGCAGGCTCAGTTTACGCTAAGCGCGGAGGTACGACCGCGCGCCGAATTGCGTAACGGTTTCAAAAAGCCCCTGGCCGATGGCGATGACGCGGCTTTCTTCGTTGAGCAACGTACCCGCCTGAATTCACAGTTCATCTCCGAAAAATTTGACGTGTACATCTCTCTCCAGGATGTTCGCATCTGGGGCGCAGCCACTCAGGTGTATAAAGCCGACCCGGCATTGACAAATGTTTATGCGGCGTGGGCGGCTTACAAATTTAATCCCGCGCACAAGCTCGTCGTTGGCCGAATGGAACTCGACTACGACAACGTCAGGATATTGGGAAACCTCGACTGGGCGGCGCAGGGGCGATCCCATGATCTCATGAAATACGAGTTTCAGGGAGAATCGGTTAAGCTACACGCAGGGGCCGCGTTCAATCAGGACTTCTCCACCCCTGAACCCACCAAATTCGCGAGCACTTATTATGGTGTACTCAACAGTTACAAAACCATGCAGTATCTCTGGTTTCACAAAGACTGGGCGAAGAGCGGTTTGTCGGTGCTGTTCCTTAACAATGGGGCATCCGCAACACGTACATCGAACGGAATGACGTATGCTGATTCTACCGTTAACTTCTTGCAGACCTTCGGCTTGTACGGAACCAAAACGGTCGGAGACATCGGGCTTGAATACGACGCATATTACCAGACAGGCAAGAATCCCGGTGGAGCAAGCCTCGCTGCATGGATGATCGGGTTGAATGCAACCTTTATGAAATCGAAACCGCATAACATCAATGTCGGGTTTGATTACCTCAGTGGGGATAAGTCAGATACAAATAAAGACGAAGCCTTCAATCCCCTTTATGGTACCCATCACAAATTCTATGGCTGGATGGACTATTTCTATGTTGGTAATCCTCATAAGAACCGTGGACTTGTTGATGTCTTTCTCAAAGCAAAACTCAAGGCCGGGCAAAAATCATCCTTGCTTATCCATGGACATGAGTTCTTCTCGCAATCCAGGATTGTCGCCAATGATAACAGCAACATGTCTTCGACGCTAGGTACCGAGATCGACGTTGTTTACGTCGCGAATCCTGCGCCTGGCGTAGTGTTCAATCTCGGTTATTCCCATATGTTTTATACCGAGTCGATGGAATTCATCAAAGACGCGGTAAATCCGAAGAGTAGCGCGGGCTGGGCCTGGGCGATGATCAGCTTCAAACCCACATTGTTTACGACAAAATCGGAAGAAGGAAAGTAAACCCATAAAGCAATTACGATGAAGAAGAAATCAATACTCTCAATAGCGGTATTCACAGCCGCAACCGTTGTGCTTTCGTGTACGGTGATATCATGTGGAAACAAATCCGAAGCCGCATCGGCAGGTGGCACAGAAGAAGGCTTCGGCGTCGGCGAACCCGAGAAGCCACAACTTACGCTTGGATTTATCAAGCTTACCGACATGGCGCCACTCGCGATCGCCAAAGAGAAAGGCTTCTTTGAAGACGAAGGCCTTTATGTGAAACTGGAGGCCCAGGCAAACTGGAAAGTCCTGCTTGACCGTGTTATTTCCGGGGAGCTCGATGGCGCACACATGCTGGCCGGGCAGCCCATTGGTGCTACCATCGGATTCGGAACGCAAGCGCAGGTAGTGACACCGTTGAGCATGGACCTCAACGGAAACGGAATTACCGTATCCAACGAAGTATGGGCGGAAATGAAAAAACATATCCCTGTAAAGGACGGTAAACCTGTTCATCCGATAAGCGCGGAAACACTTTTGCCCGTACTTGAAGGATTCAAGAGATCAGGGAAGCAGTTCAAGATGGGAATGGTTTTTCCGGTGTCAACGCACAATTACGAATTGCGTTACTGGCTCGCCGCCGCGGGTATTTCTCCCGGCTATTATACCACAACGGACATAACAGGAACTACTGACGCCGACGTGTTACTTTCCGTCACACCACCACCCCAAATGCCTGCCACGCTCGAGGCTGGAACAATCAATGGCTATTGCGTAGGTGAGCCCTGGAATCAACAAGCGGTATTCAAAGGCATAGGGGTACCGGTAATCACGGATTACGAGATATGGAAAAACAATCCAGAAAAAGTGTTTGGTGTTAGCAAGACATTCGCCGACGCCAATCCAAATACCCTTGTGGCGCTGACGAAAGCACTGATACGCGCATGTAAATGGCTTGACGAAAACAATATGGCAAACCGTAAGGAAGCTGTCGCGATACTCTCACGTTCCGAATACGTCGGCGCCGATGCCGAAGTGATTGCCAATAGTATGACCGGTACATTCGAATACGAGAAAGGTGACAAGCGGTCACTTCCTGACTTTAATGTTTTCTTCAATTACCATGCTTCGTATCCGTATTACAGCGATTGCATCTGGTATTTAACTCAAATGCGCCGGTGGGGACAAATTCCGGAGTCGAAGGATAATACATGGTACACGAATATCTCAAAGGAAATCTATCTGCCGGAAATCTGGATGAAGGCCGCAAAAGCCTTACAGGAGGAGGGCTACCTGGAGGAAGATGAAATTCCGCTCACTGACGGATTTAAGGAACCGGATGGAAACTTTATTGATGGAATCACATACGACGGCCGGGATCCCGTGGGATACATAAGCAAGTTTAAAGTCGGCCTAAAAGACGAGGCGCTTTAACCGGTGATGCCCGAACCAGAAAAGAACCTTTTAACTGAATAACAAACGCTCATGAAAGAAGTAGCACTGAAATTTTTCAACTCGACCGGAATGAGGTGGGGCATCCCGTTCGTGAAGTTGTTCTCCGGAGACCGGATAGTCGAACAACTCGTGGTGATATTGAAGACATCCGTGATTCCGGTAACATCTATTGTTGCATTTCTTTTGGTGTGGTCTTTTACGGCGAGCCAAATAACAACGAGCCTTGGACAAGTCCCCGGACCTGGGATGGTATGGGATCAGGCGAAGTCACTATGGGCAGAGCATCGCGTTGAGCGCGCGAAAGAAGCTGAGTTCTATGCGCGACAGGAAAGGAGGAACGAAGCAAAGCTTGCGGGAAACAGCAAGGCGAGAATCAGGGTGATGGACTACACGGGCAAACCCACATACATTGACCAGATTATAACCAGTCTGAAAACCGTATTCATGGGTTTTGTGATTGCCTCGGTAATCGCCCTGCCCCTGGGAATCGTATGTGGCCTCAGCCAGACAGTCATGCGTGCATTCAACCCATTAATCCAGATATTCAAGCCCGTTTCGCCCCTGGCATGGCTGCCCATCGTAACAATGGTGGTCAGTGCCGTGTACATAAGCAACGACGGCTTCTTTGCCAAATCATTCATCATATCGGCGGTAACGGTATCGCTATGCTCAATGTGGGCCACCCTGATCAATACGGCGCTGGGTGTCGCGTCTGTTAATACCGATTACATCAACGTAGCTAAAGTGCTGCAATTGTCACCCTGGAAGAAGACATTCAAGATTCTCCTCCCGGCCACGTTGCCCCTGATCTTTACCGGGTTGCGGATCTCACTCGGCGTGGGCTGGATGGTACTTATCGCTTCCGAAATGCTTGCCCAGAATCCCGGGCTCGGGAAATTCATCTGGGACGAATTCCAGAATGGCAGCAGTCATTCGCTGGCGCGGATCATGGTCGCGGTGTTCACCATCGGGATTATCGGATTCATCCTTGACCGGGTAATGGTGGAGTTGCAGAAACAGGTAAGTTTTGAAAGACAAAAAGCATAATCCAAACGCAAAGATATGGCACTTGAACTTGTTAACGTATCCAAAGGCTTTGGCGATGGCAATTCGCGGACGGAGATCCTGAAAGACATCAATCTCAAAATCAACGAAGGCGAATTTGTGGCGATAGTTGGTTTCACCGGCAGCGGAAAGACCACATTGTTGAAAATCATGGCCGGACTGTTGTCACCGGATGCAGGTAAGCTAACATTTCGCGGTGCACCGGTTACCGGTCCGGACAAACGCAGAGGTGTTGTATTTCAAAACTATTCGCTGCTACCGTGGTTTACCGTTTTTCAGAACATCATGCTTGCGGTACAGGAGGTGTATCCGCAATGGACAAAGCAGGAACGATCTGCTCATGTGATGAAATACATTGAGATGGTAAACCTGGGTCACGCAACCCATAAGCGCCCGTCGGAATTGTCCGGTGGAATGCGTCAGCGCGTTTCACTGGCCCGCACACTCAGCATGAACCCTGAAATGCTTTTGATGGATGAACCCCTTGGTGCACTCGATGCCATAACCCGCGGAAGCCTCCAGAATGAGATTGTTAACATATGGGACCAGAATAAAACGACTGCTCTGCTCATTACCAATGACGTCGACGAAGGGATTCTCATGGCGGATCGGATCATCCCCCTCAATCCGGGTCCGAATGCAACGCTGGGTCCGGTGTTCACGATCGGGATTGATCGCCCGCGCGACAAAACGGCGCTGAACGATGATCCTCGTTTCAAACAAGTGCGCAACCAGATCATCGAGTATCTCCTTGACATGGGGGCCACCAGCAAACGGACAAATTCACCGACGTATTTCCTTCCCGACATTGCGCCGGTGATGCCGGGAACATCCTATAGAAAGATGAAATCAAAAGCAGCCTGAAAAAGCAATCATTATGACAGCAAACTCATTACGCGCTCATGACACCTTGGTCGATACTTCGGAAGACGAGATAATGCTCGACATCCGGCAAGTGACAAAGGTGTATCCTACACCGAAAGGTGAGTATGTTGTTCTTGAGAATCTCGATCTTCAGGTTCAACAAGGGGAATTCCTTTCGATCATTGGTCACTCCGGGTGCGGCAAGTCCACACTGCTTACCATGATTGCCGGCCTGAATCCGATTTCCGGCGGTGCCATAGTACTCGACGGCCAACCCATAACCAAACCGGGCCCTGACAGAGGCGTGGTGTTTCAGTCACCAAGCCTGCTCCCATGGATGACTGCCGTAGGAAATGTAATGCTCGGTGTAGATCAGGTCTTTCCTCACGCCACAAAACTTCAACGTTTGGAAATTTGCCAGTACTATCTCGATAAGGTCGGATTGGGTAATGATATGAATAAAAAGGCTTCCGAGTTGTCGCAGGGAATGCAGCAACGGGTAGGTATCGCGCGGGCATTTGCGCTCAAGCCGAAGATCCTACTCCTTGACGAGCCTTTCGGAATGCTGGACAGCCTGACACGCGCGGAACTGCAGCACGTGCTGTTGGAAGTGTGGAACCGGGAAAAGATAACTGCCATCATGATCACACATGACGTGGATGAGTCCATTTTCCTGGCCGATCGCGTTATCATGATGACGTCGGGGCCGCGGGCGAAAATCGGGGACGTGCTTCATATCCCGTTTGAACGGCCTCGCGATCGAAAAGGCGTTATTGAACACGCCGACTATTATCATTACCGAAGACATCTGATCAACTTCCTGGAACATTAATGTATTTGTCGCATAGGCGACAGGTTATTCTGAAGTGAGAAAACATTTCCTGTGAGAAACGGAATTCAAAGCGAAACAAAGACAACGTGTTCCTATTGCGGAGTGGGTTGTGGCATTGTAGTTAAAAAAGATCGCAAAGGCCGGATAACTGTAGAAGGAGACAAGAACCATCCGGTGAACCGGGGCATGCTCTGTTCCAAAGGAATGAATCTGCATTATGCCATTCAGGATACCAGTGATCGTATTCTTTATCCGGAGATGCGCTGGAGCCGTAGTCATCCCTTCGAACGCGTTTCCTGGGACGTTGCTTTTCAACGCGCTGCAGCAGTATTTAAATCTATCATACAGGCTCATGGGCCCGACTCAGTCGGTTTTTACGTTTCTGGTCAATGCCTGACCGAAGAATACTATGTAGCCAACAAACTCTGCAAGGGGTTTATCGGCACAAATAACATCGATACAAATTCGCGACTGTGTATGAGCAGTGCCGTGGCAGGCTACGCGCAAACCCTTGGCGAAGACGCTGTTCCTGTTTCTTATGAAGATATTGAGAACGCTGACTGTTTTTTTATAACAGGCGCTAACCCGGCGTGGTGTCACCCGATTCTCTTCAGACGGATTGAAGCCCATAAACAAAACAACCCCGGCGTAAGGATAATCGTGGTTGATCCGAGGCGGACACAGACCGCGGCAATGGCCGACCTCCATCTTCAGATCACGCCAGGAACGGATATCTACCTCTATCATGCCATCGCCCGAATACTGATTGAAAATGGTGAAATCGATTACTCGTTCATCGCCGCGCACACCGAAGGTTTTGACTCGTATAAACAATCTGTATTTAACGTTACGCTGGAAGAAGCCACGTCGAAGTGCGATGTATCGGTAGAGGATATCCAATTAGCCGCTTCGTGGATTGGCGGAGCAAAGGGATTTCTGACCCTATGGGCCATGGGGTTGAATCAAAGTGCGATCGGAGTAAACAAGAACATTGCCCTGATTAGTTTGAACCTGATCACCGGTCATATTGGGAAACCTGGATCCGGACCGTTTTCGTTAACAGGACAACCCAACGCTATGGGTGGACGCGAAGTAGGGGGGTTAGCCACCATGCTCGCAGCTCACCGGACGTATGCCAACCCGGAACATCGGGAAGAAGTGGCCAGGCATTGGGGTGTCGAATCCGTTCCGGAACGGCCCGGCCTTACGGCAACGCAAATGATAGACGCCCTGGAAGAAGGCAGCATGAAGGCAATATGGATTATCTGTACCAATCCGTTGGTGAGTCTGCCCGACCTTAGCCGTGTAGAACGGGCGTTGAAGAAGGCAAGATTCGTTGTGGTGCAGGAGATTTCACGCAATTCAGATACACTTGAATTTGCCGACTTAATTTTGCCCGCTGCAGGTCATTTTGAGAAGGAGGGAACGATGACCAATTCAGAACGGCGAATCAGTTACCTGGGAAAGTCTGTCGATCCGCCGGGCGAGGCCCTTCCCGATGGTGAGATCTTATGTCGTTTCGCAA
>JAEZEH010000013.1 GCA_023417785.1 Bacteroidota bacterium
TCATCATGAGCGCGCATCATTGGTTCGTGGTGCGTTGTGGAAATCACTATGCCGTACTCGTCGGCCAGACGCGGGTTGTCGGGATCGTCATCGGCGAACGCCGCGGGGCGCCACATGGCCGGCCACAAATAGTTTCCCTTATTTCGAAGAATGAGTTCAAAAACTTTTTCGTAGAACTGGTGATTGAAACCGCCGAATTTTTCCTGCGCCCAGTTTCGAAGTGCCGGAGCCTCGTCGTTGATGAAAATACCCCTGTACTTCACGCCCGGCGCGGGTGACACGTATGCGACCTTTTCAAGATACAAGGCATCCTTTTTCGCCACCGGCGCATCGCCCCACCAATACCACGGCGAAACCCCGATATCTTTCGACAGGGTGAATACCCCATAGGCAGCACCACGTCTGTCGCTACCTGCAATGACCAACGCCTGATTCACTCCGGGGAAAGGCTTATCCACTGTTTTGATTACAAAGCGTTCCCATTGGTTGCGTATAGCGTCGACGTTCAATTTTTTAGATGAAACCAATGCCTGGATAAGGGAGCTCTTCTCAATCGTTCCAACTATAATTACGTTGGTCTTTACAGAAGCCGAAGAGGTGGCGATGTCCGGTTTGCGCCCGGTAACTTTGTTGATGTCATCTGCCAGGAATGCCGCAGAGCGCCGGACCAACGGCAGATCCGCTGTGTCATAAAGAATCGTTGCCGCCGATGATTTGTCAACGATAGTAAAATAGCGCCCTTTACTTTTGACGTTGTCATGCACCTTTAATTGCCCCTGACTCAACAGGGGTGTGATCAGCAGCACAACCAACAAAATATTTCTTCCTGTTTTCCTGGTATTCCTGTTCATGTTGCTTCTTTTTTAAAAACGGGTCTCACCCTTTTAGCCGTAACTGCTTACACTTAATCAGCCACAGAATAGTCAACAATCTAATTCTCCACCACCACAGTTTTTATACTCTTTGGCGCAAGGGAAAAGACAAGGTTCCCGTCTTCACTTTCAATGATCGTTTTCGTTCTGTTTGATGATATGTTTGTTTCGTACGCTGCCGCAGACGACGGGACCGTTCCTCCTATCGTAAGGCCAATGTTATTAACGGCTGTGCTACCTGGATTCAAAAGAACGATCACCGTTTCGCCCTCACCCTGATATGCGGTAACCTTGATCCCTTGCTGAAAATCAGCGTTTACCCGCACGTAACCCGGACGTACAAATTTCGAGAAGTGCGAAAAGGCATAACCCCGTTTGAGGATATCTCCCGAAGTCGTTCCCTGATCTCCGTCGCCAAGAAAGGAATAATAGCGTTTGAGATACCACCATATATAGGCATTCCAGTTATGACTCATTGCCTCATGCATGGTACCGAGCATTTCCAACGTTTCGTCCCAGATAACCTGGTCAGAAAGTTGACGCCAGTTGGCGGTTGCGTTCTGGTTCATGAGGTACTCCGTCATCCATATTTCCTTGTCTTTTTCTTCAGCACGGGGAAAAGGTCCCAGGCCGCTTCCGTAGATATGCCCCGCCACGATGTCGAGCTGCGCCGCGGCTCCGTCATCGTTCAGAATATCGTTTGTATAAGCCGGATTGAAGTTGAAGGATTCCGGAGCGGCAATCTGCACTCCTTCGATGAGGTGACCGTATTCCCTGAGAAAGGTCTTCATCTGGGATGAAGTCCAGTCGCATGACTCGTAGTTCACTTTAATATCGGGTTCGTTCTGGATAGAAATGGCATCGATTGGCGCGCCATTGGATTCCATAAAAGCAATAAATTCATTCAGGTGATTTGCAAACGCCTCGTAATTTTCTTCGAGGAGATGTCCACCAATATCACTCCCGTTGCTTTTTAGCGCAGGCGGAGGTGACCATGGTGACGCCAGTATTTTGGCGCCATGCTTACGCGCCTCTTTGGTAACATTTACAACAGCGGACCATTCATCCGGATTTGAGGCGACGCGAATCCGGAAAATGCTCAAGCCCAGATCGGACTCATCTGTTCCAAACGCTTTCTTCATATCGGCAGCCGAAGGAAACTGTGCTCCCCACATTTGGTTTGCCCCGCCGAAGCCGGCGATGGTCTGATAGGTAGTTGCCGGGTCGACCGCAAGCGATTTCACGGGTACTCCCGGAGATGGTTGAGGCTCTTCTGATCCATCGGAACCGCTACAGGAAGCAAAGGTTGTAATGAAAAGCAACACGCCACAGGCGAGTATACTATGAACATGGTGGTTGATCTTTCTCATTCTTTGGTTGTATCCAGAGTAGGAGTTGATGGTTCAGGCAAAATTTTTTCTCGTAGATTAGGTCGTTTGGCGAGTGTCAGCATACCATATGCCATGATGTACAGGGTGTGGTTCACCCGAACTGTTTGGAATGAAAGGAGAGGGAGGACAATGCCCTCCCCTCCTATAACCCAAAAAACCAGTTCTTATTTATTACGCGGTCAGTCCTTAACCAGCTTCACATCATCAATGTAAAAGGTCGTTGCAACAGATTCGTTGCCGTTGAGGTCAAGCACAACGCGACTTGATGGCTCGTTTGCAGCGGGGAAAGCGAACCCCAACAACGTCCAGGTAGTTGGTACTTCCTGATCGCTGGTGTACATTGCATTCGGATTGGTGGATACCCTCAGGCTACCGCCCGCCGCAGACGCCTTGACCCACATATAAACCGTGTAGGAAGCTCCAACTTCCCAGTCAGCCGGGTCGTTCGCAAGTTGTATTCTCCATTGACCGCTGCCGAGAGAACCATCCCGCGTAACCTTCAAACCTCTTGATCCGCTATAGTATTCGCCAGGAGTCGTAGTCGCAGTCATAAGAGTTCCTCCATTCCATTTGCCCCAGCCAGTAAACTCATCGCCATCACCCAATTCAAAGCCGGCGTTTGGATTCAACGGAGTTTTGCATTCGATACTATTAGGATCATCGGCACAGTTCACAAGATCATTAGCGCTGTTCACACTACCGGCAGGACCCGTTAAGGTGATCTTGTCGGTTGCGAATCCGGCAGGCGCCGCAAAGGTTAATATCGCGTTGCTTTGTGAAATGATTTCGGCATCAACTCCACCCACGGCAAGTCCGGTTACATAAGAACTGCCAAGGTTTGTTCCGATAATAGTTACCGTTTCACCTTCCCTTGCGGAAGCAGGCGTAAAACTACTTACGGCAGGCATCGGAATCACCTCTATTTTTTTGAAAGCTCTGCCGTTACCTTCATACACAATAAGAACATCGTTTTCACCGAGGCTCACTGTTAGCGGCACCGGAACGGCAATACTCGAAGGAGATACATCCCTGAAGGAATTCGATGTCACCACGACATTCCCGATAAAAACTCGTACGATTTTATCCATTTCTGACCCATTTATGATCAGCGTGGCACCAGGCCCTGTAACGTCGTTACCGAAACCTGTTACTTTTGAACTGACGTCCTGCACCGAGTACGTGATGGCTTCATCATTATCGCAGCTCACGATCATCATAGCCACTATGGCGGATAACCACATCGTTGCGAATCTTAATTTAGTATTACTATTCATTGCCTTAGTCTATTATAGATTAATATCCGGGATTTTGAAAATCGGCAGGGTTATCTACCTGAATACGATCCAGGTGCTCTTGCGGAATGGGACGTATTCTATGGTGCGGTTTCACACCCGGTGCAGCCTCATCGTTAAGGCTGACCCGTTCCAGAAATATCGTTTCACCACGCATCGCGAGATCGGGCCAGCGTGAACCTTCACCGCATAATTCCCTTGCGCGTTCGTCCAGAATAAAATTCATGTCTACATCACCAGCGGTAATTTGCATTGCTGTCCTGCGTGCCGTGAGCGTTCCTGCGTCAAGACCGGGCCGATAAGCTGCGCGTTCTCTGATGATGTTGATGAGACGGGCTGCCTCGGCTGCACCACCGTTGATATTGCCTTGAAGCGCCGCTTCGGCCGCAAGCAGATATGTTTCACCGAACTTAAATATTAGCATAGGTCTTCCAGACGCATCGTTTCCTGTTGCTCTCCGTAAATCATCAAACTTCATCAGACCTGGATAGATCTGCGGAGCTTGTGAGGGATTTTCTGGCGACCACCATGCCGAAGGACCATACGCGCGGTAAGGTTTATCCATAGCATTTATGGCAGTAGCTGCCGCATCAGTATCAGTCATCGCGAACGCTGTATCACCTGGCACCACTCCCTCAGGAAGCTGCGCCAACCACGTATTATGTGCATCCGAACCCGGCAGATTGATTGATTCTACCGTATACACCGTCCTGAAGGAACCGTGATAACGACTATCATTGACTTTATCGGCAAATGCCACATTTATTAACCAATCAGTTGGGCGAAGTTTCCTTAGCGGCCGCTGAAACTCCAGAGGCCTGCCATCAATAGGATCCGAGCCGTCTCTGAAAGTTACTGATTCATAATTCGACGTAAAGCAGCTCGCTGCCATATTTTCGCGGTCTCCGATTCCCGAAGGATTTGTGTATTCATTGTTCACGTTATCTAACGGAATTCGTTCTGCGGCAAATAAGACCTCCCGATTATATTCATTGCTCTGCAGATAGGCGGCTCCAAAGTCCTGAAGTAATTCCACTCCATATGCTCCCGGATTGTCAATCAGCTTCATTGCAGCATCATAGGCAGCCTGATAATCACCCTGAGCATTGGGAGAAACTCCTGAGTAGGCTCTGAAAAGATATATACGGCTTAACAGATGGAGCGCCACCGCCTGCGAGACCCTGAACTCGCGTGCAGGACGGGCCATTCTCAGATTCTGACTGGCAAACTCAAGGTCTGCAATCATCACCTCATAATTCGTGGCAAGCAGTTGACGCATGCCTTCGGTATCGCCTTTGGTAGGACGATTAAATCCTGTATTCGGCAGCGTATTAAATATGAGATCACCACTACCCAAGTCAGTTGGCACCGGACCAAACTGTGCTACCAATAGATAATAATAATGCGCTCTAAGATACCGAGCTTGTGCGATCATCTCCGTCCTGGCTCCGTCAGTGAGCCCAGAAACATCTGGTATAAACTCGATCAACCCATTCAACATATTAATGATAGGGAAAGTCCGATTGAATGTGGTTGTAAGAAATCCGAACTCCGAGTTAATATCATATGTACCGAATAGCTTGTGCGGAAGGTTATCGCCACTCGAGTTAACCGCAGGCTGTTCACCATAAGTGAATTCATCAGTTCCGGCGATGTTCAGTGCAAGCGTTGGATTTACGCCATAGTGATAGCGTAAATATGCATAGGCGGTATTCAGGCCGTCTTGCGAACCCTGCGCTGTTTTAAAATAGTCGTTTGTGAACGTCGTTTTTGGATTCTCCTCCAAAATATCCTCGCACCCGGGCGCCAACGCGAGGATGGCTAGTGCGGTCAGAAGTATTTTATAATATTTCATAAGTATTCGCATTTGAGATTAGAACGTGACATTAATTCCTAAAATGAATGAACGCACGGGCGGTGTCGAGGCGGAGATCACAAGGTTCTGATTTTGTCCTCCCGTACGGAATCCTGCTCCTGTGGAAACAATACCCGTTGCACCTTGTCCTGTCGGTTCAGGATCTACGCCATTCCATTTTGTAACATAAGGGGCATAAAGCAGAAACGGATTCTGAACCGTGAAGTATGCTCTCAGTGATTGCGCCCCAATTCTGCTCGCAATTGAGCCTGGCACGGTGTACCCAAGGTTGATGCTTCGAACACGTATAAATGACGCATCGTAGTAAGCGAGAGTAGACCATGAGTTGGCAGCGCCACCAGGTAACGCTGAGTTAGGGGCCGGGAACCAGTTGCTGCGGTTTTCCGGGGTCCAGTACTCTACATCGAGACCATTCCTCAAGCCATTGTTATTCGTGAGGTAGGCCCCATTCGGCGCATGCAGGTAGCTCATCAAAAGCCCGCCGAAACGTGCGTAGGTGACAAAGGAAAAATCAAATCCCTTATATGTAAACCGGTTAGTGATACCTCCCTGCCAGTCGGCCTGCTGATCACCAATTACGGTACGATCATGTTCTTCACTGAATACACCATCCGGCACACCTTCAGGTCCACTCAGGTCGGCTATTTTTAACTGGCCAGGAACCTGACCATATTCAGCAGCCTGTGCAGCTTCTTCCTCCTGCCATACACCCAGCTTCCTGTAGTTGTACATAGCGGTAAGCGGATAACCGACGTGCAAACCATTTCCGATATTCCTTTCCTCGCCGGGAGCAAGTTCCAGAAGTTTGTTCCGGTTGAAGAACCAGTTTACATCGGCGTTCCAAGTAAAACCACCGTTTTGAGAGTTTATGATGGTTGCACTAACGGATACTTCCAGACCTTTATTCTCCACCCTTCCCAGGTTGGTCTGGAAAGCATCCTGATAACCGGAAGTAATTGGCAGTTGGTAGTCGTACAATAGGTTATGAGTTTGCGCATTGTACCATTCGATGGATCCCGAGATACGGTCTTCCAGGAGGCCGAAATCAAGGCCCACGTTCCAAGTATTGGTATACTCCCAATCAAGTGAAGTATCGGGAATTCTCGCAGGCAAGTAACCCACTACTTTTGAAGTTCCGTAGTTGTATCGGATTGGCACGCCACCGTTATTAGGTGAAACGCCACCAAGAGTAGTATATGGAGCTACTGATTGATTCGATGTTTGTCCATATCCGACGCGAAGCTTCAGCATTGAAAGCGCATTCTGATTAGTCATGAAAGCTTCCTCTGCGATGTTCCAGCCTACGGCAACTGCCGGATAGTTATGCCACTTTTCTGCCAGGCGGGACGATCCATCTCTTCTGAATGTAAAAGTCAGAAGATATCGATCTTTGAACGCATAGTTTAGTCGAGCCATGTAAGAGAGTAAACCCCATGTCGCCTCACCACCGTCTAGTAACTGGTTCGAAGTCGGACTTGCGATACCCAGGTTATAGTACTGAATAAAATCCGCACCGATCGAATCCTTGCTTACAAGCGTAGACCAACTCTTGCTTTGCTGTGCGCTATATAACCCAGTGAATGTAAGCCTGTGGTCATCAGCGAAAGTTTTTTCGTAAGAAAGCACATTTTCAACTGTCCAGGATATTTGTTCTTCGTTTCTCACCCGGGCACGGTTGCTTTGATTTTGCGTGCGGAAATAGGAGTCCTGACCCTGGAATTGTGCAGAGTTTGCTTGGCTGAAGTCAAACCCGGCATTTAAACGGTACTTCAATCCCTCTATGATTTCAACCTCTGCAAATGCACTGTTGAACGATCTGAATCTCCGGATGCGATCGGTCCAAGTGTCTTCGTTGCCTTGCAGCAAGAGCGGGTTATACTGCTGCGTTCTGTCGGTTTGGTTACCTGCAGGAGTGCGGAAAACCTCTCCGTTTGCTGTGTAAGCCGGCATCAGCGGGCTCATCGACAGGATGGGATACATAATTCCACCGCCAAAAGCACCGGGAGTATTTGCCTGCTGGTTTACAAACTGTGAACCGTTGGAATACGAAAGGCTGTTTAAGGAGTTGAGACCGACTCTTACTCTTTTGCCTATGTTATTATCAAAGGTGGTCTTCAGGGAATATCTGGCAAAATCCTGGCCAGGCAGAATGGTGGTCTCCTTATAATATCCGCCACTCACGGCATACCTGCCCTTTTCAGTGCCTCCGCTAATGCCAAGATTGTGATTTGTGATCAAGCCATTTTCATACATCAGATCCTGCCAGTCTGTATTCCGGCCTATTGCCATACCTTCAATTTCCTCCGGTTGATATCCTTCGGTGAAGCCTGCACGATCGCGCATGGTTGCATATTCCTCAGCATTAAACAGGTCGTACTTTTTGGCAACTGTAGTTACCCCATAATAGCTGTTTAGGGTAACCCGGGTTTCTCCGGCTTTTCCTCTCTTAGTCGTGATAATCACCACACCGTTGGCGCCACGCGAGCCATAGATGGCTGTAGCGGATGCATCTTTTAATACGTTCAGTGATTCGATTTCATCCGGGTTGATATCGGTAATACTGCCTTCAAACGGTATTCCGTCCAACACAATCAAAGGATCATTGGAACCATTGATGGAGCGCTCGCCTCGAACACGAATCCGAGCTGTCGCTCCTGGAGCCGTACCCATTCTTTGTACCTCCACACCTGCAGCTCGGCCCTGCAGCGCCTGCTGTACGTTGGCGACAGGAACCTCACTCAGTGCCTTGGCATCGACAGAGACAAGGGATCCGGTAACGTCACTCTTTTTCTGTACGCCATATCCCACTACAACAATCTCTTCGAGGGATTCAATGTTAGGTTCAAGCGATACGTCGAGTGTAGTCCTGCCACCAAGGGCAATTTCCTGTGTATTGTACCCGATGAACGAAAACACCAGAATGGCATTATCATCTGATGAGACATTAAGCGAATATGCCCCGTTGGCATCGGTCGTCGTACCGTTCGTTGTATTCTTGACCAGAATGTTAACCCCGGGCATACCGGAGCCTGTTTCATCGATCACTGTTCCTGACACCCGGGATTGGGCGAAAAGTGAAGAGGATGAAACGAAAGCTGCGAGAATCAGCAGCCAGGAAAGATACCGGGTTCGCCGCCGGTCTGGGTAATGGTGCAGTAGAGCTACATTTTTCATAGGGTTACATTTAGTGATAGTTATGGTTTGGACCGGTTTAACCGGAACCTCCAACATTTGGGGAATGTGTTGAAAGGTTCAGCTAAGATGGATGATGCAATTCAAAAATGCAACCGATTGCAATTATTTTTGTTCTGAAATCGATTTATATCGATTTCATATTCCGGAGCATGAATGCAACCGATTTAATTTGTTGCAGGTTTTTTGCTAGTTTTAGAGAGTGAGACGGCCGGAATACACACATTTTGCGATTTCAGGTCTCTCCTTAATATCTTCCATTGCTAACTGCAACATGATGATCCGAACACTCCGAATCCTGTCTACAGTCCTGTTTAATACCTTTTTGGTTACCGGTTTCGCACAGGATACCCGAAATGACAACAGAGGCCTGAAAGACTATTATAAGGACTACTTCGACATGGGTGTGGCTATCACACCGCGCAATGTGGCAGGCCCCGAGGCAAGTCTTATACTGAAACATTTCAATAGTATCACCGCCGAAAACGCGATGAAGATGGGCCCGATCCAGCCGAAGGAAAACGAATACCGCTGGGGCCCCGCGGATACTATTGTCAACTTTGCCAGACGAAACAATCTGAGGATGCGCGGTCACACGCTTTGCTGGCATAACCAGGCTCCCACCTGGATGTTCGTAGACGAGGAAGGTGAGCAGGTATCAAAAGAGGTGTTGCTTCAACGCCTCAAAGATCACATCACTTCAGTCGTGACTCGTTATAAAGGCGCCATTTATGCCTGGGACGTGGTTAACGAAGCCATCGATGACAATGACGAGAATTTCTACCGGGAGTCGCTCTTCTATAAAATATGCGGGCCTGAATACATTGAAAAGGCATTTCTTTATGCCCATGAGGCCGACCCCGATGCCTTGCTGTTTTACAACGATTACAACACTGAAAGCCCGGGCAAGCGCGATCGCATCTATAAGCTTCTGATGCGATTGAAAGCCCAGGGAATCCCGGTCCATGGTGTAGGCCTTCAGGGTCATTGGTCTATCTACAGTCCCGACGAATCCGCCATCCGAACATCGATCGAAAAATTTGCCGCCTTGCGACTGAACGTCCAGATTACGGAGCTCGATGTTTCGGTTTATCCTTCCGAATCCGGACGCCGCGAACGACGCGCCGGCGAACCCGATGTATTCACCTCTGATATGATGGAGAAACAAGTCGAACAGTACAAGACTATATTTAAGGTGTTGCGTGAACAGAAAGGAAAAGTTTCGTCGGTCACTTTCTGGAACGTATCTGATCGCCGAAGCTGGCTCGATAATTTCCCGGTAAGGGGACGGAAAAACTATCCATTGCTTTTTGATCAGCAGCTCAATCCGAAAAAAGCCTATTGGGAGGTTATTAAGTTTTGATCTACCCGGGCTCATTGACAGATGTTTCACGAATAACACTAACTTTATCGGTGAAGTTGATAATGAGAAGGTGAGTCGGACATAAGTTCAAGTTCAAACCTGACGTAACACATGATTGTTCTTCTTCTGCTGGCAAGTATTGCCCTTATTATAATACTTACCACGCGATTACACCTTCACCCGTTTCTGGCGCTGTTTGTCGTGGCTATTGCTTATGGTCTGGCAAGCGGGATGCCTTTACCTCTGATCCTGACTTCAATTCATCAGGGCTTTGGTGAGACGTTGGGAAAGATCGGGCTAATCATTGTCTTTGGCGTTCTCATAGGAACGTTTCTGGAGAACAGCGGTGGCGCCTATACGCTAGCCGAAAGAATTCTGAAAATTATCGGACAAAAACGCATTTCCACGGCAATGGCCGCGATCGGATACATTATTTCCATTCCGGTATTCGCCGACAGCGGGTATCTTCTTATCGCTCCACTGGCCAAAAGCTTGTCAAAAAAGGCCGCTATTTCTATAACGGGGCCTGCGATAGCATTGGGACTGGGGCTAACGGCCTCACACGTAATGGTGCCGCCAACACCCGGACCGATCGCCGCCGCAGGAATACTTGATGCTGATGTCGGGCTCGTTATGCTGATCGGACTTCCCATCAGTGCGCTTACGCTGATACCATGTGCTATTTTCGCGACCAGGTTTGCGTCGCGAACTTTCGTCGAGCCGGTTTCAAATCTTTCAGATGAACAACTATCTCAAACACTCAAGTCCGCTCCAGGGGTTACGTTGTCTTCCATTCCGGTGATTATCCCTATCATCCTCATTGTATTGAAATCGGTAATGCAGCCTTATGCAGAAACTATCGATGGAACATTATTTCAGGCTATAGCATTTCTGGGGGATCCTGTCATTGCACTCTTTATCGGCACGCTGTTATCATTAACGCTTCCGCGGAAATTAAACAAAGATATGCTTTCCTCGTCGGGCTGGGTTGGCCACGCTCTGAAGGATGCAGCGTCGATATTACTGATCACCGGTGCAGGAGGAATATTCGGCAGGGTTCTGCAGAACTCCGGCATCGCTCAGCTTCTGGGTGACGCGCTTGCCGATGTCAATCTCAGCATCTGGCTCCCTTTCCTTATCGCGGCCGCGATCAAAACGGCACAAGGTTCATCTACTGTGGCTCTTATCACAGCTGCCTCGATTATCAGTCCGCTCATGGCCACCCTTGGGTTCACTACACCAATTGAAAAAGCTCTGGTCGTGCTCGCCATTGGCGCGGGATCCGCAGTAGTTTCTCATGCCAACGACAGTTTCTTCTGGGTGTTGACGCAAATTTCGGGACTGAATGTTCCGACAAGCTACCGGTTATTCACAACAGGTACGTTTATACTCGGAGCGACGGCCGCCACCCTTATATTTATAACATATCTTATATTCACCTGATCAACCAAATCCATGAAATTATACAAGATCAACCAGGGCATAATCATTGAAAACAATAGCAAATTATTTTTCCTGCCCGAGGAACCCTGGGACGCATTTGTTAACGACGACGACTTGTATCAGAAAATGCTTTCGATCACCGAGTCACATACGCCTGATGAAGATGTGGAACGCTTTCTTTCCTCTGATCTTCGGGCACCTATTCATAATCAGGAGATCTGGGCTTCGGGGGTTACCTATTTTCGAAGCAAGGTTGGCCGACAGGAAGAGTCGAAGGACACTGGCGGTGCGGAATTTTATGCGCGCGTTTACGAAGCAGAACGACCCGAAATATTTTTTAAGTCCAGTGCATACCGATCCGTCGGTCATGGCGAAAAGGTGAGGATACGACCGGATTCTTCCTGGGATGTGCCTGAACCGGAACTTACACTGATGATCACCAGCTCCGGTAAAATCGTGGGTTATACGATAGGAAACGATATGAGTTCACGAAGCATCGAGGGTGAGAATCCCCTTTATCTGCCGCAGGCCAAGAGTTACGACAAGAGTGCAGCGATTGGGCCGTGCATATACGTAACAGAGAAGCCCCTCGCCCGTGAAACGTCAATTAATCTTGAAATATTCCGGGGACAAAACAAAGTTTTTGAAGGCACCGTAGCCATTGACCAGATTAAACGTTCTTTCG
>JAEZEH010000053.1 GCA_023417785.1 Bacteroidota bacterium
GAAAGCATCCTTCATTTTTCGCCAGCTTCCACGAATTCATTATCGCGAATGGGTTCCGTGTTCCATCCAGCATCAGCGTCCATCGCGCTACACGCACTTCCACCCTTTGCGAGTGACGCCTTCTCCGCGGCGGCGAAAGAAGCCGGATACGGCGTTGTCTATGGCTGGCGATGAAGAGTATTGTATGGGCCTCCCACCCGTTTAACATTTACCAAACCACTCCGACTTGCTACATGGTTGGTAAGTTCTCAATGTTCCCGACCTCGACGTGTCTTCACTTTCTTCAATTTAAATTAAAAAAACAATCGGAATCCTGAGGCGAGTGGATTGGAGGGTGGCGCCGAAGGATCCCGACGTGAACGTTGGTTTCACGTGAACCACGCTGCACTAATTCAGCGACATGACTTTCGGAGTGAATGAAGAACGCCAATTTGTTTCACGACTCGTCCAATGGTTCCGCGGGGTTCCCCATGGGTTTATGGTTCGTGGAGAGATCCTTCGGCGCAGCGCGCAACGCCGGCGCCTCTGGATTGAAGAAAGCTTTTTAAAAACTTAACGGAATCCAGAGCTGAAGTCGCAAGCGCTTCTCCGCGGCGGAGGAAGCAGCCTAGGACTTTGTTAAAGCCTCCAATTGTTTTCACTTTCTTCAATTAAAAAAACAATGGGAATCCTGAGGCGAGTGGATTGGAGGGTAGCGCCGAAGGATCCCGACGTGGACATTGGTTTGACGTGAATCCCCGCTGCACTAATTCAGCGACGTAACTTTCGGAGTGAATGAAGAACGCCAATTTGTTTTCCGACTCGATCAATGATTCCCCGGGTTCCCGATGGGTTTATGGTTCGCGGAGAGATCCTTCGGCGCAGCGCGCAACGCCCCGGCGCCTCTGGATTGAGGAACGCTTTTTAAAAACTTAGCGGAATCCAGAGCTGAAGTCGCAAGCGCTTCTCCGCGGCGGAGGAAGCAGCCTGGTACTTTGTTAAAGCCTCCAATTGTTTTCACTTTCTTCAATTAAAAAACAATGGGAATCCTGAGGCGAGTGATTGGAGGGTAGCGCGGAAGGATCCCGACGTGAACGTTGGTTTCACGTGAACCACGCTGCACTAATTCAGCGACGTGACTTTCGGAGTGAATGAAGAACGCCAATTTGTTTCACGACTCGTCCAATGGTTCCGCGGGGTTCCCGATGGGTTTATGGTTCGCGGAGAGATCCTTCGGCGCAGCGCGCAAGGCCGAGGCGCCTCTGGATTGAGGTTAACGGAATCCAGATCCGAAGTCGCAAGCGCGTGGCGACCACCTAATTTTGTCTTGACAATTTTCACCCGAAGGCTTTACAGACGGGGACAGGATAAGGTTCGAAGTGGCCGTGTTTGTAATCGGACGTGCCATGTTCTTCTGGTCACCTTCCTTTTAAAACATTTTTGAAACGACACGTCTACGTCTTCGTTCATGCGATCCTTCCGCGATAACTAATGTAAGCTTCAGTTGAACCGCTTCGAAGTTGCTTATCAACAATACTTTGGACAGTGCTGTCAGGATGACGGAAAAAGGAAGAGGATCGATTCCGGCTTGCAAGCCACTTCGGGCAAGCCTTCCTCTTATCGGAGAACCTTCCATCTCTTGCTCCGTCACTCCGAGCGGTGGACGAGGGCGGAATGTTGGAGCGCCGCCGCCCCGCGAAAAAGTCTGACGAACCTGCGGAGCGACGTTGTATCAAGAACCGTCGGAAGATACGGTGTCGATACGCGGTTTTAGACCTGCATCAACCATCCAAACTAGACGTAAACAAAATACTCTAACACAGCGATCACGATAACACTTGCTACCAGGACTGGGGTTGCCAAATAGTCTTCCGTACCCCACGGTTTTGCGTTTGCCTTCAAAGAACCAAACAGGGTCACGAACAAATACCAAATAAAAAAACTACCAGTCAGATATTTAATAAACGGAATAACAGGGTCGTCGCTATAGTCCATTCTATGCGCATTCCTGAGTATGGAGTACATGAATACATACAGAAAGGAGAAGTGTATTTTATAAACCACTCTTTCAATCGGTACTTTCATTCTATTGTTAAACATCTGATCAGATGATAATCTATAACACCAACACGACGTAGGCAATACCAATAATCCTAGTCCAACCCATCCGTCTCCCCTTCCTTCAACTCCAACTCCTCTATCCAAATATTCCGGTAAAGCACATCGTGGCCTTCGGCTTGAAGCTTCAGTCCGCCGGGGGTGTCGGTGATGCCTTTGCCGCCGTCGTTGCCACCATCAATGCCGGAGTTGGGGCCGCCCCAAACCTGATTGATCGTTTTATTGGTGTGGACTTTCTTGCCGTTGAAGTAGAGCGTTACGTTGGCCTTTTCAACAAGCTTGCCGTCTTTGAATCGCGCCGCGCGGAAGATGATGTCGTAGGCGTTCCACTTACCAACACCGTTGTAAGCATGATAGGGTGATTCACTTTCATTGATCACGGCGGCCATGCCGTGGGTGGTGGAGTCACCGTCGAGTACTTGTATCTCATAACGGTTCTGCAAATAGACACCACTGTTTCCACCGGGTTCTTTGATAAGAAACTCGACGTGGGCGCGGAAGTCACGGAAGGCTTTTTTAGTGACGATATCCGCTGAACCATACAATCCGCCTTTGCTCGCCGGATCGTTGGAGCTTACCGCATTGCCTTTGTCAACCGGATCTTTTACAATCTGCCACTTGATGGGCAACGTTGCCTTGAGTCGCGGGCCATCCCAATAGGTCCATTTCTCGTCGAGCATTTTACGGGTGCCGTCGAAGAAGATCTCGGCGCCCTTGACGGGCTTCGCTCCTACGCCGATGTTTTTCTGCGCGTGGAGGTGGAATGTTATAAGGATGAGGAGGATTGCTAGTTTCATAGTTCAAGTTTCGAGGTTCAAGGTTCAAGGTTCAAGGCTCAAGACTCGTCCTTTCCGCGGCTTCGTCTGCGTATTCCGCGGCTTCTGCGAGAAAGTTCGGTGTCCGCTATCTCTCGCAGATCACGCAGATCACGCGGAAGAATACGCGGAAGGGTTCACGTTTCAATGCCCAAGGACAGCTTCAATGAATTCGTTTTGACAACTATCCTGGGCGGCTGTTCACGTAGGGTACGGGGAGCGGGAAAGAAGAAGAGATCTCTTACTTCAAGCTGTATCCGTTATTTCTCGCAGATCACGCAGATCACGCAGAAGAATACGCTGAAGGGTTCAAGGCTCAAGACTCGTCCTTTCCGCGGCTTCGTCTGCGTATTCCGCGGCTTCTGCGAGAAAGTTCGGTGTCCGCTATCTCTCGCAGATCACGCAGATCACGCGGAAGAATACGCTGAAGGGAACTTTGGATGCCCCCCGTACATTCACCGTGTGTTACAGCTTAAACGCCTGGCGTGCGGCGAGCTTCCAATCGTTACCTTCTTTATACCACACCAGCAAAACGCCAATGGCAACATTGCCGGGTTGTTTGCCTTTGTCGTTGGTCTTGCCGGTAAGTTTGTGCCGTACCAATGCCACGTCGCCGATCACTTCGATGGTTTGATCGTTGAACGCCAATTCGGTGAAATCGGATTCGCCGGTAACCAGTGCGTTGATAAAGGCATTTTTGTCTTCGATCTTGCCGCTGGAGTGGCCGTAGCTAAGCCTGGGGTGCGCAAGCTTTTCAAGAGTTGACTTCTGAGGATCAAGCATAGCTTTGCGGAGCGATTCGACTGCTTCGACAACTTCACGGTCGGTTTTCGATTGCGCGTAAACCATACAGTTACAAAGGATGAGTAATGAAATAAGGTAGCGTCTCATATGTTTCAGGTTCAAATTTTTAGGGATGACCTGCCGAAATGATTTCCTGATATCGCGAGGTCTGTTTGAACAAGTTAGTAAAAGTCCAGACAAAAGCCCGGAAATTCATCCGGGCTTTACTTAAACTTTGTAGTATCGAACTTAGTCAAGGTTCACGCGCTGCATTCTCGGTACCAGGAAGTGCATGATCAACCACGCGAGCAGATACGCGGAGCCACAGATAAGGAACATGATGTAGTAACCTGTTTGAACGCTGTCAAGTTCAATGTAGTGATCGAGCAACAAGCCCGCGGCTTTTGCAATGAGGATACCTCCTACCGCGCCTGCCATTCCACCGATTCCCACAATTGAGCCCACGGCTCTTTTCGGGAACATATCGGAGGCGGTGGTGAAAATATTTGCAGACCACGCCTGATGAGCTGAGGTCGCGATACCCACGCTGATGACGGCGAGCCACGGATTGATTGATCCCAGGGCCTGAGCTGCAACGACGGGAATCGCTATCAGGGCGAATACTAACATCGCTGTTTTTCTCGCGCGATAAGCGGGCCAGCCTTTGCTCATGAAATAACCCGATAGCCATCCCCCACCAATACTTCCCACGGTCGACATGCAATATACCAACGCAACAGGAAGCGCAAGCTGCGTTTTTTCCCAGCCATATTCCTTCGATAAAAACGACGGCAACCAAAACAAGTAAAACCACCAAACCGGATCGGTGAGAAACTTACCAAATACAAACGACCACGTCTGCCGGAAGGTCAGCAGTTTAAACCAGCTTACTTTTTTGTATTCACCTTTGACATCCTCTCTCTCATCAAGATCACTTTGAATGTACTCAAGTTCGGCTACAGAGACTTTCTTATGCTTTGAAGGGATTTCATAGCTGGCGAACCAGAAGAATAACCATAAGAATCCTATAACGCCTGTTATGATGAATGCCCATTCCCATCCAAGCGTTGCGCCAATCCATGGCACCGTCAGTGGCGCTATGACAGCACCAACGTTTGCCCCGGAATTGAATATACCGGTTGCGAGTGCACGCTCTTTTTTGGGAAACCATTCCGCGGTGGTCTTAATCGCAGCCGGGAAATTACCGGCCTCACTCACACCAAGAAGCGCACGCGCCGCAGCAAATCCAACAGTACTTCGTGCGAACGCATGAACTATTGCTGCTATACTCCAGACGGTAAGGGCAAGCGCGTAACCGAGTTTAGTCCCAATCTTATCAATAAACCAACCTGCGCCTAACATACCTACGGCATACGCGAGCTGGAACGCAACCACTATGTCTGCATAGTCACTTTCACTCCAGTGAAATAATGGCTGGAGATAGTCGTCCTTCAAAAGACTGATCACTTGCCGGTCCAGGTAATTGATTGTCGTGGCGAAAAATACCAGTGCGCATATCCGCCACCGGTACCTGCCAACTTGCTGATTCACTGAGGTCTGACTTTCCACTATCGTTGAGGTTTGGTTATAGATCTATTTTTGCTGCAGTCGTCTTATGATCTGAAGCGTATCGGCGACATTCTTTTCCAGCACCGCCCAATCTTTCTTCTCCATGATCTCCTTCGTAAACAGCTGCGATCCCATCCCCACGCAAATCACTCCGGCCTTGAACCACGCGCCCAGATTCTGTTCGGTGGGCTCCACTCCGCCGGTGGGCATGAGTTGCAACCCGGGGACTACCGGCATCACGGCAGACACGAATCCGGGGCCGAGTACTGATCCGGGGAATATCTTGATGACCTCCGCGCCATGATTTTTTCCTGTCACAATTTCGGTAAGCGTCGCGCATCCCGGAACCCACATTACGTTGGCTTTGCGGCAGGTCTCCGCCATTTCTGTGTTCAGGATCGGTGACACGATAAAGTGCGCTCCCGCGTCGATGAACTTCTGCGCGGTACCGCTGTCCATGATCGTGCCGATGCCAAGTATGAGATCGGGATACTGCTCAATGTGTTTGAGTAGCTGCCCGAACACGTCGAAGGCATTCCCGCCGCGGTTGGTAAATTCAAATATGCGAACGCCACCCTTGTAGGCGGCGTCGATAACTCCCTTTGCTACGGTTACGTCAGGATTATAGAACACCGGAATCATGCCGGTGCTTTTCATAGCATCCTGTACCTGTTGTTTTGTATACTTTGCCATATAAGATCCTGGTTAACGTGATACCCTTCCAGATGCATCACCCTTCATAAGTTTCTCAACTTCTTCCACGGTCACGAGGTTGAAGTCACCTTTGATGGTATGCTTCAGACACGAAGCAGCTACTGCAAAGTTCAGCGCCTTCTGGTCGTCCTGCGGATACTTGATCAATCCATAGATCAATCCACCCATGAACGAATCACCGCCGCCTACACGGTCTACGATGTGTGTGATCTGGTATGTCGGCGCCTCGAACAATTGTTTGCCGTTCCAAAGCACACCAGACCATGAGTTGTGGCTTGCACTAATGGAACCGCGAAGTGTGATGATGACCTTTTTCGCTTTCGGGAAGCGCTTCATCAATTGTTTTCCAACCGATTCGAACGCAGCGCCCTCCACATGGCCTGCGGTTACATCAACGCCTTCGGGCTTGATACCAAAAACCATGTCTGCGTCTTCTTCATTGCCGAGTATAACGTCACAATGTTGTACGAGGCCTTCCATCACCTCGCCGGCGGTCTTGCCCCACTTCCAAAGTTTATTTCGGAAATTAAGATCGGTTGAAATGGTTATACCCTTCTTCGCAGCTACTTCGCAGGCTTCGAGACAAGCTTCTGCTGCGCCCTGGGAAACCGAAGGCGTAATGCCGGTCCAGTGAAACCAGGTGGCTCCCTCGAATGCTTTCTCCCAGTCGATCGTGCCTTTCTTCAGATTCGCGAATGAACTATGGGCGCGGTCGTAAACCACCTTGCTTGCGCGACTCACGGCACCACTTTCCAGATAGTAGATTCCCACACGGTCTCCGCCGCGATGAATCCAGTCAGTCTTTACATTGTGTTTGCGCAAGGTTGCCATTGCGGCTTCCCCGATGTCGTTCTTTGGGAGGCTTGAAACGAAATAGGCATCCATCCCATAATTGGCCAGTGATACCGCAACGTTGGCCTCGCCTCCGCCGAAAGTTGCTTCATATTCCGAGGCTTGTGAGAAACGCAAGAATTCAGGTGTTGCCAGTCGCAGCATGATTTCACCGAATGTTACTACTTTAGTCATAAGAGATTTAAAGGTTTAAGATCGTGTTATTTTTGGGGTTTCCTAACAATAATTATGTTTTAGCGGCAGCCTCTCCTGTTTCTGGTATCGAAACCGTTGCGAGGTGGCGTATGTATCGGATTTGTTCATCGTATGTTATGCGGCCGCTAATTCAGAACACTGTTTACGGATTGACTCCATTTCCTTTCTTAAGAGACGGTCAATACCTATCCAGTCCCTTATCGAGGTTAGCGCCGTTGGAAAAATAGTTTGTTCCTTTCGAATACAGAGTGCTCCCGCTGCAAGCCATTCGGTCACTTTATTGTCGTTTAACTCATTTCCGCTTGACGGGATGAAGGCAAGTTTTTCAAATTCTCTTTTGATCAGGCCGAGGTAGCCGTTGGCAAGCGGTCCGTGAAGCACAGACACGACTTCTGCGCCATTGTCCGCGGCCTGGCGCACATCTTCTATGGATGAGCATCCCGGAATCCAGGCGCGCTCGTAGCGGTGGCACAGTTTTGCCAGTAAGGGATTTACAAATGGGGAACTAATGAACGCGGCGCCCTGGCGAATAAAGGTTTCGCACGCGGGAATATTTTTGATTGTCGATACGCCAATCTTAAATTGTGGGTACCTTGTGGCGTATTCGACAAGGAATGGGAATACCTTCAGCCCCCGGGATTCGCGACCATCGCGGAACTCCAGTATGGTGATCCCGCAACCGGCACAAACGTCAATAAGTCCGCGCCAAACGTGAACATCGGTGGATTTAAAAGCAGGGAGAACGAGGTTGCGGCGGAGTTCGCTAAGAATTGATGGCGGCTGCTTCATAGGATGAATTATTTCCAATTCCGTTACGTACGAAAGTATAAAAACTTCGTATATTGTGCAATCGATTGCGCAATATACGCTATAATTAGATATGTCAAACACATTTTTGAAAATTCATCCGGCGGACAATGTCCTGGTAGCACTGACCGATCTCAGGGCCGGAACACAGCTTGCTTACAACGGTTCGTCCATCACTATCCTGCATGATGTTCCTGCAAAGCACAAATTCGTCATCGACGATATGGCCGAAGGCGCTGACATTACGATGTACGGCATTCTCGTCGGGAAAACCACTTCCGCGATTCCGAAAGGCGGTGCCATCGGAACGCATAATGTAAAACACAAGGCATCCTCTTTCGAAAACGCCAACGCCTCGTTTTCATGGACGCCTCCGGACGTATCCAAATACACCGGCCGCACTTTCGCCGGATACCATCGTAAGGATGGCCAGGTGGGAACGGCGAATTACTGGCTAGTGGTTCCGCTGGTGTTCTGTGAAAACAGGAACATCGAAACCATCAAAAACGCGTTCGAAGAAACACTCGGATTCGTCCGGCGTGACTCCTACAAACAATATGTTCAGCAACTGGTCGACGCCTACCGCGAGGGTGATGCGGAGCGTATCCTTACCGTTAAACCAACACTCGAAAAGGAAGGTAATTCGGCGCAACTTTTTAAGAACGTCGATGGTATTAAGTTCCTTACCCACGAAGGCGGATGTGGTGGCACACGCCAGGACTCTGAAGCGTTGTGTGCACTTATTGCCGGATATATCAAAAACCCGAACGTCGCCGGTGCAACCGTGCTTAGCCTCGGATGCCAGAATGCACAGGTCGACATACTCCGAAGTAAACTTGAAGCCATTGGTTTCGACAATTCAAAACCGGTTTACATTCTCGAACAACAACAGGAAGGTACTGAACAGGAACTTCTTGTAAACTCCATACAGAAAACTTTTCTTGGTCTGGTTGAGGCGAACAAACTTGAACGCAAGCCGGCACCGCTCAGTAAACTTGTCGTTGGACTGGAATGTGGCGGCTCTGATGGATTCTCCGGAATTTCCGCGAACCCTGCCGTAGGTCACGCTTCCGATCTTGTTGTTGCCCTTGGTGGAACTACCGTGCTTTCAGAGTTCCCCGAACTTTGTGGCGTGGAACAGGAACTCATCAACCGGTGCACCAGCGATACCGTTGCAAATCGGTTTGTGTCGCTGATGCGCGCGTACTCTAAAGCCGCGGTCGACGCCGGTTCGGGATTTGATATGAATCCATCGCCTGGGAATATCAAAGACGGACTTATCACCGACGCCATGAAGTCAGCGGGAGCTGCCAAGAAAGGCGGAACGTCTCCCATCACCGCGGTCATCGACTATGGTGAATACGTTAGCAAACCCGGATTGAATTTACAATGTACTCCCGGCAACGACGTTGAAAGCACTACCGCCATGGCCGGGGCGGGAGCCAATGTGATCCTCTTCACCACTGGTCTCGGTACCCCTACGGGAAACCCCATTTCACCGGTGATCAAGATCTCTTCAAACACCAAGCTGGCCAACAAGATGCCCGATATCATCGACGTCGACTGTGGTGGCGTGATCGCCGGCACAAAAACCATTGAACAAAGTGGTGAAGAAATCCTCGAGTATATTATCTCCGTTGCGAGTGGCGAAACAAAACCGAAAGCCGTGCTGTTGAATCAGGATGACTTTATCCCCTGGAAGCGGGGCGTGTCGCTCTAAGATTTCAAGTTTCAAAGGTTCAAGCTTCAAGGTTCAAGGCTCAAGGGAGATGGTACAGCTATTAAAAAAGGCAGCCATCCTTCCGCGTATTCGTCTGCGCCATCTGCGGGATCTGCGAGAGATCTTCAAGCTGTGCCTCATGTCCTGTGGTCCCACAATAACCAACAGAGAAATACACCAAGCCCGCACGGCTTACCTCACCACCGGCTTACCCCAATCACCCAGAATATTTTCTTTCGTGTATCTGGCGGCTTCCTCATCGGTAAGTTGACGCGACCATAAAACACGCTTCGCCGTATCCGCTCCCGGTCCACGAGATTTGTACTCGGCATAAAATGCGGTCGACTCAGCTTCTTTCTTGTTCCAGTTGTGCCAGCCCTCAGGCTTGATTTGCTTATCCAGGTAGCAATCAATGAATACGGTTTTTGCATACGGTCGCCATGGGCGACCCAAATAGAATGAGCTCGCATCGGCGTCGCCGGTTATCCGGCAGTTCTTGAAAACGAAACCGTATTCCGTTCCTTGCAACGTAGACGCTGCGGTAACGTATCCCCCACCCTTTTTGCAGAATATCTCGCAATCTTCAAACAGCGCTGTAGACCATCCGAAGATGAAGTCTACTGTTCCTTCGATGTAACAGTTTTTGTAATACTGACGACTTTTCTCGCCATGCGGATAAAGGGTATCCTGAAATCCGAGGAACCTGCAATTGAGAAACGTAACCCGATCACCATCGATGCGCACGGCTACCGCCTGGCCTACCGGACCGGAAGAGTTTTCAAACGTAATATTCTCCGCCGTGAATCCGTCGCCGAAAACATAGAAAGATGTGGATCCCGTAGTTCCCATTTCTTCCCCGAAACGGTTCTTCTTTGAAGCGAAATCATCATACGTGAGAACTGTTTTGCTGCGGTCTTCACCAATAAATTTCACGTTCGTTTTCGAGGCGGGTAACACCAGCTTTTCCTTATAAACACCGTTCCGGATAAAGATCGTTGTTACATTCTTCCGGAAATCAGGTACCGCATCGATTGCTTCCTGAACCGTCGCAAAAGTACCCTCGCCGTCTTTAGATACTATGAAATTGTATTTTGCCTGGCCTCGCGTGTCGGTACACGCCACCAAACAAATAAGCACTATGAGTGTAGACATTTTCATTGCTAGCGACCCATCCAGTTATCATGACCGGCGAGAATGCGACCCACGGTATAGCTACGCGCCTCCTTTGCCGTAAGCTGTTTCGACCAGGGTACACGTGTTGAAGGTGATGCACCAGGCCCCGAAGAATTGTATTCCGCATACAGAACCGTTGTCTCGGCTTCAGGTTTATTCCAGTTATGCCACCCTTCGGCTAAAATATGGTCGCCAAGCTCACAGTTCAGGAATACTGTTTTTGCGTAGTTTCGCCACGGTCTGCCAAGGTAAACTTTTGACACATCGTCGGCGGCAGTCAACTTACAGGATAAAAAAACGTATCCGAAAGGCTTACCCTGGACCGTTGAAGCCGCAGTGACATATGAGTTTTTCTTACTGTGGATGTGGCATCTTTCGAATACTGCTGTAGCAGGCCCGAATATAAAATCCGTGGTGCCCTCAATGTAGCAATCCAAAAAGTATTGGCGGCTTTGTTCGCCGCCCGTGAAGATCGTATCCTGATTCCCGAGGAATCTGCAGTTTCGAAAGACACTTCTGTCGGCCTCCACGTGAAGGGCAACGGCCTGACCCAGAAGCGGCGCATTGTTTTCGAAGGTAATATTCTCGGCATGAAAGTCATCACCCATTACTTTGAAGGTCCAGGATGTAAACGTATTGTGGTCGCCCTTGCCTGAGTAATCATCAAAGGTTATTACCGTTGTGGCAGGATCCTCTCCAATAAGCGACACCTTTGTGGTCCACGAAAAAACTTCAGTCTTCTCTTTATACACGCCGGGTTTGAGCCGGATCACCGTACGCTGGTCACCGTAGTGTTTGCAATTCTTCAGCGCTTCCTGTACACTGGTAAAATCTCCCGTTCCATCAGCGGCAACAGTGAATTCATACCGTTGTTGTCCGACCGATACGGTGGAAATCAGAACCATCAGTGTAAAGGCGAGCCTGCTCATTATTTCCGCTTATCACCTTTCGTGAGCTTCTCATACTCGAGGTCCATCATAATAAAAGGTCCGACCCCTTTGGGATCGTTGTCGCGTTGGGGTTCACTGATATAATATTCAAATGTACCATCGCGGTATGGCTTTCCACCGAGTCCGGCAACGGAGCACACCTTCGTGAGACTCACCATTCCGTTTTCGTCAACTTTGATAAATTCTTTCAATACACCATCGTACGCCTTCCGGGCAATCTTATCATATTCAGGTCCGATATAACCTTTGTTCAACGCCTTGAGCAGGAAATACGTGAACATCGAGGAAGCTGAAGCCTCAAGGTAATTACCTTCGCGATCCGGCAAATCCATGACCTGGTACCACACGCCTGATTTTGCATCCTGCGTTTTGGCAACGGCCTGAGCCATCTTGTTTAATATAGTCATTATTTGCGCGCGCTCGGGGTGATCTTCCGGAAAGAAATCAAGGACGTCTACAAGCGACATCGCGAACCAACCCATGGCGCGACCCCATACGTGCGGTGACTTGCCGTCTTCCTTGTTCGCCCATTGTTGTTCTTTGCTTTCATCCCAGGCATGGTAAAACAAACCTGACTCTGCGTCATAGGTGTATTTGTCTATCAACTTAAACTGCAGCGCAACGTCATCGAACAGTTCCGTTTCGCCGAACACTTTAGCATACTGTGCCAGAAAGGGGCTACCCATATAAAGCCCGTCAAGCCACATCTGATGCGGATAAATCTTTTTGTGCCAGAAGCCTCCTTCGGAAGTGCGGGGATGCGATTTCATCTGATCCCGGAGGCGATGAATTGCCTTTGCATATTTTTCATCTTTCGTGTGGTCGTAAAGCGCAAACAGAAACTTGCCGGAGTTCACTTTGTCGATGTTATATTCCGCAGGTTTATACGCTTTGATCTCACCGGATTCATTGATCATCATGTCGGCGTAATCCTTGATGTATTTCAAGAACTGTTCGTCGCCAGTGGATTTCCAGACCCTTTCGACTGCACTGCATACCAGTCCATTGGTGTAATTCCATTTTGGCTCTTTCACAAAATCAAGGCGCGATGCGTCAGGGTTACGGATCATTTCAGAAAGCGCCATCCTTTCGGCCCAGCGTTTTCCTTTTTCAGGAACGCGGTTTTGCGCACAGCTTGCGGTAATTGTAAGAACGAAGATGAGGGTCAGGTGTGATATTTTCATAGGAGCGTACAGGTTAGTCACAGGTTTTTATTTTGAAATCCGAAACCAGTCTACGTCGATATATCCGGAGTCGTTGATTTGCGTTTCGCGGGTACAGAACAAGCCTACTTTTGCGCCGATCCATTTCCCGGGTACGGCTTGAAAAGTCCCTTCCACCGGCGTGAATTTTTTTCCGTCAAGGCTGTAGCTGAAAGCATATCGTGCATTCTCCTGAACCTGCACGCGCAGATACAGATCACTGCCGGGAATGACGGTAATGACGGTTTCCGTTTCAGCGCCGTTTCGATCAGCTTTGTTACAGACCGCGAGCACGAGCTTGTTACCATCCTTTCCAGATCGAACACCGAGCCATGCGTAGTCCATGCCCATCACAACCAACCCGGCACGTTCGTTTTCAAGTTTCTCGTTGGGGTGAAACGAAATGTGTGTCGTCGCGGTAAACTCAGGTGCCGGAAATTTCTGTAGCAACAGATTGGGAACACCCCACAGGCTGAGGGCACTATCTGGTCTTTTGTGGCTATATAAACGAAGTTTTCCCTCTGGCGTGAGGAATGACCACGTAGCCTTCGGGTTGGCGTGCCACTGCCAGTGAAGTGATAAACGAGGTCCGTCAAATTCATCGGACTCCGGTGGAGAAGCAATGGCTACGTTCCCTTTTGACTCCGGCTTTTTGAATCGTTGAACCGGCTCACCGATGCGGTCGCCATCCTTGTCGTCGCCAATAACCGGCCAGTCATCCTTCCAGGTCATCGGCTGCAGGTGTACTACACGCCCATACGCTTCGAGGTCCTGAAAATGTATGAACCAGTCCTCACCAGAGGACGTAGTTACCCATGCGCCCTGGTGTGGTCCGTTAACTTTCGTCCTACCCTGATGCATCACAACCCGTCTTTCATAAGGACCATATACACTTTTTGACCTCAGTACGGTCTGCCATCCCGTTGCAACGCCACCGGCGGGCGCAAAGATGTAGTAGTAGCCATTTCGCTTGTGAAACTTAGGACCTTCAACGGTAGGATCGACCACATGGCCGTCATACACGATCCTGCCTTCATCAAGCGTTTTCGTACCATCGGCACTGAGCTGTTTAACGGCCAGAATGCTTTTGATTCCCGCGCGACTTCCGGCGTAAGCATAAACAAGGTAAGCCTTGCCATCGTCGTCCCACAGGGGACAAGGATCGATCAGGCCCTTTCCGCCTTCGACAAGCACCGGTTCACTCCATGGTCCCCGTGGGTCTTTTGCCTTAACGAGATAGATCCCGAAATCAGGATCCGGATAATAGATGTGAAACTCGTTGTTGTGGTGACGGATCGCCGGGGCCCACACACCACCTCCATGTCTTGGTTTCTCAAAATGTGTGTGCGGTACGAGTCTGGGCAGTGCATGTGAAATCAGTTCCCAATTCACGAGGTCTTTCGAATGAAGTACAGGAAGACCCGGCACGCAATTGAAGCTGGATGACACCATGTAGTAGTCGTCACCCACGCGGCAGACATCAGGATCAGAGTAATCGGCGTAGAGTATCGGGTTCTGGTACATTCCGTTGCCGAGGTCGGCCTTCCACACACGCGACGTTTTTTCTACCGGCTGGGCTTCCATGTTGTAAGAACACAATCCTGTCAGAAGAATAAGGATGGCACATCCGCGCATAGCTACTTCGTTACTTGTTCTATGATGTGGTTAAGGTATACTTCCAGATTGGTATACGATTTACCTGATGAAGCTAAGGATCCATCAGACGGATCATTTGGATTCAGTCCATGTTTTTTTTCCCATTCGTCGGGCATACCGTCCTTATCGGTATCAGCGGGTACCGGTCCCGTTTTTAATTCAGGCCAACCACCCACGTCTTGCTGAGAGTCGATGATTCCATCGCCGCCCTTGCCGGAACCAGAGTTGGCCTTTCTAACCTCATCGATTATCCGGCTGTCGACGGCGTCCCTCCTATGGCTTGCACCGGCATGTCGTAAAACCTTTTCCAAGGCAGACGCCGGATCGTCGATGTTTATACGTTCCGTTGGGAACGGCTGGTTCACGACAAAGCTCGCGACTGGCGCTTCTGCTGTTATGCCTTTGTGATTATCACGCGTCACCGCGTCGTCTCCGACGAGCAGATTATCTTCGAGATAATATTTCCCTGCAGGCTCCCAGGGGTTGAGAATCTGATTTCTTTTTTCTTTCCTTGTTGCAGGCCCCGGTTTGTAATAATTTCCGATGATATTGTAGCGGCCACCTTCGCCCCCGTAGCTATTGTTACTTCTCCAATTGTAGATGACGTTGTTAACAAAATCGACCATTTCATCTTTGGAGTTTGGCGTCGTCTTCGATCCGCTGAAACGAGGTAAACGACTCGCGTGACTAGCCAGGAGGTTGTGATGGAACGTTGCGCCCTCGCCACCCCATATGCCGCCGTAGCCATGGTCGCCTTTCGCGTGCACCGACTTGTTAAGACTTTCCGAGATTATACACCATTGCAGGGTGAAATTTTTGTTCCGATAAAAAGAAGCGCCTTCATCGGTGGCCCAGCTCATTGAGCAATGGTCAATGACTACATTACTAACGCGGCTGTTTCCGGAGATCGCATCGGCCTGTTCACCCGCCTCGTCGCCAAGCCGGAAACGCAGAAACCGAATAATTACATTATTTGCCTTAACCGAGACCGGATAATTTTTAAGGCAGATGCCATCACCCGGAGCAGTTTGCCCGGCGATGGTAATGCTATCGTTGTTGATGTCAAGGGGTGACTTCAATTCAATGTTTCCCGAAACGGAAAAAACAATAGTACGGGGACCTTTCGCACGGATCGCCTTTCGCAAGGAACCGGTACCATCATCTTCAAGATTGGTCACGTAAATAACCTTTCCTCCACGGCCACCGGTTGTATACTTTCCAAAACCTTCCGCACCCGGAAAGGCCAACGCAATCTCTTGCGCTCGACAGCCCCAGGTTACGCAGGCCACCAGTAGGATTGAAAGAAAAAAAGATAATTTGTTAAGAATCATTAACTCACGGCTTTGGTTTGGGCTTAACGACATGATCAGCAAGACCAAGTTTCAGGCCAATAATATCTTTTAGTACGAGCTGCGCGATCAAACGCGCACCAAGTTCATTGAAATGCGTATTGTCTGTTTTTCCCTCTGGGTAATTCGGATGTTCCCTGGGTTGTAAATGCAGGAACAAGAGTTTGGAGTGTTCCTCACCGAATCTCCGGTATAGGTCCATACTGCTTTTATCGAGGTCAATAAGCGGAACCCCTTCCTCTCTGGCAACTTCCCGTACAAGGGCAGAATACACGGCGTGACTCTCGCTAATTTCGCCAGCCTTAAAAACTCGTCTTGCCACCGGCGTAAGCAGAACCGGGTTTGCTTTCTTCTGCCGGGTTTCAGTGACAAAGCGCTTGAGGTTACTTTTGTATTGATCCGGTGTTGTATAACGCTCAACCTTCGTCTTTGATTCGTCGTTGTGGCCGAACTGAATGAAGACATAATCCCCTGCTTTCAACTTATCAACAATGGGTGCCCACCTGTTTTCACTTAGAAAGGTTTTCGTACTTCTTCCGTTCTTTGCGTGATTCTCTACCACAACGGTTGAATCAAAAAAGTGGCTGAACGGCATTCCCCAACCGGTCTCCGGATAAGCGGTCGTGAGTTTTTCCGAGATGGTCGAATCACCAATGAGATACACCTTCAAAGGCTCCTGAGATCGGTTGAACGCCATCAGCGTAAAAGCAATTGACACTATGAATACTTGTACGAATTTCATTGGGAATCAGCGTTGTTGTTGAGTTATCGACTTGACGAGACTGTTAATATACACTTCAACATTGTCGTATGCCGTCGACAGGTTCCGTCCATTTGCATCGGACTCCGAAGGATCGAGTTTCATCTCTGTTTCCCAGGCATCAGGCATACCATCACCGTCGGAGTCCAAAGGTGCCGGGAGACTTTCGAGGACCGGCCATCCACCCACGTCTTCCTGACTGTCGATGAGACCCGGAAACCCGGAGACGGATCCGGAATAAGTAGCCGTGCCGTTGCGAACTTCATCCACTACACGCAAGTCTACGGCATCACGCTTAAAGCTCGCTCCCGAATACGAAAGGACTTTTTCGAAGGCCTGCTCCGCAGTATGTTCGGTGGTCGTCTGTTGGTCAATGGCCGACGAAAGCTGTGCCATCGCTCTGGTGGTACCGCCGTCGTAAATGATTCCACCATTCCAGTTATCACTCGTGACCGCACTGTTCCCGGCGACAAAGTTACCATGAATGAAGAACCGACCGTATCCCGGAGCATAAGCTTCGTCGGACTCCTTGCTAATACGCATAATGCGCATCACCTTTGATTCCGGCGTAGCAGGGCCAGGTTTGTAGTAGTTATCAACAATATTATACTGGCCATTTTCACCGCCATATGCACTTTCGTCGCGCCAGTTGTAAATAACATTGTTTCGATAGTCGACATGCTCATTAAGGTACGGGCCATTGCTTGTTCCCGGGCGCCATCCATTGAAGCGCGGATTGCGGCTCTTGTGATGAGCAATAAGATTGTGATGGAAACTGGCGCGGTCGCCGCCCCAGATGCCGCCGTACCCGTGAGACCCTTTTTCGTGAAGCGAATTATTCAGGCTTTCCGAGATGATGCACCATTGCATTGTAAAGTCCTGATTCGCATAAAAAGATGCTGCCTCGTCGGTACACCAGCTCATTGAACAATGATCGATGATGACATTCTTCTGATACCGGCCCCAGATGGCGTCGCCTTCGACCTGCTTTTCGTTGCCAAGTCGAAAACGCACGAATCGAATGATGACGTTGTCGGCGCCAATGAACACGGGGTAATTCTTAATTGTGATGCCATCACCCGGAGCCGTTTGTCCGGCGATCGTTACGTTGTCTTGAGTGATATTCAGATTGCCTGACAGTTCGATCGTACCTGAGACATCGAACACAATTATACGCGCACCTGATGTGTTAATTGCGGCACGCAGACTACCCGGACCCGAATCGTTGAGGGTGGTAACCTTTATTACCTTTCCTCCCCTTCCGCCGGTCGTCTTGTTGCCGAAACCTTCGGCGCCGGGAAAGGCGAAGGCGTCTTCAACGAGCGGGACGGGCCTGTCATCAGGGGAAACCGGGTCCATAGCCGCATCATTATCCGAGCATGACGCCAGAATGAAAAGAAAAACCGGGAAAATGGCGAAGCTTGTATTCTTCATTAACAATCACCTGGGAAAAAAGAAAAAAGGTGTGACCGGAATCAGTCACACCTTCGGATCGTGTTGACTTCTAAGGCAACCATCTGGGATCGCCAATGCGCTCATCAATAATGGTTTGATGGGACACCGTGAAATCGCGGTTAGCTGCATCAGCAAACCCGGGATCAAGGGTCGTAAAGTTACCCGACTCATCAATCTTCACGTTCGATACATATCCCGCTGTGTGGAATCCAGGTGCGTTGAAGTAATTGTTATTTGAACACGCAGGCTGGGAAGTCGATGTTTGATTAGTGAAAACGCCATCTGTTTCTGCGATGAGCGTGTTGCTTACAGAAAGGCTGTTGTCTGCGAACCTCACATACAAGATCCGTCTGTTGGTTGCATCGGAAACTCCGAAAAGGGTACAATTTTCAATATTCACCGTGGAAACAAGTCCTGGGAAGTTGGCCGAACTATTATCCAGACGAACAAAATCCCGTCCCGGCGCACAATTGCTGAATGTACTGTTGGTAATGTTGAGGTTGGCGACATATCCAACCCGGAAGTCAATGAAATCGCCTCCATCGGAAACGATATCGTATACCAGGGAGTTATTGATCGCAAGTGTTTGAAGCGTGGACGCCATTCCCGTTCCGCCAAACAGCGCCCTGGTGTAATCATGAATCACACAGTTCTCAACACTCAGGGCACCATAAGCCGTGCCTGATGTTGTGAAAGCGAACACATTCAAGAGCGTCGCATCACCGTTCATTTCAAGATCCTGAATGCGCACATCCTGCACACCATCTGTTAACTCAAAACCGACATGTACCTTCGGCTTATCGTAAGGATACAGGCCGCGGATAGATAGATTTTTGTTAATTACAATAACTCCGCTAAACGCAAGATAGTCGCCGGGGTAAAGTACGAGCACATCCCCGTCTGTAGCGGCGGCTATTACGGCACTCAGATCGTCCTCGGGATAAACGCGTACGGCATCCCCGATATCAATAAGCGTGGTAAACTCCACCGTTCCTCTTTGCTTATTACCATTATAGAGTTTTACGGTATAATCCGTGTCCCCGGTAAGTTCTCCAACAGTTGCCTCGCCGGCAGCCGCCTCTTCAGCCGTGATCTCACGTTGAATATCACCCGGCGAAATCAACAAGTGTGACACCGTGCTTCCCGGAGTCCAGTTAAGCACCACCGTGGTGGCATCGATGCTCTCTCCCGCAAGAGGAAGAAATATGTTTTCGACGTCGGTTTGAAAAGACACCGTTGCCCAATTGGAATCTGTGGTACCTTCCTTCACGGCTTTCACACGGGCATAGTAGATTGTCTCGCCCGCCAATGCCACCTGATAAGGTAGATCATCAGGGTCGACGGTTTCGGTAACTACCGGCGAGCTGAAATCCGCAGATTCCGATATCTCTACGACGAACGAATTCGGCTCGCCATGCGAGCCCCAACTGAGTTCCGCTGTTGTCATGTTGCGTATACGCGCAGTCACCTCCAGGGGCGTAAAGGCCCTGTCGTATTGAAGCTCTTCGACAATCGGATCGATGTCATCTTTACAGGCGGTGAATACAAACAGCGACAGCCCTGCAATCAGTAGTATATTTCTTAATGTATTTTTCATGGTGTCGGAATTAATAGCCGTAATCATTCTTTAGTTTGCCATTGCTACTGTCGATGAAGAACTGCCATATCGGCCAGAACTGATATTTATCCGGATCTCTCGCATAGATGGCTTCAATCTTACTATCCGTGAGTTGATCAGCAAGGGCCCAGTCGGTATTGAAATCGAACTCTCCTGATTTGTCTTCATCCTCGCCGCGGTTCAATCCGTAAAATACAAGCGCCTCACCGTCCTCCTCATATTCGTAATACACCGTTTCGGGAACGTCGACATACTCACCAGTACGAGCCCGCAGGTCATAGAGTCTTTCCTTTGTTTCATCAAGCTTCGTCTTAAGAAGATTCCAGCGAATCAGTGCTTGCTTCCGTACCATTTCGCCGGCGAACTCCAGCTTGTGCTCTTCGACAATCGCATTAAACATAGCTTCCTTTGATGTAAGCCCGGCGACATACCCGTCAACCTGTTCTGCATGGTCTGCCGGATCAAATGCGCGGGCACGAATCATTTTCAGAAAGGGTGCTGCGGCTCCGGGGCCTTCCAACTCATTTGCAGTTTCGGCGGCCATCAACACCACTTCTGCATAACGCATATACAACTGATTTATCCCATCATCATTGGTAGAAGTAACGCGCCGGTTCATCCACTCATATCTGAATTTACCAAACTGCCACCTGTTACTTGATGAAAGTTCCTGGAATGCTTTGCTTTCCGGAGCTGCGGTAGCGTTCCACTCGTAGGGAACGCAGGTGATATCACGACGGATGTCTTCGGCGGCATAGTCGTAAAACAGGTTCGGAACCGGACCTGCCTGACCACCGCGAGCCTGACCTGTGTATTGGTTCACATTGCGGTGTCTGACAGCGAAGGTAAAATAAACCCTACCCCTACCCGCTGCAAATGGGATTTCCCAAAGGCTTTCACCGCCGGCTGAGATGTTTTCCTCAGCTAGTTTACGCCAAATTGTTTCAAATGAATCTTCAAGTCTGACGGTCCCGCTATTGATGATTGAAAGGCATTCCTGGTGGGCAAGCGTATACATCTTTTCAACGGTCAGATCCGGATCAGTGCTTCTGCGGATTCCATCCGGATACTGAGAAAATCCTCCCGCAACAAGGGCCACGCGTGCGCGTAGTGCCTTTACGAAAGCTTTATTAATACGTTCCACATTACTGGTTGGAGCTGTTTCATTTGGCCAGGGAACCAGTTCGGATGCTTCCGCAAGATCAGCGAGCAGTTGCTTGTATATCACATCACGACTCGACTTCTCGAGGTAGACCGTTTCTGTTGTGATTGGTTCAAATCTGGCCACCACGTCTCCCCAGGCTTTAACAAGATCCGAATAGATTACCGCCCGTAAGGTGAGTGCCTCACCAAGCAGATATCCCAATTCGGTTCCAGGTTCGGGGTTACCATAGGTTCGGAGACCTTTGATACTAAGATTCGCGCGCTCAATGCCTTCATACATCTTTGCCCAGGCGTTGTTCTCGGTATTCATCTGGTTGTTATTTGCTTCGGCAGCATAAACAACCAGATCGGCCTGCCCATTACCAACGTTTTCAGATGAATGATACCATTCAGCATCGGTGTTCATTCCGTACCATGGAAGGAATCGGCCGCGATAAGAATTGGTTTCTGCAAAGGGAACTTTGATCCCATCAACAGCACCTTTGGCAAGGTCAGGGGTTGAAAATATAATTGACTCGTCAAGTGACGACTTTGTAGGAGCCTCGAGGTATTCGTCGCACGATCCAAGCAATCCTGCAATGACTATCCCTCCAATATATGCTAGCTTTTTCATATGCAGTTCGATGTTAAAAGTTAAGGTTTAGACCAAATACGATTTGCCGGCTTCTTGGATATGCAGAGTAGTCAACGCCGGGCGTGAGCGGCGTCCGCCTTCTGGTAGAAACCTCTGGATCAAAACCTGTATAATTTGTCAATATAAATACATTGTATCCCGTAACGTAGAACCTCAGGCTTTGAATCCCCGCCCGACTTACCAAGGATGTCGGTATGGTATAACCAAGAGTCAGGGTATTTAGACGCAGGAATGATCCATCCTCAACAGCCCAGTCGCTGAATACATATCTTGCCAGGTACGGCGACCACATTGTGGTATTCGCGTTCATTTCCGTTAGTGTCGTAGGATCTGTTACGAGATTTCCGGTACCCGGATCGATATTCGTCCAGCGACTTCCTTCAGCCATGATATCAATGAAATTGCGGTATTGATACCGTGGTGTTGATGAAGTATACTCAATCTTGTTCGCGTTGTAGATGCTGTTTCCGTAGCTCCAGTTGAAGGCCGCAGTAAGGTCAAAACCATACGCGTATCCATTCAGGATAAACCCACCAGTGTGCTTGGGATTCGCATTACCAATAATGGTACGGTCGTCACCATTCACAATTCCGTCGTCGGTAAGATCCTTGAGTTTCATCATGCCCGGAACAACGGTACCCGTAACGGCAGAGTTATCTGAAACTCCTTCCCGAAGTGTCCAGGTCCCATCGGCTTCATTATATCCTGAGAAATCTGATACTTCGTATCTACCGTCAGCTCTGTACCCAAACATTTCGCCGACAGAACCGCCCGTCGCAATCCAGAAATCATCACCGATTTCAGTTGACGCCCAGTTGGTGTTGCGGCCGAAGTTATCCATAAGGCCGAGAGACTTGATGGTATTCCGGTTCAATCCTATGTTGAAGGTGAAATTCAGACCAACGTTGTCTTTCTCGATCGCAACAAAATTCAAGGAAGTCTCCAGGCCTTTGTTTTCATTCTCGCCCATGTTCCGGTATTGGTAGTCGTAACCCGTTCCTGCCACCGGAAACTCGAGCAACAGGTCTTTCGTATTGTTCTGATAAACTTCGACACTACCATTGATGCGGCCATCAACGACACTGAAGTCAAGGCCAACGTTACGCGTTTGGGTCGTTTCCCACTTAAGATCCGGGTTAGCCATTACTTTAGCCGGCCCCCAGAAACTATTGAATCCGTTTATCCATTCGGTGTTATTAGAAACAAAAGCCTGCGTTAATTGTCCACCGGGGATGTTATTATTTCCAGCGAGTCCGTAGCTCACGCGCAGCTTCAGACTATTTAACCATGTGGAGGCACCCTCCATAAAGCTCTCTTCCGAAATTTTCCATGCGGCTGCCACTGACGGGAAATAGCCCCACCGATTTGCCTTTGAGAATTTGCTTGACGCGTCGGCCCGATAGGTAGCGGTGACAAGATATCTTCCAAGGAAATCATAGTTTAGTCGGCCAAAAAATGAGAGTAGCTTATCGTCGGGATTGTAAAAGTTATCGGTTGATTGTGGTGTACCCTGCGTCGTAAGCTTAAATGCCTGATCGGAGGTAAACAATGTCGGCAAGCCGTGAACCACGTTGGTCAATTGGTTCGATTCATACTGAATCATTTCGTGTCCCGCGAGGAATTTCAGATTGTGATCTTCACCGATCATTGGACTGAAATCGTAAGTGACGGTATTTGTATTTCTCAGTCGTGTTTCTTTTCTGTCGCGAAGAATTACGGCAGGCGCGCCCTGATTTTCAGAGGCGGGAACGTTGTCAACATAGTAAGTAGAAAGTCCATAGAACCGGTTGTCATTATATCCATAATAATCGACGCCGAGTTCGGTTCTGAATTGCAGGTTTTCAATAATTTCCCAGCCAAAGCTTCCACCAAGGTTATAATTACGGCGCTCCTGTAGTCGATTGTTATCAGCCGCACCTACTAACGGATTAACCAGGTAATTTGCGATTTGAGGATCTGTATCAGCGGTAGTAAGTCCCGACATCGGAATCGGAGCATACGTGATCGCGTACTTGAGTCGGGAGTCGGCGGAGGAAACTTCATTCTGTTCATTTGCCCCTCCACCATTGATTTCTGTATCAGAATAACGAAGCGAGAAAGAAAGATCAATCTTCTCTGAGGGCTTATTGTTCAGTTTAAGCGTAAGGTTATTCCTTTCGAAATCAGAACCGACCATGATTGCCCTTTCCTTGAAACGTGCATAATTAACGGAGTATGAGAACTTCTCGGAGCCTCCGCGTATACTCAAATCGTTGTTGAAGACATGTCCGGTACGTCCGTATACCTGCTTTTGCCAATTGTTTCCGGGTTGTCCGGCAAATAAGTCTATGTCTTCATACCGGCCGAAGAACCTTTCATAGGACTGCAGCTCGTCCATCGAGTTGTCAAGAACAGCGTGTTCATATTGCCATTTTACGTAATCGTGAGGATCAAGCACGTCCAGCGTGTTGGCGATACGCTTGAATCCGTAAAAAGAATTAAAGCTCACAGATAGTTTGCCTTCTTTTCCGGTTTTAGTCGTAATAATAACGACGCCGTTAGCTCCGCGGGATCCATAGATGGCAGTGGATGAAGCATCCTTAAGGACGTCGATCGATTGAATGTCTGAGGGTGAAATATCGTTGATGGAATTTACCGGAAATCCATCCACTATATAAAGCGGAGAGTTGTCCTGTGTAAGAGAACCGCCACCCCGTACGCGGATTCTTACTTCTGCATCGGGTGATCCTTCAGTCGTTGTAACCTGCACCCCAGCCAATCTTCCTGTTAGCGTTTCAGCGACGGTAGACACTGGGATTGCTTTTAGTTCATCACCCTTGATGGAAACAATTGACCCGGTTAAGTCTGATTTCTTTTGCGTTCCATATCCCACTACAACCACTTCAGATAATTGGGTGACATCGTCTTCCATTGTAACGCTCAACCGGCTTTGATTTGCAACCAGTACTTCGACCGGTTGCATTCCGATGAATGAAAAAACGAGTGTGGCATTTTCGTTGACGGATAGACTGAATTCTCCATTTGAATCAGTCACGGTACCATTTTGAGTACCCTTCTCAAGAACGGACACACCGGGCAGAGAAGAATCGTCGACGGCCGTGACCGTGCCGGTGACCGTGCGTTTCTGTGCATGAGCGGGTGGGCTCAGCACAAGCATGAGCAGTGATACGAGGATCACAGCGATGCTTAGTTTGGCTGGATAAAATTTGACCATAGGCTTAGTTGTTTATGGGGATTATCGCTTTTCCCCCGATCTGAGTTGTTTCGTCGTTGACTCTGTTGCTGCTCCTTATCCTCTTCCCCACCCGAAATTTTGACTGTCATCCGGGTCACGCCTCGTGCAATCGATTGCGCAATATAGCCGGTGTATTATCGCATTTCCAAAAGAAAATTGAAAAAAATCGGCCTGGCTTTAAATTATTTCGATTGCGCCATCAGGCCACCCTAATGCAATCAATTGTCCCAAAATGCGCCGGAATCGCACACTCTCTGTTACCTTGTCACCTGAACTTTTACAGGATTCGCAAGTTCGCGCGCGAGTTGCTTTATATATAATTCGAATGCTTCCGCGGACTTAATCCCTCCTGGTTCACCGCTCCATGCGGCGAGAAAATAATACTCGGCCTTATTTCCCGCGAGGCGCAGGTCAGCGATGTGGCTTTGCGCATCCTCAGAAAACCCGATCAAAGAAGTCGCCGGAAAAAATACCGCCAGTCCCAAATCGTCGTCGTTCAGGCTTTGCCTACCATAAGTGGCCAGATAGCCAAAACTATTCTGGTCCCCTTTATTTATTGTCAGGTTTCCTTTGGGATCCTTTACGATCCCCGTGCAAATCCGGTCAAGCCCTCCCTGAATCCAGAGCTGCTGCAGCGTATGCCTCGCGCCAGCGTGTATACTGAGCGTTGAGAACAGGTCGGCTTTTTTTCCACCGGCTTCCCAGCCAAAGTATCGGGTCTCAATCTCCGAGTAAATATCGCCGTCCTTCTTTATTTCACAGGTGACGCTGTCAGTATTTTCAACGCGTGTAACGTTTCCGTTGTAATTGTAGCCTATTGACCCTATTCCCAGGGATTTTCCCACCTTCATGACGTCCATCCCCCACGGGTGCATTTCATGGTACGAATCAAATCCGTCCTGACCGACATTTTGCAATACCATATCCGGGGTCTTTTTGCCAAAGGCGTCTGTGGCGTTGCGCTGGTCGAGGTAGAATCTATAGGCAACCTTGTCCGACTCCCAACCGGGGCCCTCATACCGGATGAACCAGGAATGGTCCTTGTGTTCTTTCGGGACACGCAGATACTTCACATTTTCAAATGTTCCGCCGACGTACTCGCGGTTCACAAATTTTCCTCCTGTTTTGTGAGACAGTTCTGCTTGTGTTCTTTTCTGGTAGTTCCCCTTGTATTCTCCGGTGATGCTATACCTTACCGTCAAAGGCACCGTCTCATTACCCTTCATTCCTTCAAGAACCAAAACAATCCCGTCGTTGGATACGGGCGGTTCATTGTACTGACTGGGAATTTCCTCGTTACCTGCAAAGACCGCAAACGCATTTTTATTGAAATCCTGCGCTGCATTCATCAAGTCATCAGATGAAATTCGAATAAATACGTTCTTTCGTTCTTCTTCGAGGGGATTCGTTACGTCGAACGTGATTTTGCGTGACAGCACTTTCTTTGAAAGCTGTGCGTCAACCGCCAGTGGCAAAACCATGGTGAGAAAGCCCGCCAGGAGAGCGATTCGCGACCGAAAATCCAGGGACAAACCGGAATACCTGATCATACCTATTTGTTTTTGTAAACGTCTTTTGAGACCTTATCGCCAAGCTTCACCTCAGCGGCGGCACTTTTTGTGTCCGTATTGATCATCCTTATATTCTTACTCCGTTCGCCAGCAATATTTACAAGTGTTTCGGCTTCCTTAAATCGCATTCCGTCCAGGGTAATATTCTTGCTATTCTGCACCTGGAAAACGGTTTTGTCCTGCGTGTGGAAAGTAGCGTTCCGGATAGTTACATTCTCGCCCTCAATCACGACGACTCCTTTCTCCGTCTGCATCGAAATATTGTCCAAAGAAATATTACGTACGTTCATCTCCGGCAGGCCGCGAATGAAAACCGCAGTCTCAGCTCCCTTGCATACCACATTGCTGATGTTAATATCCCGAAATTGCGGAGTGGCTTCGGTCACGGGTTGAAACTCGATTTCCGGATTCTCATCCCCGCCGAACATGGCCAGCGGATCCTTTGCCATGTAGTACATATCGAACAAAATTGCTGCGCCGCCGATATTATTCATACGGATATTCCTGATGTATACGTTTTCAACAACGCCACCACGGCCACGTGTCGTTTTAAAACGGAGACCAATATCCGTTCCAAGAAAATTACAATCGTACACGAAAAGATTACGTGCGCCTCCCGACATTTCACTTCCAACCACAAAGCCCCCATGTCCGTGAAAGACTGTACAGTTTCGCACGATAATGTCTTCGGTTGGCACGCCGCGCTTACGGCCTTCTTCATCGCGGCCAGATTTGATGCAAATTCCGTCGTCACCAACATCAAACATGCTGTTTTCCACTAGCACATATCGGCAAGATTCAATATCAATTCCATCTCCGTTTTGTGCGTTCCATGGATTGCGTACGGTGATGCCACGAAAGGTAAGATGCTGACTCAGGAGCGGGTGGATACACCACGCCGGTGAATTCTGAATGGTAACACCTTCCATGAGGAACTGTCTGCAATTGATTATGCTTACCATATTAGGCCGAAGAAACTCCTTGATTTCTTCTGCTTTCTTCACATCGTATCCTTCTGCAATGACGCCGGGCCGGGTGCGCTTCGATCCCTCCAACGCCCGGGCTGTGGGGTACCATATGTCTTTCTTATCGTTCAAAAATCCACCTGAAGACGTAAGTGCTTTCCATTCGGGAGGTGTCATCTTATTTTTTTTCACCGGGCGCCATGCCTGTCCTGCGCCGTCGATGATTCCCTTTCCCGTCAACGCAAAATTTTCAGCATCCTTCGCCGAGATTGGTGACTGGGCACGAATAGCTTCGAGGCCTTCCCAATTCGTTGCTATTAGCGGATAATGCTCCGGATTGTCACTGAATTGCAAAACTGCCCCTTCGGCAATGTGCAGATTCGTATTTGATTGGAGAACTACCGGTCCGGTAAGCCAGAATCCTGCGGGCACCAGCACTGTCCCTCCGCCCGCCTCCCGGCAGCGTGTAAGGGCATCGTTGATTGCTCTGGTATTAAGCGTTATTCCATCTGCTCTGGCACCGAAATCTTTGATATGAAACGTATCCTTGCGCAGACTTACTTGTTTCACGTCAGGCAACGTCTGCCCCAAGGCCGCGAAGGTGAATAATAACAAAAGAGGGCTAAGCAATTTCTTCATTTGCAAACTGGTTTTAGCTACACAATTTCAAATCTACATCGGCCGGAACGACGCTCCGCACACCCACGGCGAAGCATCAGTTCCAAACCAAACATCCCAAATCATTTTCGATTGCGAATGAAAGATTCCTTTTCATAACCAGTTGGCGAAACGACAAACAACTCTCTTTGAGTAACTTATCGGATGTAGATGGACGCCAGGCGCTGATGAAAACAGATAAATCACGCGCAATCGATTGCATATTTAGAACGTTTTTTTAACTTGGGCAAATATTTTCGCATTTATTGCTGTCGCTGCCGGTTCTGATTCATTGTGATGGAAGCCCTGATAGGTACCACATTAATGACTTGACAAGATCCGAGTGAAGTTCTAAACCAAGAGAATAAATTTCAGTAATATTGCGCAACCGATTACGCACAATTCTATGAACAAGACCTTTTATGCGGTACATCCCGATGACTTCAGGTCATACGATACCGCGAAAATTCGCTCCCACTTCCTGCTGGAGGAAATATTTGCCAAGGGTGAAATCACCTATGCCTACACGTTGTATGACCGGCTTATCGTGGGTGGTGTCGCACCCGACAAGACGGCCATCAGACTGGAGACCATAGATCAACTCAAGAGTGATTATTTCCTGGAACGTCGTGAGATAGGTATTATTAACGTCGGTGCCCCTGCGGATGTACAAGTTGATGGAACCAACTACCGGCTTGATTACAAGGAAGCACTTTATATTGGTCGTGAATCAAAAGAGATATTGTTTCATCCTGCGAAAGAAGGCCAGACGCTTTTCTATTATAACAGCGCCCCGGCCCATAAAAAGTATCCCACTCGAAAGGTCGCGCTCAATGAAGCCGATACAGCTGTAATGGGAAGCCATGAAACAGCGAATCACCGAACGATACGCAAATTGCTTGTCAACAGTGTGCTCCCGACATGTCAATTGCAAATGGGTTTAACGGAACTTCAGACCGGCAGTATATGGAACACCATGCCGCCACACACGCACGACCGTCGGATGGAGGCGTACTTCTATTTCGAACTGGGCGCCGACCAAACGGTCTGCCACTTTATGGGCACGCCGGATGAGACGCGACACATCTGGATGAAAAACAATCAGGCGGTTATCTCGCCGCCATGGTCTATCCACAGCGGTGCAGCTACGAGTAACTATTCCTTTATCTGGGGCATGGCGGGAGAAAATCTGGATTACGGCGATATGGATATGGTGAAACCAACTGAGCTACGCTAAATGCTGGACCTTTTTAATCTTGCAGGAAAAAGAGCTCTTGTTACAGGTGGGACACATGGTCTCGGCATGGCGATGGCGAAGGGGCTGGCGATGGCTGGCGCGGAATTGATCATCAACGGTCATTCTCCGGACAAAATGTCGAACGCGCTAAACGAGTACGAAGCTGCCGGAGTTCGCGCACATGGATACCTGTTCGATGTCACGAACGAAGACGCAGTCATCGCAGGCATCTCACGTATTGAAAAAGAGCACGGTCCTGTCGACATACTCGTAAACAATGCAGGGATCATCAAGAGAATCCCGATGATCGACATGCCCGTCAGCGATTTCAGGCACGTGGTTGACGTTGATCTGGTAGCTCCATTCATTGTATCGAAAGCCGTCGGAAAATCGATGATCAGTCGACGTGCAGGGAAGATCATCAACATTTGCTCCATGATGAGCGAATTGGGACGTAACACCGTTTCTGCATACGCCGCCGCCAAAGGTGGATTGAAAATGTTGACGCGAAACATGGCCACCGAATGGGCACGTCATAATATTCAAGTCAACGGAATCGGGCCCGGGTATTTTGCTACAGAACAAACCGCCCCCATTCGAACTGAGGGACACCCTTTCAACGACTTTATTATCAACAGAACGCCCGCGGCGAGGTGGGGAAACCCCGATGATCTCGTGGGGGCCACCATTTTTCTGGCTTCGGCTGCAAGTGATTTTGTGAATGGGCAAATTATTTACGTCGATGGTGGTATATTAGCTACTATCGGAAAACCGGCAAACGAAAAATAGAGTTGATAACTGCCTATTAAACAGTTGATGCACACGTATGAAGACGGAGAAAGCCACCATACACGATATCGCAAGAAAGCTCAACATCACTGCTTCAACGGTGTCGCGCGCGTTGAACGACCATCCCCGCATCAGTATTGAAACCAAAAAAGCAGTACTGAAGGTCGCACGAAAACTGAACTATCAACCAAACAATATTGCAGCGGCCCTTCGAAACGGCAAAAGCAACATTATCGGAATAATTGTTCCTACCGCCGACAGAAGTTTCTTTTCTTCCGTGGTCCGGGGTATCGAGGAAATTGCCAACAAGGCACGGTACAACGTGATGATTTGTCAGACGTACGACAACTATGAAAAAGAAGTCGCCACCGTCGAGGCATTGCTTAATGCCCGCGTTGACGGAATCATCGCATCACATGGAAAAGAAACAGCAAACTTCGACCATTTTCTAAAGGTAAAAGAGCGCGGAATCCCTCTTATATTTTTCGATCGGTCGAATGATGAACTGGAAGTAAGTCATGTTGTGATCGACGACTTCCTCGGCGCCTACAAAGCAACTGAACACCTGATCCAGCAAGGGTCAAAGCGGATTGCCCACTTCACAAACATCCGAAAGATATCAATTTACAAAGAGCGCTTACGCGGATACCGTGAAGCGCTGAAAGACTACGGACTGGATTTCAACGAATCACTTATCGTGGAAAGCAATCTGCAACTCGAAGACGGACGAAGCAGTATGGAAAAACTCCTGAAACTTCGCACCCTTCCCGACGCCGTGTTTTCGGCCAGCGCCCTGGGTGCGGTTGGTGCAATGCAAGTACTGAAAGAAAGGAATATAAAAATTCCTCAGCAGGTGGCGCTGGTTGCGTTTAGTAATGAGGCCTTCACATCCTTTACCGAGCCAAGTCTTACCGCGGTTGACCAGCACAGTCTGCGGATCGGTAATGCTGCCGCTGAAATATTTCTTGAAGAAATTGCCGTAGGCCATAAAAAATTCATACCACAGAAGGTGGTATTGAAACCCGAATTGATTATCCGCGACTCATCCCGTCGCAAAAAGAACTTATAACACGAGAACATGACTTCATTCATTCATGATGATTTTTTGTTGCAGACCGATTTTGCCCGGAAGTTATATCACAACTACGCGGCTGCGCTGCCTTTGATTGATTACCATTGTCATCTTTCGCCGCAGGCCATTGCTCAAAACCGAAACTTCAAAACGCTGACTGAAATATGGCTTGAAGGCGATCACTACAAATGGCGCGCAATGCGAACGCTGGGCATCCCTGAGAAATACATTACAGGAAATGCCAGAGATGAAGAAAAGTTTTCAAAGTGGGCATATACGGTTCCGTTTACGGTCAGGAATCCCCTGTATCACTGGACACACCTTGAACTTAGTCGATACTTTGGCGTAAACGAGTTATTGACTACTGATACATCGGCCAGTATTTACCAAACGTGCAACGAACAACTGGCGCATCCCGATTTTTCAACACAGGGGTTGATTAAGCGCATGAACGTTGAAGTGGTTTGCACGACCGACGATCCCGTCGACAACCTGTCGTATCATCAGCAAATTCGCGAGTCAGATTTTGAGGTGCTGGTCTTACCGGCATTCCGTCCCGATAAAGCTTACGCTTTCGAAAATCCGGCAGCGTATAAAACCTATATCGCGAAACTCGCAGAGGTTAGTGGCGTCTCCATCAATTCCTGCAGTGATCTTATTTCGGCATTGGAGAATCGGGTAGCTTTCTTTCACGCCAATGGATGCAGGCTTGCAGATCATGGAATTGAAAAGCTCGACTATCCGCTTCAGGGCGTACGTTACTCTACGGAGGACCTGTTCAAAAACGTTCTGAATGATGGTGCACTCAGCTCTGCCGAAATCGAGTGGTTGAAATATACGGTGATGCTCGAATTAAGCAGGATGTATCACGCCAACGGCTGGACACAGCAATTCCACCTTGGCGCGCTGCGAAATACCAACGACCGGATGATGCGAACACTGGGTCCGGATACGGGATTCGATTCCATCGGCGACTGGGAACAAAGCAAGACGCTCGCGCGATTTCTGAATGAGCTCGATAGCACAAATCAGTTAACAAGAACTATCCTGTATAACCTGAATCCGGCACAAAATGAAGTGATGGCAACCATGACAGGCAATTTCAACGATGGATCAACAAAGGGAAAAGTTCAGTTCGGTTCTGCCTGGTGGTTCCTCGATCAAAAAGATGGAATCGAAAAACAACTAAATTCGCTGTCCAATCTTGGACTGCTGAGTTGTTTTATCGGAATGCTTACCGACTCGAGAAGCTTCCTCTCCTACCCCAGGCATGAATACTTCCGCAGAGTGTTGTGCAATCTCATTGGCAACGACGTAGCCAACGGCGAACTTCCGTCAGATGAGAAGTGGCTCGGCAAGATAGTGTCCGACATATGTTACCACAACGCGAAGTCGTACTTCGGCTTTACACCTGTATCTCAAAACGCTTTCAACCATGCTTAGACAACTCAACAGGAAGAATATATCCACAACCGAATCCCGCCCCGTAAAAGTGATTCAATTCGGGGAAGGAAACTTTCTCCGGGCATTTGTGGATTGGATTATTGACATCCTCAATGAAAAAACGGATTTCGACGGAGCCGTTACCATTGTTCAGCCATTGCCAAACGGTATGGGTACTGCCTTGAATGAACAGGACGGTCTTTATCACGTTGTGCTCAACGGTATCCGTAATGGTGCACTGGTTCGCGAGACGAGATTGATCCAATGCGTTAAAGAAGTCATCAATCCCTTTACGGATACGGCTGCCTTTCTGAGCGAAGCCGAGAATGAGCACCTTCGTTTCGTAATCTCCAACACCACAGAGGCCGGCATTGCGTTTTCAGAACAGGATGCCGACCCCGGTGCGCTGGCCAGTACCTTTCCCGGAAAGCTTACAACATTCCTTTATCGGCGTTTCCGGTTTTTCAATGGCTCCCCTGAAAGCGGGTTAATTTTTCTGCCGTGTGAGCTCATTGACAAGAACGGGCATAATCTGAAGAACACTATCCTGCAATACATCCAGCACTGGCAATTGCCAGATGCATTCCGCTTGTGGATTGAGAACCATAACACATTTTGCAACACGCTGGTCGACCGCATCGTCCCCGGATTCCCCGCCGACAACATAAACGAAATACGGGAGGAAATCGGATTCGAGGATAAACTTGTTGTAAAAGCCGAACCATTCCACCTTTGGGTGATCGAGGCTCCGGAGTCAGTTTCCGAAAAATTCCCGGTTAAGAAGACGCCACTCGATGTACAATTCGTCAGCGACCTCACGCCATACCGCACAAGAAAGGTCCGGATCCTGAACGGGGCGCATACCGCGATGGTGCCGATAGCTTACCTGAAAGGCCTAAAAACTGTGCAGGAGATGGTTGAAGACTCTTATACGGGAGAACTGATTCGGAAACTTGTGTTTGATGAAATCATTCCAACGCTAGACTTACCGCCGCAGGAACTCAAGACTTTCGCCGATGATGTGCTCGAACGATTCCGTAATCCTTTTATACGCCACGAGCTGATCAGCATCGCGTTGAATTCCGTATCTAAGTTCAAGGTTCGTGTTTTGCCCTCGCTGCTGACATACGTTGAAAGAAAAGGAGAATTGCCTTCGTTACTCGTGACATCGCTGGCATCCCTGATCGTATTTTACCGCGGCGAATACAACGGCATGACTATACCATTAAACGACTCTCCGGAAGTACTTGCCTTTTTTACCGGCGTCTGGGCGAAGGTCGACCCTGTCGCGACAGTGCACGACATTCTTGCAAACATCGCATTCTGGGATCAGGATCTTACGCTCGTCGATGGTCTGGAAAAGGCAGTCGCCAATGAAGTAAAGCGATTGCTTCCGGCTAACCAGAATGTCACTTCCCGGTGATCTAGGCTCGGGGCAACAATGAGAATGCCCGTTCGAGGGATTTGACAAGCTCCTCCAGTTTAATGGGCTTTGCAATGTAGTCGTCCATTCCGGCCGCGAGGCATATGTCGCGATCCTCCTTCATTGCATTTGCAGTCATGGAAATGATCACAGGTTGCTTTATGTTTTGCCCACGTATCATACGTGTTGCCTCCAGTCCGTCAAGTCGTGGCATCTGGACGTCCATGAAAATCAGATCAAATTCCTGTTGCGAAATTTTAGCGAGCGCTTCTTCGCCGTCTTCCGCCATCGCCACGTCATGGTAGCCAAGCTTATCCAGCGCGCGAAGCGTGAGTTTCTGATTGATGGGGTTATCTTCCGCAATCAAAATGCGCAGCGGAAACTTATTTGCAAACTCGGGCGACAGGAGTTGTCTGCCGCCATCTCGTTCGGCAAATGTACTGGCAACGTACCCTGACCGGAACGCTGATTCGATGACGCCAAGTAATTGTTTGGGCTTCGCCGGCTTGCTGATAATTGCAAAGAACAGATCCCCCCACTTCTTTCTGTTTTCGTCACCTATCGAGCTAAGCAGAATTACAGGAAGGGTTGGAAATCTAGCCTTAACCTGCTGCGTGAACATGACGCCGTCCATTTCAGGCATCTGCATATCGGAGATCACAAGGTCGAAAGTTGAATCGAGTTTCTTCAAAGCATCCTTTCCCGATGATGCCGTTTCAAAGACAGCTTTCCATTGCTGCATCAGATTTCGGAGAATAGTCAGGTTTGTCCGGTTGTCGTCTACGAGCAGAATTTTTTTACCCTCGACGGCAACACTTTTCACAAAGACGTACTGACGTATCGGTTGGTGCGAAAACCTGCTTCGGATTGTAAAGCTGAACGACGTTCCAACTCCTGGCTTGCTTTCAACAATTATGTTTCCGCCCATCAGCTCGGCGAGGCGTCTACTGATCACGAGTCCCAGACCGGTTCCTCCATATTCGCGGGTAGTTGATGGATCAATTTGCGAGAACGGGTGAAAAAGCCGATGAAGTTTGTCCGGAGGTATTCCAATCCCTGTGTCCTTCACGCTAAACGCGACGTCAAGGGTTTCGTCATCCGCCCGCACGAGGAACACCTTGACAAAAACCTCACCATCGGTCGTGAACTTTATTGCATTGCTGATCAGGTTAGCGAGTATCTGCGTGAGGCGATGGCGATCACCCGTGATTTGCACCGGCAACCGATGATCCATTTCGTACAACAGGTCAAGGCCTTTGGTTGAGGCTGCGTTAGCAAAAAGATCCATCACGTTTTCGACACATTGTTGTAGATCGAACACCTGCACATCCAGTTCCAGTTTGCCCGACTCGATCTTGGAAAAATCGAGGATGTCGTTAATTACTGTAAGCAGCGTTTCACCACTCAACAAAATACTCTCGGCGTATTCCCGTTGCTCCGGTGTAAGACTGGTTTCGGCAAGCAGTGAGGCCATACCAAGCACTCCGTTCATCGGGGTTCGTATCTCGTGGCTCATCGTTGCCAGGAATATGCTCTTCGCCTGATTTGCCCGCTCCGCTTCCTGGCGCGCATCCTCCGCCTCCTCACGTTTACGATTTGTCTCTTCACGTTGCTGTTCAAGTTCCTTGTTCAATGTTTCAAGGAAACCTGTCTTGGCCTGAAGTTCCTCGTTCAGGGACTGAAGTTCTTCGTTAAGCGATTGCTGTTCCTCATTCAGCGTGAGCAGGTCTTTCGCCTGAACCTCCAGTTGTTCCTTTTGCGCCAACACCTCCCGGGTACGGGACACGACAAGTCGTTCGAGGGTAGCTGTTTGTACCGCGTAGTTTCGCACCTTGATTTTGATAAGGCCAAGAATGCTGCCAGAAATCGAGAGTATCAACAAAAGTTTGAACCACCAGGTTTTCCAATAGGGCGGCTTCACCACTATGTCAAGGCTCACTCCCTGCTCATTCCATGTATCATCATTATTAGATGCGATTACCCGGAACGTGTATTCTCCAGGATCAAGATTCGTATACGTGGCTCTTCTTTCTGTTCCCACGTGATTCCAGTCTTTGTCAAAACCTTCCAACTTATATGCATACAGATTTTTCTGTGGCAAGGTGTAATTGAGGGCGGCAAACTCGAAGGTCACAACCGATTGGTCATAGTTTAACGTGATCTTCTTCGCCGTAAGGATATTGCTGGTAAGCGGGCTGTCATCTGATTTGTAAGATACAGGTTTGTTGAATATCTGGATTCCGGTAAGTACAACGGGTGGGATATGTGGATTACCGCGCACGCTGTCGGGAGAAAAGCGGTTGAAGCCGTTGATGCCCCCAAAAAGCATAGATCCATCAGATGCTCTCAGTGAGGCGCCACGACGGAATTCAGAGCCCGCCAGACCATCGAAGTTGGTAAACTTACGCGCCTTGTAATCAAACTTGGTAATGCCGAGGTTGCTGCTGATCCAGAGATTGCCTTGCGAATCTTCCCTGATTGAATAGATAAAGTTATTCAGAAGCCCGTCGGACTCGCGGAACATCTCAAACTGGCGCGTAGAACCATTCAGAACACCGATCCCACCACCCGTAGTGCCTGCCCACAATCGATTCTCGCTATCGACCATCAGAGTTGAAATGAGATCACCGCCGAGGTTGTGTTGTTGACTGTTGAAGGGGACAAACGTGCCCGTGTTTTCATCAAAAAAACTAACGCCGCCACCAAATGTTCCTATCCACATTCGTCCATCTTTGTCACGAACGAGCGCGCTTATGTAATCGTTGTTAATGCTCCCCGGAAGGTTCGGGTCGTATTTAAAAACATCGGAGGCGCCGGTTTTAATGTTGATCCGGGTTATTCCTCCGCCCAAAGTGCCGACCCACATTCGCCCTTGAGCGTCTTCAGCGAAGGAGTAAACCCTATCGTTGCTTATTGCAGGATTTGATCGACTCGTGTAATACGTCCACGTTCCGGTTTTGGTATTATACACGTTCGCGCCTCCGCCATAAGTACCAACCCAGATTTTTTCCCGGCTGTCGCGAAACATGGTTACGACAACATCATTATTCAATCTTACGTGAGGCAACTTACCCTTATTCTCACCTGTCTTTATCGAGAAGCCCTCGACTCCACCGCCATCCGTTCCGATCCATATCAATCCGTTGTCTTCAACAAACGAATTGATAAGATTGTGTTCGGTTTTATGGAACTGAAATGGAGCCTCATTGGTGTCGAGGTAGAGCACTCCTCCGGTAGTCGTTCCAACCCAGATGATATCAGTGTTGTCTTTATAGACACAGAGCGGGCTCTTAGCGTTCGCAAACAGCACGTCGTCATCCGGCATAAACTCAACTATGCGACAGGTTTTCATATTGAGACGCTTCAAACCTTCGTTTTCCAGCGTGATGAGCAATTCGTTCTCCCTGAATGGAATAATCGAAAACGGAGCTTGTCGTCTGATGTTTGTCGATCTATAGCAATTCACAAACTTTCCGTTTACCAATTTATCAATGCCTCTTTCTGTTCCAACCCAAACGGAACCATCCTGGTCGACCAAAAGGGAATTGATGTGGTTTCCACTAAGGCTCCCGGGCGTTGGGCTGTGCAGATAACGTGTTACGTTGTCCGTACTCAGATCCAGGTAGTTCAAACCCCGATCGCGCGTCGCTACCCAGACGTTGTCAAGATGGTCAACGGCGAGGGCAGAAATTGTGTTATGTGAAAGAGAAAATCCGAAGTCGGAGCTATAAAATCTTCGGAAATAGGTCCGCTCGGGATTCAGTACGCTTAAGCCCCAGTATGTGCCTATTATCAAGTTGCCTTTGCTGTCTTCCACAAGGGCAGTAATTCCATTATTCGTGAGATGCCCAATGCTATCGGACTGAAGAAAATGTTCGAACGAGTCTGACTCCGCTACATACCGACTAAGTCCGCCCCCGTTTGTCCCAACCCACAGGGTACCCGCGTGATCCTCGAAAAGGCAATTAATACCATCATTCAACAGAGCCGAAGAATCGCGCCCGTCAGCTTTGTAAGTGTGAAAACGATAGCCATCGTAACGGTTTAGTCCATCGTCGGTACCAAACCATAAAAAGCCGCGGCGGTCTTTGAGAATACATCTTACGGTATTTTGAGAAAGGCCATCCTGGAGACTGAGTTTTCGAAAACTGGAATAATTCTGCCCTGAACATACATTCGAGGCCAAAAGGCAGAGAATGACACTACAGCAGAGAGAAAAGCAACCCTGAGTGATCCAAAGAAAAAATTGACAGGATGCCAGATGCCCTTTTGTGCGTTCCTGCATTGAGTCAGAATACCTTTTAACGATGCTTACGGCAGGTTTCAACTTGCGTATCCGGTGTTAGGTGGAGGGCCTCCGATAAAGATAATAAAAACTCCATCTGACGTCCTGCACCGCAACGAGATCACGTCCGGTTTACTGTAAGTTAAAGTGTTTCAAGAGGAACGAGAGCGGAGAATCAGTAAGAAGAAAAAAATTCTTACAACGGTTTGATATCCCTGGGGGATTCACACTGTCAAATTATCCTGCTGGGAAAACGGTTGCCGCCTTCCTCAAGCAACCCAGAGGTTACGGGATTTCTCGATTAATAAACTTGCTGCTAAGGCCCAGTGTGAAATGGTCTGGCTTCTGTTACTAAGAAAAAATGCGACTCATGAAAATGATTAATTCCCGACAGGATTCAATTTGAGGATTCGGCGCAATGCAGTGGTCAACACGTCAAAGCTATCTGGCTTCGTGAGAAAATCGGCACCCAAATCTTTACATTCGTCAATCTGTCTGACGTCACTCGTGGTGGAATAAATGATAACCGGAATTTTTTTATATACCTCGTCCTTCTTGATTTCCTCCAGACATTTTCTGCCATTCATCAAAGGCATATTGATATCCAGAAAAATGTAATCAGGGAGAAACGAATTTCGCTTCAGGATTTTTAACGCTTCGAGGCCGTTGTACGCTTCCACACAAGTAATAGATGGGTCGACCTCATTAACAGCCTGGCCGAACAATTCAATATCCTCCGCATCGTCGTCAACTATCAAAATGACCATTTCTTGCTTTTTCTGTGAAGATATCAATAATCACTATTCCCATGAAAGCGTTAGGGGGAACCGGTCTATTTTTTCTGTGAGTTTAAAGCTGCCCGAACGACTAGCCGGCCAGAATCCAGATAAGCACAACCATTATTACACCGAAAACAGCCCCTGATAAGAACAAACTAACGCGGCTGGATCGGTTTTGCCGGATCAAATTCCCGATAATCAGTTGCGCTGCGCGATCCTTTTCAATATGGGCCTGAAGGGCAGCATCGGTGTCCTGAAGACGTGTTTTCAACAAAAAGTTTTCTCGCTGAAATTTGCGAAGGTTATCATCAGATTCTAAAAAACGCCGCTGACTTTCCTTTCGGAGAAGTTTTTGATGCATGTACCAGCCGCCAAAGTTGGAGATCTCAAGACCTTTGCTGGTAATCGCACGAGACACACGGTCGATTTTGATCAGGCCTTTTTCCACCATGATCTGGTCGATAAAACAAGTATCCTCGTCAAGCACTTCTACCTCATACAAGACCCGCGGGTCCAATGTCAGATTGGGTGCCATAGCAATCTTATGGAGGTAATAGTCGATCTTATCATCCAGCGAATAGACTGCGTTCTGCATACATTCTCCTTTAACCATTTATACGGGCAACTGTCTTCTGGTGATAGAATTATCGTGCCGGAATGTAAAAAGAACGTAAAACGACCCTCCATATTGGATTTCTAAAGGCTTTGGCTACACTTTTCCCAAACAGGGAAAGCTTAATCCGGATCTAGTTTTCCGAAAACCTGAATTTTTCGCCCACTTTTGAAAGGACACTTTGCCAGTGAAGAAGCATTTCGTGTCGGACGGCCTCACTTCCCAGTTTATCCTGGTGGAAACTAATAGTGGCCCCCGAATCAGCCCGGAATACGCGAACCTGCAGGGTGGAATATGAAGGCCAGTCAGATCGTTTCCAAACCATTCGGATGTGTGAGAGGTCTTTGACTATTTTGATTTCACCCTGAATCCTCTCATTGCGAAAAGTCGTACCGGGAGAAAGTTTAATACCATCCACGCCGAGCCATGTACCGACTCCCGCCGGAGAAACCAGATAATCCCAGGCCTCAGGCAATGAAAAAGGATATGTTCTCCTCGCGCCAGCCTGAATGTCATTGCTCAAAAGAGTTGATGCTTTATAGTTCATTTGTCGTTTCAGATTTTTGGGAATTGTAATTATGAGTCGCCAGACAACAACTATGGCTATCACGATTCCTGCTAAAAGTAGTATTCTTTTCATGGATGAGACTATGACGATTCTTATTCAAAATGCTGTCATTTGTTAAGAATACCCCGCTTCACCCGGATAACGTAGCCAGTACGTTGCGCAGGATATTCATAAAACAAACCGACTTGGTCAGAAAGTTCTTTTTACGAAATGCCAACCTGGACCCATGTCAGATTAGCGGAAGGATTATTCGCATCATATGCGACATAGACCTCGCGGTTATAATGGCTCATCTCTAATTGTCCTGCACTGACATAATCCATCACCCGGCGGTACGTGTCGGCCAATGCCGTCCACGGCCCTGAATGGATTCCTGCCACACATTTAAACGCCTCGGTGCGTTTCAGGTGGAAAATCCCGTCATAACCGTCGGGAAATGATTGGACCGGCAGGGCGACGTCGACCCGGAATGGATCTGTCGCCTTTTTGGAGCTGTGATAGTGCCATTGCAGCGCGCCACAGACCCGCATCTTGCACGCGACGGCTTCTTTGGATAACTGCTCACCGACAGAATGGAACGTAGAAAGATCCCGTAACGTGGATTCAGCATCGAAATAGAGAAAACTTGCCGGCTGGATAATTAACACTTCCATGGTTCTTTTTTTTCAAAGCAACATGCCGGGCGTGACAACAGTATGTCAGTATTGGCAATTCTTTTTTACAACTTCGTTAACCCAATCAGGTGTCTAATGGGGGAACCGTACCGTATGATGAGACTAACATTAATTATTCTGGCTCTGAGCATTTTTGGCTGCAGCACCGACAATGTTAACGAAGGCGACGAAAGCAAACCGATTAAAGGAAGCTGGCAATTATTTGAGCGGGGTTATTCCCCGGGCGACCGATACATCGTGGAAGAAGTTCCATTGGTGCCAGAGCAGCTGATCCATTTCAATGCAGACTCGACATTCGAATCGAACATCGAGGGGTACAAATTGTTCAACCAGTTCCGCCTCAGGGAGGAGAACAGCACCCTGGTGCTTATTCTGTATTCCGACCCGGGGATCAATAACAGAGACAGTGTTTCGTTCGAGGTATCACACTCCGGCCAGCGACTTGAACTCAGGGCTAAAGGATGCATCGAAGGTTGCCATGAAGCTTACCGACCGGTGCCGGAACGCAATGACAATCAATAGTTCTTTTTGAGAGAGGCGTTTTCTTTCTGATCTGCACGTTCAAGGGCAATCAGTTTATCAAGCAGGGTTAAGCTAACTTCGCCGGGTTTACCGGTGCCGATAATGCGGTCATCGACCTCGACGATTGGCACGATCCGTTTCGTCGTACTCGTCAGAAAGGCTTCCTTCGCATCGAACACATCTGATAGGCTTACGTCTCCTTCCTCCACGCGATAATGTTCAGCGGCAAGTCGCAAAACATTCTTACGCGTGATGCCATGCAGCACGTTATGCCGAGGAGTAACGACTGTATTATCTTTTCTCACAATAAAAAAATTACACCGCGGAAACTCGGATACCAGTCCATCCTTTTGATAGAGTACATCCACCGCGTTCGCCTGACGGATCTTTTCAATCAACCAGATCCCCATTGTATAGTTGATCGTCTTTGCATTGGCAAATTCGCGTACATAATCATGGGTAACAATCCTCACCCCCTTATCCACGACCTCGGGTGCGGGCAGAACAAGACTATGATGAGTCATAATCAGATTTGGATTTGCTATCTGATAGCCATCAGGTGAGTATCCACCGGTGAGAATCAATTTAATGCCGGAATCTTTCACGTTGTTCTTCTCGATGAGACTATCGATCGCCTGCACAATCTGCTTCCGTTCCAACGGTACAGGTAAGCGCATCAGATTGGCGGAATTCCAGAAGCGATCGAGATAGTCGTCGAGAAAGTAAACATGCCCGTCTGATATTTTGAAAAAATCAAAAATTCCGTAGCCGCGGTGAAGGGCAAGATCACTTACCTGGATAGTCGCACCTGAAACAGGCACGATTTCATTGTTAATAAAGGAATACATAAAGGATGATAACATCCAAAGCTAGGCGGCGGCGCTCAGCGTTGCAAATTCTGCATAAAAAATCCGCTATTCAGGAGCTGCTAGGGTTTGTACCTTTGTCGGGTGGCTGAGTTTGAAGTCAATCTGTCGTCGATTAATTCCTGCGGCTTTGTTTACATAGCCTTTCCGGTAAGCCTTCACCCGGGCCTCAAACTGGATTTGAGTTCCCTCGACCAGGTTAAGCTTCTGAAATGCAGTGGAATAGCTGAACCACAAATGTGTTGTGACCACCAATCCGGTTTCACAGTCCGTTACATCGGTCAGAAGCAACGTCTCCTCTGAATATCCTTTAAAATTGGTTTTCTTTCCGAATCGCGAAAATGTTGCGCGGAATTTTTTACGTTCTCCTGCTGCTTCTGAAAGCTTCTTTCGCATCGGTGGGCGGTGGTTTTTCAAAGTATACGGAAAAATCAGCCGCAAAAAAAAAGAAGCTGCCCACCTGGCAACTCCTTTTTTCAACATATATTAACCCTAAACCGTTTCAGGTTCAAGCTGCCATACCGCAGGTGAGCGCCACAATCCGCTCAGAAGCAGTTCACGCATGAAGATGTACTCTTTAGGTAATCTGTCGAACATGCGCTCGAATAGCTCTGCATGAGCCAGTAATTCAACCTTCCATTCTTCACGGTCGATGTCCATGATAAGCTCAAAGTCATGACGAGTGAAGCTTTCCAACCCGCGCCAGTCGATGTCGTTATAGTGAGGCATCCAACCGATAGGGCTCTCTACTGCAGAAGCTCTTCCTTTTATTCTCTGTATGATCCATTTCAGGATCCGCATATTTTCACCGAATCCAGGCCACTGGAAGTTGCCTTGGGCATCTTTTCTGAACCAGTTAACACCAAAGATTCGTGGAGGGGCGGGCAAGTTCCGACCAAACTGTAACCAATGATTGAAATAGTCCGCCATGTGGTAGCCGCAGAAGGGCAACATTGCGAAGGGATCTCTTCTCACTTTACCTACCTCGCCAAAGGCTGCGGCAGTTGTTTCGGAACCCATTGTTGAAGCAAGGTAAACTCCGAAGTTCCAGTTCATCGCCTGATACACCAGCGGCACTGTTGTGCTTCTCCTTCCACCGAAGATAAAGGCACTGATTGGCACACCGGCAGGATTTTCCCATTCGGAATCAATCACCGGATTCTGATATGCCGGCGCAGTGAATCGTGCGTTGGGGTGTGCGACCGGTTTCCCGCTTGCAGGATCCCATTTCTTGCCATTCCAACCGATAACATCTTTCGGAACTTCTTTGGTAAGGCCTTCCCACCACACATCACCATCAGGTGTTATGCCGACGTTGGTAAAAATGGTGTTTGCGGAAATCGTCTGAATCGCGCTTGGATTGGTTTTTTCGTTAGTGCCTGGGGCAACTCCGAAATATCCCGCTTCCGGGTTGATGGCATGCAGAACGCCGTCTTTTCCTGGTTTGATCCACGCAATGTCATCACCGACAGTCGTGATCTTCCAGCCGTCGAAAGTCTTCGGCGGAATAAGCATCGCGAAGTTGGTTTTTCCACAAGCACTTGGGAATGCTGCTGCGAGATATGTTTTTTCTCCTTCAGGACTCTCAACTCCCATTAACAACATGTGCTCTGCTAACCAGCCCTCTTCCTGTGCCATTACTGAGGCTATTCGAAGGGCAAAACATTTTTTCCCAAGCAGGGCGTTGCCACCGTAGCCGGATCCATAAGATACTATCGATCTTTCCTCCGGATAATGAACGATATATTTTACACTTGGATTACACGGCCACTTCACGTCTTCCTGGCCTTCCTGCAACGGTGCGCCAACTGAGTGCAAACATTTCACAAATTCACCGTCTTTACCGAGTACGTCGAGTACGCGATCACCCACGCGGGTCATTATATGCATATTCGTAACTACATATTCGGAGTCAGTTATCTCAACGCCTATCTGTGAAATCGGTGATCCAACAGGGCCCATGCTGAACGGAATCACGTACATCGTACGGCCGCGCATACATTTGGAGAGCAGTGGTTTCAACGTTTGCTTCATTTCCTTGGGATCCATCCAGTTGTTGGTTGGGCCCGCTCCTTCCCTTGTACGGCTGCAGATGTAGGTCCGGTCTTCTACCCTTGCAACGTCGCTTGGGTCAGAAAAGCATGCATAAGAATTCGGACGCTTTTTCTCATTCAGCTTAATAAAAGTACCTTTCTGAACTAAGGCATTGCAAAGTTCATCATACTCTTCCTTGCTTCCGTTGCACCACCTGATCTGATCAGGCTGACAAAGGTTGGCAATTTCGTTGACCCACTTTACCAGGTCTTTGTGTCGAGTGTAAACCCCGTTTTCAACTTCCAATTCTTGGGTTTTCATAACTATTTTTGTTTTTGTAGTGCGATGCTAAAGTATAGGCAACAGCCAGGTAATTAAATGATAACCATCACCCTCTCACTTAATTTTGAACGATTATTATCAGTAAAAAAACTGTGCCCTTTCACCTCAATCGGTTGCGCTGGCTTTTCAAATGGATCTTTCCGCCAACCCGCCTGGCTGCAAAACAGGCGAAACCCACCCTGACTCACTGGATGCACTCACTCTCACACGAAGTGTCAACGTTTGCTGAAACTCGTCTTTAATATCCGCATGATAAACTTCACACACATTTGATGATGACGAACACCAATCCGGACGCTTCACCATTTTAAGTTTGAATATCCTTGAAGAAAAAACTGAAACGTGAAAACGCCTTTAAATAACCACACCTTCCAGACGCTTCTGCTCCTTGTAATACCTGTAGCAATTCTTTTGATGCCAACTTCGGTATTTCCTATTGACGGCATCACGGAACTGCAGAAACGTGTGATCGCTTTGTTCTTTTTCGCCGCCGCTTTCTGGATTTTTGAACCGATCCCGATCTATGCGACATCCATCCTGATCATCGTTCTGGAACTTATCCTTATTTCCGATTCAAGTCTTGTATTCTTGCAAGGCGAAGGTGACGCGTTTGGGACACTTCTATCGTATCGCGAAATTATGGCGACGTTTGCATCACCCGTCATCCTCTTGTTCCTGGGTGGTTTTTTTCTCGCAGCCGCCGCTACCAAGTACGGCCTTGATCAGAACATCGCCCGCGTAATGCTGAACAAGTTCGGTGAAGATCCTAAATGGGTGTTGCTTGGCATAATGGTTCTCACCGCAGTGTTCTCAATGTTCATGAGCAACACGGCCACAACGGCCATGATGCTTTCCATTTTGATACCGGTACTGAGAGTACTTCCGGCGAAGGATAAAGGACGAATTGGCTTTGTTATAGCCGTTCCTATTGCTGCCAACCTTGGGGGAATGGGAACACCTATAGGCACACCACCAAACGCCATCGCCCTTAAGTTTATCAGCGGCGCAGACACCATAACGTTCGGAGAATGGATGGCCTTCGGTGTTCCTTTTGTCATTGTTATGGTCGCGCTGGCGTGGCTCATGATCATATTTATGTTCCCGACCGATCTGAAAAAAGTGAAACTTACTATTGAAGGAACATTCAGCAAAAGCTCGAAAGCGATTCTGGTTTACATTACCTTTGGAGTAACCATTGTATTGTGGTTGCTTGATTTTGTCCACGGCATGAATACCTATGCCATTGCCCTGGTACCCGTAGCGGTTTTTCTGAGTACCGGCATCATTAACAAAGAGGATCTGAAAACCATCAGCTGGGAAGTGCTTTGGCTCGTTTCAGGTGGTATCGCGCTGGGTCTCGCAATCGAAAAGACCGGGCTTGCCAGCCTGCTGATCAGCGGCATTCCATTCGAAACGCTGAATCCGTATCTTGTAATCGTTCTTGCTTCCCTGACTGGTTTCTTTATGGCGAACTTTATGTCCCACACTGCCTCCGCGAACTTGTTACTTCCCCTGCTTGCCGTTCTTGGAACATCCATTCAGGGAATCGAAGCGGTTGGTGGAACTAAGGTGATCGTTCTTTGCGCGACTTTTGCCATCTCTCTGGGTATGTCGCTGCCTATCAGCAGCCCCCCGAATGCTCTCGCGCACGCAACCGGTGAGTTCAGCACGAAACATCTGGCGAAAATCGGCTTCTCAACAGGGGTAATCGGTGTTGTACTTACTTTTGCTTTGATGATTGCACTTCACTTTCTCAACTTTTTTGTATGAGTGATGCATATGAAACCAGTAAGGACGTTGACGGATTAAAACGAATTTATTTTTCGGATCCGTCACGACAACTTTCACTCAACAAGGGAGACGTTCTTCTCACAGAGGGTCAGCCGAATGACCGGTTATTCCTTATCTTGGAAGGATCGCTTACGGGATATCTTAATGATCAGAATAACGAACCGTTCGAGGTATTCCGCAGCAGGGTGAACATGTTCGTCGGTGTGTATAGCTTTTTCAGCACAGAACATGTTACTTACCTTACGCTTGTTGCTGAAGAACCAGCGCGCGTCGCATACATAGATCAATCCGCCAAGGAAGGACGTGAGGATCGGTTTGCAACAGATTTTCTACCGGTCATTGTCCATGAACTCTATTTACGTCAGCTCCTGGCGCAACGGCTTACAAGACAGCGTCAGGCTGCGATCAAGAAACTCTATGAAAAAGACAAAATGGCAACCCTGGGGCAACTTGCCGCAGGGCTCGCTCACGAACTCAATAATGCGATAGGTGTTCTTGACAAGAACACCGAGTGGCTCACCGGCGCTGTGGGGGATTTTCTAAAAAACAAGAAACTAAAACACCTTTTCGCTAGTACTGCGGCGCAGGGCCAGTCACTCAACACAAGCACATTGCGGGAAAAGCGAAAAAAACTCGAGAAGCGATTCAATATCGAGCCGCGGATTGCCAAACAGCTCGCAAAAACAACGTTGAGCGAGGAGGAAATCCAGGAACTGCTCCGGGAAAACCGCAGAGAACTCGACGCCATAAATATAATTACTGAAGCAGGGATTGTTCTGCACGATATGAGGGTTGCAGCAACTCACGCCGCTCACGTGGTTCAATCAGTACGAGTCCTTGGCCTCAGCAACACGGGACAAACATCTGCAACCTCTATTTTCGAAACAGTGAGCAAGGCGCTTGCCTTAACTAAAACGTTGCTTCAGAACGTAACCTTGTCGATCCAGCAGGAAAGCGAAGGTAACATCCTGGCGAATCCCGGCGACCTCGTGCAGCTTTGGGTGAATCTGATTAAGAACGCCTGCGAGAGCATGCAACTGGCCAGAACGGAAAATGCTTCCCTTACCATCAGGATTGCCGAACACGACAATGGATATTATGAAGTGGTGATCTCCGACAACGGTCCTGGTATTCCTGAGGATATTCTCACAAAAATTTTCCAGCCGAATTTCACCACCAAAGTATCTGGGCTGTCGTTCGGACTGGGCCTTGGATTGTCTATTGTGAAAAAAATTGTGAATCATTATCGGGGTACCATCGGGGTTGAAAGCAACCCGGGGGATACCCGCTTTGTTGTAAAACTGCCTAAACAGTGAACCTATGGAAAACATTAATATCATCGTCGTCGAAGACCAGCGTGAAGTCCTTCAGGCTATCGGGAAAGACCTGATCGTGCTTGAGGGAGCCTTTATGGTAGAAGAATGTGAGTCGGCCGCCGAAGCCCGCGAGGTAATGGAGGAAATTGAGCGAAGAGGTCACCATGTGGGGCTTATCATTTCGGATCAGGTTATGCCAAACCAGACCGGAGTTGAATTTCTTATTGAAGTGCATAACGATCGCAGGTTTACGGGCACGCGTAAGATGCTTCTTACCGGCCTGGCGACTCACCATGACACAATCGAAGCCATTAACAAGGCGTCGATCGATAAGTACATCAGTAAACCATGGAAAAAACAGGACCTCCTTGCCGCTGTCCAAAGGCTGTTAACGGAATTTATTCTCGAGAAAGGCATTGAGTACAAGCGCTACCTGGAGTTTCTGGACAAAACCATTTTGTTTGAAAAACTTCGAAAAACAACATGACATGAAAATTAAACCGGTCATATTACTTTTGTTTCTGCTACCGGTACTTCTACACGCCCAGACGAAAAGCGTCCAGTCCAATAATCAATACTGGCTTGGATACATGACGTCGACAAAAATTTCTGACAAGTATTCCGTCTGGAATGATTTCCACCTTGTGCCGGAAGGCTTCGGTGTTGTGAGGACAGGTCTGACGCGGCACTTTGAGAACACCAGCGTTACCGGCGGATATGCCTTTTTATGGCTGACTCCAGGTTCAGGCAACCGTTCATTAAGCAGAATTGAACACCGCCCCTGGGGACAAATCCAGTTCAACGTACCGGTATCAGGGAAATACTCGCTCACCCAGCGAATCCGCTACGACGCGCGGTTCAGGGAAAAGGTCGACAATGGCGAGGTGGTTGATGGATTCGGTTTTAACCACCGCGTACGGTTTCTTGTTTCGGTCAAAAGGGTACTCACAAATGATGAGACAAAAACCATAAAACCGTATGTTTCTATTTCCAATGAAGTGCTGCTGAATTTTGGTCAGGAGGTAACTTACAACACGTTCGACCAAAACCGAATCTCGGTGGCCGTAGGGCTGCAGACCCCGAAAACCCAGTATCAGCTGGGTTTCATGAACAGGTTTGTGCAAAATGGGCCCTCACGCTATACGGCGAATCATACTCTCGTGCTTTGGGTAACCCAGAAATTCGATCTGACGAAGTCTTCTGCCGGCATGGAAAAATGAATCCCGGTGACGATGACAACAATCATTGAAATGTCATGACTACCATTAGTTTTTAATGTTGATTAACAACGAACTTAGCGATATCTAAACGCCATTATATATGAAAACCATTCTTGTTCCTGTTGATTTTCAAAGCGCCTCGGAACGGGCCCTGCGATATGTGGAAAGCGTGTTCAACGAACAACCCGTTGATCTCCAGCTGGTGAATGTGGTACCCGTTGACAATAAGGTTAGCGACGAGGACATCCAAAAGGCGTTTACGGAGTTTGAAGAAAAATCGATGAAGGATTTCCCCCTTCCCTACAGGTTCAGTATTATCCGGGGAAATCTGCTGGAGGAGTTACAACGCTCCATTCATTTCTACAGACCCTCGATGGTAATCATCGGAACCAGCGGGAATGAATTAACCAAGGCACTCATGAAACTTACTGACTGCCCGGTGTTGATTATTCCTGAATCGAGTCGGAAAGGCAAGATCCGCAACATCGTTTACGCGAATGATTTTAACGCGGTAAAAGCTTCGTCGGCTTTTGAACCCCTGGCTGATCTTTCGAAGTCGTTTGATGCCAAAGTTCATATCATCCATATCAACAAAGATGAATATACCACTCCTGATAACGCGGAGGCATCGCTGGAATATTATCTTCAGCTTATCGACCATGAGTATGCTTCGATGAAAAGCGATGACTTTGTTGCAGCGTTGCAGGATTACGTTCACAGGCAGGACATCGATGTCCTAAGTGTACTACTCCGCGACCACGGCCAGAATAACCTGAGCTCTAGCGGCAAGCTAATTGAAGAAATCGTAAGCAAAACAGACATACCGGTTTTGAGTCTAGTTTGACAACGTCCGCATTCGGTGTAAAAAAAGTCCGCGCAGCAACGGACTTTTTTTGTTAGAAGTATTTTTCGAAGGTAACTCCATAATTCAGCAGCAGATTTTCCCTGTCGGTTATGCTGATCTTGTTATAATTGATCGCGAGTGATAAGCTAATCCATTTGTAAAGTTTCACGGCTATCGTGGTGTTTGACCGCAGGATATAGTCTTTGCGGTCCTCGAGAGAATGTTGCACATAATCAATATGGTCGACGGTTACATTTTCTCGAAAGACATAGCGAACCTTCAACCGCAAAGAATTCCGCAGTGTCTCCTGTGCATTGGCTACTTCCGGGGCTTCCTGGCGATCCTCCAACCGGCTGCTTTCATACAATATTCCGTCGCTAACCTGAATTACAAAGTTCTCGCGATCGATAAAATAATATCCGATACCAAGCCCTCCTTGAAAACGGTGTCTTATCGCCAGGGAAAAACTTTTTTCGTAATTGAGAAGCCCCCAGTAATAAATGGAACGACGCGCCTTGTAAACGTCAAAATCCAGGGATGACGAGAAATCATTGTTCGTCAGCTGTTCTTGCTGCTTTCCATAAATCCATGCACTATTGGAATTCAGGGAAATGCTTTTCTTATAGAGACTAAACCGTAGCGCATTATTGAGCACATACGAAGTCTGCTCATTGGTTCTGTTCACGGTGCCGGTACTATTATGTCGTATATAATAGTTTGTCGAGTCATTGAATTGCGCAAATGACGTTGACCCGATGGTCATTACAAACAATATGGCGATAAATATCAATTTCCGATAATATCTGGCTCGGGATGATACCATTCGTTTCATTGCAAATAATTGGGGCATAAATAAACTACGGTTGTTATAATGGTTGATCCAAAAAATTAAAATACGCAAGGAATCTGATCAATTACCGGTAGCAAATATGACTATATGAGCAAAATTTGCAAGCCTCGGTTTGCGTTGTCTGATCAAAAGCGACTTCGGGATTAAATATTTCTGTGACCAGCTCATTGACTCCCTCGTGAAACTCTGGCAATAAAGGGGTCGCGTCCGCCAGATACGTCTTGCCCTGAATCAACCCAAAACGAAAATCATCATTGAATACGTTAATGCGGTTGATCAGCCCCGGAACCAGTTTAACATTTTCCTCGTGAATAGTCTGTTTGAAAAGTAACGTATAGAGAAATGTTTGAAACGCAGCTTTGTTTCGTTTCTTGTCTCTGATAAATAATGACGGAATATCCTGAAAAGAAAGCAGGTCCTTACCTGTCTTGTAGTCGATCACGCGGATCACATCCGCCTTGCGGTCGGCACGGTCAATAGATCCTCCCAACACCACAACGGTCTTATCCACACTTACGTGAAGGGATATATCCCGGCGCTCAATGGCCTCGATGGTGAACGGTGTATACCGCTTATCAATATCAATAATCCGATCTACAAAACGCCTGACGATTTCGCGGACCACCAGGCGTTGCCCTTCGTAAACGACTCTTCGTTCCGGATCCAACCGGTAATTGTCGATAAACGCGCGATCAATCAGTTTTTCAATTTCACTTTCGTAGTCATTAAAGTCACTTTCTTCAATCGTGTTATTGCCTTTCCGCTCAAGTATTCCTTCATAAAAAAACTCCATTACACGATGCAGGAAGTTGCCCAGTACCCTTGCATCAAGGTCCTCCTCCACTTCGTACGGCTCCCGGATTTTCGCAACATATTTGAAATAAAATTTCAGCCGACATTCGAGGTAATCGTTGAGTGCGGTTGGGGATAAAGATTTCTGATCACGGGCGCCGAGACAATACTGTGACAACGCATTGAAGACCCGTTCGTCTTTCGTAACTGACAGCGGTCCCGGCGAAAGAGGCCGAAGGTCGTTATGGAGAACATGTTTCTCAAACGATATTCCGGATTCATAAACCAGTTGCTGAAGATAACGACTCATTTCACCCTGTCCGAGATCATCAGTCTCCGAGTTATAAAAGAGATGTACGTTCTCAGCCCGCTGAAGGACACGATAAAAAAGGTACGCATACATGGCGTCCTGCTTTTCAACGGTTGGCATACCGTAGGCCTGGCGGATGTTATAGGGCACGTATGAGCCCCCGCCGCTGAAGGATGGAAAAGCTCCTTCATTCAGGCTGAGTATAAAAACATTTTTGAAATCGAGGTTACGTGTTTCCAACACCCCCATCACTTGTAGTCCCCGCAACGGCTCGCCCGAAAAGGGGATCTTCTCCGCACGGGAAATCTGCCTGAATAAATGCAGGAATGATTTCAATTCCGCTCTCTCGACAGCTCGCGTACTTTCTGAAGGCGTCTCCTCCACTTCATGGTGATCGGAGAAGACTTCCTCCATGCGATTGAGGATCTGTAGAAAATGAAAACAATACTCGCGGTCAATGTCCGACAGCCCGGGCAACGCACCAATCTCCACGACTACCGATTTCAGGTAAGCGGTCACAGCCGAAGCATACGTTTGACCAGCGCTTTTTTTCGGCCGTGAAAATAATCTCCTATGTACTTCAACATGAGTAGCGAGAAAACTTTGCGGAATGTACACCCAGTTTTTCTGGAGAATTTCCTTTCGCTTGGCCTGGGCATTGGCCGGATCAGCCGCAACAATATATGGATGGCCGAGAAGTGCAAGCACCTGATGGTGACTGAAAAAGTCGTCCTTTCGGTTCTGCTGTAACTCCACCAGTAATTCGATCAGATTGTGCGTCGGGGTGCTTGTAAGCGGGAAGCCCATAGTAACATTGAGTTTTTCGACTTTCCCTGCTATTCCGTGTAAGACTGCCGTTAGCAGTTTCTCATCTGGCAACACTACCAGCGTTTCCTCCGGCATGTATCCGGTCTGAAGCTTTTCGGCGAGCACCTGCGCCATCATCTTCGCCTGGCCCACGGGTTGCGCCGCGGCATATAATGAGGCGCGTTTCAGCCGGATAAAATTCGACGGTATGTCAGGCGGAAAGGTTTTGCCGAGTACCGGATGGTCACTATACTCTCTGAAGAACTTTCCGGCTTCCTGAACCTGATTATGGTAGTAGTAGTTGTCTATGTCCCAATGAACAGACGCGTTTTTCTGTTCCACGAAGAAAGCGATAATCGTCTCCTCTGCCCTCGTAAGTGCGTTGAATCCGGCAAAAACTAATTTTTGCTTCTGATAGATAGTGTTTTCGTTAAGCGTTGATACATCGGTAGCTACCACACGATGAAGCATTCCTTCATAAGCCAGGCCTTCAGCCGAAAGCGCAGTCTTAAACGACTGATACACTTTAGGCAAAGATTGCCAGGTTTCCAGGAACCGTTTTTTATTCAGTGACGTCTTTTCATCGAAATGCGACCAGAAACTTCGCAAGAAATCACGTTGCTCATCAGTGAGGAAATCGAACTCTGCATCCAGTTCTTTCTGATGGCTGAGATCGCGGAAAAGCAGCGACGCCTCCACCATATATTTGTCAATCTCGTCGAAATCCTTGAGTAACATCTCGCCCCAGAAGTAGAACTGGTCAAATGTTTCTCCAGCCGATTCAGGCACCACTTGCTGATATACCTTATAAAGACGATGAATCAGCTGAAGTTTTTCGGGAACTCTCAGTCCGGAGAATTCCCCAATGAAATCTTCAATAGTGATCAATCCGGGAGAGAAAGCCGGTGTATCGAGTAGTTCCGCCAAATGTTTTCGGAAATACAAAGCGGCACGTCGGTTTGGAAAAACCAGCGTAACCTGATCCAGTGAATTCCTGCATGAGCTGTAGATTTCGGCGGCAAGTTCCTGAAGAAACGATTTCATCGTGCAAAGCAAGTCCGGCGGGGTGTTTTATTCAATTTCGCCGACGATTTTTTTGAATGTAAATTTCTTGAGCAACAATCCTATCGTTACCCCGAAAGCGGCAAAGCCCGCAACAATATACACTACATTTTGTTCGAAAACGGATGTTTCCAGATCAAGAAAGCGTCCTATGGAATATCCTAACGAACTGACGATGCCCGCCCACAGCAACCCGCTGACGATGCTGAAGAACAAAAACTTTTTTGGAGGAATTTTACTCATGCCGATCATAAGCGGTATTAGAACCCGGAGGCCATAAAGAAAACGATACGTCAACAGCACCTGAACGTGATGCTTTTCGAAAAACCGCTGAACGGGAAGTACTTTTTTCTGCAGATCAGGACGTCGCGAAACGAAGTATTTGCCGTTGACCTTGCCGATGATAAAATAGAGCCAGTCACTGACAAATGAGCCTGCAAATCCGAAAAATACCGTGTGTGGAATCTCGAACAGCCCCTGATAGATAAGAGAAGACGCTACGAGTATAGCTGTTTCACCTTCGAAAAACGTACCTATCATCAGCGCTAAATATCCGAATTGATCGAGAAATTCTTCCACCGTTTAATCTCCCCGTGATGTGATCCTGCAAACGTTTTCCGTGCCAATATGCATTAGTGCATCTCCGGTGTTGATTACCGGGATATTGTTAAGACCAATGACATAGCCCGTTTCGTGTGCCTGAATCTGTTGTTTGAATTCTCCGAATGGATCAGTTATGGTACCAACCCATTCGCCCTTATGAACAAGTTGTCCGCACTTTACGTTCGACTGAAACAACCCGGCATTGCGGCTTCTGATCCAGGTGCTGCTCCATACAACTCTGTTTTCTTCAGCTGCGTCGGGCGCCCAGTCAATCATTTTGAGATTTTTCATAAGGCGAAGCGTGCCGGCGAGACCTTCTTCGATAGCATGCTGATCAAATCGAAGGGATTCACCACCTTCGTAAACAATAATATTTTTTCCTTTGCGGGCAGCCTCTTTGCGTAACGAGTTGGGTCGGAATCCCGAATCAAGCGTGAATGGCGCGTGAAAGGCCTCGGCCAGTTCGGCATTGCGCGGATCACTTAACACAGTGCGGATCTGGGGATAGTTCGTGCGCATAGCGCCACCGGTATGGAAGTCGATGCCCACGTCAATAAAGGGAATTACTTCATGCATCAGGCTATAGGCGACGCGACTTGCGAGTGATCCGTTTTTGTTGCCGGGGAATGATCGGTTGATGTCCTTTCCATCGGGGACTTCTCTCGAGTAGTTGAGAAATCCATAAACGTTGACGACTGGCATACACACCGTCACCCCGCGTTTCGGGTGATGAAGCCCGCTATCGAGTAATCGGCGGACGATTTCCATCCCATTGATTTCGTCGCCGTGCATACCGGCGGTGAGGGCAAGAACAGGCCCGTCTTCATATCCGCGCGACACGTAAATAGGTGTGTCGATTACCGTATGCGATGGTAATCGCGCTATGTTTATTTTGATTTCCCTGAATTCACCTGGGCGGATGTCCTGCCCTGCAATGATAACCTGGCGCATAGAACTTCGTGAGCGAAGCTATATTACGCATTAATTTTGTCTTTCTGGATTTTCTTCTTCATGGCGTTCTTTTCCAGGTATTTGAAGACCTTCCCTGCAATGTCAAGCTGGGTTGCTCCTTCGATCCCTTCGAGACCCGGAGACGAATTGACTTCTATGATCAGCGGGCCTCTTTTCGATGGAAGCATGTCGACACCAGCAACGCCAAGACCCATTTTCTTCGCAGCGGTAATTGCGGCAGATTTCTCTGCCCGCGAGAGCTTGTACACTTTGGCTATTCCGCCCCGATGAAGATTTGAACGGAACTCGCCCTCACGCATCGCCTGGCGCATCATGGCACCCACGACTTCACCGTCAACGACAAACGCCCGAATGTCAGTCCCTTTCGCTTCCTTGATAAACTCCTGAATTATTATCCTTGCGTGAATACCGTGGAATGCTTCGATAACAGATTGAGCCGCTTTTTTATTTTCGGCAAGCACGACGCCAAGGCCCTGTGTTCCTTCCAGAAGCTTGATCACAACCGGAGCTCCGCCCACCGCTTCTACGATTCCCTCCGTGTCGCGGGTATAATCCATAAAAAGCGTCTTCGGCAACCCCAGGCCTGCACGCGAAAGTATCTGCAAACTCCGGAGTTTGTCGCGCGAGCGGATCAGAGCCTGTGATTCGACTGCGGTGAAGACCTTCATCATTTCGAACTGCCGCACCACAGCGGCGCCGTAAAAGGTTACAGAGGCTCCGATTCGCGGAATAATCGCATCGAAGTAATCAAGCTTGCGGCCCTGGTACAAAACCATTGGATTCTTTTTCTCAATGAAGAGCACGCACTTCATGTGATCAATGATCTCCACCCGGTGGCCTCTTGCTTCCCCGGCTTGTTTCAGACGTTGCGTGGAATACAACTTCGGGTTGCGCGACAATATGGCGATGTTCATAAAATGTTGATGCTATTCCCTGGTGCCCTTCTTTAACTTTTCCAACCGGCGTTTTTCATGAAATGAAACGTTTTTCTTTCTAACATCAATAAGATACCGATTCCGGAGAATCTTCCTTCCCAACAGAATCGGAAACTTCAGAGAACCCCGGTTGCTCAGGGAAAACTGGGTGGTTATTACTTCATTGAAAATGGTAACGGAAGTTGTTATAACAAATCGCGACTCCACCTCGCCAAAAGAGTTTCGGATGTCACGGATTCTGAATTCATTAAAGATAAATTTCATGCCCGTGAACTCCGGATGCTCTTCATCCAGTAATACAAACTGAAGTTTCCCGTCTATCACCTTCACCTGATGACAGTGCAAACTGCTCGTATAGGCTCCCGTATCTACCTTTGCATGGATGTTCTTTAAACCCAGTTCGGGCAAATCCACGCGGTCATAACGGCCCAGAATTTTTTGCATTGGAATGGCTGGAGGGAAACAGCGGATAAGGGCTATTCCTGCCGAAAAGATTAGAAAAAGAATCGAAAAGAAAAAGCCAAAGAAAGACACTTTGGCTTTAATTTATTGACCGTTTAAACGTTTGATTTAAGTCGCGCCGTCAATTCACCTTAAAGGAGGCCTGGGAATTTTCCCACGCCAGCGAGACCTCATTATTCTCAAGTGAGATGGTAAAGGTCTCCACATAACTATTGGGCTTTTTAGCCGGCACCGTTACCCTGAGCGCGTCTTCATCCTGCTTGTAATTGTATGCGCCCCATTGTTTGTGCTCTTTATTGAAGATTATGGTCCATTCCTTTTCACCGGGAATGGTAAAGAGCGCGTATTTTCCGGCAGGTAATTCTTTCCCTTCAACCTTCACCGCTTTGTCGAACTCAATGGTTGTAGCTTCGTTTGCGCCGGTTCTCCACACCTGACCGTGCGGTTCATTCCCACCGATCATGGTTCTGCCACGAGACGAGGGTCTGCTGTATACTATTTCAACATTCGCGTTACCAGCTTTTCCTTTGACCGTTTCTTTAGGGCTCAAGGGTTTCTTGTCCTGTGCGTCGACACTTGTGAAGTGAATCAGTGAAAAGAAAAAGATAAAGAGTGAAATTTTTTTCATAAGCGTTTCGGGTTTAAAGTTTGGTTGTCCACGTAAAAATGCCCCGCTTGTGGACGGGGCATTTCAACTAATTGAAAGATTACCTGTAAACTACATCAAAAAACGATCCTATATCGCCAATGTTTTGATTGTTTACATCTTTTTAATAATTATTTTCCAAACGGATTCATGGCTGATAATGCCCGTTTGCCACCACCCATCTTGTTCATTGTTTTCATCATCTTCCGCATATCGCTGAACTGTTTCAATAATTGGTTCACCTGCTGAACAGATGTTCCGCTGCCGCTCGCAATCCGGTTCTTTCTGCTTCCGTTCAATATTTCAGGATTCTCACGCTCTTCCATGGTCATTGCGCGGATAATTGCTTCGATAGGTTTGAAACTGTTATCGTCAATGTCCACATCCTTGATGGCCTTGCCCACTCCAGGAATCATGCCAAGAAGGTCTTTCATGTTGCCCATCTTCTTGACCTGTTCAAGTTGGGAAAGAAAGTCGTTGAAATCGAACTGGTTCTTACGAATCTTTTTGTTCAGCCGCTTCGCTTCCTCTTCATCAAAAACCTGCTGCGCTTTTTCCACGAGAGAAACCACGTCACCCATGCCGAGAATACGGCTGGCCATACGATCCGGATAAAACCGGTCGATGGCCTCCATCTTCTCTCCCATACTAATGAACTTGATCGGCTTGTCGACCACCCGGCGGATAGAAAGCGCCGCTCCGCCGCGGGTATCACCATCGAGTTTGGTAAGAACTACGCCACTGAAATCCAGGCGTTCGTTGAACGCTTTAGCTGTATTCACTGCGTCCTGACCGGTCATGGAATCCACCACAAAAAGAGTCTCCGATGGACTAAGCGCCTCCTTAAGACGAGCAATTTCATCCATCATTTCCTCGTCGACCGCAAGACGCCCCGCAGTGTCGACAATAACCACCCGAACACCGCTGGTTTTTGCATGCTCGATCGCCGCTCTTGCAATTTTAACCGCATCTTTATTCTCCGGCTCAGCATAGACTTCTACCCCAACCTGGCCCCCAAGCACTTTCAACTGGTCAATCGCCGCCGGACGGTAGATATCGCACGCTGTAAGCATCACAGTTCGTCCCTGCTTTTTGATGTACGAGGCCAACTTCCCGGAGAAAGTTGTTTTACCGGATCCTTGTAAACCAGCAATTAAAATAACAGCCGGATTGCCATCAAGACGAATATCCTCACTCTGGCCGCCCATGAGAGCGGTAAGCTGATCATTGGTTATCTTCACCAGAAGCTGACCCGGTGAGACAGCGGTGAGCACATTCTCTCCCATCGCCTGATCGCGGATTTCATCCGTTACGTCCTTGGCAACTTTGAAGTTCACGTCGGCGTCGATCAGTGCCTTTCTGATCTCCTTGACCGTTGAGGCTACGTTGATATCCGTGATTTGTCCCTGACCCTTCAGCGTTTGAAAGGCCTTTTCCAGCTTGACACTTAAATTATCGAACATACGAGTTGTTTCAAATACAGTTAACTAAACCGCCGGGCCGAAAATCTACGATCCGGGGCGGCAAAATTAATCCAATGCATCGGTGTTAGCAAATGAAAGGAAGAGACCGGCGAGAGGTTTAATACCTATTCGGTGGGCTTTTCAACGCATTCAGTGATTCTAAACATCGCCGGCCCTCTGCAGCCAATAGCGCCTCTGCATTGAGCATAGCGTCCTCCGTACTTATCCCTTCCCTGACTAACGAACAAATCATCATAGCCCCCAGGCCTTCAACCTGTGAATCGCTGAGTTCGTTTCGTCCACAGAAAATAATAAATGGCTTGCCATTCCTGCGACAAACGTCTCCAATGGCCGCGACAACCTTACCCGACAAACTCTGACTGTCGAGCTTGCCCTCACCGGAGAACACAAGATCACACCGGCGAACCCGTTCCTCAATGCCGAGACGCTCAATGATGTAAGACGCGCCGGGCTGAACCCGCGCATTCAGGAACGCGAACGCTCCCCCCGCAATCCCGCCGCCTGCGCCTGAACCGTCGAAGTTCATATCCTTTCCCAATTGATTTTTGACAACCGAGGCGAGGTGTTTCAACCCTCGGTCCAGAAGCTGCACTTCTTCATTACAGGCGCCTTTCTGAGGCGCGAAAATAAAGGCCGCTCCATTGCTGCCGTAGAGCGGATTGGTAACGTCGGAAAGGACAGTTATTCCCACGCCGTTTTCAAGCGGTTGGGTTGGAGCCTGAATCCGCGTGATCTCATTCAATGATGAACCATTCGGAGGAAGTTCATTGCCTTGTGAATCGAGGAAACGGTATCCAAGAGCTGCTGCCATCCCTGTGCCTGCATCATTGGTCGCGCTTCCGCCCACACCGAGTACAATTTGTTTGGCACCATTCCGGATTGCGTCGCGGATCATTAATCCCGTGCCTAATGAGGACGTGCGAAGGGGATTATGTTCTTTACTATCTAATAGCTGCAGGCCCGATGCAGCGGCCATCTCAATGTAAGCAGTTTTGTTGTCGATGGAGATCCCGTATGTTGCAATGATACTTCGTCCAAGTGGATCCGGAACTTCGCAGGTCATTCGTTGTCCACCTGTCGCGCGGGTCAGAATCTCGCATGTGCCTTCACCACCATCCGCCATCGGTATGCATTCCGCGTCATACGGCTTCCCTGAATCCCGGATCGCTGATGCTAAAATATCACATACCTGACTTGCAGGAAGTGACCCTTTAAACTTATCAGGCGCTATCAGGACTTTCATAATTTTTTCTATTTTGCGAAATACCAGAACATGTTTGAAAGTCGGAAGGTCTGAGCGTCGACATCCTGACTTTTCATCCTCTAACTTACAACTTTGAAATGACCCTTACTGCCGAAAACATACTACTTCTAACCTCCTTATTGTTGGTATTAAGCGTTTTCGCAAGTAAGACTACGTTTCGCCTCGGCGTACCAGCATTATTGATGTTTCTTGGCGTGGGTATGCTCGCCGGTTCGGAAGGCCTGGGGAAAATTCAGTTTAATGATCCGAAACTCGCGCAGTTCGTTGGAACGATCGCATTGAATTTCATTCTTTTTTCCGGTGGTCTTGACACAAAATGGGAGAGTATCAAGCCAGTCTTGCGGCAAGGTGTTATTCTTTCTACGCTTGGCGTTTTCCTTACCGCCATGTTGCTGGGATTGTTCTGCCATTTCGTATTTGGCTTCTCGCTCATCGAAGCGATGCTTTTGGCCTCGATCGTTTCCTCTACCGATGCAGCGGCAGTGTTCTCAATATTACGTAGCCGGAGTCTTGGTCTGAAAAGGAATCTGCGCCCCCTTCTTGAATTGGAAAGCGGTAGTAACGATCCAATGGCTTATGTCCTCACGATCAGCATGATTTCCCTTTATTCCAGCCAGGATCAAAATACCGTCGATCTTATTTTATCTTTTATAAAACAGATGTCCATCGGTGCGGCAATGGGTGTGGTAATGGGAAAACTAATGGTCTTTGTGGTCAACCGGATCAACCTTGATGTTGATGGCCTCTACCCCGTTCTTGTCATAGCCCTTGTATTGCTTACGTTTTCTTTCGTCGATCTGTTGGGGGGCAATGGTTTTCTGGCGATTTACCTGGCTGGTGTTATTCTGGGAAATGCACGTTTCATACACAAGAAAAGCCTGCTGCAATTTTATGACGGTATAGCGTGGTTGATGCAAATCTGTTTATTCCTAACGCTGGGCCTGCTGGTCTTCCCCAGCCAGATTATCCCAGTGATGGGAGTGGGAATGGCCATTTCACTCTTTCTTATGTTCGTAGCCAGGCCTTTAAGCGTATTTATTTCTCTGGCCTTTTTTAAAATGGGTTACCGCGATAAGTTATTCATTTCATGGGTCGGACTACGTGGAGCTGTACCGATTGTTTTTGCCACTTATCCACTTGTCGCAGGAATTCCGGAGGCCGGACTAATCTTCCACATCGTTTTCTTCATTACGTTGACGTCGGTCATTTTTCAGGGTACGACACTTTCGGTCGTAGCCAAATGGTTGCATCTGTCTGTACCCGAACGTATCCGGAAACCATCAGCTCTCGAGTTGGAACTACTAGACAATTTTAAATCGGAACTATTCGAGGTGGTTATACCGCCAGGCACTCCCGTCGTTGGTAAATCGATCGTCCAAACGCGGTTCCCAAAAACGGCTGTTATTGTCATGATCAGCCGAGATGGAAAGTTCATCCGGCCGGGAGGGTCGACCGTGCTGGAAGCCGGAGACAAACTTCTGGTGATGGCCGACGATAAGACCTCTATCAATAATGTATATTCTAACCTGGAAATTCCCGGGTTCGAAGTCAGTTAATCCTGTTACCGGAAAGGAATATATGGAAAAATATCCCCTCGTCTGAAGCCACTTGCAGAAGGGGGTAACTCCAGGAATCCAGTTACATCTTTCAGATTACTGAAATCGCCGGAACCTCCGCCAGCACAGGGGTGTGCAACAAGACTGCCTCTTTCGATAACAACTCTGACCTGCAGAAAATACGTAAGGGCGAAGTTCACATTGACATCCTCGGCCAGAATAGCCTGACCGAAGCCGGCTTCAACACCAATACTGCGTTCTATCCATGGCCTGATGTAGCGGTAAAAACACATATATGTTGACACCGGATTTCCGGGTAGAGCAAACACAACCTTGCTGTTGTCCGAAACGCCGAACCAGAATGGCTTCCCCGGACGCTGACTTACCTGATGAAATTTTTTTCGAATGCCATTGGCTTCCAAAACCTCGGGAATGAAATCGAATTTTCCTTTGGAAACGCCCCCCGATAATATCACTACATCGTGTTCATCCAAAACGTTTTTCAAACCCTTGGTAAGTTCCTCCCTATCGTCGCGAAAATGATATCGTTTACCCGACCAGCCCATTTCCCTCATCGCAGCCTGGAGGGCGTACACGTTCGAACGGCGTATTTGATGCGGCTCGGGAATCGCCTCAATAGCAACCAATTCGTCGCCGCTCGAAACAAGTGCCGTCGTGGGAAAATCACATACACGGATACGTGCTTTCCCAATAGCAGCAAACAAGGCCACTTCAGCAGGGGATATCTTTATTCCCGGCTCGAGTAACAGCTGACCTTGAGAACCATCCCTACCCTGATGGTGAACATTCTGACGTGGAACAACCTGCTCTGCCTGAACGACTGCTTTTCCTCTATCGACCTTGATATCTTCGTAGCGGATTACAGTGTCCACACCGTTAGGAAGAACTGCTCCGGTCATTACCTCGATACAATTCCGGGCGTTGCTCAATGTCGTTGGCGGTTCGCCTGCAGCCTGAACGCCGTCTATCGGAAACTCCCGTATCCCTTCATCAAATGACGCGTGAAGGATCGCGATACCGTCCATAGCTACTCTGTTAAAAGGGGGAAAGTCGCGATCCGCGGTTACCGGTTCCGCCAAAATGCGCCCGGGGGAATCTTCTATGGAAATTTCCGAAACACCCCTGTCAATCAAGTGAGAAAGAATGATTTGGAAAGCTTCGTCAACAGTCACCATCTTATTTCTACCTTTGTTTTTTGACAAGATACATGAGTCAGGATCAATTTTCACACGTTTCCCCGGAAGGCAAACCCAAAATGGTCGATGTATCGGCAAAAGTACCCACATCGCGAACCGCTAAGGCGCAGGCAGTCATCAACCCCGGTAAAAAAGTACTAAACGCACTGCAGGGAAACGAAATCGTGACAAAGAAGGGGCCGGTATTCCAGACAGCGATCATCGCGGGCGTGATGGCTGCAAAAAAAACCAGTGAGCTTATACCATTTTGTCACCCCTTATCGCTGGAAGATTGTCAGGTGGATATTCACGTAAACCAGGACAAGATCTACATCACATCGTTGGTTGCACTTACCGGCAAGACGGGTGTCGAGATGGAGGCGTTGACCGCGGTATCGGTAGCTGCCCTTACGGTCTACGATATGTGCAAGGCACTTTCTCACGAAATTGTAATTGAAGAAATCCGATTGATCCAGAAAACGGGAGGCAAGAACGATTTTGCGAACAATCAATCTGAAACGGAATGATCATTATACCCAAATAAAATGAAAGACCTGAATGGGCTGATCCTGAATGGTGGCCAGAGTACACGAATGGGAATGGACAAAGGGCTTATTCAGTATCATGGAATTCCCCAGCGGGAATTTGCTTTCGGACTCCTCCGTGAATTTTGCGACGAAGTCTTCCTTTCATGCAAGCGTATCGCCGACATCCCCGAGTTACTGAACCCGCTCCCGGATGAGTTCGACCTGGACAGTCCGTTAAACGGGATCATGACGGCCCTGAATCATCGTCAGGGTAAGGCGTGGATTACAATCCCCGTTGATATGCCATTAATTAACAGGCAGGTCATTCAAACCCTCGTTGCTAGCCGTGATGTGAGTTTCGATGCAACTTGTTATCTCGATTCAGACGGAACAGACCCCGAGCCCATGGTCTGTATCTGGGAACCTCACTGTCTTGCTTTACTTAACGACTTTTATCAGGCGGGACACAAGAGCCCCAAAAAATTCCTGAAAACTCATAAAGTCAGGCTGGTACCGCCTCCATTTGCCGGTATGCATTTAAATATCAATACTCCGGAGGAAATGGAAGCTTTCAGACAAAAAACCATTGTTTGATTTGCCAGATATCGAATGCATAAAAGATACCCACTTTGTCCAGCCTTTTCAATGTTTTTGGGCGGGCTGGCCAAATGCTACGAATGTATCTTTTGACCCTTACGTGAATTTTTTTGACATCCTGTAAAAACCCGAAAGTTCACCGCTAACGTTTGCAATGGCAGCTAAATCGGGTTTTGAGCCGTTATAGGCAAAAAGCTCCTAAGAAACAAGAGGGCGAGCTGCCTTATGGCACGATGTTTTAATGTAACTTTGTAATCTAAATAGCACCAATAACCACTCATTTATGAAAACACTTGCTAAACATCACATCCACCCCATTCATCGTAACCTGATGATTGCACTGAGTTTAGGCTTTGCCGGCGCAGTGGGAATTGTTTCAACAATTGTAATGATTTTTGGATGACGTTTACGTGATCTGACTGTTTGCCTGAAACAGATAGGTAGAAATAACAGAGGCTGTTGTGATCACAACAGCCTCTTTCAATTTTAATATTTTCAGAATCAGATTTTCATTGCCATTTCAGGTCTCGCCGAAACCCATTCTTCCCCGTCTTCAAAAACCTCCTTTTTCCATATCGGTACATTGGCTTTCAATGTATCTACGATAAACTGACACGCTTCGAAAGACTCCTTCCGGTGTGGAGTAGCTACTGCTACCGCCACCGCGGTTTCGCCTGGTCTTAAAGTACCAATGCGATGAATGATCGCCCATCCGAGTAGTGGCCATCGTTGCGCTGCTGCATCTATGATCTTACGAATTTCAGCAACCGCCATGGTTTCATATGCTTCGTATTCAAGCCAAAGCACATTCTTGCCATTTGCTCTGCTTCGAACCGTTCCAACGAACACATCGACAGCTCCCGCATCCAGGCTGGAGGCTGTGTCAATGACTTTCTGTATGTCAATGGGTTTTTCGGTTATTTTTATCATAGGCTGAAAGTTGGGATTGAGTAAAATGAAGACTCAAATGAAGGTAGATATTCCGACTCCAATTCACAAGCAAAAGGGTATTTACGCCTTTCAGCCGCCGCTGACCGGGGGAATCAAAGCAATCTCAGCACCTTCGCTGATTTCAATATTGTCGGCAGCATAGGTGTTGTCGACTGCAACAAAAAAGGATTTCAATGTCTTCAGGTCGGGATATTCGTTCTGAAGTTGCTCCTTAAGTTCACCAACCGTACCTGCACTCGTTGCCAGCATAAGCTCTCGCCCTTTGACGATGTCGCGAGTGATGCCAAATGCTCTTATCTTTAGTTTTCTCACCGTTTTTTCCATAAATGGAACCCTTTTTTAAACGTTTCGTGCCGTTCTTGGTTAAATTTGTTTTCCACCCACCTTCAAAGGTGCGCTAAATACGTATTTCGAATAGAAACAACAAGATTCGCCAATTGATTCTCCACGATAATCATAACCGCCCACTCAACTATCTCCGGCTTGCTGTTACCGACCGGTGCAATCTGAGGTGTTTCTATTGTATGCCGCATGAAAAGATGCAGTATCTGCCGAAGAAGGAAATTTTAACCTTCGAAGAAATGGAGCGCCTCGTTTCTATATTGGCGACCATGGGTATTTCGAAGGTCAGGCTTACGGGAGGTGAACCTTTCGTGCGGACTGACCTGATGCAGTTTATCCGGCGGCTAGTTGAAATTCCCGGAATCCGGGATCTGCACCTTACGACGAACGGCGTCCTCACAGCGCGCCATATTCCCGAGCTCAAAAGACTCGGTATCAGCTCGATAAACCTGAGCCTCGATACCCTTGACCGCGATCGGTTTTTCGCTATCACCCGGCGTGATGATTTTGCCAAAGTAATCGAAACCCTGAATCTGTTACTGGAGCACGAGATCCCTGTAAAAATTAACTGCGTGGTGATGGCAGGCCGTAACACCGAAGATATTGTTGCCCTAAGTGAATTAACCCGAAGCAACCCGATCGACGTGCGATTTATTGAAGAAATGCCGTTTAACGGCCGCGATGAAAATTTACCACCACAGCTCCTGTGGAACCATGTGAGAATTGTTGAACACCTTAAGGCGCACTTTGCAGGCCTGACCAAGATCGTTGATCCGGCATTCTCTACTTCAAGTAATTACAGGATTGACGGCTTCAAGGGTACGGTGGGTGTGATTGCCGCCTTCAGCCGTACGTTCTGCGGAACGTGTAATCGTATTCGCGTGACTGCGCAGGGTGACTTAAAAACCTGCCTTTATGATGGCGGCGTGCTCAACATTAAGAATATGATGCGCGACGGTGCTTCCAATGAGCAAATCAGCGACAAACTACTTGAAGCCTTTCACAGCCGGCCCAGGAATGGTTTCGAAGCGGAGAAAAGAAAAGCCGACTCCGCCTTCGCATCCATGTCGACGATTGGCGGCTGAGTTACCCCGATTAGGAATTCCTTCCTATTTTGCAGCGCATAAATTCCACTCATGAAAAAAATCCGATTCGTTGAAGACGTACTCCCGCATGTGATCGCGGTTGGCGTCTTTCTCGTCGCTACCATCATATTCTTCAAACCCGTTTTCCTCGATAGCAGGAGCCTGGTGCAACCCGATATACAGCAGTGGGAAGGTTCAGCGAAAGAGCTGCGGGACTTTCGGAACGAAACCGGTGAAGAAGGTTTATGGGCCGGAACGATGTTCAGCGGTATGCCAGCCTACCTTATCAACGTGGAGTGGAGTAATGGACCGGTTCTGGTGCTGAAACAGGTCATAACTTTCTTCCTGCCGCATCCTGTCTCGAACATTTACGTCGCATTTCTTTCTTACTACATACTTTTGCTCTGCTTTGGGGTGAGGCCTTACCTGGCCATTGCGGGAGCACTTGCATTTGGGCTTTCAACCTATATGATTATCGGGTTGAATGCCGGTCATAATGCCCGCATCGGAGCGATTGCCTTTATGCCCATGGTCGTAGGTGGTGTTCACCTGCTTTTCCGCGGTAAATTCATCCTCGGGCTCGGTGTTACGACCGCGGCGCTGGCCCTTCATCTGCGGGAGAACCATTTGCAGATAAGCTACTATATGGCAATGATCCTCCTGGTTTACGCGCTTATTCAGTTTATAGCAGCGGCGCGTGAAAAAAGGATCCCTGTGTTTTTCAAATCTGCGGGCATTGCTGTCGCCGCAGCTGTCATTGCTGTCGGAACCTTTGTGGGCCCTCTATGGGCAATAACCGAATACACCAAATACTCCATTCGGGGAAAATCAGAACTCCAGATCAGGGCGCTTCCGAAAGAAGACACTGAGGCGTTAAATAAAACATATGCATTTGCCTACAGCAATGGAATCCTCGAACCCATTACGCTTTTTCTTCCCAACTTCTATGGCGGGACCAGTGCTAACTTTCTGGTCTCCGACCGCGACAGCGAAACCTATAATGCACTGGTAAGATCGGGCAACGAAGAGACAGCCAATCAGCTGGCGAATTATACCAGTGCATACTGGGGACCTCAGAATTTCAGCTCACCGTATTACGGCGGGGCTATTGTTTTTTTCCTGTTCGTACTCGGCATCGCTTTCGCTCCCAAAAAGTATGTCTGGTGGCTGGTCAGTCTGTCGGTATTCGGAATCATGTTGAGCTGGGGCCGGTATTTTCCGTCATTCAATTATTTTCTTTTCGATTATCTGCCGGTTTACAACAAGTTCCGTTCGATGACATTCGCGCTGATCATCCCGTTGTTCTGTATGCCACTGCTTGGCTTTGTAGGTCTGGAACAACTATGGTCACGCAGCCACGATCCCGCTACGCGCAAACGCCTGTGGATAGTGTTGGGTGGTTCTGCGGGGATCTGTCTTTTGATCATCGTTTTTGGCGGTGCAATGAGTTTCCTGCGCCAGGAGGAGCAACAACTACCGGCGTGGTTTACCAATGCACTGGCGGAAGATCGCCAGAGTCTGCTCACCAGCGACGCTATTCGGTCGATGATGTTCATGATTGCTGTATTCGTGCTTGTCTTTTTTCAGGTTCATAAGAAATTTTCACCTGCAGCAGTCTATGCGTTTCTCATAATAATGATGTATGCGGATCTCGTATCTGTAAATAAGCGCTATCAGCGTGAGGAAAATTACCGGCGGTCGAGGACGAGTGCAATAACAATGACGGAAGCCGACCGGGAAATTCTGAAGGATCAGTCGAATTATCGCGTGTATAATCTTCAGGATCCGTTCAACGACGCGCGGACGTCGTACTACCACCAGTCAATCGGTGGTTATCACGGCGCAAAAATGCGTCGTTACCAGGACCTGATTGACTCCTGCATTTTGCGGGAGACGAACCTTTTGTTTGAGGATGCACAAGCCGGCGGACCCAACTTCGAGGCGTACCCGGTACTTAATATGCTTAACGTAAAATATATTGTCTACGGAGCACAGCGCAACAACATTTTCCAGAACCCGAAGGCGAATGGCAGCGCCTGGTTTGTAAGCCAGGTAAATAAAGTCGACAACCCAACGGAGGAGCTGGACGCCGTTTGTGAAGCCGACACCAAAACCGTGGCTGTTGTTGATCAATCGAAATTCCCTATTGCTGAAGGGGCTTTGGATGAAAATGGTACCATCCGTCTCGTTGACCGGAAGCCGAATCTGCTCCGCTATGAAAGCTCCAATTCCGGCGCGGGTGTGGCTGTCTTCTCCGAAATCTATTACGAGAAAGGGTGGAAGGCTTTCATTGACAAAAAGGAAGTTCCTATAATTCGGGCGAATTATGTTCTTCGCGCCCTTCAAATTCCCTCAGGGAATCATACAGTTGAATTCCGTTTTGAACCCCAAGCGTTTTATACGGGAAATTCAATAACGGCAGCGTCATCCTGGTTGATGGTCTTGATTCTTTTGGGTAGCTTGGGATACAGTTTGCGCAAAGAGGTTAACGAAAACCAGTAAGCTTGAAAATGGCGGGTGTCTTCTCAGGGTTCTTGTAACTTCTCTGTCTTGCCACGTCGCTATTTGCGGCAACCGGGGGATTTTCGTGTAAACACCATCCGTTTTCGACACTCTTCAAAGGAACCTTAAAGAGACGTTATAGAGACGTTATAGAGACCTTATACAGACCTTATACAGACATACATTCGGGGATCTCTTTACCATCCTCTTTATACTCCCCCACTAAACAGTCTCCCTCAGGTTTCCCAGGTCCGCCGCAACCAATGAATCGGGTCAGTAAGGCCCCGGAAAGGCGATACCTCAAGGATCTGGATCCTATTTTTCCAACCTGAAATAAATAACTTTGTCCGGCCCGGATCGCGTGTTGCTCAGGTGCACGAAAAGGATCAACATGTCGACACGGAATTAAGCGTAAGACCAAGTTATGAAAAGAACATTTGCAAGTGACAATTACGCCGGGGTTCACCCACGAATTATGGAAGCCTTGGTGGAGGCGAACCGCGGCCACGCCCCTTCTTACGGCGCAGATGAGTATACCCGCGATGCAATCGCCGCCTTCAAAGAATTATTTGGACATGATCGGGAAGTGTTTCTGGTGTATAACGGAACGGGAGCAAATGTTCTGGCGCTCAAAGCATTGTCCCTGTCCTTCAATTCAATCATTTGTTCGGAACTCGCCCACATTAATGTCGACGAATCCACAGCTACCGAAAATTTTACAGGATGTAAAGTCATACCGATACCGCACGTTCACGGTAAAATTCAGCCAGATCAAGTCCGGAAAAAACTGATCCGGATCGGTGACCAGCATCACCCGCAGGGACGCATTATTTCAATTTCGCAGACTACAGAATACGCCACCGTATACACCGTAAACGAAATACTGGAGCTGGCTGCTCTCGCCCGGGAGTTCAATCTCTACCTTCATATGGATGGTTCCCGGCTAGCCAACGCAGCGGTATCATTAAAAAAAGAATTTGCCGAATTTACATTCGATGCCGGCGTTGACGTTCTGTCATTCGGTGGTACAAAAAACGGGATGATGTTCGGCGAGGCTGTGATCTTTGCGAACCCTGAGACTGCCGCTTATTTCAATTACTTCCGAAAACAAGCCATGCAATTGCATTCGAAAATGCGGTTCATCGGTGCACAGTTCGCCGCCCTGCTTAGCGGAAGGCTGTGGGAAGAATCAGCGCGGCATAGCAATAACATGGCCGCGAAGCTGGGCAAAGGACTGGAACAAATTCCGGGAATCAAACTGACTCAACCTGTTGAGGCAAACGGTGTATTTGCCGTTTTCCCTCCAAAAATCATCAAGCCACTTCAGGAAGAGAGTTTTTTTTATGTGTGGAATGACAGTACGTCGGAAGTCCGGCTAATGTGTTCATTTGACACTACCGAGGAAGACGTGGAAAGATTTGTGCGCAATGTAAACGAGCTGATGGGAAACCTGATACCTAACGTTTAAGAAACTTGTAAGTCCCCTTGAAACGATCCTCATCATCCTTCAATGCCACCAGATAGTATCCGGAATTGAGGTCCTTTACACGAACGCGTATTTCGTGATCATCGATGACTTCAGTTTCAACCTCCATCTGGTTCCCGATAATATTATGAATTGTCAGCTTGATGTTGTGTGCTGACAAACGATCGAGGCGGATGTGGACAAAATCCACCGCAGGATTGGGATAAATGTGGACCGATTTGGTAATGTCGGAACCGCTACCGGTCATGTCAAAATCCTGCTGTGACTGTGCCTGAGTGGCAAAGCTGATGGATAACAGGAAAATTATGATATACTTGACCATTCGGTAGCTGGATTCTTTCCTAAGTACGGCAACAATTGCTCCAAAGTTGGGCAGCTGACAAACTTCGTTGTACTATATAGATGCCAGAATCCGGAAAAAGTTGTGACCGCCCAAAAAAAATCCGTCAGGATACGAGGTTTTTGAACGCTGCGGGGAGAAATCTGATGACATCGGACGCAATCACACTATCCATTCCGAGTTCACGTGCTGCGAGATCTCCTGCCAAACCATGGAGATACACGCCCAGGATAGTGGCAGAAGTCGCGTCATATCCCTGTGCCCGAAGCCCGGTCAATATCCCGGTTAGTACATCCCCTGTGCCTCCTGTAGCCATGCCAGGGTTGCCGGTGGTGTTGAAGTAAACCGTTCCGGCTGGTGTGGCAATGGATGTAAAAGCCCCTTTTACGATAACTATACTTTTTAATTTCGTGGCCATTTCCTGTTGTTTGGCCAATCGTTCGAAATCGTCTGACCACGACCCGGCAAGCCTTTCGAACTCCTTTGGATGAGGCGTGAGTATGCTATCCGGCGGCACCAGGTGCATCAGCTCGCGATTCGTGGAAAGCATATTCAGCGCATCCGCATCCAGCACGAGGGGTTTATCATTTTTTTCGAGAAATGAACGAAACATCCTGACTGTCTCGGGAGCGTGACCCATTCCCGGCCCAATTCCAATCACATTGTAGCTATTAGTATCCGGAAGAGCCGTTATGAGCCTGGTATTCGGGTCGGTCATCGTCATTGCTTCCGGTAAGGCAGTTTGCAACGGCTCATAGCCGCATTCGGGTGTGTAGACAGTCAATAGTCCGGCTCCTGATCTCAACGTGGCGTGCGATGCAAGAATGGCAGCCCCGATTTTGCCAAAGCTGCCGGCGATAAGGAGCGCATGACCAAAGGTCCCCTTGTGGTCAAATTTGCGTCGTTCGCGATACAAACGTCTGACGCCCTTCGGGGAAAGATAATACCATGGCGTGGCGGCTGTGCGAATTCCTTCTTTATGTAATCCAATATCAAGAACAACCCATTCTCCGGTAAACGGAAAACTCTGAGGGAGAAAAAAACTTAGTTTCGGAAAATGAAATGCGGCGGTATAATCAGCCTTCACAATTGCTCCGGTCGACGATTCATCGGCCCGCAAACCCGAAGGGATATCCACGGATACGATGGTGGCCGGAGTGTCATTGATCTGTTTTATAACCTCCGCATAAATGCCTTCAACGGGGCGCGACAAGCCGCTTCCGAAAATCGCGTCCAGCAGAATATCGCGGTCTGAAAACGGGTTGACGTCATCGACAGCGGCGATCTCACTTACCGGGACGTTCAGTTTGGTAAGTCGCTCAAGGTTGACCTGAAAATCTTCGGAAGCTGGCACCGAACCACGGACCACCCATACTTTTACCGGGTATCCCCATTCAATGAGCATTCTGGCGATGGCGAGACCGTCGCCCCCGTTGTTACCCGTACCACATATTACCCCAATTTTCTTCAACGCATGAAACCGCTCGGCGAACCATTCGGCAAAGCTTCGGCTGGCACGTTCCATAAGGTCGATGGAAGTAACGGGCTCATGAGTTATCGTGTAGCGGTCCAGGTTCCTGATCTGAGCTGCAGTAAACACTTTTCGCATGATGAACAGGTTTAATATCCCGAAGTTAAACGGATCCCTGGCATGGATGCTGCCTGAAACTTAATTTTTTGCTGCCGGATCAGCGATCAAGTTCACCGACGTTGAGATCGAGTGAACCGACGATGGCAATGAGGTCGGCTACGAGAATGCCTTTTGAAATTTCCTGCAGCATGGCAAGATTAACAAAGCTGCAGGATCTGCACTTGCACCGGAAGGGCACGTCGCTCCTGCCATCAGCGCGGAAAAAGAAACCTAACTCGCCTTTGGGAATTTCAGCGCGAATATAAAAGTCCTGTGCTTTAGGACGTATTTTTTTCGGAGCCAGCGCCTGCGGATCGAAATCCCTGGTTCTCTTGTGGTCTGTGGTCAGACGCTCAAGACACTGTTCAATTATTTTCAGTGACTCATAAATTTCCAGGAAACGAACCCAGGTACGGTCCCAGCAATCGCCCAAAGATCCGACAGTTCCTTCCCCTATCGGAATATCGAATTCCAGCTCAGGATATACGGAGTATGCATCAACGCGTCTAAGATCGAAGCGAAGTCCGCTGGCCCGCAGCATCGGTCCGGTGATACCACAATTAATGGCAAGATCCAGTGGTAAAACTCCGACGTTAGCCGTGCGGTCGATAAAAATTTTATTTTCCAGCAGCAGCATCCGCAGTTCGTCCAGCTTGGGCCTGATGTATTTCACGAATTCGGCGCAGCGGTCTTCAAAGCCCACCGGAATATCATAGTACAATCCACCGATCCAGATATAATTATACAATAAGCGGGATCCGGAAACCCATTCCAGCATACGGAGGATGTGCTCCCGATCGCGCATTACCCACAAGAAGGGTGTGAACGCCCCGATATCAATTCCATACGTCCCGATCGCGATAAAGTGTGAAGCGATTCGATTTAATTCCGCGACAAGAACACGAACAAACTCCACCCTCTTCGGAATCTGATCCTGAATACCGAGCATTCGTTCAACGCCCATGGCATACGCGTGCTCATTATTCATTGCGGCCGTATAGTCAAGCCGGTCTACGAATGGAATTACCTGGTTATACGGAAGATTCTCGGCGTGCTTTTCAAAGCAACGGTGCAGGTACCCGATATGAGGTACGACTTCACGTACGATCTCGCCATCCATTAACACTTCCAGTCGTAGTACACCGTGCGTCGATGGGTGCTGCGGTCCGAGGTTTATGATCATTTCCTCCGAACGCAGATTCTCCGCCTTGAACTTGTTAGGTTCCGATTGCTGGAGACTCCCTGGTTTGAACTGGTACTGGACTTTGCTTTCGGACATGCCGGATGAAAGATTAGTAGTCGAGCTTGATGTTCTTGTAATACTCCTGTTGTTTATAATCCTTCCGCAACGGGTTTCCTTCCCAGTCCGCAGGGAGGAGGATTCGTCTTAAATCCGGATGGTTATTGAAGTGCACGCCAAACATGTCGAAGATTTCCCTTTCATGCCAGTTTGCCGTCTTCCAGATTGAACTTACGGATTCGATCGAAGCGTTGTCGCGCGGGAGTATGGCTTTGACCATAAGATGATGATCGTAAGGAATTGAATACAGGTTATAGGCTATCTCGAGAGTGCCTTTTTCGGGGCCATTATCAATGCCTGTTACGCACGACAGAAGATCAAAATAAAGTTCAGGATTCTCAAACAGTACTTTGCAAGCCGGCAGCACATCGTCGGGGTGAATGACTATAGCCTTCGGAGTCGCGTTCTCATCAACTACCGGAGAAAGTTGACGAGCCACCTCGGCTATCAGCATGAGCATTTTATCAAACATGTGTAGCGTCTGGTTTTTTCATCAGGGCCTCAACGGCCGCGGGCCTCACGAGCGTTTCATTGCGGATCTTTTCGTGAAGTTTTAAGAATCCGCCGATAAGTGCCTCCGGGCGAGGTGGACAACCCGGCACATATACGTCGACGGGGACGATGCGATCCACGCCTTTCACCACGTGGTAGCCGTGCTGCCAGTAGGGTCCGCCGCAATTGGAGCATGATCCCATGGAGATAACATACCGGGGTTCGGCCATTTGTTCGTAAAGGCGCTTAATTCGCTCGGCCATTTTGAACGTAACGGTTCCCGAAACGATCATCACATCGGCCTGGCGAGGTGTTGCGCGAGGTGCCATACCAAAACGATCCATGTCGTAAACGGATGCCGTGCTGAAGAATTCCATCGCACAGCAGGCAATGCCAAACGTCATGGGAAACATCGAAGACAGCCGTGCCCAGTTGAGCAGGTCATCAAGACGGGTTACAATAGCCCCGCCGTTTTCAAAACGCTGATCAAGTAATCCTTTCATCTAATGATTTTGAATTCCATTAATTACCTACACTTTTCTTTTTGCTTCCTTTCCGGCATATCGCTCATTCAGGTCTTTATACAACTCCGCCGGCACCGGAGAAGTAACGGAAGATGGCCTTGGCTGTGGCTTGATCCAATCGATGAAACCGTTCGCCCATGCGTAAGCCAGACCGAGGGCCAGAATAAAAATAAACAGGAACATTTCTATCAGAGAAAACCAACCCCACAAGCCATTGGTTTGCTCAATGAGTTCCTTTTTGGCAAAAACTGTCGCCCACGGAAAAAGGAAAACTATTTCAACTTCAAAAAGCAGAAAGATAAGCGCCACCACATAGAAACGCACGTTGAACTGAGTCCAGGCAGAGCTCACCGGCTCTTCGCCACTTTCATAGGTTGACAACTTTTCCGCATTCGGCCTGCTTGGCCGAATGAGACGCGCTGTCAACATCCCCATAATGACGAAAACAATCCCGCCGATGATGTACAGCAGGACCTCGCCGAATTCCGAAAGATAACTTTCCTGCATAAGGCGTTAAAGATAATCAGGAAAGTTTAATATGGCAGTATTGTCGCTATTTCCGCCAGTCAGAATACCATTCGGCTAGCGCATTCCCACTAGAGCAAACAACCGGGATGGGCTGTTGGGTTTAGCGGCCCGGGCGTACGGAAACAATGTACCGGTTCAAGGCTTCTTCCCAATCATCAAGGTTCCGGCTGAACATTTGGTTTACAGCCAGCAGGTTTTTCTCATGTCCCGCGGGTGTCAGGCCGATATAACTATATCTTACCACTGCATTCGTCGTCGCGTTTCCCTGGGCCGTGCAATGAACCTTGATAAACCAGATTCGTTCGTTGGTGGATACCGCATAGTGTTATGCGATGAGCATTAGCCGACTCACGTTTCAGGAGTTGGGGTTCGACGGACATTAGATATCGATTGAATTTGAAAATAATTTACGACATTATCCACAGCAGGCTTTAGGCAAACGTGATAAAGCATAGGCCTCTTCAACAATCAGGCTTCGTGCAACTCAAAGGCAATGCGTCAGGATTCTACAGCGAGGACGACTCGATGATGTTTACACGATTCGTCATAGACAGATCTCCTGAGTTCCGGTCTGGCTTTAACGGCCTTCGGGAGTTGACAGTTGCTGCATATTCCCCACTGTAGATGATTCCTGTGATTCCGTCATGCGGGTAAATTATGTATTTTAGCCTCACGCAAACACCAATATGGATATATTCTGGTTCGTGGCCGCGGTGATACTTATGATTGTTGGAATCATTGGATGCCTCCTGCCATTTCTGCCTGGCCCTCCCCTTTCATACGTAGCCCTACTAGTCATGCAGTTGCGTTCGGAGCCACCATTCAGCACCAAATTTCTTTTGATATTCGCCGGTGTAACAATCCTTGTCACGGTATTGGATTATGTGATTCCACTCGCGGGCACCAAAAAGCTTGGCGGCACGCGCTGGGGCATGTGGGGATGCACAATCGGGCTTGTCATCGGTATTTTTGTGCCACCCTGGGGGTTGATTCTTGGACCTTTCGTGGGAGCTTTCATCGGTGAAATCCTTGCCAACTCAAGCGCAGAAAATGCTTTCAGAGCCGCTATGGGTTCATTCATCGGATTCCTATTCGGGACCCTTATTAAACTGGTTGCATGTTTTGTTATGGCTTACTACCTTATTGCGGCACTTTAAGTTGAATATCACCCGTGACATAAGTCATACGATCCCGGTGAGATTAGTCACACGCTATCATTGAAATTGTCCCGATTTTTATTAAGCAAACAAACAGCAAAAAAGTCCCCGTACATTTCTAACTTGTATCTGTAAATCTATTTCATTATGAAAAAAATTCTTGTACCTGTTGACTTTTCAAAGCCTTCCATGAACGCCGCTGAAGTCGGAGCTGACATTGCGCGAAAGTCTGGTGCCCAGCTTATTTTACTTCACGTCATTGAAGAAATTGTCGGCGATTCTATCAGCGTCCAGGGAGAAGTTGGAACCAACGGATCCTGGGAGGACAAAATCTTTACAGTCAAACTTATTGAGAAGGCGAAAAAACAGATGGCCAAGCTTGAGGAAGATCCACGTTTCGAGGGTGTGCGAACGAAAACTGAATTGCGCCTGGGAACGCCCTATCACGGGATGAATTCCATTATTGTCGATTCCAAAGTTGATCTCGTAGTAATGGGAACGTCGGGACGAACAGATCTCGAACAGATGATAATAGGATCTAATACGGAGAAGGTGGTGCGAAATGCACGGTGTCCGGTCCTCACCGTTCACAGCAAACCAGGAAAGATCGATTTCAGGGATATAGTTTATGCGACCAGTATGAGCAAGGATGAGGAGATCTTCTCGCGCATAGTAAGGGAGACGCAAAAATTCTATGATTCCACGATCCATCTGGTACGCATCAATACGCCGGGGAACTTTCAACGCGACGTTGTGGTGAAAAAGTACATGACCGATTTCGCGAAGAAGCTTCAACTTAAAAATTTCACCATCAACGTATTCAATGATATAACTGAAGAAGAGGGAATCATTTACTTTGCTGACAGCATTGGCGCGGACCTCATCGCGATGGCCACACATGGCCGGACAGGTTTCGCCCATGTCCTGGCCGGAAGTATTGCGGAAGATGTTGTTTCTCACGCAAAGCGTCCTGTTCTTACCTTTGTCACGAAACATCGAAAGTAGCATGTTGATCACTTGATAAAGCCCGGCTGATAGTCGGGCTTTATTGTTTATATTTGATCCTTAGAGCTCATGGCGATGAAGGACTATTATGCCATTCTTGGTGTGTCACGTACGGCGTCGGCAGAAGAGATTAAACGCGCCTTCCGCAGGCTTGCGGTACAGTTTCATCCCGATAAAAATCCAGATCCGAAAGCTGAAGATTTTTTTAAGGATTTGTCGGAGGCGTACGATGTCTTGAGCGATTGGGATAAAAGGAAGAACTACGATCTGCGTTTCGAAAACCCTTTTGGAGCGACAGTCGATATAGATTCGCCCAAGCCAAGGCATCGTGATCCAAAATACCGGCCAAAGCCACCTGGCTATCGGCCTGTGCCCAAGCCTTCCGTGTACGAAACAATGGCTGAGTATCTGCCCTACTTCCGAAGGATAAGCTGGACTGGCGTTTTCGTTACCTGCCTCCTCGTAATAGACTTTCTGTTGCCATACGGTGCTACGGAAGAACTACTGGTCGGCGTGGAACGCGTTACGGGTGGCAAGGATAAATTTCGTTACTACGAGTTTAATACCTATTCAGGTAAGCAGATCAAAGCTCACGATTACGCGGCAAGTTTTCTGGTTTACGAAGACCGGATCCGCTATCATCAGACCGCCATTTTCCATACGGATATGTACCTCTCTGACGTCGACGGCGAGCATTTCGTCAAACTCGGTTACTTCTATCGCACGTTGTTCTTTTTTCCGTTAATCCTCGGAGTATCGTCTATACTGGGCGTTGCTTACCGAAAGAATGTCGAGTTTCCTTTTAACCTTAGCATCATTAGTGGTACTTTTCTGGTCATCACATTAGGGTTGCTGTTTTATTTATGAGCAAGAAAAACGACTGGAAGAAGCGCGACGGAATCGTATACTCAACCGATTCGTCTTTTGAGTTCTCTTATGAACATTCTGAAAACGCTGATACGCTGCCACCAGCCAGGCAAAATCTCAAGGTAACGCTCGACAAATCCATGCGTGCAGGGAAACAGGTTACCCTGGTAAAGGGCTTCGTGGGCTCCGCGGAGGATCTGAGCGACCTTGGAAAAATGCTGAAATCAAAATGCGGTGTTGGAGGATCAGTCAAAGACGGCGAAGTCATCATTCAGGGTGACCACCGCGATAAGATTGTCCAGATCCTGACCAAAGAGGGTTACAAAGCAAAACGCATTTGAATGCCGTATGCTCTGTTGAACTGAATCAACTTTGAATGATAACAATATCGACACACCTTCAGGATTTCGGTGCGTCTTTTCCTGTCGCGGGCGATCTTGCTCCATGGCGGTTCATCGCGAACATACAGGAACACGTCACTGCGGGGTTCCCTCGTCTGGATGCCGGCTACCGGATCAAGGGGAATATCGCAATTCATGAATCATCGTCGATCGAGGAAGGTGCAGTGTTAAAGGGGCCGCTGATTATTTCTCCCCGGTGTTTTATCGGAGCAGGCGCGTATTTTCGGGGAGGCGTGTTTCTGGGAGCCAATGTTTCCATCGGCCCAGGCTGCGAAATCAAATCCAGCGTCATTCTGAATGCAAGTCGTCTTGCTCATTTCAACTTCGTGGGCGACTCGCTCATCGGGTCCGATGTAAACATGGAAGCCGGGAGCATCCTCGCGAATTATCACAACGACAGAGCTGACAAGACAATTTACATCCGCGACGGAACAGAATTCTTGCAGACCGACGCCCAAAAATTCGGGGCTCTGGTAGGCGATCACTCCCGGATTGGAGCCAACGCCGTATGCAGTCCGGGAACGATACTCGCCCCTCACTCCATAGTAAGACGGCTTGAACTTGTCGAGCAGGACCGCGCACGGCTATAAATTTCATTTCTGTCTATCATCAACATACTAACGCAGGGTTTCCTCCACAGAACCACACTTCAGCATTTTATCGCCGAAATATGGATTTCTAATGGTCTCTTTATCACTAAGCCAGTAGGCGCCTTTGTCGTTGAACGCCATAGGGCAAAAGTCGTAATACGCCGTACTTCCTCCAAGCCCAAATGCTTTGATTGCTTTGTACATAGAATACGAAAGCTTACTGAAATGCTCCCGTTGCTTCTCGATGTCATTCCCCTGGCGAATATTGTCCAGTTCCCGCGTCAGTTCATCATGGTAAACCGTCCAGTCTGTGAGTGCTGATCCTTCCACCAGACTCATATCAACCTTTCCAAGAGACTCACGGGCGTCTGACGCTTCGCGTTTCACCTGTACCGCATCGGATTCGACAAACGCGTCTTTGAGCTCGATATAACTATTGAAGAACTGCCCCAGCTGTTGCCGGAAAACTTCGTCAACGGTAAACTCAGGCTCGCCTTCTTCAGTTCGTGTAATATCCGCGGGATGCTCATGCTTTTCTGCTTCCTCAATACTTAGCGTATCCTTTACAGCGGTCTCTTTATTGTTGCCCGAGCACCCTGCCAAAAACAAAACAAGGGCGATGAATGCCAGCGTTTCAGATGATCTTAGTTTCATTTCTTTCAATTTAGAAGTTATCCAAAGTTACGATTATTGCGCGGAGAATCGGTTCCGACATCCTGCGAAAAAATGCCGCCAACGTGAATCCGACCCAAAAAACAACTCGTCTGAGGACCGATATCGACGGCAGTTGTGACAATTGTCATTCTAAAACGATAGAAGAATCGCGTACTTTAAGTACAAAGCCACCCTACCATGACAGTTCTTGTACCCACCGATTTTTCGGAAAATGCTAACCAGGCAATCGAGTACGCGGTCGAGATTTGCCGCGCAACAGGAAGTCAACTCGTTTTATTGCATGTCGGTCCGGATAACCAGAATGCAGCTCGGGAGCGCCTTCACGCCTCCGAAAAACTTTCTGCATTAGCCAAGGCCATAACCGATGAATGCCCGGGGCTTGCCAGCAAGGTTGAAGTAGCTGCCGGAGAAGTTGTCGAAGAAATTTTGCATCAAGCCGAAAAAATTGACGCGGATTTGATTGTTATGGGAACACAGGGTGCCAGCAATCTCGGTAAACTTTTTTTCGGAAGTAATACGGCTTCGGTAATTGAAAAAGCCAGGTGTATCGTTCTTTCGGTACCTGCCAACTGCACTTTCAGGAAGCCGGTGAAGATGTTGTTCTCAACAAATTTTACCAGGGATGATTTGAAAGCTGCCGGAGGCTTTGTCAGGCTTGCCAAAGCGTTTCAGGCTACAGTCATTATTGCCCACGTTTCAGTTGAACATGAACGCGAAGAATTGGAAACGTCGATGATTGAAATATTTACGAATGAAGTCATGCAAATGACAAACTACAAAAAGATCGTATCGAAGGTAGTCAGCGAGAACACCATCGGCATGGGTTTAGATGCGTTGATTGCGGAAACGGGGGCTGACATGATTGCGCTTTCCACAAGACGTCGGGGAGTTTTTGAAAAATTATATAACCCCAGCCTCACAAAGAAATTATCGCTACAGGCGAATATTCCTCTTTTCGCGTTCCATTCGGAAGCGGTTCACGCATAAATATCGCGCACCTCCGTGGAGGTTTTAGTCAGATTCAAGAGGTAAAAAAGATTAGTTCGGCATCCCGTACTTAATGTCTGATCGTTTCATATCTTGACGGACAAAACTGGCAATCATGAGCACAAGACTAACAATAAACAGCAATGGCTCGGTACGTGTTGAAGGTGATTTCGTAATCGTCGATGCTGAAGGTAACGAATACGGGTTACAAGGCAGAACTGTTGTTTCACTCTGCAGGTGCGGGCGTTCTTCAAACAAACCCTTTTGCGATGGATCGCACAAGGGAGGCTTTGATCACGCGGCAAAGGCCTTCGACCTTCCGCCACGGAAATTGTAACCAGAAAGGTAACCGAATCTCCGGTATTGCGATTAGTTAAGCGAGCCCGTCATCAAAGATGGGTGGCTCAATAAGACATTCCGTATCTAAAGTCATAGTCCGGGCTTCTCAGCTCCGCTGTATGTGAATCGAATCCGGCAGCTGTGCCAGCTGATCGCAGCCTGCAAAGTCGCCATTGAATTCAATAGCCCGGGCGTTGTATGGGAATATTGCGCCACCGGAATCCGTGGGCGCTGCATGTGATGCGGTGAATACACGATCCGGGAATTTTTCTGATTTTTTAGTTTTCAGGTCCATTGCGCTGATCCGGAGGCGCAATGTACATCAGTCACAACATTCCATCCCCAGATCGGTCGGCGAATGTTTGGGGCGCGCGGAGCATTACACTCGTGCTGTCGCCGAACGCAAATCATCTTTTTTATTTACATGAGTTCAGGAAACTGAGGTAAGCAGTTAGTTGGTTCACAGGCTCCCGGTAATGGCACGAATATTTCTCATACTGCCGGTACAAGTAATTCGTTATATGGTTCGGGAGAACAAGGTGTTTTCATTCAAAGGCAAAGAACGTTGGATTGAGCGATTCGCACGATTTGGAATCATATCAAAAGGAATAGTCTACTGTCTCATAGGAGTACTGGCGTCAATGTCGGCGATCGGTCTGCAAGGCCGTAAAATGAGTAAATCAGATACATTCCAACTTGTGTATGACCAGCCTTTTGGACAAGTACTGCTGATATTGATTGCATTGGGGATGACAGGCTATGTAATGTGGCGCTTTTTTCAGGCGTTTGGCGACATCGACAACAAAGGCAGCGATACGAAGGCAAAGTTTACGCGTGTTGGATACCTGTTTAGCGGTGGGGTCTATGCTTCGCTGGCATTTTATACAGTCAAACTTGCCCTGAGTGGCCCACAGGGTGACGGAGATGGTAATCAAAGACAGTTTATCGTGAGCAAAGTCCTTGCATTACCTGCCGGAGAATGGTTGATTGGAATCGCAGCGACGTTGATATTTCTGAATGGAGTTCGTCAAGTCTACAAAGGCGTATCGCGAAAATTCTGTAAGAATGTTCAGCTCGTCAAAAGTGACTATAGTGAAGTGTACAAGAAAACCGGCGTATTGGGATATGTGTCCAGAGGCGTCGTGCTCCTTGTAATCGGGTACTTCTTCTTTCGGGCTGCAGTCACGCACAACGTTAACGAAGTGCAGGGAACGGAAGGAGCTTTTGACTTTCTGGAAGATACATTCGGGACAGTCCTGCTGGCAATAGTCGCAATCGGACTTATCGGGTATGGAGTTTTCCAGTTTGTTAAGGGAAAGTATCAGCGAATTGATTTGAATTTTTAAACCGAAGGTTTTGCCAAAACGGTTTTCTTAAAAAGGAAGTTATGATTAGTGTTATAATACCAACATTGAACGATGCGCGGAGTTTGCCGCCCCTACTCATTTATTTGAAGCGGCTTCCGTTTTTCGAGCGGATTTCAGAAATAATTGTGAGCGATGGCAACAGCGAGGATGATACGGTTAGAATCGCAGAATCTTTTGAAGTAAAAGTCATTCACAATGCGAAGTCGGGGCGGGCCCTTCAAATGAATGCGGGTGCCAGGGCGGCAACCGGTTCTGTATTATATTTCCTGCATGCTGATTCGCTGCCCCCACGGGATTTTGTAAATGAAATAGAGAATTATTATCACCAGGGATATGTGGGCGGGTGTTTCCGTCTGCAATTCGACCATCAGCACTGGTTTCTCCGATTAAACGCCTGGTTTACACGGTTCAATGTGAATTTGTTCCGATTTGGGGGACAAAGCCTTTTTGTTACCCGGCAGTTATTTGAACTGATTGGTGGTTTCCGCGAGGATCACGTCGTACTGGAGGATCGGGAAATAATTGGAAGAATAAAAGCCGCAGGCAAATTTGTGGTCGTTCCCCGTTACATCACCACAAGTGCCCGCAAATACCTCGACAATGGAATATACCGTCTACAAGGGGTGTATTATTATATGTTTGCGTTGTACACTTTCGGAGTATCACAGGGAATCATGCAGAAAGCATATCAGCATCTGATGACGCAGCGATTTTGATTGCACGTGAACCGTTAAAGGGACTGGCGAATTCCTACTCGAAATAGTTTCTCCGGGGATTGGGGTTTACATATTCAGGAGACCGGTTATGCATGTCACGGAACGACTGGGCTTCGTACTTACTCTTGTTGTGAAGCAGAATGAGATAGCGCTCATAGGTTTCATTTGAAACCATTTCCATGTTGGCCACCAAAAGGTCGAACGCGGCCTTATCCTTTGTCTGGATCATCTTGAAAGGCGTGTGGCTGGCCTGCTCAGACAGGTCAACCTGTTTGCCACGTCGCGGATCTTCACGCTTTATACAAACAGATCCCTTTTTATAGTATGCCGGATATAAATTCATGACAATGATTTTAACGGAGAGGCTATATTATTGTTCCAGCTATTATCCCCATTTAAAAGCTGAATTCGGGCAGCAGTTTGGGGTGCAAATGTCGATTGGGGAGAAAGTGGTACAATAGGGAGCTACCTTATCCCCTATTCGAAATGTTTAATCTCCGGCCATACGGATTTCAGCTCAACCTTAAAACCCCGGCAAAGGTAAACAGGTACGTTATCCTCATAAGGCATACAGTACTGGCAATCGGAGGTCGTCATAAGGGTGACTTCCTGGTAAACCTTTGCGTGGCTTTCCGGACTCCCTCCGAGAATGATAAGGGGATCGCCGCGACGTTCTCCTGGTCCCCACATCCAATAGTTGTTATGGCTGCCAATTGAAAGCGGTAAGCCAAGGTCCTTGCCATAGTAATCTATTGCGGCGCATCGCCCGTAGTTGTCGGAGTAGATGGACACGTTTGCTTTGTCATTTTCGGGGAGCGCATGATAAACTTCCGCAACACTTTTCGCTTTTTCCTCCCAGCCAAACATGTCGGCATAAAACTGAGGAAGTTCTCCAAGTTGTTTTCCCTCTGCGGATTCGGGCTTCATTCCTAACTTTTCTGCGTAAACGATGTAGTCCTGCACAGGTAGCACAGGAAGCACAAGAGGAATGAAAATAATTGTCGAAGCCCCCCAGAGGATGATCAATACCCCTGCAAAAACCTTTGCAAAGCGGAATTGCTGAACAAGTTTTTCCAGCCAGATTCCCCCCGCTGCCCACAGCACAGAATACGCCGGGAGCAAATAGACGTCCTTACTCGTCTTGTTAAACAACAGAATGACGAGCGGGATTACGTACAAAAATGCCAGCATCCGCCAGCGTTTGAAATATGGGGCAAAAATCAACGCAAAGAGTCCCGGAAGCCAAACCAAAATAGCGACAGGGCTGTTTAGCAGCAGCTGACCGTTGAGGAAACTTATGATTGAGAGACCGGAATACTTGTTTTCGGACGCGTTTCTGATGAATTCCAGGTGCGCCCAGTCGTGTTGGACATTCCAGATAATATATGGCAGAAACACCAGAAATGCGATGGCTCCGCTTACGTAGGGCCAGGGTGTGGCCAGCCATTTACGTTCCCCTGTGAAAATGAGTCCTGCGAATATGCCAGCGCCCAGGAACAGGACACCAATTTTATTTAACAGCCCAAGCCCCAGCACAATACCCAGGATCACCCAGTATTTTTTCTCTTCGGTCTGCATGATCAGTACGATCAGGTAAGCTGCCAGTGTCCAGGATAATATTTCAATGGAGTTCATCGAGTAGAACGATGACATCACAAAATTGCCGAGGCTGAAGGTAAACAGAGAAGCGAAAAATACCGCCCACCTACCCCCGCCCAGGCGTATGGTCATCAAACCGGTAAACCACACCGTCAGGGCAGCACACACTGCCGGTATTAGCCGAATGGAAAACAGGGAGTCACCAAAGAGCATTATGTTCAACTTAAGAAGAATCGCGGAGAGCGGCGGATGGTCAACATAACCCAGTGCGGGTTTGGCTGCACACGCGATATAGTATAATTCATCCCGAAACATGCCATAACCACCATCAAAATTGAGCGTCGCATGGATCAAAAACTTGATCAAAGAAAGCGCGAGGGGAATAATGAGTAAGGCAGAGGGTGAGCGATGAGAAGCAGGGAGCGTTGAAACCATTGGTATTACCAGTGAATTTAGAGAAATTTCAATAAACAGACGCAAGCCCGGTCTGAAAGGTTGCTTGATGCTTTTGAAACTCTGTCGTGGCACTGTTTTTTGGCAAATGAAAACATATCCGTTTACTAATCAGAAGTCTTATGAACTCGTCCTCATCCTCCGAAATTCTCACATACCAGCAAACTGAAGTTATCCAGGAGTTGGTGAATTGTGCCCTTGCGTGTGAAGCGTGTGCCGCTTTATGCCTTAAAGATCAGGAAGTTCAGCATTTGGTTCGTTGTGCGGAACTCGCACGGGATTGTGCGGACACCTGTTTTCAGGCAGCGCGCCTGATTGTCCGTCGCTCGGACATCGCGGACAGCTACCTGGCCACATGTGAAGAGATTTGCCGGCAGTGCGCTGATGAATGCCGGCGTCATGAATCAGACCATTGCGAGATTTGTGCATCGGCCTGTGAAAGCTGCGCTGAAAGTTGCCAGCGTTATTACCATTCCAGCGAATGAGAATGAAAGCCGCCCTCCCGGGACGGCTTCCCCAAGACTCAAACCTCTTCAGCAGTGTATCCTGCTTTCCTGAGTGATTCTTTTACATCTGATTCAGCGGTGTCGCCTTCAATTGTGAGCGTTCGTTGAGGCGAAGAGAGATCTACTTTCCATTTCTCTGTTCCTGCAAGTTCATTCAAATACGGCGTTACCTTTTCAACGCAAGCGGTGCATTTGATATTGGTCTTAAATTTTTTTTCCATATGCTTTTTGTTTATTGTAATCACAACAACAAATCTCCGGCAAATGCTCCGGGAGTTGTTACACAATCCTTTGCATTTATTATACTTTAGCTAGAGGTTAATAGTGCAGACGGACACCCGCACCAAGCTTGAAAGCATCGTATGGCCGGATCGTTTTCAGGTTTTGAAACATACTCACAAGATACAACTCATTCGCATTTACATCCAGAAAGGCCGTGACCGTCTTGAATACAGTGTGATCGCGAAGAAGGATGGTGATGGAAGGCTGGTAACTTAAATGAAAACGAAAGGAGGTTTGCCACCAGTAGTAACTGTCGGGATACCGGTGACTTGGCCATCTTGAACGAAAATCACTACCCAGGTGGTAGCTGATCATTAGCCCAAGATCAAACGGAGTAATCACGGCTCTCTCCGTTACAGGATACACCGCGGGAACATATAAAAACTTTGTAGCAAATATATTCAGCGCTCCCCCCTTCCATTTTGGCACATGGCCAAAGTGAGCACTCACCCGCGCGTGGTTTCTTAGAATATCATAACCTATTCCCCCACTCAGGTAGCCAATACTACCGGCATATTGCGTCTCAAGAAAGTCAGGATGAGTCCAGTGTCGATCCTGAGCGGGAGATACGCCGCAGGTTATTATGAAAAGCAATATTGACAACAGGACCTTCATCAATAATGGACCGTTTCTTTTATAACATTACCACCACTTATCTTCAGCAACAGGAATGACGGTTGATCAAAGGAAAACGACGTGATATAGCGTACACCATCGTTGAACGGAAACTCGTCGGTATGACTATGAATATGACCGTGAAGCGAAACAAGAAACCCGGGAGTATTTTGCAAGAGTCGTGAATACGGCTCAACCAGAGATTGCTGGAAATCGACATTAGTCGGAGGCACATGCGACACGCCAATGAAATAATTTACCATTTCATTATTCTCACCATGAAGTTCCTCCTCCAGCCATGTCAGATTCGGTATCGGTGTTGACGGATATTCACGTCCATTCGTATTGTGCACCACAAATTTGATACTATCATATACGAAGCTGTAATCAAGAGGACCGTACATTCTTCGGAATACGTTTTCACCGTTTGCAATCACGTCGTGATTTCCAACCACTGCGAAGTATGGTGCTTTCAGCTTTTCAAACTGCTTGTGAACCCATTCAAATTCGGTGAGCAAACCAAAATCACTGATATCGCCAGCGAGCAAAACAAAATCAACGGCCGGTATACCGTTAACTTTCCGAACGAATCGCTCAAGCTGGTCATAGAATCGTTGTGAGTCTCCGACGAAGGCTATCACAACTGTATCATCGACGGGTGCCTTTAATAGACGCGCCAGGTTTTTCGCATTCAGGTCTCTCGGGGTATTCCGGTCATACGTTTGATTCGGGCTGAATTCAAAGTTATCACAGCCAACCGGCACGAACAAAATACCGAGAAGAATGCATACATAAATTAAGAATGGCGTTTTCATCTCACCTGAGCTTCCTCTTGCCTTATAGTAACACAAAATCTTGTTCCAGTGGAACCTTGCCTAAACCTGATCCAACGACTTCCGGCCCTTGTCAGGATACCGGTTTTTCTTAAGCTCCGTAGGGGTCAGGCCGGTGACTTTTTTGAACTGAGCGGAAAGGTGTGCAACGCTGCTGTATCCAAGTTGATGGGATATCTGGCTAAGGTTTAACTCATCATAGAACAACAGTTCCTTGGCCCGTTCAATCTTCTGACGTATGATATACTGTTCGAGTGTAATGCCTTCCATTGAAGAAAACAGGTTGCTCAGATAATTGTATTCGTAGTGAAGTTCCTCCGACAACAGCGTTGACCAGTTCACCTTACGCGCAACGTCCGGACCGTATATTATCCGGATCACGGTATTCTTGATTGCCTCCACCATCCTGCCCTTGCGGTCGTCTATGCGCTCAAATCCGAGGGGGTTTAAGGCTTGATCCACAGCCGTGAGTACATCAGGTTCAAGCTTTGGCGTATCCAGCACAACTTCCCCGAGCGAAATCCGTGCTACGGGCAGATTCAGCTTTTCAAGTTCCTGGCGGACCACCATGATACAGCGGTTGCACACCATGTTTTTCAGGTATAAAGTCGTCATCAATGCTAGGTTGGCCGATATACCCCCCTAACGTGCGGGGGCAGCCAAGGTTTACGAACAAAGACGTTATCAGCCGATTTTTATTGTCGATCACCGGACGAATCCACGGGTGCGTCAGTCCGGATTGCGTTGCCATCCTTATCGAACCGAAATGTGTGGGTTGTATTCTCCTTGACAACATGCACTATGAACTGATCGGTATTCTTCTCGAAAAAGACGTTTCCTTCCTCCCAGCCAGAATATGTCGGATTGGTGTTTAATTCATCGAGCATGGGTGGGGGAAGCTGGTCCCGCTGAACTTCTGCGCGATCCTCCTTAAGATCGCCAGCGGGCTGCGGAACGCGTTGTGTGCCGTATTGTCCCTGGGGCTGAAGAGGCTCAGGCTGGCTTGAAACGGAATCCTGCTGCGCGTATACAGACCCCGCTGCCAGCGCCAGTGCCATAGAAACAAAGATTTTTTTCATAACCGTTTTTTCTATCCAGCATCAATCTGGTGCCAGCGATGCAACTCAGAAATTGAGTATGAAGTCCTGCAAATTCTGCGCGCGATCTAGTTGAAGTTTTTTTCTAAGCCTGTAACGACTGATTTCGACACCACGCACCGAAATATTGAGCAGTTGCGCGATCTCTTTGGTGGAGAGATTCATTCTGAGGTAAGCGCTCAATTTGATGTCCTGGGGACTCAACACAGGAAAGGCCGCCTTGAACCGGTGCGTGAAATCGCCATGAACGCGATCGAAATGAAACTGGAAATGCTCCCAGTCCTTATCGGCTGAAATGTTGTTCTCAATGTCGCGGGTTATTTGCAGCAGTTCCTTTTTAGATTCTTCCGATGCATTTTTTCTGATAATGACATTGAGGTGATTCTTCACACCTGTGATAAACTCATTCTTATTGAGCAGGTGCATGGTCGCCGTAGCGAGTTCGTTGTTCATGTGGCGCAGGTCGGCCTCGAGTTTTTCATGCTGCAACCGGTTGATCTCTTTTTGTGATCTATCGGAAATCATTTCTATTTCCGTTTCCTTGAGATTAAGTTGATGTTCCTGTTTCGCCTTGAGAATTTTCTGCTCACGTTGATATTTCTTGTCGAGTACATTGAAGGCAGCAAGTAACATAGCTACGGTAAAAAGTGAATACACCACATAGGCCACCACCGACCTGTACCACGGAGGGACTATTGTAAATTTGAACGTTGCCGCCGGTGTGACTACCCCGGAACTGTTCCTGCTTCGCACGTGAAAGGTGTACGAACCTTCTTTCAGATTGGTGTATTCTTTCTGGTTTACCTGCACCCAGTCCGACCATCCCTTCTCAAAATCTTCGAGATAATACTGGTACTCCCTGCCAATGGTCCCGTGATATCCGGCCGCGGCAAAGGAGAAGTGTATTGAATTGAACTCGTAAGCCAGGGATACGTCTGAATCTTCCGGCTGGGAAGACGCCATATGTCCTGCGGAGCTCCAGTTTCCATGGAATATGACCGAATCCTTCGCCCCGGAAACCGACACTCTGCGGATGAACGTTTGCGGATTCGGCGTCGCATTGTTTTTTTTCCCAGGTTCAAAGTGAACAAATCCATCCTTCGCTCCAAACAGCACCTCGTTGTTTTGAAGTATCGTGATATTCACGAGGTCATCATTGAGGAATGGTTTAATACGATTGAAAGCGTCTTCCTCGTAAGTATATTGACCGATGGCGTTTTTACGGAGCACGCCAATGTGGTTTGTGCCCGTCAGATAGATATTTCCAAATGCATCTTCCTGCATAAACCAGATCTGGGCATTTTCGCCAAGAAGTGATGAATAGAAACTGTCCTTCACAAATGTGTCTCGCTTGCGGTCAAATCGAAAAATTCCCGATTCGCTGGTGAAGACGAGTTCGTTGCGGATCCGAAACACGTTAATTAACAGGTTGGAAGAGAAGCCATCATCGTGACCGTAATGTTTCAAGCCGACGATACTATCGACGGCGTCGTTGAGTGTGATTCTGTAGACCCCTTTATAGCCATGGGTTACCCAGATTTCGCCGTTGTCGTCTTCAGCTATAATACGCGCCGATTCATTGAAGCCATTCAGTTTTTTATGGAAAACCCACCGGCCATCGTGCAGGTGATAGAGCTGCAATCCCGCGTACGTTCCTTCCAGGAGTTTGCCGGGATGATTTCGCATAACCATAAAAATCCACGATCCCGGTTCACGGGATATCCTGGTCATCTTTTCGTCGAGACTGTGAGCTCCCTTATGCTGCCCAACTAAGAGGTTATCCCGGTATTTGCCGATATGATAGATCTGACCCTCGCCGTCCTGAACCGGCATGAAGTCGCCTTGCTCATTTACAGGTTTTCGGTAAAGTCCAGTGTTGGTTCCCAGGTATAGCATATCCCCGTCGAGGTAAGCAGCGTACCCTGTGCCCGGGAGACCACTTTGTTCACTGATGAATGAAAACGGTGATCCCAGTTCCACTACGCCGATGCCGTTATTCTGGCCCACCCAAAGGTTACTGGCATCGTCCTCATAGAGGCCCAGTACGGTTCGGTTTTCGAGACCCCTGCCCCGCGTCAACTCCATTCGAACATTACCGCGATCATCTAAGAGCAAAAGGCCCTTATTCTGAGTTCCCACTGCAAACAGACCATTCCTCAACCGCGCAAAACAATTAACTCCGGCTTCCCGGAAAAACGGCTGGAGGTGAGGACTCCATGCTTCTGCCTTTCCGTTTGAAAGGAGGAACATCCCATGCTGAAAGGTCGAAATCAGAAACTGTTCATTGCCTACCGGAAGCAGGCCTGAGATACTCATTTCGCTGAAGAAATTTCCACCGGTGACGGGCTCAAGCTTTTCTCCCGACAATCGGCAAAGGCCTGTGCCGCGAATATTTACGAATAAGGTGCGGTTTATGAGAAATGAAAAGTCGAGGGGCTTGCCGTTATCAACCACCGTGAAGGAACCTCCATTGAAAACATAGATTCGTGAGAATGTGCAAAAATAGACAGTCTCGTTATCAACATAGATACTCCAGGCTTCGTCAAAGTTCCGGTACTGTGATTCAAGGCTGTCGGCAAGTGAGGTATAAACCAATTGTCCGGACTCATTCGGAAAAAAATAGCCGAAATCACCCTGACTCCCCACGAAAATTCGTCCCGTCCCGTCAATTGCAACGCTTCGGACTTTTGTCCCATTGGGAACCCCGAGCGTCTGCCAGGTGACTCCGTCGAATTCCAGCAGACCAAAATTGTTGGCTACATAAATAATACCGCGCGAGTCCTGGGCAATAGACCAGTTTTGAATGCCGCCGCGATATTCAAGGCTATGAAATACCCGAACATGGGGAAGTCCGGAAATCGGAGATTGGGCGATACCTCCTAACCACATGGTGAGGACCAGAAAAAAGCTTAATCCGGTAGTCGCGACTCCTCTTCCGATGGAATTGATTTGACTCATGTAGTATTAAAACTAAAACAGAAACCGCTTTAATTAAATTGAAAATGACGGTTTACCCTACCTTGATGTAGATTTGATGTAGTCGTTTCGACGATCAGATGTGGCTTTGACGAATTTTTCAGGTTGGCGGGAGAAAAAATGGTTCGGAGTTTTACCTGCGAAGATAATCCTCCAAAATCTAACCCCTGCGATCATGTTCACAGTCCGGACCAAAACCTTTCTCTTCTTAATTCTGGTGGGGATTGCCACTCCTGCCTTCTCACAGACAAGACCGGTGGCAGACCGAATAGAGGAGCTTATCAAACAAATGACTCCGGAGGAAAAGGCCGGTCAACTCAACTTCATCGTTGGTGAAACCATTATCACCGGACCAACGATGTACACAAGTGAATCGGGTCGTTTTGACGAACAGATACGGAACGGTAGCATCACGGGATTATTCAATGTACACGGAGCATCCTACACGGGCAGACTTCAAAAGATCGCAGTAGAAGAATCGCGCCTTGGCATACCACTTCTGTTTGGGGCGGATATCATTCACGGGTTCAAAACAGTTACACCAATTCCGCTGGGTGAGGCTGCCAGCTGGGATCTTGACTTGATCCGGCAATCTGCCCGGCTCGCGGCAGATGAGGCAACGGCTGCCGGAATAAACTTGAATTTCGCTCCAATGGTTGACATATCGCTGGATCCGCGGTGGGGTCGCATATCAGAAGGGGCGGGCGAAGACCCCTATCTGGCATCCCTTATTGCAGCGGCCAGAGTTAAAGGTTTCCAGGGGAGCGATCTGTCGTTACCCAATACTCTGGCGGCTTGCGTGAAACACTTCGCCGCCTACGGTGCCGCGCAAGGCGGGCGCGACTACAATACAGTAGACATGTCCCGCCGGTTTCTGTATGAAGTTTACCTGCCTCCATTCAAGGCAGCCATTGACGCGGGGGCGGCCACGCTGATGCCAGCGTTCAACGAATTCGACGGTATTCCTGCAACGGCTAATCGCAACCTGCTACAACAAATTTTAAAAGAAGAATGGGGTTTTCAGGGCCTCGTAATCTCCGACTATGGTGCAGTCCGCGAAACGATCAATCACGGTCTGGCAGAGGATGGCGAGAGTGCGGCTGAATTATGTCTGGAAGCGGGAACCGACCTTGATATGATGAGTTACCTTTATGTCAGCCAGATTCCGGGGCTTCTGAAAGAGGGACGGATTAGCGGAAAGATTCTCGACGACGCAGTAAGCCGCGTGCTCAAGCTGAAATTTGACCTGGGGTTATTCGAAAATCCATACAAGTATTCAGATTTGAGTCGGGAAAAAGCGACTGTTCGGTCCAAAGAAAACCTTGCCATGGCCCGCGATATTGCCCGGCGGTCGATCGTGCTACTAAAGAACTCCGGCGACCTCCTCCCACTGGCTGCCTCGCATAAAAAGATAGCCATCATCGGACCGCTGGGCGACAACAAGGAAGACATGAACGGCTCGTGGTCGTTCTTTGGAGAAGCGGCGCACCCCGTATCAATCGTGGAAGGTATTCGTGCCCGGGCAGGAAAAAATGCAGAGGTCATCTTCGAAAAGGGATGTGATCTATACACTGACTCCAGGAAACACTTTGACGCGGCGGTAGCTGCTGCAAAAAAGGCCGATGTCGTACTTATGGTGGTTGGAGAAAGTGCCGTGATGAACGGTGAGGGCGCATCGCGTGCCGAAATCGGGTTACCCGGGGTTCAGGAACAGCTCGTCCAGGCGGTCCACCAAACCGGAAAACCGGTTGTTCTGGTTCTTATCAATGGAAGACCGCTCACATTGAATTGGGTTGATGAAAACGTTCCAGCGATTCTGGAAACATGGACCCTGGGGTCAGAAACTGGTAACGCTGTAGCAGATGTGGTATTTGGTGACTATAATCCTTCCGGTAAACTTCCGGTCAGCTTCCCGCGAAGCACCGGCCAGATTCCTCTATATTATTACCAAAAGAATACGGGTAGGCCTTACAGCGGAAATTACGATGAGCCCGCCGACCAACGCCTTTATATTTCCCGTTACCGGGACGTTCCCAACTCACCGCTATATCCTTTTGGATACGGATTGAGTTATTCAACATTCAAGTATTCAGACATCCGTTTAAGTGCAGCCTCACTGAATCCCGGAGAAACGCTTTCCGTATCGGTAAACGTGACCAACACCAGTAAACGCGATGGTGAGGAAGTGGTCCAGTTATACATTCGCGACCTGACTGCCAGCGTGACGCGTCCGATCAAGGAACTCAAGGGGTTCAGGAAAATACTTGTCAAGGCAGGCGAATCAAAAGAAGTTACATTTCAAATAAGCGAAAAAGACCTGGCCTTTTACCGGGCTGATATGACCTGGGGAACGGAACCGGGCAAATTTGACGTATTCGTGGGGGGCGACTCGGAAAACCTGAAAAAGGCAGCCTTTGAGTTGAGGAAATAAAAAAGGAGGCACTTAGCCCCTTCTGTTCTTTATCTCAAACTCAGATTCCTCTGTTTTCGGAGAGGCGATTTCGTTCCGTCTGAAGTTCCCTGGAAAGCTTGGTCTGTTTTTCCATGGCCTTGCGCTTATACTCTTCAAATTCAGTGCTGAGGCTATTGAAGGCATCAGCCCGCTCTTTGAGAGAGCTTTGACTCAGTTTGAGTCGGCCGGACATGAGAAGCACGACGAGAATCAGAGCGCCGAAAATAAGTCCTACAGTTGTGATGAAAACACTTTTGGAGAAGTTTATGCCCAATACGTTAATGTGAGTGCTGTCGTGGACTATCTCTTGCATTGAGGCCTCTTTTTCTTTCAGGGTCGACTGGGTTTCGGCGAGTTCTTTCTTCAGATCGAGAATGCTTTTGTCCCTCGATGAAATCGCAGCCTGCTTCGTTGCTACCGAATCCCGGACGATCTTCCAGAAACCATCAAGCACGTTTTCGCGAATGACTTTGTATTCGCGGTAATTCTGCGATTTTGATTTCAGTACCTGAAAGCGCTCATTCAGGGGGTAATTGCCTTCGAGGGCGGCGCCCTCCTGTTGGCCGTTGGCCACCGTTATTGTGAAGATAAACAGGATGAGGGTAATACAGTTTCTCATAAAAGTCCGGTTGTACAGAAAATTTATAAACATAAAAGAACATCAAACAAGTTTCAAGCGCTGCTATTTAAAGTTCAGTATTCGCCGCTCAATTTACAGCAGCATCGTTCGGGCGTCATTAAGGTAATCAAATTCTCCTGAGAACAAGATCCATCTGGTTAATCCCGATCATTTTGTTGAACAACTCCTTCAGGTAATGGTATTCCTCCGAGGAGAAGACTGTCTTGCTGATTGCCAGCATACTGTTGACTGAAAGAATCTTTCCGTTTTTCTGGACCTGAAAAATATACCGGCCTCCGTTGTTGGGAAGAGCAACTGCCAGGCGTTCCGGGAACTCATCCAGTTCGACACCTTCAGGTAATTCAAGATTGATGATTACGGTTTCTTCCATAGGAACTCCAAAATCGACCGGATAGAGGCGTTCATGAGATTTGAAAGGGTTCTTCACAACCTTGTCAAAAAGAAACGGATTGAAGAGAAACGCGCCGGCTTTCGGCATTGTCACCGGATCCAGGTCAATGGCTAATTTCTCCACCAATGGTTTCGTGAAATCCTCGAGATTTGAAATTGAAATATCTCCGAGTACCCCGTAACGCCATTTGTTCTGCCGATCTTTTTTGTACTCGTCCAGACTTGAAAAACCTAGAATGCGACTCCTCCTTTCGGCGGCTTTGTACCCGAAATAGGTTGTCTGCACGTCTCCGGTGACACCGCCATCGTCTGCTACTTTCAGATTCACCAAAACGACCTGGCGGGCTTTGTCATTTGGTTTTATTTCGAACCAGTAAGATCCGGACTTGCTGAACACACGTCCCCGGCCATTGAGACAGCGTTCGGGCAAGGTACCGAAGGGAAGAAAGTCATCTGTTGCGTCGAGGAGATATGATTTGTCAGCTATATCGACTTTGGCTACGACGTAATTGAATTCAGTCAGGACGGGAAAGAGATCAGTAGGCAATCCGTTATCGCGGGTGGAAAGAATCATGGGATCAGCTTCGAGCCCAGCGTGCCTTAGGGCTGCGACCAGCGAAAGGTTGATATCTGCTGAATTGCCAGTACGTTTTCCAAATGCTTTTTTTATTCCATCTTTCGACCAAAACATTTCTGAACCATCCCAGTGATACCAGTTTCGGATGAATGAAAAAATATGTTCAGCCTTTTTCAAGGGATCTGTTTCTGCTGCCGTGATGGATTCCAGTTCACTGGTCGTAACATCCTTTCCTTTCCTGAGCTGAATACCAAATCCTTCAAGGGTCCGCATCTCCTGATCCGCGTCCTTCCATTCTTTGGTAACTCTATCTTTCCTTCCATCGAAGTATTCAATCTGTCTTAATTCGAAACGTATAGCGGAGACGAAGTTTTTCTTCGATGTCATATAATCTTCCTCGACGAAGGCCGGAACGTGATCGATACCCCATTTGTACCGTATACATTCAGAAACACCGGATCCCACCGAAAAGCATGACCTTACTATTTCATCTTCTTGTTTCGAAAGCTTGAGAAATCCGCGAAGACTGATGTTGTACCGGTAGTTTGCCGGAATAGTTGCCCAGTATTCGCTTGACACCTTCGGGATGTCGGTTTGAAATTCCCAGGGCCGGAAGTTCATTGTAAAGAACGGCGTCCACAATTCATATTCATATTCGATCACACTTCCTACGGTAACATTAGGAATAGTGAACTTCTTAAGATCGCCGTATTTGTAATCTTCCGTGAAGATACTACGCGGGTTTACCGGCGTTTCTACCATTGAGCCATTCTGCATCGTGAATGAAGACGCCTTAATGTTTCGCAGGACTTCGGTCTTTCCGTCGCTGCGATATATTGGAAGAGTGATGTTTGCCTTTTCGAGCCCCTGGGTTTTCAGGATCTTAATAACCACGTGATATTTGAAGACCAGCATAATATCGCCACTGTTGTCGATATGTGACTGTCCTCTTTCTCTCAATACGAGAGCTACGGCGCTCGTGTCATGTTCGTATGAATTCATCGCGAGATTGCTGTACGTCACCGCGCCGAATCTGAATTCGTCATCCTGTGCAAAACAAAGAATGCCACAGAAAAGAATAGTGGATAAAAAACCGAATTTCATAACGCTAATTGGTTTTAAGTTACCAAAATCCCATGGGGCTGAAAAAGTATTTTTATCCATACCTTACACGTACAAATTAAACAGCAAATGCGCGTTGGATTGATCTCGGATACACATGGATTTCTCGACACGAAGGTGTTCGATTATTTTGAGAAGTGCGATGAAGTGTGGCATGCCGGTGATGTCGGTTCAGTAGACATCATCGAAGCTTTACGCGCGTTCAAACCCCTGAAAGGTGTCTATGGAAACATTGACGACCTGCAGGTTCAATCCTTGTTTCCGGAAGATCAGAAATTCAATTGCGAAGGCTTTAGTATATGGATGACGCATATCGGCGGAGCCCCACCCCGTTACAATCCACGTGTGAAGAAGGAACTTGCGCTGAGTGTGCCGGATATTTTCATTTGTGGCCACTCACACATACTCCGTATAAAACGCGATCCCACCTTCAGCAACATGTTGTATCTGAATCCCGGTGCCGCAGGAAATCACGGCTTTCATACCATGAGAACCATTGTAAGATTTACCCTCGAACAAAAAGCGATTCGGGATCTTGAAGTAATCGACCTTGGAAAAAGAGGCGCAATCTGATCAGAATCGATAGTCGATTAAGAGGCCGCTGTGTAGTTCCGTTTTTTATTGTAAGGACTGGCCCGGTACTGCGGCGTTCGATCAATTGAAGAAATCATAATGGGCGAAACCGAATCACGGCCTTGCCGCGCTAAACAGTTCACTGGGCGAAATAATGGCTTAAAAAGGAACGCGCAAAACACCCGCAGATTGCAGGCACAGATTTCTCACAACAGTTCTGATAAGGTTTTACTAAACGTATTGGTTCAGCATCACAGGCATTACCAGCATCAGAATGTCTTCATCCGCGTCTTTCTCTGCTGGCAGGATTACACCTGCTTTGTTCGGGGCCGACATCGTCAGCCGGATTTTGTCCGAATCAAGATTGGTAAGCATTTCGATAAGGAACTTGGCATTGAACCCGATTTCGATGTCTTCACCATCATGCTCGCATGAGAGTCGTTCATTGGCCTCATTGGAAAAATCGAGATCCTCGGCCGATATCTGGAGTTCACTACCGGTTATTTTCAAACGAACCTGGTGTGTCGTTTTGTTTGCGTAGATAGAAATACGTTTCAGCGCACCAAGCAAATCGCTCCTTTCAATAGTCATTTTGATATTATTCACTGACGGAATAACGTTTTCATAATCGGGAAAACGTTCGTCAATGAGGCGGCAGATCATCCGGATATTGCCGAATTTGAAAAACGCATTAGATAAATTGAAGTTTACGGTTACCTCAGTGTTTTCAGAAGGTAATGTAGCCTTTAAAAGATTAAGCGCTTTTCGGGGAATAATAATCGTACTGCCGTTGTCACTCTTAACATCACTACGGCGGTAGCGCACCAGACGGTGGCCATCAGTTGCAACGAAAGTTGTGTTCTTATCGCCAAGGTTAACGAAGACACCCGTCATTGCCGGACGAAGTTCGTCGTTGCTGGTTGCGAATATGGTGTTATTGACCGCTCTGGCGAGCACTTCAGTGGAAATTTCGGCACTGAAATCGTTGCTCACGTTAGGCACCTTCGGGAAGTCAGTTGCGTTTTCACCTGACAGCTTATAACGACCATTATCGGAAATGATTTCGATGCTATACGTCGATTCATCAATGGAAAAAGTTACCGGCTGCTCAGGAAGGTTCTTCAAGGTATCCAACAGTATGCGCGCAGGTACCGCAATGCTTCCTTTTTCTTTGGATTCAACCTGGATTTCAGTAATCATTGAAGTCTGAAGATCCGATGCCGTTACCGTAAGGCTTCCTTTATCCAGTTCAAACAGGAAATTTTCCAGAATAGGTACGACCGGATTAGTAGTGATAACTCCATTTATGTTGGAGAGTTGCTTGAGAAGGTAAGCCGAGTTTACGATGAATTTCATTGTCGCAAAGTAGTGGTTTTGTTGTTATAGCAGCGGTAAATTTATAAAGAAAACGCAATAATAAAACGGGGCGGTTAAAGTGCAAAAAAAGGTGGATATCCCCTATCGCTTTATAAAAAATTCTTTTGGACGAAGTAATGGAATAAGGTGTTCCCTGGGCAGAACCGCAAACTGACCGGCGTGTGTCAAACCCAGGAATTTGTCGTCGTAGTCGTAGACCCGGAGCGAATAAACGCGGCCACCGATATCGGATATCTGATATTCAGCCAGGGGTTGGGATTGGCTCATGCTATCCAACGCGCGCGTTCTTTCGAGGTATTCGTCGGCCCTCAATAGCGACAAATCATCCAGAAAAGTGTTCAATCGGGCGGTGTCGGGTTCCGCGACTCCGGGGATAACAGCCTGATTCCGCGCCATTTCGACAGTGAAATTTCCGGCCGGATTTCTGAAGTTCGTTTCCAGCTTCCGGAAGTTAGTCCAGTTAAGATCGAATATCAGTTTCTCGCGCCATTGGATAGCAGGCAACTCAAAAATTCCCGACACATACACCCGGTACCCAGGAATAGCCATGAGGTGGGGCTGATCATCGCCTTCTTTTAAGAAGTATGCCTGCGTTTTTGCGGCGTTTCCTCCGGCGAAAAAGGCTCCTGCTTTGTTTTCGCCATTGAATAAAGAAACGAGAACGCCCTTTTCCCGGAGCACCCTGGTCAGTGAGTCCCGCATAGAGGAAGCAACGCGACGTTTAGGCTCCGCTTGCTGCAGGGTTGCGAACAGAACCTCCACCAGCCCGCGGTCGGCAGAGAATTCGTTATTCACCTGCCAGCGACTGTTGTTGAAGTTCAGGGAAACATCTTTCCCCGCGGACTTCATTTCCACCCGGTCCACTTCCCGCAGGTTGAACTCGCGGTAATAATCGGGCGGAACGTCAAAACTGGATCGACCCGGCGAGAAAGTAAGCGCCAGAACGATACAGGCAAGCAGTACCAGCAAAATAATAATCTGTCGTTTATTGCGCGTTTCCTGCATATTAAAAGTTGGCGTACTTGCGTTTGCGAATAAATGACCGAACCACGCCGAAGGCAATAAGCAACACCAACGGCAACGCAATGTTTATAATTTGCCAGAACGTCTTTTCACTTTGAATGCGCTGACGGTCAAGCGGTCTTATCTTGATTTGCTTGTTCCTGGTTTGAATAAGACCGGCTTCGTCGGTCAGAAATGCCAGGGTGTTCATAAGAAAGTCACGGTTGGCGAACGTGTAATTCGAAAATGGGTCAAAACCGAGTTCCTGCGGTTGGCCCGTACGCGGGTTTATCTGGTTTCGGGCGATATCGCCATCCGCGATCACTACAATTCTTGAAAAAGTACCATCTCCACGAAAACCCGTGGAGTCCGCGCCTTCCGGTAAAAACCGGTTCTTGTAAAGTGATGTAAACGTTCCTTCCAAAAGGTAGGCGACCGCAATGTTCGACTTGTCAAACTGCGCGGGCGACATGTTGCGCAATTGATTCACAGAAATATTCACTGGCGCACCCACGGTCCGTGCATACCTTGATGTGACCAGCAAAGGCGTTTTCTTAACTCCTTCCGCTTTCACAGTATCAATGCTACTGGCAAACCTCGCCAGGATTGCATCAAGATTGCGGGTGATAGGGTGATCCGGGTAATTGCTTATCAGTGGGAAATAAGGCCAATCGATCAATTGCATTTGCGGTTTTCCGCCGACCTGTCCGGTGACGATTGGATATAATGCCGCGTTCTGATCCTGAATTAGATCTAGATTGATCCGCGCACCATACCGAAAAAGCTGATCATCGAGATTGTGGCGATAAGGAAAAGCAAAGTAATCCTCGCGGGACGCGCTGTCCATGCTGGCGTCCAGTTTATCAATGAGAAACATCGCTTTACCGCCTCGCATAATGAACTGGTCCAGTTTATATTTTTCCAGCGGCGAGTATTCACTTTTGGGTTTGGCAACGATAATCACATCATATCTGGCAAGGTCATTTCGTTTGGAGAGATCAACCCGAAAGACATCATAAAACTCGAGCAATTGGTTATTAAAAGCTGCCACCTCGAGACTGTCCAGTTCGCCGTGCCCGTCGATAAACCCAATCTGTTTACGATCCATATTGGCCAGTTTAAAAATGGCATTAGCCAGCTCAAATTCGACGCCTTCAATGGATTGGTTGATCACCTCTTCTGAGGATGCGGTCTTATTGCCTTTTAGGAGCATTACCCCGGTTTCGAAGCCTCCGTAGCTTATCAGCGCACCCGGAAAAATAATTTTCTCAACACGCTGGCCATCTTTCTTGTCCACCACATTGGTGGGTTGAATGCCTCGTCCCGCGAGGTCGGCCATAAATTCATTTCGCGCCTTTTGCCCCATGGCGGTGGAGGGATCAGTGAACGTATAGCGTACCCGTTTTCCCGACCGGATGCTGAATTCCTCCAGCGTTTCTTCGACACTTTTTCTGAATCGGCGAAATCCTGCATTTAGTTCGCCGCCCAGATACACTTCCACGTACACCTCTTCATCGAGGCTTTGCAGCAAATCAATTGTCTGATCTTTGATGGTATAGCGCTTCTCTTCTGTCAGGTCTATCCGGAATGAAAACAGATTTGCGATGATATTGAGAAATACCACCAGGAGAATCATGTTTATGATCCATAGCACGTCACCAAATTTTCTGCTTCTCCAGTTTACCATTGCCGGATACTCAGGGTTAATTTAGTGAACGAAAGCATGACCAGAATAGCGCTGGCGAAAAAGATTACGTCGCGGCTATCGATCAGGCCGCGTGCGAGGGATTGGTAGTGCTCCAGCAGACCGAGCTGTTTAATCAGCAGCGCATTGGCCGACCATACATTAAGTGCAGAAAGTGATTCGAATCCCGAGAAAAGAAGAAAACACAAAAACGCTGCGATGATGAAGGCCACAATCTGGTTACGCGTAAGCGAAGAGGCGAGTATTCCAACGGAACAGAAAACTGCACCAAGCAAGACAAGCCCGATGTACGATCCTATCACGCCCGGTGTATCGATGTTACCCGGAGTGGCTCCGAGCTGATAGATAGAAATGTAATAAATGATCGTGGGCAAGAGGGCACAGCACACGAGGAGAAAACAGGCCAGAAATTTTCCAACGATTATTTCCCAGTCCGACAATGGTTTGGTAATAAGCAGCTCAATGGTTCCGGCTTTCTTTTCCTCGGCGAAACTCCGCATCGTAATCGCGGGAATTAGAAATATAAAAACATATGGCCCAAGCGTGAACAACGTTTCCATATCAGCATAGCCATACTCGAGAACCGAGGATTCGGGAAACACCCACATCAGCAAGCCCATGGCAATTAGAAATACGCCGATGACAACATAGGCTATAAGCGAATTCAGAAAACTATTAAACTCTTTTGAAAGTACCTGGATCATGCTTTTTTCTGACGCTGCAAAAGTAAGTTTAATTTTTTAATGGCGAACGGGGTTTTGAGTCGTAAGAACCTGAAAGATGTCTTCGAGTTTGCTTTCCTCCTGTCTCAGGCCAACGAGCGAAAGATTGTTGTCTGCGGCGATGCGAAAAACGTCCGGACGAATATCGGCGTCGGCCGAAGTTACCAGCCGATACGTGAACGACTTCAGTTCACTGACTGAAACAACGCCCGGGATATCTGACAAGAAATTCATGGGAATAGTACTTTCAAACTCAACAATAATGAATTTCTGGTTTGCTGCACCTCTCAGCAAATTATCAACCTTGTCATCAGCCACTATCTCACCTCTGTTGATCACCACCACTCTGTTGCAAAGCGCCTGTACTTCCTGCATGATATGGGTGGAAAAAATAACCGTTTTGTTGCGGCTTATTTCGCGTATGAGTTTACGAATTTCGAGCAGCTGGTTCGGATCCAAACCTGATGTGGGTTCATCTAAAATCAGAACCTGCGGATCATGAATCAGCGCCTGAGCAAGGCCGACCCGCTGGCGATAGCCCTTCGAAAGTGCTTCGATGCGCTTGTTCTGTTCGCGTGTGAGTCCACACAATTCCACCATTTCGCCAACCCGTTTTTTCAGGGCAGCGCCTGCCAATCCGTAAAGTCTGCCGATGAAAGACAGGTATTCATGCACGTACAGGTCCAGGTACAGTGGATTGTGTTCGGGAAGGTACCCGGTTATCTTTTTGATTTCCCGTGGGTATTGCAGAACATCCAACCCACCGACTTTAACTTCCCCTGATGTGGGAGGTAAGAAACAGGTCGCAATTTTCATAGTTGTGGACTTGCCTGCACCATTAGGGCCGAGAAAACCCACGATCTCACCCTCTTCGACTGTGAAAGAGATGTCGTTCAACGCCTTCTGCCTGCCATACAGTTTGCTTAAATGCTTTATCTGAAGGGACATTTTCCGCCTAATTTTGCGTAAAGTTTAAAGATTTCGGCCAATAACATGCAGTTAATGCACAAAAGTTGTTACTAATGAATGTTAAAGAATATTAAAGCATTTGATCAGAATACCTGATTTTTACAAATTCGCAGTTATGAATTCAGTTATGCGGCCCCTATTTCTATTTTTTTGTCTCTTTTCCTGTGTCTCGCTTTTTGCACAGCAGGGTTACGATATCCAGTTCCGTGTCGATGGGTGGAAAGATACAACGGTGTATCTGGGACATTATTACTGGGAGAATACCTACATCAAGGACACCGCCCGGGTCTCCAGCAACGGCGAATTCCGGTTCACGGGTGCAAAACCGCTCGCGCCCGGAGTGTATTTCCTGGTGCTTGACAAGATCAAGATCTTTGAACTTGTGGTAGGCAGCGCGCAGAAATTCCGCCTGGAAACGAGCTCGGACGACTATGTCAGGCACATGAAGGTTACCGGCGACCCGGACAACAAGCTTTTCTTCGAAAATATGAATTTCAATATGGAGCGGCATATGGAGGCCGAACCATATGTTAAAGTACTAAGAGACAGCACCGCGCCGGATGCAACGAAGGCCGAGGCCCGCGACGCCTTCACGCGGATAAATGATAAGGTGATGACGTACCAGCGGGAAATAATGAGCAAGAATTCTAGCACGGTGACGGCATTGCTGTTGAAATCCAGCCAACCCGTGAAAGTTCCCGACGCGCCCCGTAAGGCAGATGGAACAATCGATTCGACATTTCAGCTGCGCTGGTATCGCGAGCATTTTTTTGATAACCTGGATCTTGCGAACGAGGCCATCGTCCGGATGCCGCGGCCGATACTCAAGGAAAAAATCAACGAATACCTCGACAAGCTGTTCGCGCCGCAGGCTGATACCCTGATGAAGGCTATAGACCGCCTTTTGGCTCAAACCAAAAAAAATCAGGAGACGTACAAGTATGCAAGCTGGATCACGCTGGTTAAATATCAGCAGCCTGAGATCATGGGGCTTGACGCGGTGTATGTGCACGTATTCGACAAGTATTTTGCAAGTGGCGAAATGGACTTTTGGGTGAACGCCAATACCAAAAAGAGTTTAAAAGAGCACGCGGACCGGTTACGTAAAAGTCTGATTGGAAAGACAGGGCCTGACCTCATTATGCAGGATCAGCAGTTGAAACGGAGGGCTTTGTATGATTTCAAGAACAAGTATACCATACTATACATCTTCGACCCTGACTGCGGCCATTGCAAGGAGGAAACGCCAAAACTGGTAGACTTCTATAAAAAGAATAAGTCTCGCTTCGACGTGGAGATTTTCGCCGTAAGTGCCGACACATCCATGGCCAAAATGAAGAACTACATCAGCACAATGAAAATACCGTTCACGACGGTTAACGGGCCTCGTACCTACGTTGGGCCGTACCAGGATCACTACGACGCCATCACGACCCCCTCCTTGTTTATTCTTGACGCCCGGAAGAAGATAATCGCCAAGAAAATTCCTGCGGAAAAACTGGAGGACTTCTTTATCCAGTACGAAAAGTTTCAGAAAACCCAGGCTTCCGGAAAATCAAAGGCGAGCGTTCCGTAGTCATCAGCGGACACCCTCCCGTTCAGTTTCGGACACCCCATAAGCCTAAAACGGGTGAAAAGCCGTTTTCACGGTTTGGTAAACCTTTTGTAACTTTTTAGAGGAAAGTGCAGTCTAATATGCAACTAATTGTCTGTAGGGAGAATCTGTGCTTTTAGCAACGTTGACGATTTAATATCAAACCAACCTAATAATAATCGAGTTATGGCATTCCTGGATAAAATATTTGGAAAGAAGAAACCTGAATTAAAAGCCCGCTGCCCTATTACGAAGGAGCCCATTGAGAATGGCTACGGATATTTGCTTACCACAGCACAGGTAGTATCTTCCAGGAAGTACTGGGATATGATTATGACTGAGCCGGAGACGATGTCGTATACGCTGTCTCATTTCAAAAATCAGCCTTCCGGGACGCAGATGAGATCAATGATTTTTGAAAAGTACAGTACGATATCGAAGCCCTGGATGGTGTCCGACTCCTGTATCAACCTCTTCGAGGAGGTAGACCGACAGGAGGCGCGGGAGAATGCGCGAAAGTGGTGGGAAAACGACGGTGCGTTCGAACCACAAAACAGCGGTCCGGCTGCTGACGCACTTGATTCGTCAAGCTTCCGGGACTGGAAGGAGTATGCCATTCAGGAGGCCGGACGTTCACGGGTCCGATAACAGGAAATTTGTATTGTGTACAGGTTTAAAGAGGCTGCCCTTTACGGTGCAGCCTTTTTTCATTTCAATTGTTCCGATCGATCGTAAACTGAACCAGTTGTACCAGTGAGTCCTTGTAAACCGAATCAGGGAACTGCTTCAACATTTCAAGAGCTTCCTGATGAAATTTTTCCATCGCTTTCTTGGCATATTCAATGCCACCGGACCCCTTCACATAAGCAATAACTTCTTTTACCTTTCGTGGATTTGCACTTTCATTTTTTATGATGCTGAGGATTCTTCGCTTCTCCATCCAGCCGGAGTTCGAAAGGGCGTAGATAAGCGGCAACGTCATCTTTTTCTCTTTGATGTCGATCCCCACCGGTTTACCGATTTCTTCCTCGCCAAAATCAAAAAGGTCGTCTTTGATCTGGAAAGCGGTGCCTATGTGTTCGCCAAATTTATGCATAACGCGAACCTGATCGTGAGTCGCGCCCGATGAACTGGCACCCACCGCGCAACATGACGCAATGAGCGAAGCAGTTTTGCGACGGATAATCTCAAAGTAGATTTCTTCGGTAATATCCAGCCTGCGCGACTTTTCAAGTTGAAGCAGTTCACCTTCGCTCATATCCTTTACGGCTTCCGTTACAATACTAAGAAGATCGAAGTCTTTGTTTTCAACGGAAAGAATCATTCCGCGCGATAACAGGAAGTCGCCCACAAGAACGGCCACTTTGTTCTTCCATAGGGCGTTTACGGAAAAAAAACCGCGCCTGTAATTCGCTTCATCCACCACATCATCATGGACCAGAGTTGCGGTGTGTAACAATTCAATGAGAGATGCTCCCCGGAAGGTTGATTCACGGATTTCGCCACAGGTTCCTGCGCTCAGGAACACAAACATCGGTCGCATCTGCTTTCCCTTCCTTTTGACGATATAGCCCATTATTTTGTCGAGCAACAGCACTTTCGTTTTCACGGAAGCGCGAAATTTCTGCTCGAATTGTTCCATTTCCCGTGCAATGGGGGCTTTTATATCGTCCAGACGCAGTGGCATGAAGGCGCAATAATACACATAGAAGTTCAATCCTCCATAATCTGCGTGGCGTTTTGGTGCGATGTACGCTTCCTGACTTTCGAGTGTTAAATATTCATATGTAGCGTAAATTTATTTACTTGGCCATCGGACAGTCCGGTTATACATTATCCTGGAGTGGTATCAAAATAGACCCTATGGCACATAAGACCCCCCACGCCCCTATCCTCGAACTGATTTCCTATAACCGTGAAAAGTACGACCGGATAGATAACACAACCCCGGAAAACATCTTTTCGGCGCTGCATGATGACCGGGTGAACTGGATCAATGTTGATGGACTGTTTTACCATGACATCATCGAGAAGATCCAACAGAAATTCAATCTGCACAGTCTCCTGATCGATGATGTGCTAAGTGACCAGCGGCCCAAGGCGGAAGAGTATGACGAGTACCTGTTTTTTACGCTCAAGATGCTGTACCGGATAGAGGGAACTCACTTTGATTACGAGCAGATCAGCTTCGTCTTAGGGAATAACTTCCTGATAACCTTTCAGGAGAAAGAAGGCGATCTCTTCGACGGTTTTCGTGAACGGATCCGACTGGATCAGGGCCGGGTGCGGAAACGACAGGCAGATTATCTTCTGTACAGGCTGACAGACATCATCGTGGATAACTACTACAATGTCCTCGACAGGATCGGCGACCTGATTGAAGAGATGGAGGAAGCGATCTATGAAAGTCCTTCATCGGCGTCTTTCCATAAGATTCAACGATTAAAAAAGGAGTTGATCTATCTTCGGAAAGCATTGTATCCATTACGCGAGGCAATTAATAAACTCATCAAAGGCGAAACAGGGTTTGTCCATGATGAAAATATCCGGTTTTTTACCGATGTCTACGACCATGTTGTTCACCTTATAGACACCGTTGATACCTATAAAGATCTGATCTCCGGTCTGCTCGACGTTCACATCAACGCCATGAACAATAAACTGAATGAGGTGATCAAAGTACTCACCGTCATTTCTACGATTTTTATTCCGCTGACATTTATCGTGGGCGTCTACGGAATGAACTTTCGCTTTATGCCGGAACTTCAGTGGAAATATGGTTACTACGGCGTCTGGTTTATCATGATAGCCGTTACCTTCGGTATGCTCGGTTTCTTCAGGTATAAAAAATGGTTCTAGGGGCAGATTGTGTTATTTCGTTCAAAATCTTACTTCGTCAGGACGCCCCGTTCAGACCCATCGGAAAAAAGGTCATTCCCGATAACTTTACCAGACTCGAAGAGTTTCTATATTTAGCGCTTTATCCAATCTGGGTCTGAATGGTATTACCGATATTGTTGCTCCTCACGGGGTTCGTTATACTTGTAAAAGGCGCCGATCTTCTGGTGCTGGGATCATCCTCCATAGCCAAACGATACAATGTTTCAAGTCTGGCCATCGGCCTTACCGTTGTCGCATTCGGCACGTCAACGCCGGAGTTAATTGTCAGCATCCTATCCGCTGTCAATGAACGCAATGACGCCTCCTTCGGTAACGTCTTTGGAAGCAACAACTTCAACACCTACCTCATTCTTGGTACGGCGGGATTGATCTATCCGCTGGTGGTCAAACGAAACACCATCAAATATGAGGTTCCGCTTTCGTTGTTTGCCGTGGCGCTTGTATTCGTTCTGGTGAACGATTCGTCACTGTGGGGTTCGGCGTCAAATCAACTATCGAGAGTCGACGCTATTCTACTCCTGCTGACTTTTGCTTTCTTTATGTACTACATCTTCCGATTGATGAATCGTGGTGCAGATCTGGAAGAGTCAAATATAAGATTGTTCACATTTCCTGTTTCCCTGGGGTTGTCCCTTTTAGGTCTTGTTATGCTTGTTGGAGGCGGGACCTTAGTCGTTGAGAACGCCGTGACCATTGCAGAAAAATACGGATTGTCGGAGAAGCTCATCGGACTAACAATTCTGGCGGCCGGGACTTCGTTGCCAGAACTGGCCACCTCGGCAGTTGCCGCGTACCGGAAGAACACGGACATAGCGATTGGAAATGTGATCGGATCGAACATTTTCAACATTACACTTGTGCTTGGAATCACGGGGCTGATACATCCCATCCCATTTAATCCGGTGCTCAACTTTGATATAACAGTAATGGCTGTCGGAACTGTTGTGTTAATGATTTTTATGTTTACCATCAATCAACGCAAGCTCGACCGATGGGAGGCTTTTCTGTTGTTTGCAGGTTACCTTACCTATATCGTTTATCAGATCTTTCACGATCAACCCGCGGCTTAAAAAAAAAGGCGCAGACTGAAATCTGCACCACAATCTTACTTCTCAACGGAACGGTTAAATTCTTTTTTCCAGATCGTCTATCCGTGCCTGCGCCTCAGCTTTTCCCAGTGAGAGTGACTTCTTATATAACTCGATAGCTTCCCGAAGCGTTTCCTTCTTTTTACGCGGTGCAAGCTTAGTGCGATTGGCAGCGTCCTCAACTGCCTGGGCACGTGCATAATAAGCATCCGCTTCACTCATCTTACTTTGGATCATCAGTTCCTGGATGCGGTTTTCAATCAGCGCCAGTTCCTGTGTTTTGGCTTCTATCTCCTGCTCTTTGTCTACGAGTTCCGCTTCCTGCATCCCGACCGTTGAAATGAGGTTTTCATTTTCATTGCGGTATCTTTCTACCTGCTGCTGCAGATCTGAAATAGTCCTGGTTTTTTCCTCCATGTCTGCCTTGAGCTTCCTGATCGTCGCGGAAAAAGCATTGGACGTTGACTTTGACTTTGACAGGGTGCCTTCGAGGTCACTGATTTTCCGCTGTGTGTCCTTCACATAATTGTTGATGTCGCGCATTCTCGCCTGATAATCTTCATACGATGTGCCTTCCACCATGTTGATTCTGAGAAGTTGGCGGCTCTGATCGATAGAATCCATCAGCACGCCGACCTCGGTTAACGTTTTTGCCATTCGCTGACTTATTTCCAGCTCGGTCTGCAAAGAATCAATTCTCGTTTGCATCTCATCTTTTTCCCTGGGTTCACAGCCGAATACCACGGCCGTTATTATTAAACAAAAAACTAGTTTTTTAACCATACCGGTCTGAATTAAGGGGTTCAAGACTCAAAAATACTTCGGAAAAAGCGACAATTACTCCGGTTCCAGGCATTTTTTTAAATGGAAAACGCTCATTTCAAACTGGTATTTCGTTGATTATTAAGATAAACTGACTTTTATTTTGGTATTATAGGGAGCACGCTAACTTTGCGACCGTTTTTTCAAAACAGGTTTAGCCTTTCATGCAAAAATTAATCTCCACGCATACGCGTATAGTGGACCTCGGCAAACCAAGGATCGTCGTCATCGGCGGAGGCTTTGGAGGGCTTGAAGTAACAAAAGGCCTGAAAGGACTAAAAGCCCAGACCGTTTTGATCGACAAATACAATCATCATTGTTTTCAACCCCTCCTCTATCAAGTCGCTACCTCAGGTCTGGAAACGAACTCAATCGTGTTCCCCTTCCGGAAGCGGTTCGCTGATCAAGCTGATTTCTTCTTCAGGCTTGGAGAAGTAAATCGCATCATACCGGAGGAAAATTATATTGAAACTTCGATTGGCAGCATCCGCTACGACTATCTGGTAATCGCAAACGGCGCATCGACGAACTTCTATGGAATGAACGACGTCGCTGAACATGCTCTTCCTATGAAGACCATTATTGATTCCATAAAACTCCGGAATACCATAATCCGGAATTTTGAAAATGCTCTTCTTTCGGATGACCCTGATACGATGAACAGTTTGATAGACTTTGTAATCGTGGGTGGCGGGCCAACCGGCGTGGAACTAGCCGGTGCGCTGAGTGAACTAAAGAACCATGTCTTTCCTAAAGATTATCCCGAGCTGGAAATAGCCCAAATGGATATTCACCTGATTGAAGCCACGGGGCGTCTGTTGAACGGCATGTCGGATAAATCCGGTGCCAAAGCCCTTGAGTATCTTAAGGAGATGGGCGTTCAAGTTCACCTGAATCACGTCGTGAAATCATACGATGGAAAAGAGGTCGTTTTCCTGAACGGCGAAACCCTGAAAAGCCATACCCTGATCTGGGCGGCGGGCGTAAAGGGGCAACCTATCGAAGGAATAAAAATTGAATCGATCGGACGCGGCTCAAGGATCCTTGTCGATGAATTTAACCGTGTGCAAGGTTATCAGAACATCTTCGCCATCGGCGACGCCGCGCTTATGGAAGGTGATCCCGGATGGCCTCAGGGACACCCCCAGGTAGCACCGCCCGCGATGCAGCAAGGGAGGCTTGTGGCTGATAACATAAGAAAACTACTTGAGAAGAAACCACTGAAGCCGTTCCGCTACAAGCATCAGGGAAGCATGGCCACCGTGGGCAGGAACCGCGCTGTTGTAGATCTCAAAACATTCAGGACACAAGGGTTCCTGGCCTGGATGATCTGGATGTTTGTTCACCTCATTTCCATCGTCGGCTTCAAAAACAAGTTTTTTGTTTTCCTGAGCTGGCTCTGGAGTTACTTTAGCTACGACAAGAGCAACCGATTAATAATTGCCCGCCCGCGCGACGGCGTTCAATAAATGGCAACGTCAAACGATAAACATGTAAGTCCACTCTCCGCTGCCGGCGTGTTGATCTCCCTGGGGATTATTTATGGAGACATTGGTACGTCGCCAATCTATACGTTCCGTTTCATCGTAGGCCAGCACGTTATTAGCGAGGAGCTTGTTTTTGGCGGGCTTTCCTGCGTGTTCTGGACCCTTACGCTAATTACGACAATTAAATATGTTTATCTCGCGCTAAGCGCTGATAACAAGGGTGAAGGCGGCATTTTTGCGCTTTATGCCTTAGTTAGACGATATAAAGCCAACTGGGTTATTTACCCGGCAATCATTGGCTGCGCCACCCTCATTTCAGATGGCTTTATCACTCCCGCCATCAGTGTAACGTCGGCGGTGGAAGGATTACGTGCCATTAATCCGGACATTTCCACCAACACGATCCTTACGATCGTAATTATCATTTTAGTAGGACTATTTCTTTTTCAACAGTTCGGAACAGGTGTTGTTGGTAGAATCTTCGGTCCGATCATGCTCATCTGGTTCTCCTTTATAGCTGTCATCGGTTTGATCCATTTGCTTGAGAACACAAAGGTTTTGATGGCTATTAACCCGGTTTACGCCGTAAATCTGCTGGCTAAATACCCTGGCGGATTCTGGATTCTCGGCGCTGTCTTTCTTTGTACTACGGGTGCCGAAGCGATGTATTCCGATCTGGGGCATTGCGGCAAATCCAACATTCGTGTGAGTTGGGGATTCGTTAAGCTCGCTCTTCTTTTAAGTTATTTCGGTCAGGGAGCGTGGCTGCTCAACCATCAGGGACAGACTTTGCAGGGGTTGATTCCGTTTTTCGAAATCATGCCCGAGAGCCTGAAACTGTTTGGAATCCTCATTGCAACAATGGCAACCATTATTGCCAGCCAGGCTCTAATATCGGGCACATTTACCCTGGTGAACGAGGCCATGAAACTGAAACTCTGGCCGGCAACCCGCGTCCGATATCCAAGCCAGATAAAAGGCCAGATTTATATTCCTGCCATTAACTGGATTCTGCTTGCCGGGTGTATCCTGGTAGTGTACATTTTCCGTGAATCCTCGCGAATGGAGGGAGCTTACGGGCTTGCAATCACATTCGATATGCTGATGACTACTTCACTGCTGATCTTCTATTTCTCCGTTTCACGAAAGTCGACGTTCAGGGCCGCGATGCTCGCGATATTATTTTTCAGTATTGAAGGTGCTTTCCTGGTATCCAACCTCAGCAAGTTCAGCCATGGTGGGTGGTTCACCTTCACGATTGCATCCGTTTTCTTTCTGATGATGTACATTCTTATGCGTGCCCGTCGCTTGCGAGAACGTCACACCGAGTTTGTCGATCTGAAGCACTATGTCGGCATGGTTCAGGATCTGCAGGCGGATACAACGATTCCGAAAGAGGCAACAAACCTTGTGTATCTCGCCATGGCTGACAGCAAAAGATACATCGATTCGAATATCATTTACTCCATTTTCAAAAAGCGTCCAAAGCGAGCCGATGTCTATTGGTTTGTCCATGTAGACACTGTCGATAATCCATTCACCAGCAAGTATCTGGTCGATACTATTATCCCAAAAAAATGCTTCTTCGTCCGGCTCAAACTTGGGTTCAAGACTGACCACCGGGTCAACCTGCTGTTCTCAAAGATCATCCATGAAATGGCTGACGCAGGTGAGATAGATTTAACCAGTCCATATAACTCGCTGCATAAGTATAGTATGATGGCTGATTTTAAGTTTATCATCATCCATTCGTGGGCGTCTTCCGACAGTGAGATCTCCAATTTTGACCGACTGGTAATACAAGGGTACCGGTTACTGAAAGACTTCAGCTTGTCGACCGAAGAACTCTACGGCATTGAGGCGGCAAACCTGGAAGTAGAAAAGGTACCTATACAGGTTGGTCCTACCGCCAAAGTGAAAATTAAACGCGAACGGGAAGATTAGCTGTAGCGATTCCGGACGGTAGGGTTCAAAAACGAGCATGCCAAACCGTACTGAATCTTTGAAATCAGGGCATTTCGAGCCTTAATCATTGACATGAATAATGGCATTGTAGTTGGAAAGCCTGCGACATGCTGAGGAACTATCTTATAATAGCTTTCCGAAATCTGCTTAAGAATAAAGTCTTTTCGGTTATCAATATTCTGAGCCTTTCAGTGGGCATTGCGTGTTGCTCAATTCTCGCATTATATCTTCAGGATGAACTCAATTATGATCGTCATTTTGAGGATTCAGACCGAATATTTCGCGTAACCACCGAGATTCGCGAAGGTGACGCCGAGCCGGAGATACTGCAGCGCACTTCCCCCCCTATTGCCATGGCAATGGCGCAGGAATTTGCCGAACTCGAGGCCGCAACCAGAATCGTCAACCCTCCCGAGGTGGAACGGCATCTCATTCGGTATCGGGATGAAACATTTTATGAGAAAACCGGCTTCCTGGTCGACTCGACCTTCCTTCAAGTATTTTCATATGAACTGGCGGAAGGAAATCCGCGAACGGCGCTGACGGGCCGATCTTCGATAATTCTTTCCCACGAACTTGCCAGAAAACTATTTGGCGACGAATCCGGCCTTAACGAAAGTATAATTGTGACCAGCGGTTTTTCGGTTGATACGTTCCGCGTAACGGGCGTGCTCAAGCCGATCACAAGGAAGTCGCATGTTAATGCGGATTTTTACATGACCATGAATAGTGAAGGATGGGGCGATCTCGTTAACGGAATGACTACCTGGAGTGGACAGAACTTCATGTTCACGTACATCAAACTCCGAGAGGGAACCGATGTTCAGGCCCTGATCAGCAAATTCACGCCCTGGGTAGAGAAACACGGCGGCGATGAAATGCGCGCAATGGGCAGAACGAAAACGCTCGGTCTTCAGCGATTGGCGGACGTTCACTTGCATTCGAGTCATTTCGCTTTCAATCTCGATCTGGCCCCGACAGGCAGCATCTGGTATATTTATGTGATGGGATCGGTGGCGGTGTTCATTCTCCTGTTAGGATGTATCAACTTTATGAATCTCACCACCGCGAGAGCAACACAGCGCGCAGCGGAGGTCGGCGTCCGCAAGACCATGGGCGCGGGCCAGCGGGAACTGATCGGACAGTTCATGGGCGAGTCACTCGCCGCGGTATTAATCGCCATCGTTGTTTCCGTCGGGATAGTGCAATTAGTGCTTCCATTCTTCAATATGATGTCCACGCGCTCATTGTCAGTTACAGAAGAAAACTCAATATTTTATGTGGTTGCCCTTGCCAGTATTGGTCTTTTCACAGGAATTATCTCGGGAATTTATCCATCCTTTTTTCTGGCGGCATTCGAACCGGCAACGGTGTTAAAAAATAAAAACGTTCTCAATACATCTTCATCCTGGTTGCGCAAAGGATTAGTGATCGTTCAGTTTGTCATATCTGTAACACTTATCGGCGCCAGCATTGTGATTCATCAGCAACTCGACTATGTTCAAAATCAGCACCTGGGATTTTCAGTGGATCACAAGATCATGATTCCTATGCGCACTCCCGAGGCAAAAGAGAGTTACGCTGTTTTGAAATTGCAGTTTGAACAAGTTGCGGGAGTAAAGAACGTTTCCGCATCTACCAGTTTACCCTCGACGCCCTTGCTCCGTGACATTCGCCTGCATAAGGCTGGTGGTAACATGGATAATTCCCAACACCATTTTATATGTAACATCGATGAAAACTATTTTGAGTTGCTCGATATTCCACTGGTCGCAGGCCGACACCTGAACCGCGAGACAGATAGCCAATCCGACGATATCAGCCGGATTATGGTAAACAGAAGAAGCCTCAAGAAACTGGGAATTGCGGAAGATGAAGCACCAGGGGAAAAACTTTTTTGGACGGGAAAACTGAACGGCGCGCAAAACGCTACCACCCTGGCTTTTGAAATTGTAGGAGTCGTCGACGATTTTCACCAGAACTCATTGCACTCAGGAATCGACCCGATCATCTTTTTCCTGCCTGAAACGATGAACAATTATGTTTTCATAGGAATATCAATAGAGCCAGGAACGTTTAAACAGGTTACTTCCCGTTTTGAAAGCATCTGGAAAAGTCACGTGTTAACTACCCCATTTGAAGCGCAGTTTCTTTCGGAAGAAGTACGTCGTAAGTATGATCACGATCAGAAGATCTCACTTGTCATTTCACTTTTTACCTCCATCGCTATCGCAATCAGTTGCCTGGGACTTTACGGCTTGACGGTGTTTGTAACGCAGCGCAGAATGAAGGAAATCGGAGTCAGAAAGATTCTGGGGGCATCGACCTTCAGTATTGTGAAAATGTTGTCTATAGAATTCATTCTTCTGGTTTCCATTGCGTTTTTTATAGCTCTTCCGTTGGGTTTCTACACGATGGAAAAATGGCTTGAGAATTTCGCCTTCAGGATTGATCTCGGGCCAGGGACCTTTCTTCTCGCCGGGTTGATATCATTTTGCATAGCCTGGCTGACGGTAAGTATTGAAGCCCTTCGTGCAGCCGGATCGAATCCAGTTAATTCATTAAGAAACGACTGATAATGTTTAGAAATTACTTCCTGGTCGCGTTGCGAACGCTACAAAAGAACGGATTTTATTCGTCCATTAACATCACCGGCCTGAGTGTAGGGATAGCCTGCAGCATTCTGATATTACTATGGGTAAACGATGAAATTACCTGGGACAGTTTTCATGAAAAGAAGAAAACACTTAGCCGGGTTTATGTGACGGGTCAGGGCGACAATGGAGTCTATACTCAAATGGCGGTGCCGTTGCCTTTGTGGCATGAGCTCAAAGAGAACACGCCTGGAATCAAACATGTTTCACCCACGAACTGGGGCCAGGAATTTCTTATCACATACGGCAACCAGAGTCTCTATAAAAGGGGATACTACGTAGGCGAGGATTTTTTGAAAATGTTCTCATTTCCCGTTCTTGGCGGAGCCACCGAAAACCAGCTAAGCGATCCGTCATCAATTGTTCTTACGGCGTCAGCTGCGAAATCACTGTTTGCAGATGAGGATCCTATTGGGAAGGTAATAAAGGTTGACGACCGGATTGATTTGACGGTAACAGCTGTCGTAATGGACGCACCCTCGAATTCGAGTTTTTCCTTTGATTGCCTTATCCCATTCACTACATACATGAATCAACAGCATTGGGTGAAGGAATCGCTGTCGGAATGGAGTAATTATTCATTCAACCTTTATGTCGAATTTGACGAGCATGTCGATCAGGCCCAGGTTGCAGAAGCCGTGCGTGATGTGATCCGGAGAAACAGTTCCGAGGAAACTGATATAACCTTCCTGCCAATGGAAAGATGGCGTTTGTATTCTGATTTCAAAAACGGAAAGAGTGTTTCAGGTCTTATCGTTTACGTGCGGATCTTCACCGCTATCGCTCTTTTTATTTTGATTATCGCCTGCATCAATTTTACAAATCTGGCAACGGCACGTTCGGAGAAACGAGCCCGCGAAGTCGGCGTGAGGAAGGCTGTTGGTTCGGGACGAAAGGAGCTCGTTATCCAGTTTATGGGCGAAACCCTTATCACCGCGTTCCTTTCCTTTGTCGTGGCCGTTGGCCTTGTAGAAATAGCGTTGCCAGGTTATAATGTCCTCGTGGGAAAATCCCTTCGGATCGACTACGCAAATCCTCTCTGGTACGGCGCCGCTGGGCTGGTAATTGCCCTCACTGGTTTCATCGCCGGAAGCTATCCCGCCCTTTATCTTTCTTCTTTTCGGCCTGCCACGGTTCTCAAGGGCAGACTGTATTCCGGCGGCAGAGGATCACTTCCCCGAAAAGTGCTGGTGGCGACCCAATTCTTTTTTTCTATAGTCCTTATTATTTCAACGACGGTAATTTACTATCAGCTACATCACCTCCGTAGCAGGCCGACAGGGTACAACGTCGAGAATTTGCTGACTGTACCGGCCACCGGCAATGTTTTACAAAACTTTGAGGTCATAAAAAACGAGCTTCTCAACCAGAACCTGGCAGAAACTGTCACCTCTTCTTCCAGCCCGATCACAGCTGTGTTTTCGTTTCAGGGTTATGTCAACTGGTCCGGAAAACGTGAAGGTCAGCGTGCCTCGTTCGCTACCGTTGCCGTGAATCGTGACTATTCTAAAACCCTGGGAATCCGAATAGTTTCCGGGCGCGATTTTTCGCCGGAGTTTGCCGACAGTACATCAATTATTGTAAACGAAGCCGCCGTGGCCTATATGGGTCTTAAGGATCCGATCGGTGAAACCGTCGAAGTTTTTGAGAAAAAATATACCATTGTGGGCGTTATGGAGAATGTCGTTATGCTATCCCCAACCCGTGCCGTTGATCCTACTTTGTTCATTTATGACCCTTCGTGGATCAGCCATGTTACCATTCGGCTTCCCGAACACACAAAGATGGATGAAACTCTTTCACGAATCGAGTCGGTCTTTCGCCGGCACAACCCGGCATATCCGTTCACCTATCGGTTCACGGATCAGGACTTCGAAGACAAGTTTACAAATCTGAAACGTATCGGTTATTTGTCTAACATCTTTTCTTCGCTGGCGATTGCGATTTCCTGTCTGGGCCTCTTTGGTTTAGCCGCGTTTACTGTCGAGCAAAGAACGAAGGAAATTGGTATCCGGAAGGTTCTCGGTGCTACCGTTTCACATGTGGTTATTCTTATCAGCAGGGATTTTACCAGGTTGATTGCGGTTGCCTTTGTATTGGCAACGCCTTTGGCAGGATGGCTGATGAGTGACTGGTTGTCGCAATTCGAGTATCGGATAGCTATTGAATGGTGGATTCCGGTGGTCTCAGGGATAATAGTCTTTGCTTTGGCGCTATCCGTTGTGAGCGTTCAGGCATTGAGGGCAGCAATTGCCAACCCCGCGTCGTCACTCAAGAGTGAATAATTATAACAAAAGACGGCTAACGGTCGGGCTGGTGATCCGGCGGCGATGAATGGAATAAAACGTTTTAGTCGAAACCTCCGCATCCTTTTAGGGGCAAACGCGTATATTTTGTTTGGCTTTTCCCATGATCAGAAACTACCTAACCGTTGCTTTACGTTTCATGGCCCGGCAGAAGGGATTCTCCTTCATCAACATCGCCGGGCTGACACTTGGCATAGCCACCGCCCTGCTGATCCTTCTGTATGTCGATGACGAACTAAGCTTTGACCGGTTCCATCGTGACCCTGAAACTATTTATCGCATTACCCGTGAGGGTAACATACAGGGAAAGCGTATTCACAGCGCCTATACGGGCTATCCTCTGGCACAGGGGCTTGTTGAACATTCTCCGGAAGTGCAGTCTTCTGTGCGCCTGGCAAACTGGGCTACACATCCCATGCGATATGAAGACCGCGCTTTCACCGAGCCGAATCTATTGCTCGCAGATTCCAATTTTTTCAAGTTTTTCAACTTCACTTTGGTGGAAGGAAACGCCGAAGAAGTCCTAAAGGGCGAGGGAAAAATAGTTATTACAGAATCGGCAGCGAGGCGCTATTTCGATTATCAGGGCGCAGGTGACAAAACGCCTTTAGGGAAAAGGATGATTCTCGCCCAAGGCTATCATGCTACCATCTCCGGAATTGCCAAAGATCCCCCGCGCCAATCTCACTTTCACTTTACTTTCGTGTTGTCTCTTGATTCATGGGACGAAGTGCAGAAGGAAGGCTGGACTTCAGGAAGGGTAATTACCTATGTTAAGCTGAAGGCAGGCGCGGACGCATCCATGCTACAAAGTACGCTGGAAACGTTTACTACAAGATTTGTTGGGCCGGAACTAAGAGCGCACCGTGACCTCGACATCAATCAACTTCGTACACAGGGGAATAATCTGGCTTTTGGTATCCAGCCGTTAACGGCAATCCATTTGTCTTCTGACCTTTACGATGAAATAGAGCCGAATGGAAGCATGAAATATGTCTACCTGTTTATATCCATCGCTGTTTTCATAACTTTCCTCGCGTGTATTAACTTCATGAACCTTTCCACGGCCCGGTCGGCAAGCCGTGCCAAGGAAATCGGCGTGAGAAAATCAATCGGAGCGCCGACTGCGCGACTCGTGGGCCAATTTCTCCTCGAATCTTATGTGTACATAATAATCGCAGTACTTTTTGCGCTGTTCATCATTATGGTCGTCGTCGGGCCGTTCAACTACTTTACAGGAAAAGATCTCGACAGCCATTCCTTTTTTAGTCTGCGGTTTCTGAGTGGCATTTCGATTTTCGTCATTACGGTTGGGTTACTCGCCGGAGCCTATCCGGCGTTTTACCTTACGCGTTTCTCGCCAATCGATGTTCTCAAGGGCCGGATTCGGCCGAAGGCACGGAAATTCAGCATTCGCAACGTCCTCGTGGTTTTTCAATTCATTATTTCCTCTTGTCTGATCATCGCTACGGCCATTGTTTATCTTCAGTTAAACTATATGCAGGATATTCAGCTTGGCTTTGATAAGAGTCATCTGATAAATCTGATACATACGGCCAACCTGCGTGGCAACGGCGAAGCCTTCAAGGATAACCTTCTCACTGATGAGTCGATCGTAAGTGCAAGTTTTTGTAGCCGTCTTCCGCCCAACGTAAACTGGCAGTATCGTTTCCGGCAGGAAAACACACGAAAGGACTTTATTTTCAACGTCTATGAAGTCGATTATGATCACCTTGAAACGATGAAGTATTCGCTGACCCGGGGAAGATTTTTTTCGCGGGACTATCTGAGCGATACCGCTTCGGTGGTTCTGAACGAAACAGCAGCCAAACTTCTTGGGATCACACATGTAAATGGGCAACGACTGTACTCAGAATATGGCCCGCCGGAGGGATCCGTGCGCAAGGTCATTGGCATCATGAAGGACTTCAACTTTCAATCCGTAAGGGATTCCATACAACCGATCGCGATTGTTTTGGGTAAAGAACCAAATTGGGAAATGGCGATACGCATCAAGGCTGGACAAGAACAGCGCGCCGTTAACCATATTCATTCGCTATGGAAAAAATATGCCCCTGACGCACCATTCGAATACAGTTACCTTCAGGAAAATTTTGAACAAAAACATGCAACCGAAAAATTGATTGGGATGTTGTTTTTCCTTTTTACCACACTTGCCATTCTGATCGCATGCCTAGGCCTTTTTGGCCTCGCTACTTTCACCACTGAACAGCGAACGAAGGAAATTGGAATTCGAAAAGTGCTAGGTGCCAGTGTTGAAAAAATTCTGTTCCTGCTCAATAAAGACTTCCTGAAACTGGTTGCTACAGCCAATCTGATTGCCTGGCCAGTAGCTGCATGGCTGATGACTCTTTGGCTTGGTCAGTTCGCATACCACATTGTTATTCCCTGGTGGATTTTTCCGCTTACCGGCGCGTTAACCTGTTTGATAGCTTTTCTTTCCGTAAGTTCGCGGGCCCTTTCAGCGGCAAAAGGTGATCCGGTAAACTCTCTCAGAGACGAATAAATATTAATACAGAATAGGGGTATCTGCCTGACTGGATGTCCTGATAAGAAATAAAGACCATGACCAAAAAAATATTCACTCTTCTTGTTGGCATGCTTGGCACCTTAAGCGTCCTTTCCCAGGAACGGACCGCCGAAATTAGTCGCACCCTGCCTTCGTTTTCGAGGATCACCGCCTCCCCGTACATCAACCTTGTACTCCGGGAGGGAACAGACGAATCCATTAAGTTGGTTTATCAACAAGTTGATCCGGAAAAGATCAACATAGAAGTTAAAGGAAAGACCCTTCAGATCTATCTGGATGATTCCCGCGTCACTGAAAAAATGGTGAGAGTTAACCAGTTTGAAAAAAGAGCGTATTACGCCGGCGCCAAGATCACAGCGTATGTCACCTACCGCAAATTGGAACGTTTGGAGATCCGTGGTGAACAGGAAATAACATGCCACTCTCCTATAAGGTCGGAAAAATTCATGATCAAAGCCTATGGCCGTAATGATATAAGCCTGGTCTCTCTGAACACGGGTTATTTGAAAACCCGCTTTTATGGTGAAAACACATTAAGGATTGCCGGTGGAAAAGCAGAGTATCAAAAATATAAGCTCTATGGAGAAAACGAAATCGATACTGAAGACCTTAACAGCTACCATGCCCACGCAACCATATTTGGTGAAAGTAAGTTAAGACTATCCACTCAGGACGAATTTGTTATCAATGCCTTTGGTGAATCACGGGTATCACTTAATGGAAACGCGGTCGTTAACAAAGGACTGGTTTTCGGACGGGCCGATATCCGGCGGAGCAATTGACGGTTGAGGGACACGCCTTAATAATCTTTTCCCGGAATATCATTTCTAAAGAATTCCATGCCTTTACGGTCCTGCAGAGTAACAAAAACAAGTTTTCCGTTTAATCCACCAAAAACGAGGTTGCTACACTTCTTTCCGGTAAGCTCAACTTCCCGGATGACTTCACCGGAGGGAGACAAGACCAGGATAGTTCCCTTCCCGTATCGCGTAACGTAGAGGTTGCCTTCCTTGTCGCACTTCATACCATCGAAACCAAAGTCAGGTACTTCAGCAAATAAGCGTTTATTTGACAGGTTGCCCTTTCGGTCGACATCAAACGCCCATATTTTTCGCTGGACACTTTCATTGACGTACAGAATCCTCTCATCAGGACTCAACTCAATACCATTCGTAGTGCCCATCTGAGACTGAAGCAAGGTAGTCTTACCGCCGGGATCGATGCGCCATATCTGACCTGAGTTATTCTTCCAATCGGGGTCAGACGCAAAAAGCTGATTACGGCTATTTATGCACAGGTCATTGGGTTGATTGAACCGGTCGTTATGAGCAAATACCGTAACCTTGCGGCTCGGCATATCAACGCATAAGATGTTGTGGCCGGTAAAATCGGCCAGAAACATTTTTCCACGTGAATCGAATTGAATGCTGTTCGCGGTACTGCCTTCGGGCAAGGTTACGAATAAGGAGACGGATCCGTCAGGCTTAGCCAGACCGATCGTTCCATCCTTTTGGAAATTCACCACGTAAAGGTTCCCAGCATCGTCAAAAGCAGGTCCTTCGATATTGTTTGTAAAGAGATTTTCTTCAGTGAAGTCTTCCGACTGAAACAGTCGCTGTGCGTCTTGTCCATTGACACGCAAGACAGCTAAGAGAAATAAGACAATAATAATTCGCATGAGACTGGTTTTATTGTCAATCTCGCAAAGTATTGGCATTTAATCAAAGTATCAAAAAAGAAAAGCCCTGTGTCCGTCCGACACAGGGCAGTCCAAACCTTTAATTGTATTCTATTAAAAACGGCTTACTCTTTTGTTGCCAGCCTGGTCGATCACTTCAACGCTGGATACTCTTTTGTTTTTCACGTTGTACACCTGAGCAAACTCGTCATTGATAAGACGGGTTTCAGTGTGTACCAGTCGATCGAACTCATCATAAATGTTGATAGTTACTTTCTCACCTGCAGCGTTAGCTACAGATACAAGGTACTTTCCTTCATCTGCGAGTTTAGAAACATGCACAGCTTTTTTTGATGCTGTCGCTGCAGGACGGTAGTGAATTTTTTCAGAGCGTTTAGTAGTGCCATCCGTAATTTCGATGGTATACTCCCCTGGAACAAGTCCGGAGAATCTCAATGGCCGTATGAAACCGTCACCTGAAACAACTTCAGTATAAATGAGGTTCGACGAAGCATTGTAGATGTTCATTCTGATTTTGCTTACGGCCTTGTCATTCTTGAAAATAACTTTGAATACATCCTGGCCTTTTGCTACTACCGCCAAACCGGCGTTTACGGGGGTTTCTTCAGCTACTGCACTTATGTGAACACTCACCAGTAGAAGTGCTGCAATGAGTAATACATTCCTTTTCATTTTGTTTTTGTTTTTTCGTTTTTGTTTACAATGCTAATTTACGCAGGCTGGCAGGTTTAGACTGGAAGTTGTAAGGAAACATGCATTAATTTGTGAAACAACGTTTGCGCTTTTACGATCCTTCATTAATGCATATACAACGGATTCGAAAAGGAAGAATCTGACCTTTTTGCCAAAATAGTCAGGTCAATCGGTTGCAGGAAGCGTTTGCAAACACATCAGATATTCACAAAACGCGCTCCTGCAGGGATTTCACTCTGAAATCAGAGCGTGTAACTTTTTTCCAATCCATTGGTATCCGACAATTTGATCACAGCGCCGTCTATTGCTTCGAGGTTCAGGGTTGTCGCGAAATCACGTTTTGCACTGATTGAATCAGAGTATACAAGAGTACCGTTCTTGTCGTAAACCCGAATCCGTACTTTTGTATTCGGTTTTTTGGCAACCATGAGAAATACCTTGTTATCATCGACGCCTTTAATGATGTGGAAATTACGTTCAGATTCGGAAGCTGCCGCTCTTTTTTTCTTATCAGCAGGCGTTACGGGATTTTCAAAGGCAGTTGCAGTAATCCTCTTTTCTGAGGACATTTCCGTGGCCATTACAGTTCCGATTGATAAGAAGCAGGCCAGTCCGAACACAAGATTTTTTTTCATAAGAAATTCGTTTTTGTTTGGTTAAGAGACGCCTACCTGGATGGAAAAGTTGCGGCCAACATGTTAAATAATGTTAAACAATCGGTTGAAATTTGTTAATGGCAAAAATCCCGAACTTTATGTTAAAATCCGGAACCCATGGGACGAATCGCCGTACATAAGGTGTTGTGGTCGATACCAACGAGCGAAATTTCGGTCGAGAAGCGGAGAAAAGGTCCTGGGGGAAATTCTAATTCAGATGAAAAATGTCTTTGCTTACATCCTCCTGTTTCAGGACATACATCAGGAAGCGGATTCGGCTAATAAGGAATGACCGCTTTTGTGATGAGGAGCTAAACAAGAATTTGTACCGCTCACTGATATCCAGAGCGAGCTCGTTGGCCACCTGATACAGTGAGAACTTTGAAAGTTGTTGATTGATATTCCTGGCCTGGAGGTATTCCATAAACAATTGGTACAACGGCTGGCCTGGGGACAAGCTGATGTCGGTTTTCCAGAAGGAAACATCTCCTCCCGGATACAATTTCTCCTGAAAAGTTCGAAACATCTTATCGAGTGTAAAATTATCGAGACACTTTACTACGATATCCGACTCACCTCCCGGATAACGCTTAATCACACTCTCAAGCCGCATAAGCGATCCGACCTTTAGCGTGTTCACTTCATGAGAGCAATATATTCCAAATGGGACATCTGAAGACTCCAGGTCCTGTAGAAGCTGGCGATACCGGGGCTCAAAGATATGCAGCGGAACCAACTCTCCCGGTATTGGAAGGATGGCCAGTGGGAACATTGGAATACGAACAGTTTTCTCCATAAAGGTTTAACACCTGAAACGTTAAAATGATTAATACTCAACCAAATAATGTGGACTTAGCCCGAACTGTTTAGTCAGAAGATCCTCTCCAGGCAGGAAACTCAGGTTGATGAGGAAAGAGAAACCAATTAGTTCCGCATTGAAGTTTCGAACTAACTGTCCGGCGGCCGCAGCAGTCCCACCTGTGGCGAGCACATCATCGTGAACAAGTACTTTCCAGCCGGGTTCGATCGCGTCGTCATGTACTTCAATCGATGCGTTGCCATATTCAAGAGAGTATTCAATCGATCTGGTTTTATACGGTAGTTTACCAGCCTTTCTCACGGGTACAAACCGGCAATTCAATTCATGAGCAAGGACTGAGCCGAAGATAAAACCCCGTGCCTCAACGGCAGCAATGGCATCGATGCGCACGCCTTCCAGCCGCGAGACCATCGCGGCAGTGACCTCCCGAAACAATACCGGGTTACTCAACAGAGGTGTAATATCCTTGAATACAACACCTGGTTTAGGATAATCGTTGACATCCCGGATTGACTTTTTGATTTTTTCTTCGAGCACCATAATAATTGCAACTTTTTCCCGCCTTGCTGAAACATTATCGACAGGAACCTTACTAATATACCGATATAAACATAGTGAAACGAAATGCTCCAGTTACTCAATTTTGAAAAAAATTACGGAACGAAGCGTATAATAACCGTGGAGTCAATGTCGTTCCACGCGGGGGTGTACTGGATTCGTGGGGCTAATGGCTCAGGAAAGTCTACGCTGTTCAAAGCATTAGCAGGCCTGATTCCCTGCAAAGGAAAGGTATTGCTCGACGATAACATCTCCCTGCACGAGCATCCCGTCGAGTATCGTCGAAGAGTAAATTTTTCAGAAGCTGAACCCCTGTATCCGTCCTTTCTGACAGGTAAAGAAATCTTCAACTTCGCAGCTCATGCAAAGTCAGTCACAGCGAACCGGCAAGAAGAAATTATTGAACGATTCGGCATCGGTCAATTTTTAAAGCAACCCTGCGGAACATATTCCAGCGGGATGACAAAACGCCTTTCCCTTGCGATCGCGTTTCTTGGTACGCCTCAGGTTATTATTCTCGACGAACCCTTGATCACATTGGATGCAGGCATCAGGGACACATTGACGACGTTGATGAAAAATATGCTTCCTGAAAAAAGAGTCGTATTCCTGCTATCGTCTCATGAACATCTTACGGACTCGTACTTACCAATAGCCAACTCGTTAGTAATTGACAACCATACGCTCAACCCTGTGTGAATTCATCTGCCATTATACTGAGTAAAGTATTCGCTGTTGAGTTCTTCCGGCGAAACGCTTCTTTGTTTATGCTGCTCCTTCTGTTTGCTGCAGGATTTATGCGCAGCATCGACCACATCATCCTCGCCGTTTACTTAACGAGCTCAGTACAATTTCTCATGATACCCATCATGATCTGGACAGCTTATCTTCTATACGTAATTAGTTTTAATACTAAACTCCTTACACTTTCTGAAAACTCATTTGCGGTTGATTTCATATTGGTACCAACGGCTCAACAGTGGGCTTCAGCCATATATGTTGCTGCGATTCAGCTTTTACCAAATTTCATATACGGTTTCTTTTTGATCATCATTAGTTTCAGAAACGATAAGTCTTCTTCGGCACTTTTGATTTTTTTTGTTCTGCCGAGTCAGCTTTTAATAGCAGCCTCTCTCCTGAAAAGAAAGCTTATCCGGCCTGACTTCGAGCAAAGGGTCGGATTTGTTACCCAATGGATTTCAGAAAATCTCGTCCGACCCTTTGCAGTGATTTGTGTGGAGTGGTCGATACGACGACAGCCGCTCCAAAGTATCGGACTTAAAGTTGTTGGTCTGGCGCTGATTTGGATCACGTTATACCTGTTCGAGACCGACACATATGATCTGAGACTTGCCGGGCTCGGCGTGACGTTTGCTTTTGCCTTGAACATTGCCTTTGTTTTTGCCGCGCATAAATTTATCGCAAGAGAATTTCCACTTTTGCGTCAGATGCCTTTCTCGCTGCTCCAGCGGTGGTTTCGAATACTTTTGACACTTGTGATCTTCACCGCACCGGAGTTAGTCGTTCTGATTCGCAACATACCCGAACAATACAATCTTGCACACAGTCTGCTGCTTTACATTTTCGGTCTTTCCATCAACGTCCTAATTTTCACTTTCCTTTTTGCACGCAACGGCCTGCCTGAAAAGTCGATGCCGGGCATATACGCGTTCATCATATTCACCTTCTTTTCGGTGCTAGGTGGAATAGCTCCTGGATTGCTAACTGCGGTAAACGCAGCACTATCCTTTTTGATGATGGGGCTGTTTTACTACCGTTATGAGCCGGATTAACTGATCAGGAAGTAATGACTTTACCGCGGAGGATCACCTTATCTATCAGCTGTGAACCAAACGCATAAGGCAGGTAGGCTATTGATGGGACGGGCTTTGTAATAAAGACGCTAGCAGCTTTTCCACGGGTAATGCTCCCATACTCCTGCTGCAGGCCGAGCGCACACGCTGCGTTTACAGTAACCGCGTTAAATGCTTCCTCCGGGGTAAGTCTCATGCGAATACACGCCAGGGCCACCATCTGCATCATGTTCCCTGTAGGTGAGCTTCCCGGGTTGAAATCACTGGCAATGACCAGAGGCACTCCCGCGTCAATCAGCCTTCTTCCGGGGGGCATAGGTAAATTAAGGAAGAACGCCGCGCCGGGCAGGGCGGTTGCGAAAACGCCGGAGTTTTTTAGTGCTTCGATTTCTTCATCGCCGATGTTTTCAAGATGATCGACGCTGATTGCCCCAACTTTAACACCGACCTGTACGCCACCTGAACGATGAAGTTGATTTGCATGAATACGCGCTTTCATACCATACTTCATCCCGGCAAGCAGGATCAATTCAGTTTCATCAGGTGAGAAAAACCCATCTTCACAAAAAACATCAATGTAGTCGGCAAGTTGTTCAGAAGCGACGGCCGGAATCATTTCCTCTACAACTTCCCGTATATACGCCGGTTTGGATTTCCCGGACGGGACCGCATGCGCACCAAGGAAGGTTGTTTTTACAGCCAGAGCGGTATGCGAGTTAAGTCGACGCGCTACCCGAAGCATTTTAAGTTCACCTTCAAGTGTAAGACCATATCCGCTCTTGATTTCGACGGCGCCTGTTCCGGTTGACGCGATTTCGTTCATGCGTTTAGCGGCACTTTCGAACAATTCGTCTTCTGATGTATCGGCAAGCTTTCGGGCAGAGTTCAGAATTCCCCCTCCTTTGGCAGCGATCTCCGCGTAGGATGCGCCACGGATCTTCATTACAAATTCATCCTCGCGGCTGGCTGGAAAAATCAAATGCGTATGCGCATCAACCATTGTCGGAAAAACAAACGAGTCTGCTGCATCTATAACCTCAGTCGCAGAATGATCTGATAATTCGGACATAGTGCCGTAGTCAGCAATCCGTCCGTTTTTCAAACGAAGAAAGGCATCATGAAGAAGTGGCAGATGCTGCATGCTGTCACCCATTAGGGGCGCGAGCGGCTCATCACGAACCTGCACCAGGGCTTTGATGTTTGTGATCAGGATGTCGTCCACGCTGCAATAACGCAGTAATCATGGATTAAGCCAATGGCCAACTTGTGTTATTTCCCGAAGGATTCGACTTTGTAGTCAAGATTGGTAGCAAAAACCGGGAAGCTGATTTTGGCCATCACATAAAAAGTGCTTCCCAGAATGCTGGGGCGGTAGCCTGCCTCAGCGCCGTAAGCCCACCCGAGCTGACGATTGAATCGTCCGTCGATGCCGACGCGGAAACCAAATGTTTTCGTTTTGATCGGACTAACCGAATAGGTAGAGGTCTGGCCCAGGATTGGATTGCCAAACTCGTCCTTGCGGGTGTAGACAATGTCATCGAGGGAGATAGAAGGCGCGTAGAGCAAATCGAAATAGGTTGTAAGGATAAGGTCATCCACGCCCTCTTCAAATTTGTCGAAGTTAATCGCGACGTTTCGGATCCAGGTCATTGAGCCGCCGAGGTAAAGACCCTTTGTCGCAATGTTTGTAAAAACATGAATGTCCTTCAAATCACCTTCGCGGTCGAACTCCTGTTCCGGGAGCACGTCTTCGGGGTTGGCAATATTCACAAGGCTTGCATTCGTCAGTTTCTGGTTATCGAGAACGCGGTCGAGATCGGTTGAGCTGTCCCAAAGAATTCCCCCCAGCCTTGCTCCATAGATCTTTCTCACCTTACAGGGAACTTCGGCGTTTAGCGGAACCCGCGCAGCCCATTTATTTCCTTTGTAGCTGTTTTTATAAAGAAACATCTTAGTCTTGCTGCTTTCCTCAAAGTCTTTGATGTGCCAGGTACCGCCGATTTCAAAATAATTGAACACTTCAGCACGATTATCAACACTGGTCTGGCTTTCATTCACCGCCTGCGTCCGTGCCAGATCGAAAAATCTCGAGCTGTAAGTTTTACGGAATTGCGCACGAAAATCGACTTTGTCCTTATGATAATACACCACGTCCATCCCGAAACCGGCGTTGACGTTAGTAACAAACAGTTCCCCGTAAAGCGGAGTGACGCCGATAAACAATTTGTGAATTGAATACGGCTCGTCATACATCTCTTCGTAGGTCACGGGGGTTTTGTCCTTCCGCTCCCCTTGCGCAAAAAGCCCGGTTGATGAAACCAGGAACGCAAGAATTATGATCCAAAAGCGATATTTCATGCTTAAAAAGTTAGGGATACTGTAGTAAAAGTAATATTTCTCCCACTAAAACCCGTTGCTCGTACAGTATGAGACCGACAGATGTAATACTTAAGCGAAGAATGCATTAGTTTCGACCTTCCTGAAGTTTGGTTTTCAGCATTTCAAGCTCTTTCAGCTTTGCCTCTACTTCGGATTCCTTCAATTTCCTTTGAGTAATGTCTTCAAACATACCGAGAACAGCCACAACTTCCCCGTCCTGATTCATTACCGGCACTTTGCTCGTAAGTACCCACGATTCAACTCCCTCGCTGTTGATATTTCGCTCCTCCTGATCAATTGTGGCTTTTTTGCTGTTCATCACCGCCATGTCATCGGCGCGATATAATTCTGCATGCTCTTTCCAGGGCATCTCAAAATCGGTTTTTCCAATCATCTCGAGATGCGACTTCATACCGGCCACATTCGCAAACTTGCGGTTGCACCCCTGGATTCGCAGGTCGCGGTCTTTCCAGAACACGGCGCGTGGCAGGTTGTCGATAATCGTTTGAAGCGTTTTCTGTGCATCGCTTAAATCTTTGATCATGGAATTGATACGCACTGTATTTAGCGTAACGGTGATGATATCGGCACAAGACTTAAGAAACTCAATAAAATCATCGGTGAAGTCCACCTGGCGATATTGATTTTCGAGAGACACGTATCCGGCCAGTTTTCCGTCCGAGAAGAACGGCACGGCCGCAAAAGACTGGACTCCCAGTGGGCCAAGATAATCAATCCCAAGCTCCTGCATTATCTTGTCAGACGCTACATCTGACGCCCTGATAATTCGCTCCCGTTTTACTTCCGTCATGAAAGCCGGATATTTGTCGATTCTGATCTCCGAACCTGTTTCAAATGAAGACCGCTCGTGAACGTAAGTTTTCTCAGAAGTCAGGGTTTCAGTTTCCTTATGATATAGCCAGATCGTAGTTCGCGAACATTCAAGTTGTCGACCTATAGAACCCGTAATACTTTCAAGAGATTTGTTCCAATCACCTTTTAAAATCTCTTCCGATTTGGAAAGTGTCAATACGATCTGGCGATTCTGATTATTAAATTCGTTTCTCTTCTTTTCGCCTTCGAGCATCTCCTGAATATGCTTTTCCTTCCTTCGCATCTCTTCCTGAGTCGCCTCAAGTTCCTCCATATTCTGGCGCATTTCTTCTTCCTGTGCACGCATTTCTTCGGCCTGCTGCTGAGTTTTCTCAAGCAAAACCCTCGTGCTTTCGTTGATGCGGACACTCGAAATTGTCGATGCAATTGTTTCCGCCAGTTTTTCTACCAGCTCAATTTCATATTCCTCGTATGCATTGAACGAAGCTAGTTCAAGCACGCCAAAAATACTTTCGTTCACGCGTAGCGGGACAATCAGTAGCGCATTTGGATTTGAGCCACCCAGACCTGACGTGATCGAAACATATTCCTGCGGAACCTCCAGCAGATAGATTCTTTCCCCTTCAAGAAAACACTGACCGACGAGACCTTCTCCTATGGTTACCCTTTTGCTTAGGTATTTCTTTCTTTCAAACGCGTAACAAGCCACCAACTCGAGGTGCTTATCGGATTCCTGGTCTTCGTTCAATAGAAAAAGGCCACCCTGGTTACTCTCGGTATATTTCACCACGAACCGCAGAATACTGTCGTATAATTCTGTCGTGCTTGATGTGCTTGCCCTGAGGATTTCGCCAATCTGCGCGAGGCCTGACGTCGACCAGTTTCTTCGCCGGTCATTTTCGGCATTTTCGCGAAGTTTGTCACGCATGGTGAGCAGCGTCGAGGAAAGATTGTTATCACCCTGAAGCTGCAGCTCAATTGAGAAGTCTCCGGCCGAGATGGATTCAATAAAAGCTGAAACTGATTTTGCTGACTCCGCCTGTTCCTCCATCCGGCTTGCATTCTGATCGACAACTCTTTCATTACGGTCTTGCAGGCGATACATAACAAATGCAAGAACCATGGACACAGAACACAACGAAAGAATCGAAATCCATGAATAAACACCGAGTCTTGAACGGTCGGACTTCATGTCGTCATTGACTTTTAATAGTAAACGATCCACCGAAGCCTGGACCTGATCGAAAAGGATGCTGATCTTTTTATCTTCCAGACTAAATACGGCGGCAACACCTTCGCTTTCCGCAGACACGGTTCTAACCTTACTTCGGGTTTGGGAGGTTCCCAGAACTTTTTCGACGTGAATCAGGGATTCTTTAAGGAGAATTCGCACCTCCTCACTGTTTTTTTCAAACTTTCCAAGATCGTTAGATTTCCCCTCGTAAGCATCTTTGAGCAACGCAAGGGATGATGTAATTGAAGGTAAAACGTCGTTTTCAAAACTGACACTCCGGTCGCCGCTGGCAATTTCCTCCATTCCTAGTTGCGCCCGAATTATGCGGTTCTTAACCGTTTCTCCCAGGGTCAGGTAAGGAAGGCTCTCTTCATACGTGCGAATTGTTTTACGCTCGACGTATCCGACCATAACGGTCAAAATGAGCCCTGTCACCAGGAACAGGAGCGCGTATTGAATAGCACGTTTTTTCATGAATGATTGTAAAGGTCAGTATTAAGAGTCGCAGGCGAAAAGTTAGGGATATTACCCCTTACGCCGAAACCCCAATCTGATCCTAAACCATACACCTGTAGCTTCGACCGGCCTTGCGCTGATCTGTGTGCCCACTCTACTGTTCTGTGGGCGACCTTCAGGCCAGAATGCGGATAGCCTGATAGTTCGCTTCCAGAATCTCCTCAACGACTTCGTGGGTGATGGCGGCGGAAATAAACATCGCCTCGTACTGGGATGGTGCCAGATAAATTCCCTGCTGGAGCATAGCCTGAAAATATCTGGCGAAACGATCGGTATCAGAGGTCTTGGCGGTGTCGAAATCAATGACCTTCTGATCGGTAAAAAACAACGTGAACATTGATCCCACCTGGTTTACGGTGACCTTGAAACCGGCTTCTGTCCATTGTTTGAGCAGTCCTTTGGCAAGCATTTCCGTTACGGAGGATAATTCCGAATACAGAGACGGACGTTGCTGCAGCGCCTTAAGCATGGCAAGCCCTGCTGCCATTGCCAGAGGATTGCCCGACAGCGTTCCTGCCTGATAAACAGGTCCGGCGGGAGAAACCACATCCATGATTTCTTTTTTACCTCCGTACGCACCTACAGGAAGGCCGCCGCCGATAATCTTGCCGAGGGTAGTAAGGTCTGGCTGAATGTTATATAGTTCCTGCGCTCCGCCAATGGCAAGCCTGAAACCCGTCATCACCTCATCAAAAATCAGCACGACTCCATGATCGCTGCACATCTGACGGAGCCCCTGCAGGTACCCTGGCAAAGGAGGAACACAACCCATGTTTCCGACGACAGGTTCGAGAATTAAGGCAGCAACCTGGCCTTTGTTTTTGTCCAGAGCCACCTCAACGGCTTCAAGAGAATTGAACGGAACGATAATCGTATCCTGAGCGGTTCCTCTTGTAACGCCAGGGCTATCGGGTGTGCCCATGGTGAGTGCTCCGCTGCCTGCGGCTATGAGAAAGCTGTCGCCGTGTCCGTGATAACATCCTTCCATCTTTATGATCTTTTCCCGACCGGTGTATCCACGGGCGACACGTATAGCCGACATGGTGGCTTCCGTTCCTGAGTTGACCATACGCACGCGCTCGACCGAAGGTACCATTTCCGTAATGAGCTCAGCCATTTCAACCTCGCGGGCTGTGGGTGCGCCAAACGAAGGTGATGAGGCAAGTGCTTCCTTCACTGCATCCTCCACATCGGCAAAGGCATGCCCGAGGATCATCGGACCCCAGGAATTGATGAGATCTACGTAGGCTTTGTTGTCTTCGTCAAACAGGTACGCCCCTTTGGCGCTTTTCATAAAAACCGGGCTTCCACCGACGGCTCTGAATGCCCGTACCGGAGAGTTTACACCACCTGGAATAAACTGTTTTGCTTTCTCGAATAAGGAAGCGCTTTTTGATTTAGACATGATGAGGCTAAAAATGTTCGATTACCTTCATTGCACCGTCCTGATACCTGATGAAAGGCACGAACTGGTTGTTTCTGCTATCCTGAAAATTGAATCCCTGATAAAGGGTTCCCTGAATGAAATTCTGTTTATTCAATGCATCCTGAAAGTACACGCCATGTTCTTTCAGGAGCTTTCCTGCAAACATCATAATCTCATACCCTAGCGAAGCATGTGCCGAGGGCACTCTTCCGTGCCTTTTGATGTACCGATTCACAAAAGCTGAAAAATCAGGATCAGCCTGTAAAATAAAGTTTGGTGCGGCAAGTACGATTGGCAATGTCTGGTACTTCTCAAAATCTACAATAGTATTTTCCAGCCATGATTCCGATCCGAGCACAACAATCCGGTCACCGCGAGTTTCAATGGCGCTGATTACTTTGGCGTAGATAAGCGGATCATCTGTGGCCACGAAGATGCTCCCGAGGCTGTCTTTTTTCAACGTAAATTCTATCGGATTCTTGAAGTCGTCGAATTCTGTTGCCGTAGTCAACATGGGAAGTATGTCGCGTACATGTTCACGCGGGATAGTTTTCGACCCGACAATTTGTAGTCCGTTGGCAGATGCCGCCTTAACGAAAGCGTCTGCAAGCGCGCTGTCGCGAGCCGTGGTTCCCGAAATAACAAGACAGTTCTTTTTGTTGGCATATGAGGCCAGAAACTCACCCGATTGACGTCCGAGTGTTTCCGTAGAAGGCTGGAAGAGATAACTGAATGGGTTATTTATCGTCAACTCAAGGTTGTTGGCAAAGGGGTTGATCACATTGACCTTGTTACTAAGCGAGAAATCCAGCAATGGCTTGCTTTCCTCCTGAAAAAACGGGCCTACGATCAGGTCTGTGCTTCGCAATTCATCGCTATCGAGCAGACTCTTTATTTTGGACAGGTTTCGCTGTGTATCGTAAGCCCTGAGACTTATGTCTGCACCCTGAACCCGAAGCGTATCAGCCGCGGCTTTCATACCTTCATAAAAATCCAATACAATTTGATTTCTTTTTCGCGCGGGTGTTGGTTCAAGCGTGTTGACCATAAACGGCATTAACACCGAAACTGCGTAGCGCTCTTTTTTCACGGACTCCGGAGCCTCGGGTATAAACTCGCTCCGCTGTAACCGGAAAGTTCTTATGATGTTCTCGAGCATCGACTTATTAGCCGGATCCGAAATATCCTCTGCAAGCTTTTCGGCCAGCCTTCGGGCCACGATTTCATCTTTCGGATACTCCTCGTACATCATTTTCAACGTCTCCGGGTCGTCGATGCTGAGAAGTGCCTTTTTCTTTGCGGCGTCGATGTCTTTCTGGAACTTTCGGTCCTGTATGGTTGAAAACATCCTGAATGCCTGGAAGTAGTCGCCGTTCTTTACGTGAACAAGCCCGAGCCAGTAATCCACTTCGTTCATTTTATCCCATTTGGGATAGACTGACTTAATGTGATTAAACTGATCTTTCGCCACGGCCATGTAACCCTGGTGGTATGCGGCAACGGCATAATAAAACGAGGCGTATTCGGCGAATGCATTGTCCTTATCGTAGGGTATGAGCGGTTTGAACGTTTCCATGGCAAGGTTGTACTTGCCTTCGCGGAATAATTGTTTGCCGTTATTAAACTGCGTTTTGAAATCAACCTGGGCCGACGCCACGATACTCATCAAACAAAGCCCTACAGCGAAAATCCTTTTAAGCATATATGATATTCCGTTTAACCGCAAAAGATCAAACCATAAACCAAAGATCGCTCCATTATTCCCATTCAATGGTGGCCGGGGGTTTGGAACTAATATCAAAGACCACACGGTTGACTCCTTTGACTTTATTAATAATGTCGCTGGAGACGTTTGCCAGAAACTCGTAGGGAAGGTGTGCCCAATCCGCGGTCATGCCGTCGGTACTGGTAACCGCGCGAAGACTCACCACGCGTTCGTAGGTACGTTCATCGCCCATAACCCCGACCGACTGAACCGGAAGCAACATCGCTCCGGCCTGCCAAACTTTTTCGTACAGGCCGTTTTCCTTTAAGCCCGATATAAAGATGTGGTCGACCTCCTGCAGTGTTTGGACCTTTTCCGGGGTGATGTCACCCAGAATCCGAATCCCGAGCCCTGGCCCGGGGAAGGGGTGTCTGCCCAAAATTGCAGGACTTATTTCCAGCGTTTTTCCGACCTCACGGACCTCATCCTTGAAAAGCGTGTTCAGCGGTTCAACCACCTTGAGGTTCATCTTTGCCGGTAATCCTCCAACGTTATGATGCGATTTTATTGTAGCCGAAGGCCCTTTTACACTAACCGATTCTATTACATCCGGATAGATCGTTCCCTGGCCAAGCCATTTGACGCCGGTTATGCGGTGAGCTTCCTCGTCGAAAACTTCAATGAATGTCCTGCCGATGGCTTTTCGTTTCGCCTCCGGGTCGGTGAGTCCCTCAAGGGCCTTATAAAATTTTTCCTTTGCATCCACGCCTTTGATGTTAAGGCCCATATGCTTATAGGAATCGAGCACCTGTTCAAATTCATTTTTCCGGAGAAGGCCGTTGTCAACAAAGATGCAATGCAGGTTTTCCCCTATGGCCCTGTGAACAAGCGTGGCCGCAACTGTCGAGTCGACCCCTCCCGAGAGCGCCATTACAACCTGATCGTCACCCAATTTTTCTTTGAGACCGGCGATCGTACTCTCCACGAACTGATCCGGCGTCCAATCCTGCGCGCAGCCACAAATGTGGACGACGAAATTCCGTAGCAGATTCTTGCCTTCGATGGTATGAGTAACCTCCGGGTGGAATTGTATGCCAAAGATGTTTGTGTCGCGAACGTGGTAGGCCGCCACCGGCACAGAAGATGTGCCCGCGATAACTTCAAAGGAATCAGGAACCGACGCGATAGTATCAGAATGGGACATCCACACCTGAGTGTCGATGGTAATTTCTTTGAGAAGCGGGCTGTGATGATCAACCGTCGACAGCCTTGCCCGGCCGTACTCCCGGATCTGAGACGGTAAAACTTTTCCGCCGCTTTTGTGGGCAATCAGTTGGGCACCATAACATACGCCAAGTACAGGCACATGCTGCAGCTGACTCAGGTCTACATCGGGGGAACTGGCATCTCTGACTGAACAAGGGCTACCCGACAGAATTATACCTTTGATATCCGGACTGAGCCGGGGAATTTTGTTGAAGGGGTGGATTTCACAATAAACATTTAATTCCCGGACCCTTCTTGCAATTAGCTGAGTATACTGAGAACCAAAATCCAGAATCAGAATCTGCTGCGACATGGGTGCAAAGATAACAGCAGAAATGGAAAACGCTACCGCGAAAAGGTAGCTCCCGGCAATTCAAAAGGGCCTTTCAGAGCCAAAAACTTACCTGTTCATCAGAACGATACCGACTTTAAAGCCCACCGTGTTGAAGTCTGAATAATTGAAGTTTTCGTTCTTATTGGTAGAATAATCATAATGGACGGCTGCTATGGCTCCCAGACTGCGGTACGCTCCGAACCGCACTACAACTCCGGCCTCCGGTCTGGCAAGGAATCCCCAGCTGGTATAACTGTCGTTATAGATATTGTAATAGAGGGTGAAGTCGTTATAGTTGGCGCCTAATCCGAGACCGGCGTAGGGAAAGAATATTTTGCTTTCCTTAACGGGAAAATAATACTGGGCGCTGACTACAGCCCCGTAATTGTAAATGAACTTAAAGTAATCGGTTGTGATTGCGCCATTGTCTTGTTGAAACGTCTGTGTTGGCTCATACTGATCGAAGGTGGTCCAATTCAGATCAACCCCCATTGTGAGGCGCTCCTCCAGAACAAAAAAACGATATCCGATCTTGCCACCACTGCTACTCGACGCGTCGAGCCAATCAGTGTTTGACAGAGGTGTCTGATAATTCCACGACAGATAAAAGAAGTTGTCCTGGCCGGCAACTACCGTAGCGGAAAAACTTAACAAGGCTATTATGAAATATTTCTTTAGCATCCCTAAATCAATTAATCTTTAACGAAATACGGCGACTGTATGAAGGCCTGATCTATTCCTTCCAGCGCCTGCTTTTGTCGGTCAACCGCGCTGATGAGATCCCCAAGGTAAGCTGACCAAACCACCTTAACTTTATTGTCCGGGGTTCTGTTCACCATGTCAACTACTTCGATCACAAGTGCTCCGGTGTTGCTGGCGTAGGTTTGTACCAGCGGATAGTTGTAATAGAACCCGGAACCGTATCCATAGTATCCAGAGTAATAGGGGTAATAATTCCCAGGGTAAACCACCTGCTGAAACAAATTGATATCGTTAACGATCAACACATTTACCACCAGATCAGGACTTTCATTTTTGGGAATTCGCCCGTATCCGCGTTCTGCGAGCCTGGCATTTACCTGCTGAAGGACCGGCCTTACAAGCTGAAGTTGTGAATACGTTAAAATGGTATCACGCGAGTTGTTCGAATAGTAACCGATAGTATCAGTAGGAAGTGCGAACGTATTATACCACGAGAAATCAACCAGCGGATCAAAATTCGTAGACACTACAAACTCATCCAAAAGTTTGAGATCATCTGGTTCCGGTTGACAGGCCGCGAGTGCCGTTGCTATCAGAAAATAAAAAAATAACTTCTTCATTATCACCAATATTGATTAATCAAATGGAATTAAAAGCCAATGCCATCATCGTGCGTGAGCATGGCATTACTGCATCCAACAGTAAGACACAGGAAAACGGAAAATCGTTTGAAATACTAACGCAATAATTGGCCGGTACCGTATAGAATCACGAAGATCAGCGTAGACACGGCCATCTGCTTAAGATACGGATCGAGCTGCTCGGCATGAAGCCGCGAAACGGTAAGTCCATTCTTGATGAATAACGGGATCGTGAGAAGGAATAACCACTGCCAGGGGGAATTTGAAGTGACCATTACGTATAAAACAGCGGCGGTAATTCCACCAATCAAAAGAACCCAATGGTACCTGACGGCGCGTTCCCTTCCAATCCGGACCGGAACGGATTGTTTGCCGGCCTTTTGGTCGGATGAAATATCCCGGATGTTGTTGATGTTCAAAACAGCGACTGAGAACAGGCCACACGTAATCGCGGGTAATACCTCAAGCCAGGATAATTCTTTGGCGAACAAGTAAAACGATCCGAGCACGCCCACTAATCCAAAAAAGACAAACACCGAGATGTCGCCTAATCCTGCGTACCCGTAAGGCTTACGTCCAACTGTATAGGCGATTGCGGCCGCGATGCTCGCCAGGCCAAGAACGAGAAAGAAGAGAATAGCTTTCCAGTCAACACCAAAAGCGATGAACAGTAAGAACATTCCACTGGCAAAGCTCAGCAGCGCAAATATGACCATGGCAGTCCGCATTGCTCCCGCGGTAATCGCCCCGGATTGCACAGTGCGGCTGGGACCTTTCCGGTCATCACTATCCGCCCCGTGTACAGAGTCGCCGTAGTCATTCGAAAGGTTTGACAGAATTTGCAAAAAGATTGTTGTTGAAATGCACAACAAAAAGATGCTCCACCGAAAGGCTCCCATTCCTGCTGCCAGGAAAGCTCCCATTCCGATACACGACAGCGCCAGAGGCAAGGTCCGGAGCCTGAAAGCCCTTAACCAAACTTTAACGTTCATTGGCTTCGCTGTATATCATTTGCGGAAACCATCAATAGAATATTTCCCGGGGCCGGTGAAAAACAAACTCACAAAGGACACAAGAAACAGTATAGGGAGTTCCTTTTTGCCAAACGGGTCACTTCCGTGTACGATGAATACGATCGTGGCCATATTGATGATCAATGGAATAAGCGCAAGGCGAGCGTAAAGACCCAGGACCAGAAAAAGGGAACAGAAAAATTCGGCGAACACTACGAGGCCCAGAGATATTTCGGGGCCGATTCCAAACGGATCAGCAAACTTCGATGCCCTTTCCCCAAAATTCTGAAGCTTAGGCCATCCGTGAGTCATCAACGCCGCACCTGTGCCGGCGCGAAGAATCAGTAAACCAAGATCAAGTGACAGGGGTAAATAGCTAAGGAATTTCTTCATGTTCAAAAATTGATTTTGTCTGTAATCGAAGGATCGAGCGGATTGGTCTTTGATGGAAAGAACCCTAATACGTTCCCTTCCGGATCAATCAGATATTTGCAAAAATTCCAGCGTGGCGCTTTTTTGGTTTTGCTCTGGAGCCAGCTGAAGAGCGGATGCTGGTCCTTGCCCTTTACGCCAATTTTGCTAAACATCTGAAACGTTACACCGTAGTTCTTTTCACAGAAGCTCGCAATTTCATCATCCGACCCGGGCTCCTGCCAAAGAAAATCATTGGCCGGAAAACCAAGTACGGCAAGGTTATTCTTGTAGCGTTCGTGGAGCAGCTGCAAATCCTTATACTGAGGAGTAAAACCGCACTTCGAAGCGGTGTTAACAATCAGCATGTACTTTCCCTTATAGCGGGAAAAATCAATTTCCTCACCGTCGAGTGAGGTCATAGTAAAGTCGTGGATCGACTGTTGTAAAGGCTTTGGCTTCCTTGAAGCAAATAGCATATCTGAAAGAAACGCGAGGACCCCCATCACACTTACCGCTGCTATGATGTGTTTAAAGAATCGCATCAACGATCGCTTTATCCATCGGACTTACCTTTGAGGGGTAAAAGGTAATCGTGCCATCAGGCTTTACGAGGTACTTACAGAAATTCCACGTCGGCTCGCTCCCGGTTTTCTCTTCAAGGAACTGGAACAACGGATGCTGGTCATCGCCTTTGACCGAAACCTTCTCAAACATCTGGAATGAAACACCAAAATTCTTTTCACAGAATTCGGCAATCTCCATATTTGAACCCGGCTCCTGGCTTCCAAAATTGTTCGCGGGGAAACCAAGAATCGTGACCTTGCCACCATAACTTTCATGCAATTGCTGGAGTTCCTTGTATTGCGGTGTAAAGCCACATTTCGAGGCAACGTTTACAATTAGAAGCGTCTTTCCTTTGTATTTCGTGAAATCAATTTCCTCGCCGTCAATGGAATTGATTTTGAAATCGTAGACCGAGGTTGTTGAGAGGGTTGTCATAAGAAACAGGGTTAATATCAGTGCTTTCATATGGGATTAATTAGACTAGAAACAGCCGGACCAGCGTTTTGTTAAAGTATTTATAATTCAAAGTACAGTTTCCCTGCCAAGGTTCAAAACAGTTTTACACGAAGCGCGGCAGCTTCGTTACATTCGTTCCGGTACCTCAATACCAAGCAGGTGCATTGATTTACGGATTGCATTACCAACGGCGTCAGAAAATGCAATGCGCAAGGAAAGCTTGGCTGCATCCGTTTCTCCGAAGATCGGGATTGATTGATAAAACTGGTTATACACCTTTGCCAGCTCATAGGCATAATTCGCGATGACCGCTGGCGAATACTCACGTGCTGCTTCCTTTAACCGCGACTCAAACAGACTCAGTATCCGGATGCCTTCCTTCTCTGCAGCGTGAAGCTCACCCACATCGGCAAACCCGGATTCGCTAATGTTGATGCCCGAGGATTCGGCCTTGCGAAGAATGGCTCTGATTCTAGCATGAGTATACTGGATAAACGGGCCGGTAAAACCCTGCAATTGAATTGATTCGTTCGGATCGAAAAGCATACGTTTTTTCGGGTCCACCTTCAACAGAAAGAACTTCAGCGCTCCCATACCAATGGTGTGGAACAACTGACGTGCTTCGTCGCCGGTCATGTCTTCCAGCTTACCAAGTTCACGGGTTTGCTCCTCTGCTTCCTGATACATCTCTTCCATCAGGTCGTCGGCGTCAACGACCGTTCCTTCCCTCGACTTCATCTTGCCTGAGGGCAGGTCAACCATCCCGTAGGAAAGATGGTAGCAGCGTTTTGCCCATTCGTAACCTAGTTTGGAAAGAATGAGAAACAACACTTTGAAGTGATATTCCTGTTCATTACCAACAGTGTACACCTGTCCAGTAATATTGGGAAAATCGCGGAACCTGAGAATGGCAGTTCCGATGTCCTGTGTCATATAAACGGATGTCCCATCTGCGCGCAGCAGGACTTTGTGATCTAGTCCGTCGGCGGTAAGGTCTATCCACACAGAGCCATCCTCCTTCCTGTAGAAGACGCCGCTTTCAAGCCCATTCTGCACCACCTCCTTGCCGAGGAGGTAAGTGTCGGATTCGTAATAAAGTTTATCAAAATCAACGCCCATGCGTCGATAGGTTTCATCGAATCCCTGATATACCCAACCATTCATGGTCTTCCAGAGGGATACGACTTCGGGATCTTTCTGTTCCCATTTGCGAAGGAGGTCCTGCGCCATTTTCATGACCGGCGCGTCCTTTTCGGCTACCTCCTGAGAGGCGCCCTTTTCAACAAGAGCCTTTACCTGTGCTTTGTACGCCTTGTCAAATTCAACGTAGTATTTGCCGACAAGGTGATCACCTTTGATCAGCGACGTCGCTGGCGTTTCGCCGTCACCGTAAAGGATCCACGCTGCCATCGACTTGCAAATGTGAATACCCCGGTCGTTGATGATTTGTACTTTATGTACAGTATATCCGTTGGCCTTATAGATTTCGCTTACACTCCAGCCGAGAAAGTTGTTCCGCAGGTGGCCGAGATGCAACGGTTTATTTGTGTTGGGGGATGAGTACTCGATCATGATTTCCTCACCTGTTGCAGGCAACTGACCATATGAGTTGTTGCTGCGAATCGCTTTGAACACGGAAAGCCATACAGCATCGCGAAGTCTGAGGTTCAGAAATCCTTTAACAACATTGAATCCGGCAACCATTTCGCCGTGCGCCATGAGGTACTCCCCCACCATGCGCGCGGTTTCTTCAGGAGATTTCCGTGACGTCCGGGTCAATGGAAAACACACAAGCGTGTGCGATCCTTCGAATTCCTGATTCGTCGGCTGAACCTGCAGGTTGTCGACGGTTTGATTAAATAGCGATTTGACGGCGTTTGAAATTTCTTCCCGCAGGCGGAGTTCAAGATTCATGTGTACGGAATTATGAAATGCTTTTAATAAAGAAATCCCGTCCGGTCAGGAAGGGATTCTTTTGTGGCAGAGTAACCTTTACCATTCAAGGACATACGCAAAGATCAAAGGAGCAACGATTGTGGCGTCGGACTCGACAATGAATTTCGGTGTGTCGATGCTAAGTTTTCCCCAGGTGATTTTCTCGTTTGGCACCGCTCCGGAATACGAACCGTAGCTGGTAGTCGAGTCACTTATCTGGCAGAAGTAACTCCAGAAAGGAACACCATCCCGCTCGAGATCCTGGTGAAGCATAGGCACCACACAAATGGGGAAATCTCCGGCAATTCCACCACCGATCTGGAAGAATCCGATTCCCTGTTCACCGGAATTTTGCGTATACCAGTCTGCCAGCCACATCATATACTCGATACCTGATTTCATGGTACTGGGCTTTAATTCACCGGTAATGCAGTATGAGGCGAAGATGTTTCCCATAGTACTGTCTTCCCAACCGGGAACGACCATAGGTATATTCTTCTTCGCGGCGGCGATCATCCAGCTGTTAGCAGGATCGATTTCATAGTATTGTTCCAGATCGCCGCTGTTCAGCATCCGAAACATGAACTCATGCGGGAAAAGTCTTTCGCCCTTGTCTTCGGCATCTTTCCAGACTTTGAAGAGGTGTGCCTGAAGGCGACGGAATGCTTCTTCTTCGGGAATACAGGTATCGGTGACGCGATTCAGGTGGTTTTTGAGAAGATCCCATTCCTGTTCGGGTGTCAGATCACGGTAATTGGGTATCCTCTTGTAGTGCGAATGCGCCACAAGATTCATGATGTCCTCTTCAAGATTGGCACCGGTGCAGGATATAATCTGGACCTTGTCGCGGCGGATCATTTCAGCAAAGCTGATACCAAGCTCGCCGGTACTCATCGCTCCCGCCAGTGACACCAACATTTTCTTCCCGGATTCAACATGGGTTTTATAGCCCTTGGCAGCATCCACCAGGGCAGCCGCATTAAAATGCAGGTAGTGCTTTTCCAGGAAAGACGAAATCGGTTTGTTTTGGCTCATTTCTTTTTCTATAACTAGTTTTAAAACTTCAATTTCCGGACGAAATTAAGAAAATCAGGGGAGTATGCCCCATAAATTCTTCACCCGCAATGGCGAAAACCGAAGTTGTTCCAGAAAGGTTTGTTTGGGGCGGACGGAGACAAAAAAAGGAACCCGGAAGGTTCCCTATGGGTTAAATCAGTCTTTTATAGAAGCCTATTCCGCCAGGACCGGCCGGTTGATAATAGATTTAGCCGTGGCGTCCAGAATTTCGAAGGCACTTTCCGCCATCCGGTTTTCAGTATCGAGTGTTGGGTTGACTTCCGCAATTTCCCACACACAGATTTTGGGATCCTTCCCGAGCGTGGCGTTGAAGGTTTTGGCCTCTTCAACAGTAAGCCCGTTTGGCACTGGTGTGCCTGTCCCTGTTGAGTAACGGCTGTCGATACAGTCGACGTCGAAGGAAACGTAGATCATATCGCAGTGGCCAAGCATTTCGAGGGCTTTTCCTGCCATTACATCAGCACCGTGTTTTTTGATATCTTCAATTTCGACGAAGTTCACGTTGTACTTGTTGATCAGATAGTTTTCAGGCTTTTCAAGGTCCCTGACGCCAACGTACACGATATCCTCGGGGTAAATCTTTGGTCCCTGCATGCCTACGTTCTTAAGCTGCTCCCAATACTCGAGAGTTTCACCGCGGGGATCATTAACCTTACATTCGAGGTTGTCGATGCCACAAGCCATGGCCAGCGCCATTCCATGCATGTTTCCGGACGGGGTTGTGAATGGCGTATGGATGTCGGCATGCGCGTCAATCCAGACTACTCCAAGGCGAATTTTTGGATACGCTTTCTTGATACCTGCCAGGGTACCATAAGCGGTACTATGGTCGCCTGCCATAATGATGGGGAAAAACTCATCGAACAGCGTTTCATAGACTTCCAGGCAGACACGCTCCTGCATAATCATTACGCCGTCGATAAATTTGGCGTAACTGTGCTTGGCACCGTCGAAAAGCAATTCATTGACGTTTTCAACCTCTACGGACTCATATTGTTTGAAGAAATCAGAGTTTAGGTCAAGGCTGGCGATCTTGATGGCTTCCACCCCAAGACTGGCGCCCCTTGTTCCGGCACCGATTTCGGATTTAACTTCTATTATTTTAAGCTCTTTCACGACCTGTAGAATTAGAACGTTTGCATTGGGAGAATAAAGAATAAGAAAAAAAAGTTATTCCAGCCTGCCGTTAGAGATCGGGCAATACATGGGTGATAAGGCAGGAAAAACGATTGTTCATGTGTTCTTTCGATTATTGCAAAGATGGCAAAATTATACCAATATTGCACTCCTTTGTGAACGCGTTAATTGTTAAACGACAACCGCAAATGCCCCCGGCGGCCAGGCGCGGCACCACTATTAACGTTAACTGGTTTTACGAGCGTATAACATTAACGAAATAACGTCTAAGGACTAGATGAAGAGTTACCGTGAGCTAATTGAACAGACCTTCGAGTTTCCTCAGAAAGAGTTCAAAGTAAGAGACAACGAACTTCTGTTCAACGATGTGCCGCTGATGGAAATCATCAAAGAGTATGGCACGCCCCTGAAATTAACCTACCTCCCCCGCATAAGTGAAAACATCCGGTTTGTTCAGGCGACGTTTAATAATGCCATAGAGAAATTCAAATACAAAGGTACGTACACGTATTGCTACTGCACCAAGTCTTCTCATTTCTCTTTTGTTTTGGAAGAGGCACTGAAGAACAAGGATGTGCATATCGAAACGTCTTCGTCTTTTGATATCCCTATCGTGCGCTCCCTCTACGAAAAAGGAAAAATTTCGAAAGACACATACATCATTTGTAACGGATTCAAGATGCCGCGGTATACGGGATTTATCGCCGATTTGTTAAACGACGGCTTCAGTAACTGTATTCCGATCCTCGACAAGATGGGTGAAATAGACGCCTATGAAACGGACGTCAACGTGCCCTATCAGCTTGGTATCCGGGTGGCCGCCGATGAAGAACCTAAGTTTGAGTTTTATACGTCAAGGCTCGGTATCCGGTATAGTGACATCAATAATTTCTATAAGGAAAAAATCGAAAAAAGTGAGAAGGCATCGCTCAAGATGCTTCACTTTTTTATCAATACAGGCATCAAAGACACGGCCTATTACTGGAGTGAATTAAGCCGGTTCATTTTCAAGTATTGCGAACTGAAAAAGATCTGCAATACACTTGATTCGATTGACATCGGCGGCGGATTTCCAATCAAGACTTCGCTGACTTTTCAGTATGACTACCGTTACATGATCGAACAGATCGTGGAAAACGTAAAATGGATTTGTGATAAGAACAATGTTCCGGTGCCGAATATTTTCACCGAGTTCGGTAGCTATACCGTTGGCGAAAGTGGTGCTGTGTTATACAACGTGATCGATCAGAAACTTCAGAATGACAAAGAACTCTGGTACATGATCGATGGTTCTTTCATCACGCACCTTCCCGATGCCTGGGGCTTGAATCAAAAATATGTTTTGCTTGCCATTAACAAGTGGGACGATCCCTATCACAAGATCAACATGGGCGGCCTTACCTGCGATAGCATGGATTACTACAACTCGGAAGCCCACACGGGTGAAGTGTTCCTGCCCATGATCAACGACGAGGAGTCACTGTACATCGGCTTCTTCCACACAGGAGCATATCAGGAATCTCTTGGCGGATACGGTGGAATCCAGCACTGTCTGATTCCCGCGCCGAAGCATGTGCTCATCGATCGAAATGAGGACGGTGAGATCATCACCAAATTATTTGCGCCTGAACAAAGTCACGAAAGTATGCTCAAGGTACTGGGATACCAGCCCTGAAATCTGACATCGAGTAAAGGGAGGTTGAAGAGATCAACCTCCCTTTACTTTTCAAAAATGTCCGCTATTAATTCCTAAGGGCTTTTTCCAACTGCGCATTACTGAATGCGAAAGAGAAATCGATCCGAAGTTCCGGATAGGTTACTTGTCTGTTATTGATTTTCTGGCTATGGTAACTTCCGTCGAGTTTGATGGCGACCGCGGGCAACGGTCGATAAACGATTCCAATAGACGGTTTCCAGAAAGTACCGTCATCAGCCAGACCGGCCTCGTCGTCGCCACCGAATTGTTTGTTTCGGATATTCTCCGGATGGCTCATCCAGTCGACAAACAGATACGGCACCATTTGTCCGATCGATGTATTGAGGTTATATCCCGCGCGCACGTACCAGGTTTGAACCGTATAATTAACATCGCGGATAATATCTGTTTCCTGGAGCATTTCATTATTCTTTTCTGCATTGGCTCCAAGGAAGCGATTACGCTGAAACGTATTTATTCCGGCGTCGCGAATGATTTGCAACGTCGCATCGGCGTTGCGGATCGACTTATGTTTCGAAGTGTAGTATTCGGATTGGATAATAACATTACCGAGCTTTTTCTCGAGGAAGACACCAGCTACGGTGAACTTGCCGGCATCCATCCATGGGAGAATTCCGCCCGTTGGTGAACCTGAACGTGGGGCGATTGTAGACGTTGCATATGTGTCGTTTACGGAGGAGGTATATCCCGATGTTCCGATGATAAAGGAATTTGTGTACGATTTGAGTCGAAGGTCCCAACCAACTGGGAATAGTCCCCGGGCCGGGCCACCTTCGCCATTATCTGTCATTAACGCGTATGATATCTCGCGACGCGCATTCTTCAAAGCGCCGTGCACCATGAAATTTGTAGTTCGGGTGAGAAACAAGTGATCCTGATCGAGCATTTCAGGGGCTTCTATCCCGATAAATGTCGGTATCTGATCCAGCCTTTCGTTATAAAGACCGAACTTCCGGTACATTTTTCCGACGCGGACCTGAATTGGCTCCTTGATCATAAAGTTTCCCCACGCATTCCGGATTTCCAGGGATTCACCATCATTGAGCGCGATATTGAAAAGGAAGCTGACACGATCGGAAAGATTAGCCTGACCATAGAGGTGAAAGTTCTTCACCGGGATCCACTCTCCGGGATCGGATTCTTTTCGAATTTCGCCGTCTGGGTTCGAGAAAGGGACATCAAAGGTTTTCTGAAAATTTGAATTGATGTATCCGTAGAGATAAAAATTACGGTCTACGAGATCAAGATTTAAAAGATCCTCAAGTGAGAGATCGAAAAGTGTATTTGCCGTACTATCCGTTTGGGCAAATGTTCGCAATCCGGGTAGGATTACAAGAATGATAAGTATAATTCTTCTCATGGCATTTGGGTATCCCGTAAAACTAACGGACAGGCCATTCGCTGATCTTGGAATCAGGCGTCTATTCTTACATGAGAAAGCACGGGAGGAAGATGAGATAGTTCAAAAAGTTATAAAGATCTGAGCATCAGATTGAATTCCACATCCAGACATTCCTGAACCTGAATCAGTCCCATCATCTTTTGGGGTGGCTCAAGTTTGAAGTCGGAGAAGTTGACCTGTTGCAACCCCGTTAAGAGCAACGTTTCATTATCAGGGGTACGGGCGAAATAGCGCACTGTATATCGTTTGGTGGCTCCAGCCAGGGTGATATCAACCACGCCATCGACATATGATTTGTCAGAGATATTACTTCTGCGGAAAGACCGGAAACAGATTTCAAGTTCGGGGTAACGTTCTGACTTCAGGGTACTCCAGAAGTCTTTGGTAATTTGTCTGTTGCCGCAATCAAAACTACGTACCGGCACGCGCATCCGGTTTCTGGTAAGCTTCATTTCGATAGATGCCTTGTCACGCACATACTCAAGCGTATCGGCCATATCGTAGGAGTCGAGCATGCACTTGAACGTATTTACATTGGTTGCCCCATGAATGGAGAGCCTGCTTTGAGGATCGATGATCCAGCGGCCCTGGTCAGAAAAACTACTGCTTAGTAACGCGACTCCGGCGAACAGAACGATGGTCAGTAGCTTTTTCATGGTCTTTGTAATTTAAGGTTTTATAAGCGAAGTAGTCCCGGCTGCCCGGGACTACTTGTTTTATTTTGTGGTTGTTTTCATTCCCGGGTTAGAAACCTATCACGGCTTCAACCATTATACCGTCGAACTCTGCGCCTCTCAAGCGTTGGTCAGCCCACTGACCGCTATACTTTTGTTGAACATATTCGACTTTGGTCAGGATATTTTTTGTGAGGAACCACCCTGCACCGAAGTTCAGTCTGTCGATCTCAAGGGTGCTTTGCATTGCTTCAGCGGTCTTTCCAGATACGGTATTGTATTTGCCACCTACGTAAAATCTCTCTGCAGGCCCGAAGCGGTAGACCAGTTCTGCGGCAAGCTGGGTGAAATCACCGGCTTCGCTGGGAGTTCCCTGATAGTTAACGTCTTCTGCACCGTTAGCCTTTTCCCAAACCCCGAACAGTTCCAGGCCTTTGAATTTGACGAAGGGATTAATCTGGACGGCAGTCAACTTAGTGAATCTCGCGTTATATCTTCCGTCGAAGTCTGTGAAGGTCACAGCGTTGTTGTTATTCGGGTCAGGAAGTGTGCGCAGCACATGATAGTATCTTGAACCGGCGCGGTCGCCACCATACAACCAGGTTCCACTAGTCGTACCGTGATTTCTGTACATAGATCCGGTGAGGCGTACTCTAAGATCAGAATTCAACTGTTTGTCGAAGCCGATTTTACCGAAGAGGGAAGGCTTGTTGTCAGCATTAGCCGCTTTCACCACGTTTTGATTCAGTTTGCCGTTTGTTACTCCAAGTACCACCAGGAAACCTTTGTTTTGAACAGTTACTTCACCAAATGCTTCGGTTGAAAAGGCATCCATGATGAAGTTTTCGACGAATGGGTTGTATAATGCCTGGGCGTTATCGCTTCTTCTGAAGTGTGTATCACCATAGTTGAACTCGTCAAGACCTACACGGATGGTCGTGTATTTCATGATTTCTTCCAGAAAACCAGGAGCGATGAAATCCAGTTTGTCGATTTGCATGTGACCACCTTTTACCCAAGCTTCGTTATGGTGCCTGGCAGAGAAGTAGGTACGGAGGTGTAATCTTAATCCGTCGTATAGCTGAACGTCGATATTGAGGTTTGCTGTCGGAAGGTTGAAATCAGAACCAAGCTTGGCAAGATTGTTTTCATCATTGGATTGGTCGAGGCTCTGGAATTGCATCGCGAATCCGCCGCCAAGGCGAACCTTTATGCCGTCATATGCTACCGTATCTTCTTTTGAAGTTTCGAAGACATTGAGTCCACGCTGATCTTGTGCTCTATAGAATTGAAGAGCTGGTTGTTGAGCAAATACGCTCTGAGCAAACAGGGTGAGCATCAGTATGCTCATCAGTCGAATTGTGTTTTTGAGTACCATAGTGGTAGTATTTTAAAAGTTAGTAAGTTTTTATTGGATGATTTTCGCGTCTACAACAAGATCAAAGTTTACAGTTACTTCATCGCCGACTTTGATTGATCCCATCATGGCGGTTGGAGGGTCCATTTTGAATTCAGTCATTTTGAAAGTGCGGGACAGTATCAGTTGCACTTCGCCATTGTCAAGCATTTTGTATTTGGCTTTAACTTCCATCGGCTTGGTTACGCCTGCCATTGTAAGCGTTCCGTTTCCGTCGATTGTTCCGTCCGCATTTACTCGTGCGTTGTTAAGAGAGTATATTATGTAGGGGTTTTTGTCGGAGTCGAAAGCATCATATGTTTTGTTATCCATCATTTTGCCCTTTGTACTCTTAATACTTTCCACGGGAATTTTCACTTCCAGATTTTTTACTGCTCTTAGTTGGCTGTTGTCAACTACGACTTCGCCTTTAACATCAGCCTTTGTAATCTGAGATTCCCAGTCGTGGATTGTAGACGATCCTTGGACAGTCATCTTATTGGGTTTCACTTTTAATGCTCCCTGGCTTATACCAGCTTGCACGAAGAACAGCAGAAAGGCGGCTGTCAGAAGGATGGCTATTTTTGTTTTCATATCTCGTGTGGTTTAGAATTAATACTCAAAAGTAGGTCTTGATTGGAGGGCAAATCCTGACGTTTTGTGGTACCGGCGTCTGATTTTGATACAGGAATTGTCCTGAGGAAAGTCACGAAATCCCGTAAGTTACTAAAAATCAGAACGATTAATAAAGAGAACTGCGATGACCAATATGGTCCAATAACGAATAGGGGATTTACTTTTAAGGAAAGAGTTTTTGAATTACCTTCAAAGACACTTTCCCTCGACCTTTTTTTGAAAAAAAAGGATGCCTGTGTGTTGCAGCGGCCAGGTACCATTAAGGCGAACCTCCTTTTGCATCGCTTCAGGTCTTAATCAAGCTTTCTACCATGAACGATCTGTATGTTCATACTAACCCCCTCCTATTGCCAGGAACATACCCTGACTTCATGAATTCTTCCACATCTAAATTTTACATCCATGAAAGTCTACGACGAAAAACACATCAAGAACGTGGTTCTGTTGGGTGCGCCCAAGGCCGGCAAGACTTTGCTGGCCGAAGACATGCTGTTTGAAGCCGGTATCATTCACCGGAGAGGATCTATTGATGGAAAGAATACCGTTTCCGACTACCACGAGATCGAACAGGAACGCGGGAATTCAGTATTTGCCACTCCGCTCCATACCGAATGGCGAGACTACAAGATAAACATCATCGATACGCCAGGCTTTGACGACTTCGTCGGAGAAATGATTTCATCAGCGCGTGTAGCCGATACGTGTGTCATAGTAATTAACGCACAACACGGCGTCGAAGTCGGCGCAGAGCTGATATGGAATTACATCGACCGATTTAGTAAACCAACGATATTCGCCATTAATCAGGTTGATCACCCCAAAGCAGACTTCGAAGGAAGCCTCAACAGCCTTAAGGAGCACTTTGGATCGTCCGTCACTCAAATGCAGTATCCGCGAAACTCCGGAGAGGGTTTCAATCAGATCGTCGACTTGCTGAAAATGGTCATGTATGAGTTTCCGGAGGAAGGCGGAAAGCCGAAAAAGCTGCCCATACCTGCCGAAGAACAGGAAAAGGCAAACAGGCTGCATAATGAGCTCGTTGAGAAGGCGGCTGAAAATGACGAAGAATTAATGGAAAAATATTTTGAAAAAGGAACTCTCGACGAAGACGAGCTGAGAGAAGGACTTAAACTTGGAATGATCCATCATGATGTGTTCCCCGTCTTTTGCATGTCAGCAAGGAAAAATATGGGTAGTGGAAGAATGATGGGCTTCATCGACAATGTCGCACCGTGCCCCAGGGAAGCAAAGCCGGAAATGACTGTTGAGGGGCAGGAAATAGAATTCGATCCTGAAAAGCCAACGGTGTTATTCATGTTTAAATCACATCTCGAACCAAACCTCGGCAAACTTTCTTACTTCAAAGTAATCAGCGGCGAGGTGACGCCAAACGCTGAACTGGTCAACAGTCAGACGGGAGCCACGGAGAGGCTTAACCAACTTTTTATAATGGACGGTAAGACGCGTACACCTGTCGAAAAGCTGGTGGCCGGCGACATTGGCGCCACGCTTAAGCTGAAAGACACCTACACCAACCAGACTCTCCGCAGCAGAGGGTTCGACGTAACCATACAGCCGATAGAATATCCGGCCCCCCGAATTCGCACGGCGGTGGTCGCTCAGAGCAAAAATGACGAGGAAAAAATTGGTGAGGTCTTGCAAAAAATCCATCAGGAAGACCCCACCATCGAAGTGCAATTTGCCAAGGAACTGAAACAATTAATCATCTCGGCACAGGGCGAACTACATCTTTCGGTATGCAAATGGTTTATGGAAAATGTGTACAGGTTACATATTGACTACCAGACGCCGCGCATTTCATATCGTGAGACGATTCGGAAGCCAGCTATCGCAAGTTATCGTCACAAGAAGCAATCAGGAGGAGCCGGACAGTTCGCCGAAGTTCACATAAAAATCGAACCCTGGTTTGAAGGGATGCCAGAACCTACCGATTACACCATTCGCGGGAAAGAAGAGATCGACCTGCCGTGGGGAGGTAAACTTGTATTTTACAATTGCATTGTCGGAGGCGTGATTGATTTGCGGTTTATACCAAGCATTCAAAAAGGCGTTATGGAAAAAATGGAGGAAGGCCCGATCACCGGTTCCTATGTCCGCGACGTACGCGTAATGGTGTTCGACGGAAAAATGCACCCGGTCGACTCCAACGACATTTCTTTTAAGATAGCAGGCATGATGGCTTTTAAAGACGCATTTATGCGTGCCGAACCCCAGTTGCTGGAACCGATTTACGACATCGAAGTTACGACACCTGATGATGTAATGGGTGAAATAATGGGCGACCTGCAAACCAGACGCTCAATCATAATGGGTATCGACAGCAAAGGAAGCAGCCAGGTCATCAAAGCCCGGACACCGCTGGCCGAACTTGACCGCTACACCACCTCCCTTCGTTCATTGTCGCAGGGGAGGGCGAGCTTTTCGCAGCAGTTCGCGGAATTCGCGGCGGTACCGTTTGAGGTTCAACAAAAGCTGGCCAGGCAATTACACGAACTGGAATTGGCTTAGCACACTGCACACACCAGGGGCGTTCCAAATTCGGGATGCCCTTTTTTACTGGCCGTATTCTGTTTTTTTGCAGAACCTAATAAAAAACTTCCTAAAAAGCTCGTTCTAACGTTTGAGGCCATTGTTCCAGAACCTTCTTTTTTTAGTTTTGTTATAAAGGGAATCTGCGTGAGCAATGCCATTGTTATAATACCAACGTATAAGGAGCGCGAAAATATCCGCGCTATAATTGATACGGTCTTTGGCCTTCCGAAAGATTTCCATATTCTCATCGTTGACGACAGTTCTCCCGACGGCACCGCCGAAATTGTCGAAGAGCTACAGCTTGTTTACAACACGCCATCAGAAACGAAACTTCATATCCTTAAGCGGCCAGGGAAACTCGGTTTGGGTACTGCTTATATTACCGGTTTCAAATATGCTATCCAGGCAGGATACGACTTCATCCTGGAGATGGATGCAGACTTTTCTCACGATCCCAAGGACCTCGTTAGTCTTTATCTGCAATGTTCTGAGTATGGCAGCGATGTGTCAATCGGCTCACGATACGCCACCGGTGTTAACGTCGTGAACTGGCCCATAGGAAGGGTGTTGTTATCTTATTTTGCAAGCAGCTATGTGCGACTCGTTACCAGCATTCCGATCCGTGATACGACAGCAGGTTTCGTCTGTTATCGCCGCAAGGTTTTGGAAACAATTCCTCTGGATGAGATCAAATTTGTGGGCTATGCATTTCAGATTGAGATGAAATTCCTTGCGTGGAAATTCGGATTTCAACTAACGGAGGTTCCGATCATCTTTACCGACCGCACCAGGGGCGAATCAAAGATGTCGCCGGGAATTTTTAAAGAAGCGTTCTTTGGCGTTCTACAGATGACAATACAAAGCTGGTTTAAGAAGTATATACCGGGGATGACATCGCAAACCCCGGGAATAACATCTCAAACCAGCTCAGTTAATTAAATCGATTAAACCTCAAGGCCAACAAAGGAGATTGGCCCGACGTGCGATTTCACCAGTTCAAGATCCGGATCTGTAATCTCCACTTCGTAACCATCCTCTTTGAGCATATTGAGGATATCTTCAGCGGCTTCGCGCTGTTTGTAAATGTGATAATCTTCGCGGGCAAAAACAGGATAACGACCTAACTTCTGTTCGCGATCAACAAAGTTGAAACCGCATAAAAACAGCTTGCTTCCCGCATGCTGAATGCGATACAAGGGCATTTGTGGATACGACTGTAACCACTCTACAACGTCCTCACGGGTTCCCTGAACAATTTCCGTCAACTTAAAAATCTTCATGACTTCGCCTTGATTCGGTTTGTCAAGTAAGCGAAGGTCAAAGTTGTGAACATAAGCCGACAACCCCACACAACCACATAATACCATTAGTGGATTTTGAGCGTCACCATGCAAACGCACATCAAGATTCTTAGCATTAAAAAATGCCTGTAACCTGCGATTCCGTTTCTGGATCGTTGGCGTCAGGTCTGGCCTGACTGGATTCTTAAATTTTAACTGCATAACCAAAAAACATTTCGCTATAAGGTGGGCTCCTTACGCCACAAAAGTATTAAATATAATTGAAGTTTGAACGCCAAAACGTTGAAATACTTCCGACACTTAATCAAAACGAAGCGCTTTTATCGGATTCACGCTGGCAATAATCATCGTTGGCAACATCAGTACAACTGTAACGACAACAAACATTAATATGTTTAACAAAATTACAATTTCCCAGTTCCAGCTTACGGGGACAAAACTCATGTAATAATCCTGGGGATTCAGTTTTACAATCCGAAGCCGATCCTGTAGGAAACATATACCCAGCCCCAGAAGATTTCCGAAGAATAAACCGCGCGTAATCAAACGTACGCCGTTAAACACGAAAATAGACCGAATAGTTTGGTTTCCTGCGCCTAATGCCTTTAATAACCCTATCATTTGCGTTCGGTCCATCACCAGGATCAGGATAATCGATATCATATTCACCGAGATAACCGTAAGGATAATAATTAACAGGATGTTTACCTGCCTACTCAACAGATTCAGCCAGTCAAAAACCTGAATATAACGGTCACTTACCCGCTCGATGTTGAGATCGTAGTCCATTCTTTCACCGATTGCGACGATACCATCATCGATCAACGCCGGCTCATTTATAGTGGGAATTAACCGTTTAAAAAAATTCTCTTTGTGTTCAGAATACACATCCTCATCGAGGAACGTCTTCACACTCCTCGCGCCTCCCCTGCCCACATTGAGAAAGACCTCCAATCCTCCCGCCAGACTGTCGGACCAGTCGTTCAAACGTTGTATCATCCGGATGTCAGTTAGAATGACCCGGCTGTCAAAGTATTCCGAAAGATTTGTTTCATAAATTCCTGTAACTGTAAGACGGCGGTACCGCGGCGGGTTCTGAAAGAAATGAACCATAATGCTTCCGCCGACTCCGGCATTAAGTTTATCCGCAATCGCCTTACTGATCACTACCTGGTTTGCATATCCGGAGTCGGGAAGCGCGAAAAAACTTCCCTCCAGCATATTTGGAGCAAACCGATTGACATCAAAACTCTTTCCCACTCCTTTCACCACCACGCCCAGGACTTCATCGTCGGTTTTCACAAGTCCCGGCTTGTGGGCATACTCCTGAACATGTTCTACAAAAGGGTAATCGTGAAGGTTGTCATAAAGGTCAATGCGAAAATTCATCGGTCGTTCCTCCGGCGAATTGTTCATGGAGAACTTGGTGATGAGGAGGTGTCCGCTAAATCCGAATATTTTGTTCTTTACCGTATTCTGAAAACCCTTCATGACGAGAAAAGAAACGATGGCTGCACCCAGCCCCACACTGATGCTCACAATGGCAATTTTGTGAATGGTAGCCGAGAAACCAGTCTTGTGGTCCCGATTGATTCTTTTTGAAATGAAATACGAAAGGTTCAATGTTATTGCTAACTTTTCGGCGTTAGTGCACTGTGCAAAATAAGATAACATTTGTGTCCGGACAAATGCGACAATGAAACCCGATAACATTAACCGAATTATGGTGTCAATCAGGCTGATTCTATTCACTGGTCTCTTTTTCCTCCATTGGAGCTGCAGGCCGCAATCATCCGGCAAAAGCAATGCCGTCTCCCCCGGCCCCGAAAGCGCGGCAATCCAGCCTAATAGGCTTCTGACGGGTGCCGAACAACTTGACTTGTACTTGCCTCATATCCGTCAGAAGTCTGTTGCGCTTCTGGTAAACCACACCGCTCTGGTGGGCAATACTCATTTGGCCGACACCTTGCTAAAACAGGGAATCAACGTGAAAAAGATATTCGGGCCGGAACATGGCTTTCGTGGAAACGCTGCTGATGGCGAGGTCGTAAAAAACGGCGTCGACACCAAAACCGGACTGCCGGTGATTTCGCTCTACGGTAAAAACAAAAAGCCTACGAATGAGCAGTTGGCGGATGTTGACGTAATCATTTTTGATATCCAGGATGTGGGCACTCGTTTCTATACCTATATCAGCACGCTTCATTATTTGATGGAGGCGGCGGCGGAGAACAAAAAACACGTTGTCATCCTGGACCGGCCAAATCCACATGGCAGCTACGTTGACGGGCCGATGCTGCAGCCCGAACACAGATCGTTCGTAGGAATGCACCCCATCCCGGTCGTTCATGGCCTGACAGTGGGAGAACTCGGCAAAATGATCAACAGTGAAGGTTGGCTGGCCGGCGGGAAGCGCTGCGAGCTCACGGTGATACCAATGAAAAGCTGGACCCACCAGGATGAGTATCTTTTGCCTGTTTACCCCTCGCCAAATCTTCCCAACAATCAGGCAATTCGCCTATACCCATCGTTGTGTTTCTTTGAAGGCACCGCTATAAGCGTTGGTCGCGGAACCGGCATGCCATTTCAGGTGCTCGGCAATCCCCACCTGAAAGGATTTTCCTTTTCGTTTACGCCAATTACCATCAAGGGAGTGGCCGTTAATCCGCTTCACGAAAACAAGGTGTGTTATGGTGTTGACCTGAGAAACGCAAGAACTGATAAACAGATTGATCTTTCATACCTGATAGAAATGTACAACGCTTATCCTGACAAGGATAACTTTTTTACAAATCCTTTCGACAAGAATTATATCGACAAACTTGCGGGGACAACACAACTAAAGGAGCAGATCAGAAAAGGCCTGTCTGAACAGGAGATCCGGGATTCCTGGAAGGAAGATCTTGACAAGTACAAAACCCTGCGAAAAAAGTATCTGCTGTATGCCGAGTAGCAAGCCAAAGCCAGGAAAAGCGGACAAAGTAAAAGATATCATTCGCATACTGGAAGAACTGTATCCCGATCCGCCGATACCGCTGGATCACGCGGATGCGTATACCCTTTTAATATCTGTCCTTCTGTCGGCGCAATGCACCGACGAAAGAGTGAACAAGACAACCCCTACGCTATTTGCCAGGGCAGATAATCCCTATGACATGGTGAAAATGAGCCCGGAAGAAATTCGCGAGATCATTAAGCCTTGTGGGCTTTCGCCGATGAAGAGCAAGGGCATACACGGGCTTTCCCGGATTTTGATTGATCAATATAACGGCGAAGTTCCCGATACCTTCGAAGCACTCGAAGCGCTTCCTGCTGTGGGGCATAAAACAGCGTCGGTGGTAATGACACAATGGTTTAAGAAACCTGCCTTCCCGGTCGACACACATATTCACCGTCTGGCGTATCGCTGGGGTCTGACCAATGGCAAGAGCGTGGAACAAACGGAAAAAGATTTGAAACGTCTTATACCGAGGGAGAAATGGAACAAGATTCACCTGCAGATTATCTATTTCGGCAGGCAGTATTGTCCTGCCCGCGGCCATGTTTGGGAGAACTGCCCCATTTGTTCAAAATACCTCCGGCGGGATCTGCGTACATGACCTGCTGCCATCGATTCGGAAAAAGCCTTGATTTAATTACATAAAACGTAATTTGCGCAGGGATATGAATACATTGAAAGTAATTTTTATGGGGACGCCTGATTTTGCAGTGCCATCCCTGGAAATACTCCTGAAGAACAATATCAATGTCGTTGCGGTAGTCACCGCGCCCGACAAGCCGCAGGGCAGAGGCCGGAAAGTACAATTATCGCCGGTGAAGCAGTGCGCGCTTAAAAATGGTATTACGGTACTACAGCCGACCAATCTGAAACATCCGGAGTTCCTGAACCGCCTTGATGAGATTGGTGCAAACTTACAAATTGTAGTCGCCTTCCGGATGCTACCCGAAGTAGTCTGGTCAAGACCCGGCTTCGGAACATTCAATCTCCATGCTTCGCTGCTGCCTCAGTATCGCGGTGCAGCGCCAATAAACTGGGCTATTATCAACGGCGAGACAGAAACAGGAGTGACTACCTTTTTTCTAACCCATCAGATCGATACCGGAAATATCATTTTCCAGGAGAAAGAGTTGATCTCGGAATCCGACAATGCCGGGATGCTCCACGACAGGCTTATGGTCCGCGGAGCCGAGCTCGTATTGAAGACCGTTAAGGCAATTGAAACCGGCCAATGCCAGGCTATCCCGCAGATAGCATCCGGGGATTTGAAGCATGCCCCCAAGATTTTCAAGGAAACATGCGAAATCAACTGGAATCAACCCGCCCAAACGGTCCGTGACTTTATACGCGGACTCAGCCCACATCCCGGGGCGTGGACTTCCATACATGGTCGCATTTATAAAATTTTCGATGGCAAGATTCTGGCGCTTGAAGATGAGGAAGCCCCCGACTTCGAACAAGGTAAATTCAAAACCGACAATGAGGATTATCTCTGGTTCAAAACAGAAGATGAGGTATTTTCAGTCACGCGACTTCAGCCTGAAGGAAAGAAACAAATGGATGTCAAGGATTTCTTTCGTGGCAATAAATTGTAAGGCGTAAGGCACAGATAATAATTATAAAAGCATGAAGATATCTCTCGTAGCGGCCGTTGCAGAAAACGGAGTGATTGGAAAAGATAATGACCTCCCCTGGCGGCTTCCGGATGATATGAAGTTCTTCATGGAGAAAACCAGGGGCCACCACGTTATCATGGGAAGGAAGAACTATGAATCTCTTCCGGAAAAGTACAGACCACTTGCCAATCGAACCAATATCGTAATTACACGTCGGACGGATTATGTTGCACCTGGTTGCACCGTACTTCACAGTATTGGGGATGCTTTCAATATTTCCGAAGCCAACGGAGAAGAAGAGGCCATGGTGATCGGAGGAGCCGATATCTATAAGCTCGCTCTACCGCGGGCGCACCGTCTTTACATCACCGAAATAAAAGCTGTGGTGACCGGAGATATTTACTTTCCCGAATTCGATAAGAGTCAATGGCGGGAGGTTTCGCGGGTTCCGCATGGAAAGGATGATCGGCACGCCTACGCCTTCGACTTTGTTCTTTATGAAAGGAATCCGTGATATCCTCAAAACCTGGTATGACTTCAGTTAATGGTAAAGTAATCTGGCTCACCGGAGCATCATCAGGCATCGGGGAAGCTTTGGCATATGAACTTGCAAGAAAAGGCGCCAGGCTGATTCTATCGGCACGCCGGAAAGATGAACTCGATCGCGTAAAAGGAAATTGCCCGCGGGAAAATCAGGCCGATATCCGAATTCTGCCACTTGATCTCACGCAATCTTCAACGCTAAAGCTATGCGCAGATGCGGCAGTCCAGCTTTTTGGAAATGTCGACATCCTTATTAATAACGGCGGAATCAGTCAGCGTAGCTTTGCCAAAGATACGTTGATTGACGTTGACCGGAAAATTATGGAAGTGAACTTCTTTGGTACGATAGCTCTAACGAAATATTTGCTTCCGCATTTTCTGCACCGTAAAAGCGGACATTATGTTACAGTGTCGTCGGTTACCGGTATTTTCGGCACGCCATTCAGGTCGACCTATGCAGCGTCGAAACACGCCCTTCATGGATTCTTCGATTCCCTTCGGGCCGAACTCTATAAAGATGTCGGCGAGGCGATAACTGTAACAATGATATGTCCGGGATTTATACATACGCCAATCACCCTTTCTGCGGTAACCGGAGATGGATCGCCTCTTGGCAAAATGGACGAGGCTCAGTATAAGGGGAAATCCCCAAAATGGTGTGCGGAAAAGATTGTTATCGCTATCGAGAAGAAAAAGGAAGAAGTCTACATTGGTGGTAAAGAGGTTTACGGCGTGCGTTTCAAAAGGCTGTTTCCAAAGTTATTCTCCAAATATATCCGAAACGCGGCAGTTCGCTGATCATACAGTACGTTCATGGCTCGTCAGTAAGATCGTTGCTTTGCCACGGCGAAAATTCATATCCATCTTTAAAAAAGTTCGGATAAATCTGCAAATGCTTCTTCTTTACAGCGTCGAAGATGATCTGCTTGAGTTGCAGCAAATTTTCACCCGTAGCTGCCGAAACGAAAACGATGTCTTCAAAGCCTGCCTCACGGTAGTATCCTTTCATTCCCTCGAGGTTTGCTTCGGTATGTTCACTGCGATAGAGATCAATCTTGTTTAGCACCAGAACCGTTGGTATGTTAGCCGCACCAATATCCTTTAAAGTTTGTGAAACTACATCAATCTGGTTGTCATGAAAGGGATGGGACACGTCCACCACATGGAGGAGCAGATCAGCTTCTCTCACCTCATCGAGTGTTGACTTGAAAGATTCAATCAGGTGATGGGGCAACTTCCGAATGAAGCCGACAGTGTCCGAAAGAAGGAACGGTATAGTGCCATAGGTTACCTTTCTTACGGTGGAATCCACCGTTGCGAACAACTTGTTTTCGGCCAAAACCCCGGATCCGGAAAGCAAATTCATCAGCGTTGACTTTCCGACATTGGTATAGCCTACCAAGGCAACGCGCACAATATTGCTCCGCCCTTTCCGCTGAGTATTCCGTTGTTTTTCGATCTTTTCCAGTTTGTCTTTAAGTATACTTATCTGGAAGCGAATATTCCGGCGGTCGGTTTCTATTTCCTTTTCTCCCGCCCCGCCCCGGGTACCTGTACCTCCGCGCTGCCGTTCAAGGTGAGTCCAAAGGCGCGTAAGCCGTGGCAGCAGGTACTGGTTGCGCGCCAATTCGACCTGGGTCCGGGCCTGAGCCGTCTGCGCGCGTGAAAGAAAAATATCCAGGATAAGCAAACTCCGGTCGTAGATCCTCACCTGTTCCTCCTCCCGGTCTTTGGGATTCAGTTCGCGTTCCAGATTTCGCAGTTGGGACGGAGACAAATCCTCATCAAATATGACATTCTTTATTTCATTGTTGAAAACGAAGGATTTTAGTTCCTCCAGTTTCCCCTTTCCCACAAAAGTCCGCGGATCGGGATGATCCAGATTTTGAACAAACTGTTTTACTGTCTTAATCCCGGCGGTTTCTGCAAGGAAAGCCAGTTCATCAAGATGTTCCTGAGTTACGTCTTCGGCGCGTGCTTTGCCCAGTGCTACAAGCGCCGCGGTATTTTTTTGTACTTCTTCCATAAAAAAATCACATCAAACTTAAGGGTTTTCCAATAACCCTTTTCAGCAAGCCGCTTAGTTTTAATATCTTTCCTTTAACTAACCTGAATTTTGCGGAGATCATCCGGAAAAAACGACGCCTTGTCGAAATTCCGGACTCGAAGGAAGATTCTCAGAGCCCTATGAGAATTGCCGTCGTACTTAACACATCCTGGAACATTTATAATTTCCGGATGAACTTCGTGTCTGCGCTTCTATCACAGGGCTATGAAGTTCATACCATTGCCCCCGTAGATGAATATACCCAGTTTCTTCGCAATGCAGGTTGCATCCATCATAACGTGAAAATGGACAGCCGGGGCGCGAATCCAGTAAAAGATTCATTGCTCATTGGCGAACTGTTTGTCATCTACCGGAGAATTCGTCCGGATATTGTTCTCCATTACACAATCAAGCCCAACGTGTATGGTACGCTTGCGGCAACCATGCTTAATATTCCGGTGATTAATAATGTTTGTGGACTGGGGACGGTATTCTTAAAGGATAACCTGGTTTCATCGGTTGCCTTGTTTTTGTATAAGATCAGCTTCCGCTTCGCCCGAAAAGTCTTCTTCCAGAACCCGGATGATCTCCAGTTGTTCCTCGACCGAAAACTTGTTCCGCGTGAAGTCGTGGACCAGGTACCGGGCTCGGGAATTGATCTGGCTCGTTTCGCACCGATGCCGTTTCGTCGCAACAAGCCGTTTACCTTTTTAATGATCTCGAGACTGATTTCCGACAAGGGTGTTTTCGAATACATTGAAGCCATAAAAAAACTGCGAAACAACGGGATGGATGCACGTTTTCAGCTCCTGGGAGCGATGGATCCTGAGCATAAACGCGGTATTCAGCCTGAGATAATTCAAAGCTGGATCCGCGATGGTATAGTGGAATATCTGGGTACGACTGACAACGTACGCCCGTTCATTGGTGAGGCTGATTGTATTGTACTGCCTTCGTATCGCGAAGGCACTCCACGGACCCTATTGGAGGCAGCCAGTTCAAACAAGCCTATTGTGGCCACGAATGTACCAGGTTGTAACCATGTGGTGCGCCATAACTTCAACGGGCTCCTTTGTAACCTTAAAGACGTAGACGACCTCGCCGAAAAAATGCAAGCCATGAGTCTTTTCGATGATGAAACACTCCGGCAATTCGGACAAAACGGCCGCGGCAAAATTGAAACCGAATTCGATGAATCTCTGGTGATAAAAAAGTATCTTTCCGCCCTTTTGAGTTTACGGAAAGCATCTTAAAGTTATCTGATCATGCAAGTTTTGCAGACACCGTTTGAAGGCCTTCTTGAATTAGTCCCAACGCTATACAGAGATAATCGGGGCTGGTTTTATGAAGCTTATAAGGAAAACGTCTTCAAATCGGCCGGTATTTCATATGATTTCGTACAGGAGAACCATTCATTTTCCCGAAAAGGAGTGATCCGCGGATTGCACTTTCAACGCGCGCCCTATGCTCAGGCAAAACTGGCAGCGGTTGTTATAGGGAAAGTTCTCGATGTGGTGGTTGATCTTCGTCCCACATCGAAGACTTTCGGCAAGGTTTACAAGTGCGTTCTGGATGGTGAGCGGAGAAATATGCTTATGGTGCCGGATGGATTCGCTCATGGATTTGCGGCTCTTGAAGATACCCTGTTCTCTTACAAGTGTTCAAATTTTTATAATAAAGATGCTGAGGGTGGAATAATCTGGAATGACCCGGAACTTAAAATTGACTGGGAAGTGACTGATCCGATTGTTTCGGAGAAGGACCAGATGCTGCCTACCTTCCGGCATGTATTGGAAAAATCATTAATTTCACCCGGTTAAAAACCTTCTTAAACGTTGAGCAGACCCATTTTTTCAACTTTCGTCGTCCTGCTGACCAGTTTTGCGATGCTCTCCTGCGGTTCGTACAGAAACAATATCATGTTTCGTGCTTCGGCTAGTGAGGCTATAACGGGCGAGGTAAAGACAGCTGAAGCTAATTACCTAATTCAACCCGGCGATCTGATTACGGTTCAGGTTTACACAAATGATGGGGAACGCTTGATCGATCCCGATTTCCACCTCATGCAGGGTACGCCATCACAAACCAATGTAAGTACCGTTAAACCAGACAAGCCTTATCTCGTCAATGAAGACGGCTCGGTAAAGCTCCCTATGGTGGCCGAAATTAATTTGGCCGGGCTGGCCATCAGGGAAGCCGAAGAAGTGTTGGCACGCGCATACAGCGAATATTACGAGAAGCCATTCGTGGCAGTGGAGTTTCAAAATAAACGGGTCGTCCTCCTTGGCGCTCCGGGCGGTAAAGTCATCCCGCTTTCGAATAACCATGTGACTCTTGCCGAGATTCTCGCGCTGGCAGAAGGGGTAGACAACGACGCCAACGCCACCAATATCCGCATCCTTCGTGGCGACGAAGTAATCATTGCCGATTTCAGTACGTTCGAGGGATATCGGAAAGGAAATATTACCATGAAACCTGGTGATATTGTTTATGTTGAACCGGTTCGCCGGCCTTTTGCCGAGAGTATCAGAGACTATGCCCCATTGGTGACCATTCTTGCCAGTATCACGACGCTCATCGTTGTGCTGCTGGGATTATAATAAGACACGTGAATCAGGAAAAATACATACAAGGATTGCAGCCCGAGTCCATCGACTTAAACAAGCTTTCTGTCGTGCTCCGGAATAACTGGATCTGGCTCGTTATGATCTTCCTTCTGGTAAACGGAATTACCCAGTTATATTTAAGGTACACGAAAAACCTCTACGAGTCATCTTCCGAGTTAAAGCTCGAAGTAAAGAACGACGCCTCGGAATTAGGTATCAAAAATGTAATCGAAGAACCAAACGTAAACATTCTGTCGGGCGAGATCGAATTAATACAATCGAAACTGTTTCTTAGTCAGGTACTCGATAACGCGAATCTCGGAATCACTTATCACAGTGTCGGGCGGGTAACGAATGAGGAACTCTTTGGTAAAGCACCTTTCTCTGTCAAGTTGAAAGGCCGTGAAGGAAGATTTTTTGATGCACCGGTTTATTTCGAGGAGAAAGAGGGAAAAACATTCCAATTAAAGGGCCCTGCAAACGAGCAAGTCAACGGCGAATTCGGCCAGCCGCTGAACTTCGGCGGATTTGAAATGGTCATAACCAAAAACAACGACTTTCGGCCGGGCGATGAACGAGGATACTTCTTTACAGTCCACAGTCGGGAAGCACAGTTACAATATCTGACGCGCAACCTCACGGCGGAACCTCTGAATTACAACGCCAATACGATACGTATTTCGTTCATGGATTACAATGCGTCGAAGGCACAATACGTCCTCAACAAGATTGATACGTTATATCTTTTGTACAGTAACGAACAAAAGAACCTGGCCAACCGTCAGAAGATCCAATGGCTTTCCAGCGAACTCGGGCAGATCGAATCCAAAATGGAGGGCTTCGAAGACTACTTTGAAAACTTCACTCTGCAAAACAAGACCAACAACCTCGACGACGACCTCAAGATAATGATCGCGCGCATCAATGAAATCGACTCGCAGAGATTTAAATTGACGCAACGGATTACTCACCTTGACCGCGTCACCCAAGAACTCGAGAACACAAACCAATTTGTAAACGTGTCACAGCGCCAGGGGATACCCGAAGCTCTTTCGAAGACCATGGACGAGCTTGAGCAACTACTCCTTCAACAGGAACGGCTGAATATGTCGTATAATGAGAAGACCTTTGCATTTCGCCGGCTTCAGAAAGAAATTGAGAGTATCCGTTCGAAAGCCGTTCGCCAATTAAAAGAACTTCGGGAGGATGGTGTAAACCGGCTTGCCGACCTAAACGGGGTGAAACAAAACCTGGAAAGAGAATTCGCCCGTCTGCCGGATAAAAATACCGAATTCTCCAAGAATCTGAGATTTTATAAGTTGAACGAACAGCTGTATCTGACGCTTATGCAGTCCAAATCAGAGTTCGAAGTAGTACAGGCGGGTACCGTTCCTGATTTCAGGATTCTCTCGCCAGCTTCATTTCCGACACAACCCATAGCGCCGAAGCGGCTTATGATTTCCGCGGCAGGTCTGGTGGCCAGCGTCACCCTGATGCTTTTCTTCATTGGCATAATGTACCTTGCGAACAACAAGATCACCAGTTTGTCAGAGTTGGAACGCAATCTTCACCTTCCTGTGATTGGAGTCATTCCGGTGTCGCGCCACATTCGGAGCCTTGGCTTATTCGTCGTCGACCAGCCCAAGTCGATGGTGAGCGAAGCACTGCGAACGATCCGTACTAATCTGGACTTCTTCAACGCCGATGTGCATAAGAAGGTAGTCTCAATAACGTCAACGGTCTCCGGTGAAGGGAAATCTTTTATCGCCGTAAATCTCGGTGCAATGATTGCCCTTTCAGGGAGACGTGTGGTTTTGCTGGACCTTGATATGCGAAAGAAGAAAACGAACGCACCTGCCGTTATAACCGACAGCACGAAAGGCATAAGTACAATACTGATCAAACGCAGTACGTGGCAGGAATCAATAGTCAAAACGGCGATTGCCGAGTTCGACTTTATTCCGTCAGGTCCTCACCCACCGAATCCGGCGGAGTTACTTTTAAATACCTCCTTTCGCGACCTGTTGAGTGACCTCAAGGACCAATACGATTACATTATTATCGACACTCCACCGGTCGGTCTTGTCACCGATGGCATAATGGCTATGAAACATTCGGATTTATGTGTGTATATTTTCCGCGCCAATTATTCCAAAAAGGAGTTTATGGTAAATCTTCAGCGGATCATAAACATCAATAAATTCGGAAACATCGGTATGGTTCTCAACGCTTTGCCAAGTTCCGGGGCTCATAAATACGGCTACGGATATTATGAGGAGGCGGACAAAAACAGTAAATGGACTCAACTATTTAATACCTAGTGTTCAACTGGTTACGAAAAAAGAAGACCTCCACCTTAGACCTGGGGATTGATCTGCATTCACATCTGCTTCCGGAACTGGACGATGGCGTTAGGAGTTTCGAGCAGGCGGAAGAGATCATCCAGAAGTTTATTGCATTGGGGTATTACCGGCTGATAACAACTCCTCACGTTATGAGCGATGCCTATCGCAACACGCCCGAGACCATTCTGGGCAAACTTGAGGAACTTAAGGCCTACCTTGCTCATTGGGAAGTCGATATCGAAATTGAAGCGGCGGCTGAGTACTATCTTGACGAAGAACTCTTCAGGAAACTGGAACAGTCGGAACAACTGCTGACCTTCGGTAATAATTATCTGCTCTTCGAAACGAACTTTCTGACAGAGCCGCTGAATATGAAAGAGTTTATCTTCCTGGCTTCAAGCCGCGGGTATAAACCAGTGCTGGCTCATCCGGAAAGGTACCTGTACCTGCAGCAAGACCTGTCGAAGGTTGAGGACCTCCTCGATCGTGGTGTGCTCTTACAAGCCAACATAAGCTCATTCACCGGCTATTATTCGAAGCAGGTTCAGGCTACGGTCAATAAACTCGTCGAAAAAAGATGCATACATATGCTGGGCAGTGATTGTCATCATCTGCACCACGCCAGCCTCATTACTGAAGCGCTATCGATGAAGTACTTTAAAAAAGCGCTATCTTTGCCCTTGTTGAACCAATCCTTATAACTCCGCGCGCTCGGCGGTACAATCCCGGAAACATACGATGGTTGCAGTTACAGGGGCCAACGGACTACTCGGCAGTTTTATAGTTCGCGAGCTCATAAAGAAAAGTGTTCCATTCGTCGCCTTTAAAAGAAAGAACAGTGATACTTCTCTGCTTGATGATGTGAACGATCATATCACCTGGCGGGATGCAGACGTACTGGACACGGTCGAACTTGAGAAAGCGTTTGACGGTGTCACCCGGGTGATCCATACCGCGGCGGTAGTATCGTATAACTCACGGCTGGCTACACAGGTCATGGACATTAACACAAGCGGGACTCGGTTTGTGATCAATGAAGCACTGGCTCGCGGGGTAACGCGGTTCATTCACGTCAGTTCGGTGGCCGCACTGGGCCGCCAGAAAAACCAGAAGGTGATCGACGAAACAAATCAATGGATCGATAGCCCAACGCATACTGTTTACGCTAAATCCAAGTATCTCGCCGAACTTGAAGTGTTTCGCGCATACGAAGAAGGACTCAATGTTGCGATTGTAAACCCGTCGGTGATACTTGCACCTGCCGACTGGAACAGGAGCAGCGCCCGAATATTCCGTTATGTCTGGGATGAAAAAAAGTTCTACTCAGACGCAGTTCTGAATTATGTTGACGCGCGCGATGTTGCTGAGATAACGGTACGTCTACTAGACAATACTACTGTGAGCGGAGAACGATTTGTATTGAATGCCGGGAAGATTTCTCTTTCGGACTTGTTTGGCAAAATCGCCACGAGATTCGGGAAAAGACCACCCCGAATAAAATTGAGCAAACTGACGTTAAAAACGCTCGCCCGGGTCGAGGCCATCCGAAGCAGGCTTACCGGAGCCGATCCGCTTATCACACCTGAAACTGCCAGGTTGGCCGGCGCCGATTTCATCTACGACAATACTAAAATCAAGAACTCGTTATCGTTTGATTTTCAACCGATTGATGCCACCCTGGACTGGTGCTGCCGTTATTACGAGGAAAAAAAGCGGGTCAAAAATTGAACTGAAACGTTATGTTTACACTTTAATTTGGCTATTTTAGAAAAACCCTTTGGTGCATGGCGAAAGAATATAGAAAAAGAGAAGAAGGAAACGAACTGATCAAAAGCTTTGAGGACCACCTCAGGAAAAAAAGGGCGGCTTTTTTCGATCTTGACGCGTACGAACAAATTATCGATTACTACCTTTTCAGAAATAAATTTAATAAAGCGCTACAGGCGGTAAACCAGGCTATCAGTCAGTATCCCTTTTCCACGGAGCTTATTACGGTCAAAGCGCAGATTCTAACGAACCTTGAAGAGTTTGACCAGGCTCTCGCATTGCTTGATCAGGCCAACGCCCTGCAGCCAAACGACTCTGAAATCTACCTCACTAAAGGATCCATTCTCAGCCTTCAGGGCAACCACAGCGAAGCCATCGAGAGCTATGAAAGAGCCCTGCTGTTCACCGACGACAAAGACGAAGTTTATTACAGCATAGGTCTTGCGTATCAAAGCATGGAAGACTATTCCAATGCCATTGATTCGTACAAGCAGGCTATTGAGATCAACATTAACCATGACGGTGCTCTCTACGAGCTTGCGTATTGTCTTGATGTTACTGGACAGCTGGAAGGAAGTATTGAATACTATCAGAAGTTTATAGACGAAGACCCCTATTCCGCGGCAGCGTGGTACAACCTTGGCATCGTTTTCAACAAACTTGAAAAGTATTCCGAGGCGTTGGAGGCGTATGACTATGCAACGACGATAGATGAGACTTTCGCGTCGGCTCATTTCAATATGGGGAATACCTATATGAATATGAGCGAGTACACCAAGGCGCTGGATGCATTCCGCCGGACAGTCGAGTTGGAGGGACCGAGCCCTGAGGTTTATTGCTGTATCGGGGCCGCTTACGAAAGCCTTGAGCAGTATGAGCTTGGCCTTAAATACTTCCAGAAGGCGTCTAAACTCGACACACTATACGATGAAGCATGGTATGGTGCTGGTGCGTGTCTCGAAAAGCAGGAAAAATGGTATCAGGCTCTTCATTTCTACAACAAGGCGCTGAAACTCAATACGGAAAATGCCGAATACTGGAAATCAGTGGCGCATGCCGAATTCAAGATTGGAAATATCGTTTCCAGCATCGACGCCTATGACGAGGCCAGTAAACTAGACCCTGCCGACAAGGAAATCTGGCTGAACTGGTCCTACATTTATTACGATCAGGGGGATCACGAAAAGGCCATTGAGACCCTTTTAATGGGATTTCACGATATACCGGACGATTCTGAGCTGTTCTATCGTATGACCGTATACTTAATTGAAGCAGGACGTTTTAAGGAAGCCTTTAATTATTTGGAAAATGCTTTAATTTTGGATTTTGATGGTCATACGTCGCTGTTTGATTTCTTTCCAAAGCTGGAAACACAAAAAGCGCTGTACAAGATTATTGAGCAGTTTAGAAAAGATAATCAGTAAATGAACTACGAGCTAAAAAACCTGCCTGAGCGAACCAAAAAGCCCAGGCAGTACGGTTTTACCATGGCCATGGACAAGGGCCTGAGTATCCGGCAAGCTGAAGATTTCGTCAGCACCTGCGCCCACCATGTAGATATTGTAAAACTCGGATGGGGAACCTCCTTTGTTACACCCGACCTGAAGGACAAACTCAAGATTTTCAAGGATGCCGGTGTGCCGGTTTATTTCGGAGGAACCCTTTTTGAGGCCTTTGTAATAAGAAATCAGTTTGACGACTACCGCAAGCTCCTGGACAAGTTCGATATGTCTTTCGCCGAAGTCTCAGATGGTTCAATAGAGCTCGATCATGACAAGAAGTGCGATTACATCGCCAAACTTGCAGATCAGGTAACGGTGCTGTCGGAGGTGGGATCCAAGGACGCAGACAAAATCATTCCGCCGTATATGTGGATCGACCTCATGCAAAAAGAATTGGATGCGGGTGCCTGGAAAGTAATTGGTGAAGCCCGGGAAAGCGGCAATGTCGGTCTTTTTCGCTCCACCGGCGAGGTGCGATCGGGACTTGTCCAGGAAATATTGACTAAAATTCCTTTCGAAAAAATAATCTGGGAAGCGCCCCAGAAGGCTCAGCAGGTCTGGTTCATCAAGTTGCTCGGAGCCAATGTTAATCTCGGCAACATCGCCCCCGAAGAGGTTATACCACTTGAAACAATACGTTTAGGACTAAGAGGCGACACCTTCCTGCATTTTCTCGGAATAGAGAAAAAAAAACACAACACAGCCCCGCCTTTTGAAGTCGATTAATTAACGCACCTTGAGAAAATTATCTGATTACATTCTGCTGAATGCCAAAGGCATAGCAATGGGCGCAGCGGATGCCATACCGGGTGTGTCCGGCGGTACGATCGCCTTTATTACCGGGATTTACGACGAATTATTGCTCTCGATCAACGCCATAGATGCGCAGGCCTTAAAACTGGTCACCCAACTTCGTTTCCGTGAATTCTGGGCAAAAATCAACGGAAATTTTCTGGCTATTCTCGTATTGGGGGTCGGAATCGGGGTTATTCTGAACCTTCTGTTAATCGATTACCTCCTGAAGCATTATCCTATCGCGGTTTGGTCGTTCTTTTTTGGTCTTATCCTTGTGTCTGCGCCTCTGATTCTGAGAACCATTATAAAGTGGGACGCCCGAATCCTTGGAATGCTGGTATTCGGAATTATAATGGCATATCTGATCACCGTACTAACGCCTGCGAGCACGCCTAATGAGCTTTGGTTCATATTTATCTGTGGAGCTGTTGCAATATGTGCCATGATACTCCCGGGGATTTCCGGGGCCTTCATTCTGTTGCTTCTCGGTAAATACCAATACATTGCAACTTCCGTCAAGGAGTTGAATGTGGTAGTGGTTCTGGTTTTTATTGCCGGCTGTGTAACCGGGCTGCTCAGCTTTGTGAGATTTTTAAGTTGGATTTTAAAGAATTATCACAATGCCACAGTAGCTTTGCTCGCCGGATTTATGGTGGGATCGTTGAACAAAGTCTGGCCCTGGCGAAAAGTATTGGAATACACCACTAACAGTAAAGGCGAACAGATCCCCGCGTTCGACAAAAGCGTGTGGCCTTGGGAATACGTGAACATTACCGGAAAAGACCCGCAGGTTTTCGTGGCCATTCTGATGATGGCCCTGGGGGTTTTTATAGTGGTATTTATTGAAAAGATTGCCGCAAGGCGCAAACCTAAGATCTGAACATGGAAAAAGTATTTGGACTAATCGGTGCGACCGTTAGTCACTCCTTTTCGAAAGCATATTTTGATGAGAAATTTTTTCGGGAAGGCCTGAGGGACTATCACTACGAATTGTTTCCGCTTAATAATATTTCTGAAATTGAAGCACTGTTGAAGGATACTAAGGGACTCTCCGGATTGAACGTTACGCTTCCTTACAAGGAACAAATTCTAAAATACCTCGATGAGGTGGATGCCGCTGCCAAAAGAATCGGTGCTGTCAATGTGATCCGAATCAAGGAAGGAAAACTACAGGGCTTCAACACGGACTCCGATGCGTTTCTGGAAACCCTCGATAACTGGCTCCCTGCTGATAAGAAATTCAAGGCTTTGGTTCTCGGTACGGGTGGCTCCTCAAAAGCTGTGCAGGAAGCGCTGAAAAAGAAGAAGATTGAATTCAAACTTGTGTCTCGCGAAGCACGGAAAGGTGTGATCACATACGAGGATCTGGAGAAAAATTCCAAGCACATTTCGGACTCCAATCTGGTGATCAATACTACCCCGCTTGGTATGAGCCCCAATACAGAGACGATGCCTCCGATCGAATATGAAATGCTCGGGCCGGATCACTTTGTTTATGACTTGATTTATAATCCGGCTCGCACGATGTTTCTGCAAAAAGCCGAAATGCGCGGATCCAGCATAAAGAATGGTCTTGAAATGCTGCACATCCAGGCCGAAAAGTCGTGGAAAATCTGGAATAATTAATATCTGAACTCGTCGGTAACCGGCCTGAGTACGTTCAACTACTCAGGCTTTCTTTTTGACGTTTCGCCTCATGCGAAACGTTTCGTTTTTTTTATATTAAACATATGGATTTTAGACTCACCAGCGAATATGTTCCTACGGGCGATCAGCCAAAGGCAATCAAACAACTTGTAAAAAGCGTAGAAGAAGGTGAAAGACACCAGACACTATTGGGCGTTACGGGATCAGGCAAAACGTTCACCATGGCCAATGTGGTGGCGCAAACCAACAGACCAACACTTGTGCTTTGCCATAACAAAACACTGGCAGCTCAGCTTTACGGTGAGTTCAAGCAGTTTTTCCCGGAAAATGCAGTGGAATACTTCATTTCGTATTACGACTACTACCAGCCTGAGGCGTTTATACCATCGTCCAATCTTTATATTGAAAAGGATCTTTCAATAAACGAAGAAATTGAAAAACTTCGGTTGAGCGCTACTTCGAGTTTACTTACCGGACGAAGAGATGTTATCGTCATTGCTTCGGTATCTTGTATCTACGGTATCGGAAATCCTGATGAATTCGGCAAGAATGTAATCCAGCTTAAGGTGGGCGAGACTATCGCCCGGAACCGGTTATTATTCGGGCTTGTCGACATTCTGTACAACCGTACGGAGCTCGAATTCAAACGCGGTACCTTTCGCGTAAAGGGAGATACGGTTGACATCTTTTTGGCGTATGCCGACTATGCTATTCGGATTTACTTCTGGGGAGATGAAATAGAATCCATCCAGCGGATCGAACCTCACAGCGGAAAGAAACTTGGCGACGAAAAAGGCGTAACCATTTTCCCGGCCAATCTCTTCGTGACCGGAAAAGAATCGTTGCACGTTGCTGTCAGGGAAATTCAGGATGATCTCGTCTCACAGGTTGGCATGTTTGAAGGTGAGTTACGGCACCTGGAAGCGAAACGCCTGAAAGAACGAACCGAATTCGACCTTGAGATGATGCGCGAACTGGGCTACTGTTCGGGTATCGAAAACTATTCCCGGTACTTCGACCGCCGTAAACCGGGAGCGCGTCCGTTTTGCCTGATTGATTATTTCCCGGACGATTTCCTTTTGATCATAGATGAAAGTCACGTCACCGTGCCACAGGTAAGAGCTATGTGGGGTGGTGATCGTTCACGCAAAGTGAATCTGGTGGACTACGGATTCCGCCTGCCTTCGGCGCTCGATAACCGGCCTCTGACCTTCAACGAGTTCGAAGGCCTGATAAATCAGGTTATTTATGTTAGCGCTACCCCTGCCGAATATGAGTTACGCAAATCAGAGGGAGTTGTCGTAGAACAACTGATACGTCCTACAGGACTTCTCGATCCGCAAATCGATGTACGCCCGAGTAAAAACCAGATTGACGACCTGCTTGAAGAAATCGACGAACGTGTAAAGAAAAACGAACGCGTACTCGTGACGACGCTTACCAAACGTATGGCGGAAGAACTTACCAAGTACATGGATCGTGTTGGTGTAAAGGTCAGGTACATCCATTCGGAGGTAGATACCCTTCAGCGGGTCGAACTTTTGCGCGAGCTGCGTTTAGGCGTGTACGACGTTCTGGTTGGTGTGAATCTGCTTCGGGAAGGGCTCGATCTTCCGGAAGTTTCACTGGTTGCCATTCTTGATGCCGACAAGGAAGGGTTTCTCAGAAACCAACGTTCATTGGTACAAACTATCGGACGGGCCGCGAGGAACGAAAATGGTATGGTCGTCATGTATGCCGATAATACAACCGAGTCCATGCAGCTTGCCATCGAAGAAACAAACCGGCGTCGTAGTGTACAGATCGAATACAATCTCAAACATGGCATTACGCCTCGCACCGTGTTGAAGTCGCGCGAAGCGATTCTTGGACAAACCACTGTGGCTGATTCTAAAAAAGCGTCAAGGAAATATTACGTCGAACCCGAAGAGGCCACGCTTGCGGCTGACCCTGTCATCGCATACTTAGGTAAGGACGAGCTCGTGAAGATGGCTGACCGTACCCGAAAAGCAATGGAAAAAGCCGCCAAAGAGCTGGAGTTCATGGAGGCTGCGAGACTACGTGACGAATACCTTGCCTTGCAGAAACGGATAGAGGAATCTTAAATTTTCGGTTCACGGATTTCAATTCGGTTTTTTAAAATCATCGCCGAAATCGAAACCGGAAAACCATTTCAGCATGAAAGCAGACGGGATTTAGTTAATAACAGAAATTTCTTACTCAATTAACAAGTGGAACATAAAACAGAAATCTGAAATTGGATTTTCCTGCTATCTTTGCCCGCGTTCCACAAAAACACATCGTGAATATTATTAAAATTGGTAGTGAGTACCTCCTCGACGGGAAAACTAAAGTAAAGGTTATCAAACCTCTCAATCGATCCAACACTGTCTTTTCCGTAGAAACCCCACAGTCAAGCATCCTCACCGTTGAGAAGGAACGACTGAAGGAATTCGAAGCCGGCCTGGGGATCATCGTCTAGAGAATTCGGCGAGTTGGAGTTAACATCCGGCGGTGAGCTAACACGGCTTCGGGAAATCTATGCCCTTGCGATAGGCGTTGTATCCAACCGGTTATTTCATTGCGAAATCACCAGATGCGTGTTTCGATCAACTCGATCAGCTTTCCTGCCATCACTTCGTTGTCGTCGCGGCGGGGGTGACCAGCCTTTCCCGTAAACGGGAAGAATAACGTATAAATCTTTTCGTCATTCATTGCTTTGACTACTTCGGTTACGTACCCCGGCCAGGCGGATCCGGGTTTGGTAGCGTCCATGCTTCCTAATGCACAAATGATATGGGCATCAGGGTATTGGGTTCTGATGTTCCGGACGAACTCCGCATAGGCGGATTTAATCGCAACTGCGCTGGGGGCCGTTGTTCCGAAACGTTGTTTGAATGATTCGTGTTCCGGCATCTTCACCAGCCACGAATCATTTTGCATTAGGTTTATCACCACGATATCAGGTTTACGCAATGAGAAATCCCATTTGCTGGAAGGATCAGCAGGATCCAGCCGGTTATACATCTCCGGCATCGTGAGGGGAAACCAGCTTACGGTAATACCGATTCCGGACTTTACGATGCAATGATAGTCGGCGTCGAAGTGTCGCGCAGTCAGGGCTGCATATGTAAAATAATTATTTGTAAATGAACTGTCTGGTGAGTCGCCACCTGTGATATCATCGATGGCGTATCCGGCCGTTATTGAATTTCCATAAAACTCGATCAGGCGGTTGTTGCCGCGAGGCAGATCGACAAGCTCACCATCGATAATCTGTACGCCATAAAACCAGGTTTTGCCCCTGTCCCACTCCGTTCCTTTGATCAGTTCAATAGTATGCTCGCCGTCAGGAAGTCCGCTGGCCAACGTATAAAACTGTTTAACGCTATCTATCGCGACGTAGCGAACACTATCTCCATCGATAACAATGTTAAAAAAGTTTCGACCTTTTTCATCGCGCAATTGTGCTTTGAGCGTCGTTCCACGGAATTTCATTTTGATGGATGAAGCGGACCAGAACAATGTCACCGAATCCTGGTGGAGAACGCGTCCGGTAATGCGGATTTTTTCATCGGTTGGCTTGTAGTGCCTGGCGGAGAAGGTTACGGCCCTGTCCTGCGAGACGCAGGCTGTCAGGACGACAAGTAATAACGGTATGAGGCTTTTCAGGCGGATCATGCTGGACTTCTTCAGTTAATATACAAATTCGATCGTTGTTCGGGGCCACAAAAGGGTACCCCTAGTTGAATGTTCGTTCACGCAAGGCAATTTAAAAAAACCCGGGATATCAGTGCCTCTTACGGTTTTCGGTTTCCGGGTATACTTCCGGAAGAAATCTTCCCAGTGCACCCAGATTATTTCATCCGGAGCTAGCTTATCTATTTGAGCACACGGATATTCAGGGGAGAATTGGTAGCTGACCACACCGAGGATGGCAAGGTCTGCAGGGCGGGAAAGCAATTCGGCGGGTGGAATCCCTGCGGGTGGATTGCAGGATGAGCTTTGAACGAAAATCCGGTAATCGATACTCCCATCCACCTTAACAAAGTCAATCAAAAATGAAAACGTATTTCCTTCAAGCCACAGGTTGGCGCGTGTTTTCTTCAACGGATGATCAAGTTCACCGATTGGACGGGCACGTTCACCACTAAAGAATTTCACATGCCGGAAGTGTGGATTGTGATCGGCGAGGATGGGCCAAATGTGAATGGAGAGACTGTCGCCCTGGGGAATGATGAACGGATCTTTCAAGGTTTCTCCTGTGGTCATCCGGTCTTCCAGTACCGACACTTTCGACGAATCAAGAACCAAATGACAAATGTTGTATCCGGTTTGGTTGAGAAGTATCGGGATTTCATTTCCGAAATTGGTTGACAGCGCGGGAACATCCATAAGGTGATCATAATGACTGTGGGCAACCAGCATTGCTTTAAGTTCAATGGAATCGCCCAGGGCGGAACGGATCGTTTCGGTACCGATTTTAATCAGCCGTTGGTCCGGCTTTATATTTCGCGCGCCTTCTTTCCCTAGGAAGATGGAACGGCCTATCCGTCCAAAGCGCTGATGCGAAAAAAAAGGGTCGATGAGCAATGCTGCACCATTCCGGATAAGTAACACTCCTCCTGATCCAAGGTAGAGAAGTTGCACATTTCCAGTGGCCCTGCCGTTACTTTTTACCAACGTGTCTTTTTTAACCAGGTGAACGTTGTGCCCCTCCAGTTTTCTCACCGGACCGGGACGGATCGCGCACGACACGACGGTGGAAACTACCGCAGTAACTATGAGTATTTTCTGGAGTTGAAGCACTGCGGAAAGGTAAAAAGAAATGGCTTCATTCGCTGAGGAACCTATTTTTCGAATCGTGGTATCAGGCATATCATTTTAAATCCTAAAAGCACTAAATCTCAATGGGATATGAAAAAGTTATATTACCGTGGACAGCCATATGATTTTGAGGTGTCAGAATTGATGGGAAAGCGATATTTCGTTTTATACAAGGATGGTGAGGTGGTTCAGTACGTGAAAGAGGACGATTTGGACATCCGGTCGCGGGTGAGCATGATACTCGACGACTACTACAAGATTCCACAGTCATCTGTTCAGTCAAACGTAGTGGCCAAGATGTAGAAGTATCTCCACAACTTCAGATCAACCAGACGCGGGCTTTTAAAGCTTGCGTCTTTTTTTTTGCCCTCGGTTCTAATCCCGATACTCGACTACTTGTTCTTATTTCGTCTATTTTGTTGCGGCTGCAGCGCGCTGATCTTTGACCTTTGAACCCCTTCAATGGATCGCCTCAACCTCACATCCATATTTTTGATTGAATGAATGTAATCCGTGAATTCGTATTTCACAGGGTTCGAAAATTTCTTTCCGATTTTCCTGACCTCGCTATCCTGATGGAGAACAGCCTCGAGGGTTGTTGGGAGTTCTACCCGGTCGAGGTTCAACACTCTGAAGGAAACCGACACCTGAGCCCCGGGTTCAACCCGCGCTTCTCTACGAAGACCTGAGCCCACCGTAAAAAAACGACTTCCATCCCTGCGATATTGAATAGCCTGGGAGAATGGGCACCCGTTGAGAGTACCACTTACGCGCACACGACCTTTTGGTAAATCCAGGATAATATGATGTGGAAGATATACGGCTGTGGTTATATGTTTAAGCTTGACTGTTTCGAGTGGCGCAATGAACGAAAACTCACTTCTTTTCTGCATAGCGGATTACTGTTTAAGCCTCACTACTAGCTGCCGTTTTCGGAGACAAAAAACTCCAACAGACCATGCAGCAACTCAATCTTGATGGACGATTCGTTTTTTATTTCAACGATCTCGTCATCGACATGCGCCTTCGATCCATCCCAAAAGATCTCAAGCCTTTTTGCCTTTACAATGTTAAAAAACGGCGCCTCTTCCTTTCCTTGAATGAGCCCGTCGATGTAATTGATGAACTTATCGCGTTCATTTTCAGAAACCATCACGACTTCGAATTCGCCGTCGGATGGATCCGCCAACGGTGCGAGATTGAGTCTCGGTCCGATCGACACCGTATTCATTATTTCCACCATGAGGTAATTACCCTTATGAATAACGCCATCGAGATTAACCCGGCAAAACCGCGCACGTGCGTCTTCGACCAATTCTCTCAACACCTCCAGAGCCGTCTGTAAACTTTTTTGCACTGATTCCTTTTCACCGTTGTCCTGCTTCTTCATTCGCAGCATTAGTTCCGGAAATAATCCAACACCAAAACTTTCGAGAAAGAACTTACTTTTCTTGATACCGTATATTCTGCCGACGTCGAATTTTTTGATCCGGTTTTCATTCCAACTGCTGATCACAGCGTGAGGATTGTTTCTGGGGATATCAAGTGTTTTCGCAATGTTATTAGCTGTTCCCATCGGCAGGAGCCCAATAGGGTACTTCCTGTCCAACAATGTCTTGTTAAGTAAGGATTCGGCGACCTTGCGCACAGTGCCATCACCGCCGGCGAGTATAATAAAATCAATTTCCTTTGATTCGATTTTTTCCCAACCATCCTTTTTTGTAGACGAATAACTACATCCAAAGCCGGCTGACTGGATCATGGATACAAGTTCGCCTTTGTCATAATTTCCTTCCCCAGCTAAGGGGTTGTGCAGGAGTTTCGCAAATTTCATTCAGCGAGTTTTTATAATACTCATTATTCCCTATTCGAAACCTATACCAGGACCTGACGGGAAATGTGGAATGATAATATATGATTAAAAAGTCATGAGAATTTTAGTAACCAACGACGACGGAATTTACAGTCCGGGGATTTCCGCTCTTGCGCGGGTAGCCAGCCGGTTTGGCGAGGTACGCGTAGTGGCACCGGACGTCGAACAATCATCCATGGGTCACGCGATTACTGCGACGCGGCCCCTATATTACAAGAAATCACCTATCACTTTTGAAGGACTTGAGGCATATCGTGTCAACGGCACTCCTGCTGACTGCGTTGCGCTTGGAAGCCATCTTTGGGATAAAGTAGACGTCGTGTTGTCAGGGATCAACATGGGGTCGAACCTTGGAAATGCAATGTGGCATTCCGGAACGCTTGCCGGCGCTAAACAAGCTGTTTTACTCGGTATGAAGGGAATTGCGTTCAGTACACCAACCGGGAAAGGAGAGCCCGACTTTGAAGCTCTTGAACCCTTCGTTGAAGAGTCCCTCAGTAAGCTACTGGAGTTGCCGAAGCTTTGCCTCATCAATGTAAATTTGCCCCCCTCCCCTAAGGGAATAAAATGGACCAGACAATCGGTGAGACAGTATGACGGAAGAGTGGTAGCCGGTCAGGATCCTATGGGCCGAAAACATTACTGGTTTACCGTGGTGCCACTTGAAGCTGCAGAAGAGGGTACAGACCGATGGGCGGTTGAGCAAGGATATGTTTCAATTACTCCTCTGCGCCTTGACCTTACCAATGAACAGGAGCTGCACGAGGCAATAAAAGAAGAGGCGAGTTCGCATTGAGAAGATACAACCTTATAAAACAAAAAGGGATCCCGCAGGATCCCTTTTTATTGTGATCGGATAGCGTGTATCAACGTTAATTCTTCACGCGCTCCTGAGTAGCCTTGGCCATTTCCAGATGCTGACGAAGGTTAGTCACCTTTCCAGAAGCCCAGGCCTTCAATTCAGGATCGTTTCCGTCTTCAGCCTGATCTTCGAATTCATCGACATCCTCTTCATGTGCCTTAACCATCAGGTCCATGTATTCGCGATCAAATTCAGCACCCTGCTTCTGGTTAAGATCATCATACTTTTTTTGATGGTCGGCTGTCATCGATGTGGGCAGCGTTATGTTCTTTTGCTGCGCAAGCGTTTTTAGCTCGTCATTCGCCTTGGAGTGTTCGGTAACCATTGTCTCGGCAAACTTTTTCACTTCAGGTGAAGTAGCTTTGGTCTGCGCAAGCTGGCCGAGTTGAACCTCCATCATACTGCTCGCGGCTGCTTCGACGGCAAACTCGCTATCATCTTCAAGATCAGAGTTATTCAAGTTTGCTTCATTTTGATCTTCAGCCACTTCTTTTGAATCTTCTTGCTGCTGATTTCCACAGGAAACCAAAGCCACTGATAAGCATGCAGCAAATAAGAGTTTTACAGGTCTTTTCATAATCCAATTGTATTTGTTTCGCCCTTACAATTAAAATTCCTGTGCCATTTCATTTACTACAGTATAGTTTCAGACTAATCCTCTTTATAAAAATCAATCAGCGCCCCAAAATAGGTATCAGTCCAACCTTCCGTAATTTCGTCGTAACTCTCGTCTGGTATGTTCGTATGGCGGAGTTCAACTGAAGAACCATTTTGATGTGGGTGTAGTTTGATCGTGACTATCGAAGGCGGCTCCTGATCACCGAAGTACCACTGTTGCCTGATCATTTTGTCCGGGACGAATTCAAGGTTCTTTCCCATTATGCTTCCGTCCCACAAAGAAAATTCTGAGTCAGGCTCTTCCGACATTTCAGCAGGTTCGCCACTCCATAACTGGATGGTCAGTGGATTGGTGAGCGCACGATACAGCTGATCAGGTTCAGCCGGTACCACAAAGTATTTCTTAAAATCTTTCATGATTTGAAAATAACCGACAGTTCGTTTCCGTAAAAGTATGACAATATCAACGCTGTTGACTTTTCCCCCAATAAAACCTGAAACGGGAAAATTTCTCCGGCGTTTTGCGGCGCTCTATGGCCTTCGAGCAGGGTACGATGATTGAATATACCAGTTGACAACCAATTGAATTATTGATATGGCTTCAATACAGTTTAATGAGTTCACAATAGATATTGTAGTAAATAATATAGATGGCATCTTCAGTCGGGTGTTCAATATTCCTTTCTCGAAAGGCTATTGGGTTATGCTTACAATCCGAAATGCTGAGGGAGAAAAAGAAAGTTTTCCCCGTACTGACGAGAATTTCAGGGTCAAGACTTATGACTCGTATGAACGAGCTATCGAAGACGTATCCGATTTGCTCAAGATGCAGTTTAAAAACAACGGTTAGGTGTACTGTTTTAACTACCTCACTCAGATACCCCGATATTTCGTATCATTGTGGTTTAATCCGTCCAATGAACGTCAGTTATATCATTATTGCAATCACCGCCGTTGTAAGCTTTTACGCATTCAGCAACGCTGAAGTGATGAGGAGATTCATTATGAATCCGTACCTCGCAAATACGCGCAATCAATACTACAGGTTTATCACTTCGGGATTTCTTCATAAAGATCACGTTCACCTGATCTTCAATATGATCGCTTTGTATTTTTTCGGTCCGATCGTGGAAACAATTTTTAATGCCGTATTTGGTCCGATTGGTGTGTTCTATTTCGTTGTCCTGTATTTGATTGCCCTGGTTGTGTCAGACATTCCCAGTTATTTCAAACATGTGCAAAATCCCGGGTACAATTCTCTTGGTGCATCGGGAGCCGTTTCGGCCGTGGTGTTTGCCTTCATTCTGTTCCTGCCTTTGGAGAAGATATGCCTCTACTTTGTTCTTTGTATCAACGGCTTCATACTGGGAATTATCTATCTCATCTATTCCTATTATCAGGGAAAGAAAGGCGGCGATCTCATCAACCATGACGCACACTTCTACGGCGCGGTCTTCGGAATGGTTTTTTGTATCATCCTGTATCCGAATTCGATAAACGTCTTTTGGGAGCAGTTGAAGATGTTCCAAATCTCCGACCTTCTATCACGTTAGAAGAGAATCTGTTTAGATCGCGCTTCCCTTACCGGATCAGTGCTGGCTGTATCGCCTTCCGCCAAATTGCATAGCCATTCTCATTCATGTGCAGGCTGTCGCTCACAAATAATGCGGGTTGCGGTTTGTCCTGTTTGTTCAACATACGCGAGTACACGTCAATATATTTTGTGTGCTTTTTTCCCTTCAGATAGTCGCGGACCAGCTGATTTCCTTTTGTCAGCTCGTCCCGGAATTTTTCACGGCTGGGACTAGGTTTCATACTTACGAAGGCTACCGGAACGTCTGGCAGCCGTTGGCGAATCGATGTGAATAGTTGATCGAACCGCGAGAGCAATTCATCTGATGAGGCACCTGACGCAATATCGTTTTCGCCGCAATAGATAATGATTTGCTTTGGTTGGTAGGGGAAAATAATGTCTTCCTGATAGCGTATAACATCCAGCAAAGTAGACCCGCCAAAGCCCCGGTTCAATATCACATGACGGGGGAAAGCCTCGTGCACATCTTTCCAACGCGTAAACGACGAGCTGCCGATGAAAAGGATCGGATTTTCCGGCGGCCGTTCAACGCTGTCGCTTTTTTTGAATTCCCGAATGTCGTTCGCAAAGCGCTGTTGAGCAACGGTGGTAAAGGTAACGGACAGTAATAATAGTGGCAGGATGGCGTACTTCATGTAATATAATTTCAGAGCAAATTAACTCCGTGGCCTGCAACCACAAAGACCGGCCGTGTAATATTAGTCCTAGCAGGCGCGGCATAGAAATTTCCCTTTTACCTCTTAAAAACGAAAGGTGAAGCATGGGATCTGAACATAAATCAAGGAAAGGAAAATTATTGAAGGTGCTTTTGATCGTTGCAGTCGTAATTGTGGCGGTCCGACTAGCCCTTCCTTATGTGGTGTTGAAATATGCCAACAATGCTCTGGCAGAAATGCCTGGATACGCCGGACATATTGAGGATATTGATTTGGCACTGATACGTGGTGCGTACAAGATCGACAGCATCTACCTTAATAAGAAAGATTCCGTATCGGGAGACGAAACGCCATTTTTCGCGTCCAGGCAAATCGACCTTTCACTTGAATGGCGCTCGCTTTTCAAGGGTGAAATTGTTGGTGAAATTGAATTTCTGAAGCCTTCCTTGGTATTTACAAAGGACAAGGTAGAGCCTGATAATGTTAAAAAAGACTCGACCAGCTTCACGGAATTGCTGGAAGACCTGATGCCCCTAAAGGTCAATCGGTTTACGGTTAAGAACGGGCGAGTCCAGTATATCGATGAACATGCTACGCCAAGGGTTGACGTTACCATGGCTAATATGAATATCGTCGCCACAAATCTCCGCAACGCCTACGACTCCAGTGCAGTTTTGCCTGCGACCATTACGGCAAACGCAGAGGTTTATGATGGCACACTTGACTTCAACATGAAGTTGAATCCGATGGCCGAGTATCCCACGTTTGACCTCAATGCAGAATTGAAGAATACAAACCTCGTTAAACTCAATGATTTCTTTTCGGCTTATGCCAACGTAGACATCAATAAAGGGACGCTGGGACTGTACACGGAAGTTGCGGCGAAAGAAGGGCGGTTTGAAGGCTACGTCAAGCCGCTGATGAAAGACATCAGTGTCCTCGGAAAGGAAGACCGTGACGATTCAATTTTCAAGAAACTCTGGGAAGGGTTTGTGGGCACTGCCGGACAGGTAGTTGAAAACCTGAAGAAAGATCAGGTAGCAACAAAAATTCCATTCAAGGGTGAGATCGAAGATCCGCAAGCCAATATCTGGTACACGATTACGTCAGTGCTTCAAAATGCTTTCGTCCGCGCAATGCAACCTACCATTGATCACGAGATCAATCTTGCCACCGTCGATGACGGCGAGAAAGAAGAGAAAGGCTTTCTCGAAAAGATTTTTGGTGGCAAGGACGACAAGGATAAAGAGAAAGAAGAGCAAGCAGATAAAGAGGAGAGAGACAAAAAAGATGAGGATAAAGGATAATAAAGATTATCCGGAACCATTCAAGAAGAGGTCAGTCAACCTCTTCTTTTTTTAAGCGCGCTATACAATTCATTAGTGCACGAACCTGATGATAGGCAGCTTTCCAGATATGACCCTTCATACCATTTTTCGCATCCGGCTCCCTGTCGATCCCGCCGGAGTACCATTCGCCTCGCTCATGATCCACAAGGTAAGTATCGGTATACTTCCATAGTGTTTCGAATTTATCGAAGTACTTCCGCTCATCATCAGGATAGAGACCCGACATCATCAGCAGTGTGTTCAATCCTTCGGCCTGAGTCCACCAGTTCTTGGTATCTTTCACAACGGTGGGTGTAACATCATCGGCAAAGTAATAACCCGCATCGTAGAATCCCCCCGTGTCGCCGTCCCATCCGTAGTCCAGCGAGTGGTCCACCATTTTCTTGGCAATCCTGTGGGTTGCGGAATCATGTGATTGGCCCAGGACGTGAGAGGCTTCGAGCATCAGGTAGGCCGTCTCAACATCGTGACCGTAAGATACGTGGTCGAGGTAGTAATGCTTTTCGATTACGTCGCGGGCAGAGTCTCGATAGCTTACCGGTTTCCAGTCGGGCGTAAAGAATAATCCGAGATAGTGTTCATCCTGAACAATAGTATCACGGATCAATAACAGCATCTCGTGCAGGCGTTCCTTTAAAAGAGGGTCCGGCCACACCTGATACAGTTCCGTAAAGGCCTCAAGCAAGTGAATAGAACTGTTTTGATCTTTGTAACCCGTTTCCGCGGTTGAAGGTGTATTCGCATCACGGGCGATCACGCTGCCGCTACGGGTCATATGCTGGAAATATCCATTATATTTCGCGTCATGGCTATTCTTTTCAAGCCACATGAATGCCTTTTTGGCGAGGTTCAGAGCGCTGGTATCCCTGGATGCTGCATAGTACGCCGCCAGCCCATATATACCAAATGAATTTCCGTAGGCAGACTTCTCCTCATCAGCGTTGCTCTTTGGCGTTCCATCACGGCTCACCAATGTGTGAAAGCCACCAAATGTTTTGTCCCACATGACATCGCGGAGAAACTCAAACCCATGGCGCGCAGATTCGACATATATTTGGTCGTCGGGGAACATCAACATGGCCTTCGCATTATTCCAGAGGTGGCGCGACTGTGAAACAATCATTTTATCCTGGTCCCCTGTAGGTTGAAAATCCGCACTGAAGGCGCTTAAATATCCCCCGTGTTCGCGATCCAGTGCTTTGGGATACCACAGTCGCAACAGACCTTGTTCGAGGTCTTTTTCCATTTCCTGACGAATCGCCATTCTCTGGTTAGTAGTACTCTCCGGCGCGCGGGTAGTACACGAAAGCAAATTGACGATGAGTACGAGGAGCGTGAGACGGAGTGTGTTCATGGCCGTAAAATAACGTTAAATATACATTACGGGCGCGAACCATCGTCACTAATACCATGTCGGCATGATTTTGAGATCTGCTTTTGGTATTCCTCCAGCCAGATGGTCATGAGTAAACTCTGATCCTCTTGTCAGCGATAGCTAACGATTTATGGGAGATGCTTTGCATGAAAGGCGCTACCAGCTTCCACCAATGAATCAACGGGGTCCGCGAGAGATAGGTTTGCTTTTCTCTCGCGGGAGACCACCGTTTACGAGGACCGGTAAACCATTCGCTTTACTTAATAAGGCTTAGCCGGTTTGGAAACCTTTTCTGCTTTTTCAACAGCCTTATGAGAGTCCTTCGACCCGATTGGCCCCTTATCGATCATATCCTTCTCAGCTTTTTTAAGTCCCTCCGCGACGCGCTTGCCGTACTCGGGGTCGCATTTACTGAATAATTCGACCATCTTCTCCTGAATATGCTTCTTCGCAGGAGCCAGTGTATTCACCAGATTAAAAACCAGATCATCGCGTTCCCAATCTTCAAACGCGCGGAATCTTTCTCCAGGTTGTTGGAAATCGTTTGTGCGCTCGATCTTTTCCCGAACAAGGTTTGCGTTGTAGTGCGGAGTGTACTCCCTTGCGGTCTTCGGAGCTTCTTTGAGTCCGTCGAGCGAAGATGGTTCATAGTTCACATGGGGATTGGGACCTTCGTCTACATGATACGTCATTTGGCCATCGCGCTGATTTGTGGCAACCTTGGTTTTCGGGGAATTGATTGGCAGCTGCAGATAGTTGGCGCCAACGCGATGGCGTTGCGTATCGGAGTAAGAGAACGTCCGACCTTGCAACATCTTATCATCCGAAAATTCGAGCCCGTCGACGAGAACCCCTGTACCAAAGGCGGCCTGTTCGACTTCCGCAAAATAATTTTGAGGATTTCTGTCCAGCGTCATTTTACCCACAGGCAGAAACGGAAACTGGTCGGTAGGCCAGATTTTTGTGTCGTCGAGGGGATCGAAATCCAGTTCAGGGTGTTCATCGTCGCTCATGATCTGTACACATAGTTCCCACTCGGGAAATTCGCCACGTTCAATCGCTTCGTACAGGTCCTGCGTTGAATGGTTGAAATTTTTTCCTTGTATCTCCTCCGCCTGTGTCTGAGTAAGGTTACGTATTCCCTGCAGCGGTTCCCAGTGGTACTTTACCAACACGGCTTCCCCATCGGCGTTTACCCACTTATACGTGTTAACGCCCGACCCCTGCATTTGTCGATAGTTCGCCGGAATACCCCATGGGGAAAAAAGGAATGTGATCATATGCAGCGCCTCAGGCGTATTGCTGATGAAATCGAAAATTCGTTCACCATCCTGCCGGTTCGTAACAGGGTCCGGCTTAAATGAATGAATCAGATCCGGGAATTTGATTGCGTCACGAATGAAGAAAATCTTCAGGTTGTTTCCTACGAGATCCCAATTGCCGTCCTCGGTATAGAATTTCGTGGCGAAACCCCTGGGATCGCGAAGCGTTTCCGGTGAGTGGGCCCCATGAGTCACCGAGGAGAACCGAACGAAAACCGGAGTTCGTTTGCCTTTTTCCTGAAATAGTTTGGCGCGCGTGTACTTGGCTATAGGTTCATCACCGACCTTACCATAAGCTTCGAAATACCCGTGTGCGCCGGCACCACGCGCATGAACTACCCTTTCGGGCACGCGTTCTCTGTCGAAGTGTGATATCTTTTCGAGAAATTGATAATTTTCGAGAGTTGCCGGACCGCGGTTTCCTATCGTCCGCAAGTTTTGATTATCAGTCACGGGATGTCCCTGTCGGGTTGTAAGAATCCGGGATTTTTTACCGTCCGCTCCGGATGCGTTTCCAGCATCTTTACCGGAACCATTCGATTTTTCTTCTTTCATAGCTTTTATCAGTTAAAAAGTCTGTCCTCAGGAATTACAAGGAACGTTGCCCGGTACAGGGCTGTTGTTTTGGAACCTGTGTTGACAACAAAACGGTGCCATCACGTGTTGTTCCCGGGAAAGGTGTTTCATTTGAATCTGCAGCTCACAACGGGTAGGATAGGATACACTTCATGAAAATCGGACATTCTTACCGTGTAAGATTTAACCGATCACTAATAAGTTTAGAATCGTTTCATTGATTAGGTTTGAATTCGTATTGTTGAATATCCCATCATGAAAAAAATCACTCTCGCCCTACTCGCGGTAATCTTTATGATCTATCTTGGTTTCTATGGAATAGCTAACCATTCCTCAAGCGGTCCATTTTTTATGTTCATTGGAATCTGCACGGCAATAGGACTTACCCTGGATATCGTGAACATCATTCGGGAGAAGATCCGCAGGAGCCGCATTAGCAAGCTGGGCTAACCGTACGACCGATCTTTTATTTCATATGCAGTACATCCCGGCACAGAAGGAGGATGTAATTTTTTTGTGTTCATCAGCACTTCTGCTTCCTTAAAATCATCATAATAAAAATCCCTGCTCGAAAGACTGCAGGGATTTAACAAAAAGTATCGCGAACAGCTAGCGAATATTAATGTGGTAAACGTCGCGCATATTCCGTGGAATATTGCCGATATGGAATCCTCCGGAAGTAGGGACTTCTTCAATCAGATCGAATTGAGTGCAGGACTTTGGTAGCGACGAAAAGATGAGAAGAAAATTGAAATGCTGACCATCAGGCACCATTGTCCACATAGGTGCCATCGAGACATTCTCGGCATGCAACAACTTTGCCCTTACCCCCGAATTTCTATCCACCAAAAAAGTGGTTCGCCAGATTCGTATTAACATATCCTTTGCATCGCTGTCTATGTAGCAGTGCACGTACACATACGAATCTTCCAACATCTCTGCTTCAACGGCAGCAAGTACATCAATGTCAATAAAAGGCTTGATTTTAACCGGAGGAAGAGGCACCTCCGCTTTGGCAATTACACGATGGAAGAGAGGTAACATAGGGGTTTCAGTTAGTGTTACAAATTAAGATTGCCGAAAAATTTTATGCAAATCGTCGTTCGTTCAAAAACCAGTTTTAGTTTTTCTGAATCTTACGAGTATCATTTTTATCATTTCTTTAATAAAAACATCGCTATGGGGCTGGAACCGGAGCGGCTGTTATTATGTTTGGAAATACTTATGCTTCCCCATATCATTTACACTAAAAAGCGAATCTTTCGATATTACACGGGTTTCTCGTTTTTTCTTTTCATTTGGATAAGCACGCTTGAAAAAGATCAGGAGCGGTTAATCAGACATGAACGGATTCACTACCGGCAACAGACTGAATTACTGTTCGTTTTTCATTGGCTGCTGTATGGTCTGTTTTACCTGATTTCTCGTATTAAAGGGCAAAGACATTACATCGCCTACCGTTATAACCCATTTGAAATTGAAGCGTACCAGCATGATACAGATGCCTCTTACCTTAACCGGCGAAGGCATTATGCCTGGACGAAATCATTTGGTGTTTTTATCAAGAACTTGAACCGGAAACCAGATAACCGCATTCCGGTAAGGAAGGAAATTAGGTTTTAAGCTGGCACTTCTTTTTTGAATTCCGGTTTAAAGAAATCCGTGGGTCTTGAACTTACTCAAATAGTCGGAATTGCTGCTGGTATATGTACCTCGGTTTCCCTCCTCCCCCAACTCATCAAAATTATCCGGAACAAGAAAGCTGATGACATCAGTCTGTTCTATCTGATCATTTTACTCTGTGGGCTCGCACTATGGGTGTGGTACGGCGTCTTGCGAGACGATGTTCCTATCATTGCGACGAACTCGTTTTCCCTTACCCTTAACATCGCCATTATAGTCCTTGGCGTGAAGTACAAAAAAAAACCAGGCTGACCGGCATGGAAGGACCATCCCTCATCATTCTTCGCGAAGAAATTGCGTTCCTTACCGGACGCACCATCACAGGTATAACCACAACGGGCAACATTGAAACGGATCAATTACTGAACCAAAATGTAAGATCGTTTCTGTCTCATGGAAAGCAGTTTTTGATTGTTCTTGATGAAGTCACAATCCGGATTCACTTTCTTATGTTCGGCAGCTACCGTATAAATGATGAAAAGGATCGACCACCTAAACTAAGTCTGGTGTTCGGTGGTGACGTACTTAACCTTTACACATGTTCTGTTAAGTTGTTGCCTGAAGATCCTGACACGCTGTACGACTGGACTTCAGATGTAATGTCGCCATTATGGAGCGAACGGAAAGCCAGAAATAAACTCAAAAAGGTGCCCGATACCAATGTAGGAGATGCTCTGCTGGATCAGACTATATTTGCCGGCGTCGGCAATATCATCAAGAATGAAGTGCTGTTCCGGATTCAGGTCCACCCGGACAACATCGTTGGCGCGCTGCCTCCGAACAAGTTGAGCGCGCTGATTCGCGAAGCCCGGCAGTTCAGCTTTGACTTTTACGAATGGAAAAAAATCTACCAGCTGCGAAAACACCTGCTTATTTACAAGAAGAAAAAATGCCGGCGATGTGATCTTCCATTATCGGTTGATCATACGGGAAAGACGCCGCGCCTGTCATTTTTTTGCAGCAATTGCCAGTACTTGTATTCATAAAAAAAGGACACCATTGCTGATGTCCTTTTCTAGCCACGTCTTGCTTTAATAAGGCGTGGTGGTTGTCGGGTTCACCGTTGGGTTTGCAGTGCCCCAATACGTGTTCACGTCATTATAATATGTATGTGCATTTGTATCGGGCCAATGCGACTTGTCGAATCCTGGAATTTTTTCCAGGTACTCCTTGCCCCTGTTCAAAATAAAGACCTCCTTCACCGGATCAACCTGAAGTTCAGTGAATGGGATGGCGAACAATTTTCCGCCGAGCCCAAGGAATGACCCCATCTCCACAACGGCGTACTCAACCCGGCCATCGTGCAGGTTCACCATAAGGTTATCTATCTTACCAAGGTTGTCACCCTGAGGATTCTCAACTTTGTCGCCAATAATTGAGCTCGCCGTGAGTCTCCTCACCGGAGCATTGGCACGGGGCCCTTCGTGGTTAACCCCCGTTGCATTATCCACTTCGTAATCTTTTTCGGTTGTCGTTTTCATAACGCTCGGGTTTTGTTGTAAATAATTAAAGCGCACAACCTGTCCGTTGTTGCACATTGAATAATGTCAAAAACCGGTGCCAGCATGATTGCGGTTGTCGCAGAAAAGCCGGCACAAAGAACATCCTAATACCTGTTAGGTGAAGAGAAAAGTTGTTATTTTTGACCTTTCAACATCTTTTGACCCAATGAGCACGCAATCCGTCAAGGAAGAAACAAACGCAAAAAAAACCAACCTTGCCGGGCATCAGTCGCCCGCGCCATACCGACCGATCAACAAGATTCGTGTCGTAACTGCCGCAAGTTTGTTCGACGGCCATGACGCGTCCATAAACATAATGCGCCGCATCATTCAGGCAACAGGATGTGAAGTAATCCATCTTGGTCATGATCGAAGCGTTGAAGAAGTAGTCAACACCGCAATACAGGAAGATGCGCAGGCCATCGCGCTGACCAGCTATCAGGGCGGCCATAATGAGTATTTTCGCTATATGCACGATCTGCTGCAGGAGAAAGGCGCCGGCCACATAAAAATTTTTGGCGGCGGCGGCGGCGTGATCCTTCCAGAGGAGATTCGTGAATTGACCGAATACGGTATCACCCGCATCTATTCCCCGGACGATGGCCGGGCCATGGGCCTGCAGGGAATGATTAACGACCTGGTTAAGGAAAGTGACTTTGCGCTTGGTGACCAATTAACCGATGAGATTGACCGGCTCACTGCAAAAGATCCGTTGGCCATTGCACGGCTGATTTCCGCTGCGGAAAACTTCCCGGAAGAAAGTAAAACCACCTTTGAAAAGGTAAAGGAGCTGGCTTCAAAAACCAAAATCCCCGTACTCGGAATAACAGGAACCGGCGGCGCTGGCAAGTCGTCGATGGTTGACGAACTCGTACGACGCTTTCTTATCGATTTTCGGGATAAGACTGTTGGAATAGTTTCGGTAGATCCAAGTAAACGGAAGACCGGGGGTGCGTTGCTCGGCGATCGAATCCGAATGAACGCCATTAACAATCCGCGTGTTTACATGCGTTCGCTGGCAACCAGACAAAGTAACCTGGCGCTATCCGTCTTTGTGAAGGAAGCCGTCCTGGTGTTGAAAGCTGCAGGATTTGATCTGATTATTCTTGAGACATCGGGTATCGGACAAAGTGATACCGAAATCCTCGATCATAGCGACGTTTCATTGTATGTAATGACTCCCGAGTATGGCGCGGCAACACAGCTCGAAAAAATTGATATGCTGGACTTCGCCGACGTTATCGCACTTAACAAATTCGACAAACGCGGCGCCCTCGATGCCTTGCGGGATGTACGCAAGCAGTATCAGCGCAATAACCAGTTATGGGATAAGAAGGTGGATGATATGCCGGTATTTGGTACGATCGCATCGCAGTTCAATGATCCGGGAACAAACCAACTTTACCGGAAAGTAGTCGACACACTCGTTGCTAAAACCGGAGTTGCGTTGGAGTCAACATTCGTCGTCACCAATGAAATGTCGGAGAAGGTATTTGTAATTCCACCAAGCCGGACACGATACCTCAGTGAGATTGCAGAAAACAATCGCAAATACGACACGTGGGCCAGTCAGCAGGCCGAAGTAGCGCAACAACTCTATGCGCTTCACAAAACCATAGACACGTTCCATGAACATGATACTCCGGGAAAGGAACAGGTTATTCAATCGATCTTGGAGCAGGTTGAACGAATCAAACTAAACATTGACCCACGTAACCTGCGGCTCCTCAGCGAGTGGAACGAGAAGGTGAAAAAGTACCGCGAACCGGTTTTCAAATTTCAGGTACGTGGTAAAGAGATTGGTATCACGACACATACCCAATCGCTTTCAAGCATCGAAGTTCCCAAAGTCAGCCTACCGCGATACGAAGCGTGGGGTGAACGTCTGCGGTGGATTCTTCAGGAAAATGTGCCCGGCGAATTTCCGTACACTGCAGGGATTTATCCTTTCAAAAGAGAAGGCGAAGATCCTACGCGTATGTTCGCCGGCGAAGGGGGACCCGAACGCACCAACAGGAGGTTTCACTATGTGAGTCTGGCCATGCCTGCAAAACGGCTCTCCACAGCTTTTGATTCAGTAACATTATACGGCAACGACCCCGATTATCGACCGGACATTTATGGAAAGATCGGCAATTCCGGGGTGAGCATATGCTGTCTGGATGACGCCAAAAAACTATACAGCGGATTTGACCTTGCCGATCCCCGAACATCGGTCTCGATGACGATCAACGGGCCGGCACCGATGCTCCTGGGCTACTTCATGAATGCTGCGATTGACCAGCAATGCGAAAAATACATCCGTGAGAACGGACTGGAGGACGACGTGAAATCAAAGATTGAAAGCATATACCGCGACGCGGGCACGGAAAAACCATCCTATCAGGGGTCACTCCCTAAAGGGAACGATGGCCTTGGGCTGATGCTCCTCGGCGTAACCGGAGATCAGGTTTTGCCAACCGAAGTTTACGAAAGGATCAAGGCCCATACATTGTCGCAGGTTCGCGGTACCGTTCAGGCGGATATTTTGAAGGAAGATCAGGCTCAGAACACGTGTATATTCTCAACGGAGTTTGCGCTTCGCCTGATGGGTGATGTTCAACAGTACTTCATCGATCAGAGCGTGCGGAATTTTTATTCCGTCTCGATTTCGGGGTATCACATAGCGGAAGCAGGCGCAAATCCGATAACACAGCTGGCGTTTACCCTTGCCAACGGCTTCACGTATGTTGAGTATTACCTCAGCCGGGGCATGCAAATCGATGAATTTGCGCCGAACCTTTCGTTCTTTTTCAGCAACGGCATTGATCCTGAATACGCCGTGATCGGGCGCGTAGCCCGCAGGTTATGGGCGAAAGCGATGAAGGAGAAATACGGGGCGAACGCACGAAGCCAGATGCTGAAGTATCATATCCAGACTTCGGGACGCTCTCTGCACGCCCAGGAGATCGACTTCAATGATATTCGCACGACGTTGCAGGCCCTGTATGCTATCTACGACAACTGTAATTCGTTACATACAAACGCATACGACGAGGCGATTACCACCCCGACAGAAGAATCGGTTCGCCGCGCCATGGCAATTCAGTTGATCATCAACAAAGAACTCGGACTTGCCAAAAACGAAAACCCCCTTCAGGGTTCGTTCATCATAGAGGAACTGACTGACCTGGTGGAGGAAGCCGTGCTTACCGAATTCGACCGAATCACGGAACGCGGAGGCGTACTTGGGGCAATGGAAACGATGTATCAGCGGGGCAAAATACAGGAGGAAAGCCTCTACTACGAGACGCTTAAACACACTGGCGAATATCCGATTATCGGAGTAAACACCTTCCTCAGTTCAAAAGGATCGCCGACGATCCTTCCCCGGGAAGTAATTCGCGCGACAGAATCAGAAAAGGAGTATCAAATAAGCGCGTTGAAAAACCTTCATAAAACACATGGCCGGAAAGCGGAAAAGCTTTTGTCTGGTGCTCAGGAGGCCGCAATCCGGAACCAAAACATTTTTGAATCTTTAATGGAAGCATGCAAAGTTTGCTCACTGGGTCAGATCACACGCGCCCTTTTTGAGGTGGGCGGACAATACCGTAGGTCCATGTAGCGGTTTTGCTGGACAAGTCTGAGAGACCAACCGTTAATGGTGGCATTCTGATTTGGCATGAATTCGGTAATGTTGTTAAAATCATAACGTACAGTATGGCTATCCTGAATCGTGGAACGCGAATTTTCTTATCTGCAGTTTCTGTGATCGTCCTGACTCAGGGGTATGCACAGGATGGATCGCTCATCCCCTATCGAAAAGGCAATCTTTGGGGCTATAGCGACCCCGCTGGAAAACTCGTCGTTGCACCTTCGTACGAGCGGACGTTTTTCTTCTCGCCTGATGGACTTGCCCGTATAAAGCAACGGGGACTTTACGGATACATAAACCGTGAAGGGAAACTGGTAGTTATTCCGCAGTATAGTAATGCCGGTGATTTCTTCCTGGGCGTTGCCGAAGTAGAAAAGCAAAAACGAAAGTTTTGTATCAACCTCGACGGAGATACGGAAGAATGCAATGCGCCAAATCAGGATGAGCCCAGTGAGGAGGACGAATTTCAACCACTTGAAGTGTTCCGCGACAGCACGGGAAAATCTGCTCTGATATTCGGGCAATCCGGGGATACCCTTTCGCAACGTTTTGACCGGATAATTTTACAAGCTCGCTATTATTTCCCGAGGCGAAATTACTTCGCACTTGTGTCAGACAACAAGCGATGGGGAGCCTACAATGAGAACGGAATGCAGATTGCACCGATTGAGTTCGACGGAATAGACATCCTCGATGTCAGGTCATTCAGGGCCCTGAAAGGAATGCAATGGGGCGTTCTGGGTTTCCATGGCGAAACCATTATTCCTTTTGCTTACGATTCTATTGCAAAGGCCACCGACGTGCAATCAGGCGCGGAAGGTATTGCGCGACGCGAACATTATATTGTCGGGAAAGAAAATCAGTTTGGAATCATTGATGACAAAGGAAAAGTTATCCTACCAGTCTCCTTCGACGGTATTCATATTCCGAAGCCATGCAATTGTCCTCTCGAATTCGTCGTGATAAAAGCCGGTCTATGGGGGCTTGTGGATGGCGAGGGTAAAACTGTCCTTCCCATGCGATACACCTTTGTATCGCCTTTCGGCGGATCGGACTATACCATGGTCAGAGATGCTCGGGGCCGGGAGGGATATGTATCGCGCGAGGGGAAGGAATTTTTTGAAGACTAAAAAAAAACGACACACCATAGAGATGTGCCGCGAGATTTCAATAATAGGATTTGAATTAAGTTGAGGCTTTTCCGGAGCGTTTCCTTTCGTGTTCCGTAAGGTATATTTTCCGAAGGCGTATTGATTTCGGCGTTACCTCCACGTACTCGTCGCTCTGAATGTATTCCAATGCTTCTTCGAGCGAGAATTTAATCGGAGGAGCAATCCGCATCTTCTCGTCCGCGCCGGAAGCACGCATGTTGGTCAGCTTTTTGGTTTTGGTAACATTTATGACCAGGTCACCGCTCCGGCTGTGTTCGCCGATCACCTGACCTTCATAAACGGGCTGACCCGGATCAATAAAAAACTTCCCACGATCCTGAAGGTTATTTAAGCTATATGCAATAGCTTCACCTTGTTCCATTACGATCAACGAACCGTTGATACGTCCGGGGATTTCGCCACGGAAGGGTTGATACTCCTTAAACCGGTGGGTAACGATAGCTTCACCGGCGGTAACGTTCAGAAGGTAGTTTCTCAAACCAATGATTCCGCGTGAAGGAATGAGAAATTTCAAAATCATCCGGTCGCCTTTAGGTTCCATGTTGAGCATTTCACCTTTGCGAACAGAGACGGTTTCGATGGCTTTTCCGGCATCAGTCTCAGGAAGATCAATCGTCAATTCTTCAATCGGTTCACACTTCACACCGTCAATTTCCTTAAAGATTACCTGAGGCTGTCCGATCTGCAATTCATATCCTTCACGGCGCATTGTTTCGATCAATACCGAGAGATGCAGCACGCCACGGCCGAAAACCATGAATGAATCGGCAGAACCGGTGTCGCCGACACGCAAGGCAAGATTCTTTTCAAGTTCCTTATCCAGACGTTCTTTAATGTGACGAGACGTAACAAGTTTCCCTTCCTTTCCATAAAAAGGGGAGTTGTTAATTGTGAACAGCATGCTCATGGTAGGTTCATCGATTGCGATGGACTGCATTGCTTCCTGAACCTCTACATCCGAAACGGTGTCGCCGATATCGAAGCCTTCAAGACCCACCAGTGCACAGATTTCACCGGCCTTCACTTCCTCTGTTTTCTGCTTCTCGAATCCTTCGAAGACATAGAGATCCTTGATGCGGGATTTTACAATACCCTTCCCCTCGCGTTTCAGAAGGGCGATCTGCTGACCACTCCTGACGGATCCGCGATGTACACGGCCAATTGCAACGCGACCGATATACGAAGAATATTCCAGAGAGGTAATTAGTAACTGGGTAGGGCCCTCAGCAATCTCCGGTGCAGGAATATATTCAATTATACCTTCCAGCAATGGCGTAATGTTTTCGCTGGGGTTTTTCCAGTCGGTGTTCATCCATCCTTGCTTCGCAGAACCGTAGAATGTCGGAAAATTAAGCTGGTCTTCCGTTGCATCGAGTTGATACATCAAGTCGAAAACCTGTTCGTGTACTTCGTCGGGCGTACAATTCTTTTTATCAACTTTATTGATAACCACGATAGGCTTCAGACCTAATTGGAGGGCCTTCTGAAGAACAAAACGGGTTTGGGGCATTGGCCCTTCGAAGGCGTCGACAAGCAAAAGACACCCATCGGCCATATTTAAGACTCGCTCAACTTCACCTCCGAAGTCGCTGTGACCAGGAGTGTCAATGACGTTAATCTTATAGTCTTTATATCGAACGGATACGTTTTTGGCGAGGATCGTTATGCCCCTCTCTCTTTCCAGGTCGTTGCTATCCATGATCAACTCACCTGGAGTTTCATGGTCCTTAAATAGCTTGCCGGCCATCAATAATTTATCTACCAGCGTCGTTTTTCCGTGGTCAACGTGGGCAATAATCGCAATGTTCCTGATTTTGTTAACATCCATAAAACCTCAAATCCTCGTTTTTTCAAAAATGAGGCGCAAAGATATGGTTAATTCGGCAAAATACCTTGCGATATGAAAAGTCAGATTTTGAACCGGTTTTTCCCGTCCTGATTCGAATCAACATCCCCGCCGGGGAGCCAGTCGGCATTTTGAATGGAAACCCTATACAGGTAAGAAAACGGCTTTAAGTCAACAAAAAAAGGAGTCGTAATGCAAGGAGAGCCGGCAATTTGACACGAGTCACTTAATCAGAATGAACGTGCCTGCCTTTAGACTGCCTAAGGAATTTGACTTCGAAAACGCAGGAAAGTGCCCATGGGGAGGTCCTTCTGAAGTTCCCTTGATTTCAGAAAGAATTCACCAACCTCGGGTTCGGCGCCGGGAAAATGGGTTTTCACCACATTGAGCCCAACCACCGGCGAAAGCCCCACAGCGTACATACTCATAATAAAAAAGTGCTTATCCTCTCTCAGGAGATTGCTGGCAATGGCCACCAATTCGTCCAGCTGTTCCTGCAGCGTCCATTTTTCTCCTTCGGGACCACGGCCGTAAGGGGGCGGATCCATTATTATGCCATTGTATTGATTCCCCCGCTTCATTTCACGTCGGGCAAACTTGAACGCATCCTCGTACACCCAGCGGATATCACTTAACCCGTTGAGCTGCATATTTTGATTCGCCCAATTTATACCGGGGCGCGACGCGTCACAATGTACGACCTCCGCGCCTCCTGCCCGCGCCACCATGGAAGCCGCGCCAGTATATGCGAATAGATTCAGAACCCGTAGCCCAGTTCCTTTCCAGCCCGAGATAGTTTCATGAATAAAATTCCAGTTACTTCCCTGTTCCGGGAAAATCCCCACATGGCCAAACCCGGTCAGCGCAAGACGAAGTATGACCTCCCGGTTATCATAGCGGTATGTGATGTTCCAGCTTTCCGGCATTGAAGGGCTCTTAGTCCACCCGCCTTTGACTTCATCGGAAAAACGAAATTTGTCCTTTTGCTCGCGAACGAAACGCGCATGCGCCAACCGCTTCCATTCGGACTCCGGTAGCGCGCGTCGCCAGATTGCCTGCGGTTCCGGGCGGATCAGGACATACGGACCAAACCGTTCCAGCTTCTCAAAGTCGCCACAATCAATGAGCTCGTATTCAGTCCAGGAAGAAGGATAAAGCAGTTGAATCCTCAATTTATTATCGTTGTTGTGTGTTCAAGTTTAAGGCTAATCTTCCAAACTTGGAACTTTGGCGGGGTAACTTTATCATTACGCCATGCATCCTGTTATCGCCAGTCTACAAAATCAGAAGATCAAAAACGTAGTCGCCCTGGAGAAACCCAGGGAACGAAAACAACAGAACCTGCTGGTGGTTGAAGGAGTGAAGGAACTGTCTCTGGCTGTGTCGGCATCTTATAAATTTGAGACTGTGTTTTTTTGTCCGGAAATAATTACCGCCGATGATGCGATTGCGATCGTAAAGGATGAAAACCTCCTTGTGCCGGTTACGCAGGCGGTTTTCGGAAAGATTGCATACCGTGGGTCGACGGGGGGGATGGTTGGTGTGGCGCAGCAGAAGCCTCACCCCCTTGACAGTCTAAAAGCTGGACAGAATCCACTGATCCTGGTGGCTGAATCCGTCGAGAAACCGGGGAACCTCGGCGCGCTGCTTCGTACGGCAGATGCCGCAAATCTCGATGCAGTAATCATATGCGATCCCAACACGGATTTTTATAATCCTAATGTGATCCGCTCCAGTCTGGGTTGCGTATTCACGCAACAGGTTGCCAGTGCCACCTCCGCCGAAACGATATCATGGCTTCGGAATAACAATATACGTATCTATTGCACCTATCTTCCTGCCTCAACGCCTTACCATGAAGTTGACTTTTCGGGGTCGTGCGCCATCGTAATGGGTACCGAGTCGACGGGGCTTTCCAACGCCTGGACTGATTGTTCCGATGCCAATATTATCATTCCCATGCAAGGCCGTATTGATTCAATGAATGTATCAACCGCGGCCGCGGTGGTGATATTTGAAGCCAAACGCCAACGAAAATTCCAATAAACTTCATTTTTGCCTAATTTCTTTCACACGGCAAAGCAGGATGTAAAATCCCGTTATATTTAACACATTGCCCCTAACTCATTAATGGAAAGAATTCCATTCTCACCGGTAGACAAGGATGAAACGCTCATGAGTATTCATGAAGCTATTTTAGACACCGCAGATCATGCGATTATGTCCCTTTCGCCGGAGGGTATCATTATAACTTTCAATAAAGCCTCGGAACGTTTACTCGGCTTTGCGAGCGCGGACGTTATTGGCAAATCAACTCCTGATCTTTTTGTTCGCTCCACCGATATCGAAGCTGAATTGAAAAAAATTCAGGCTTCACCTAAGGGTATCATCAATCCTTTCCAGGCTCTGCTTGGTATTGTTCGTGAAACAAAAAAGCGATACAAGTGTGACGCTACGCTTGTGCATCAAAACGGTACATTGTTATCGACGACTATTTCGGTTAGCTGGATTCAGGAAACCGGATCATTACATGGTTTTGTAATGACTGCCAGTGAACGGTTCGAACTCAATCAGTCTTATCAGCAACATAGGGAAATCCAGGAGCACCTTCAGGCAATCATCACATCAGTCGACGACATCGTCTTCGAACTCGATGACAAGGGGCGGTTTACCCGAGTCTGGGTAAAAACCGACGATTATCTTTTTCTTCCGCGTGAACGCATTCTGGGCCGGACACTGGCAGAAATGTTTGGTGAAGACTTTTCGAAACCGTTCGATGAGGGGATTCAGTCAGTGTTGCAAACCGGCGAGACGTTCTTGTGGGAGTATCCGTCGCCAAAACCTGACGACATACGCTGGTATTGTGCGAAATGCTCGATGATTATTGAAAACGGAATACCGACCAGACGGATAAGCGTATGTATTCAAAATATTACTGACCGAAAGCTGATTGAATTATCATTAAGACAGAGCGAAGAAAAATTCAGATCGCTCACCGAAAGCATTCCGGGTGTCGTATTTATGATGAGCGATGATGCCTCACATTTGCTTTACGCGAATAACAAAATACAGGACGTTACAGGTTATGCCATAGATGAATTTTACAATGGTAAGGTAAACCTCAACGAATTAATCCACGACGATGACCGACTCTACGTGCTGGGTGTTCGAAATAAAGCATTTGAAGAGAAAGTAAGTTATCAGCTCGAATATCGTTTCCGGCATAAATCAGGAACCTGGCGATGGCTATCCGAAACGGGGATAAGTGTAAAGGCAGAAAAACACCAAATTCTTGAAGGTTTCATCGCCGACATTACCAACCGAAAGGAGTCGGAGGACGAGTTACGGAGGATGGCCGACGAGAACTCCCGGATTTTCAATAATTCAATTACGCTTTCAACAATCACGGGATTCGATGGATATTTCAAGAAATTAAACCCGGCCTGGGAAAAAACACTTGGGTGGACGCGCGACGAGTTGATGACCAAGCCCTATCTCTCGTTTTTACATCCCGACGATGTAAAGAAAACAGAAGAGACACTCCGGTTAATAGTGACAGGACATACTGTAACGATGTTCGAAAACAGGTTTCGATGCAAGGACGGCGCCTACCGTTGGTTACTCTGGGGATCTTCGCCGGATATTGCTAGAAAGGTCATTTATGCTTCCGCGATTGACATAACCAGTCGTAAAAAGTTTGAGGAGGAATTGCTGATCTCGAAACGTAATCTTGAAGTGGCGGCCTATGAGCTGCAGGAACAGAACCAGCAGCTCGATGAATTTGCGCACATTATTTCGCATAACCTCCGTGCTCCGGTCGCCAATATCAAGGCACTGCTCAACTTCATCAGTGAATCAAGTCAGCTGTCGGAATACCAATTGATTTGTGAAAAGATCCGAAACGTTACGCATAACATCAGTGAGACAATGAACGAACTGATGGAAATGATCAAGATCCGGAAATCCCACGACATTGAACGCGTGGAGATTCGCTTCAAGGATATTCTCGACAAAGTGGTGCAATCACTGGAAGGCGAATTGATTGAATCAGGGGCAACGGTTACGTATAACTTCAACAATGCACCGAAGATATATTACTCGAAGCCTTACCTCGAAAGCATCCTCCAGAACCTTATCAGCAATGCAATCAAGTACCGTTCGCCGGATCGCGTACCTGAGATCTTTGTAAGTACCGATATTATCATCAGCGGAATAGAGATGAGGGTTCAGGACAATGGTCTTGGCATCGACCTTGATCAGCACGGCAACAAGCTTTTTGGACTTCACAAAACGTTTCACGAAAACTCAGAGGCGCGGGGCGTCGGTTTATTTTTGACCAAAACGCAAATCGAAACTCTCGGCGGGAATATTTGGGCGGAGAGTAAGGTAGATGAAGGCACGACGTTCATCATTCATTTCTAACCATTCGCGTTCCAAGTTTTGAAGCTTCAGTGTCATAGTCAGGCCCGGGCCTTAGGCCACAAAAATTTCTTCCTTTTCTAAAGGGGTGCGGGTTAACTTCAGTTCTCTGGTGGTGGAGCGAGGAAGATAGAATGACGGGTAAATTGCACCGATCAATCCCGAAAACACGAGTACCGCAAGCATCATCAGCGCAAAGGATGAATTCCATATCATTCGAAATGGGATTGCCTTATTCATCAATTCGTTGAAGAGAGGAAGCGTCGCGTAAACAAGTCCTACACTGAGAACAAAAGCGATAATTGTGAGGCAAACTGATTCAGCGATAAAGTAACCAATCAACGTTCCGCGCTTTGTGCCAATCACTTTGCCCAAGTCTTCTCCCTGATAGAGGCAGGATTTACTTTTCCTGCTATGGCGGATCAGCCATACAAATCCGAAGATGAAAATGACACTACCAGAAACAATCAGCGGCGCACCATCCTCGCGGAAATATCCGCGGGCGTTAGACAAATACCGAGCCTTGTGAATGTGAGTGAGCTTCTGCAACTGGTAACTCACCCTGACATCCAGTTCGTTCGCAATGTCCTGAAGCTTTTCTTCTGCCAGAACTTTAAGGTGGGCGCACATCCGGCGTGAATTGTAATTATCGGGAAGTTCAATGTAGGTATAGGCGCTGAAGTTGGCCCACCCCCCATCGAGGCCGGTGAATCCGGTGGCTGAGATCAATCCATCAAAAAGAAAGTGTGAATTCGGTGGAACGTTTCTCATTACACCGGTAACCTGAAAGGATTGGCCCTTTTCGTTGGTAATCCGTTGATGCATCGCTTTGGAAACACCACCGAAGTATTTCTTTGCCAGCCTTTCGGTCAGAACAATTGTATTTGGTTTAGCCAGCGCACTTTTGAATTGCCCGGCCAGCATTTCGAACGTGAATACTGTGAATACCGCCGGGTCGGCAAGATAAAATCCGTCTTCTGCGTATTGCTTTCCACCCGCCATAAAAACCGTGCTTCCAACAGGAAAGAATCTCACCGAATTCCTGACTTCCGGATATCGTTTTAGTAATTCAGGTCCAAGCGATGCCTGCGAAACATTCCACTGGTACTGATTGCCACCGTCTTTGACATTTGAAACAATCCGGTAGATGTTCTCCCCCTTCTGGTGGTATTTATCATAACTGGATTCATACACGATATTGAGCATCATGGTGAGCGCAAAAGTTATGAAACACGTGATAACAAGAATACTCACCGCACTGGATGTCCGATCTTTCATCAGGTTCGCAAGAGCTGTTGACAGCAGTGACTTAAGCATAGGGCCTGGGTTGGTTTTCTTAACGACGTATATCCCCATGCAAAAGTTTTACCTTTCTTTTCAAAAAAACGTTTCCCGTTATGAACGGCGGTAATCAATGATCTGTGATACTGTAGATGTAAAACTCGCGCATGAAAGAACGAGGCTGTTCAAAAGCGAAGATGTAAAGTTCACTTTCGAACACCTCTTATGCTATAGACTCCGATTTAAACCGAAGGTGGCACGTTTTGCAAAGTTTTTTTTCGGCTAAGGAAACCTGCAGAAATCAGGGTAACTAATATTCCGACTGGGAGTATTTCGAATAGCGTATAGCCGAATCTGATCAGGGGGTTTTCATACATTTTTTCGAAGTCCTGCATTTCTTGTCGTGTATGTTCAAGTTCCTCGGCGCTCGCACCAAATGCCCGTTTTTCGTCAATATAATATTCACTCATCCTTGCAACAAAATCGTCGGCTATAGTATGGTAGGAGATCTCCCAGGCAAGACAATACAACAGTGACGCTATCAAAGAGATGAGCAGACCAATTTTTACTCCGGTACCAAAAGAGATCCGACCGCCACCAGTCGTATCACGATAGTTTCGGATCCCGAAGAATACAAGGGAAAGCGCAATGACCATGGTAGTGTACCCTACCACCATGCCTGAGTCGAAATCTATGATGCCCTGTTCATGGAGCGGCAGGCTCAGCATTAACATGGCACCGACGATGATTCCGGAGATGAGACCATAGGTCCAGATAATTTTTTTCATATTTTTTTTCTCACGAAAAACGGGCTATCCCTTCAGAAACCCATCACCCGAAAGTATGATTTAGAAGTTGAAGGTGATTTTCACCCCTAAGGATGACGGATCACCCTATTAATCCGTCGCGTTTGGCATGTTCGATCGCCTGGGTTCGCCGCCGGGCATCAAGTTTCTGAAAAAGATTCGAGGTATGTGTTTTAACGGTGTTCAATGAAATAAACAGCTTGTCAGCAATTTCCTGGTTGGAGTAGCCTTTCGACATCAGTTCGAGGACCTCAAATTCACGCTGGCTGATTCCCCTGGCCCGCAGAAGTTCATTTACATCCGTCTTAATTATCGTGGCTGTCACCACGCCTTTTTCCGTTCCACCTAGCTTTTTTCCGATCCACACGCCGAGCACGGCAAACAGGATCGCTACAATGCCTACGTAATGTGCCATCGATAGCTCGCGGATCCACAGCCTGTATTCCAGAAATTTCAAAAGAAATATCAGCACGCACATGACCACTCCATATAAGACAATTGTTCGCTTCATGCGGTCTTACGTTGCGGGCTGCAGAAATCGTTTAAGTTTACTTCTCACCACGCGTGGATCCACAGGCTTTTCGATAAATTCATTTACCCCGAGTTTGAGCGCCAGTTTTACTACTTCTTCTTCACGGTCGGAAGAAATCATTACTATCGGTGTTTTTTTACCCTGCTGGCGTCTGACGAGTTCAAGAATTTCATCGCCATTGTTGTAGGGCATATGTATATCGGTAATGATCAGGTCGAAGTCATTGGATTCCTGTAACAAAGCAAGGGCTTTTCGCCCATCAGCGGCAAGGAAAGTTTCTATCCCCGCCCCCTCAACAGCCAGTTGAATCGCCTTGCGCTCCACCTCGTTGTCTTCGCAAATCAATACCTTCTTTTTCCGGATCATAACAGGCGCATTTTGATGACTCATGCGCCCGGGCAAGATAACAAAATCGCCAGGCCTGGGAAACCGCTGGTTCCCGTTTGTGCATCCGATGAAATTATTAGCCTGCCCACCCCTCCCGGTCCAGGCTCCTGTATTGTATTGCCTCAGCGAGGTGCTCAGTTCTTATGTCCGAAGATCCCGCCAGATCGGCCACCGTTCGCGATACTTTCAGTATGCGATCATAAGCGCGCGCAGACAAGCCGAGTCTTTCCATGGCCGTTCTGAGAAGCGATTTACCGGCATCATTGATGACACAAATTTCTTTCACCATATTCGAGGGCATCATAGCGTTACAATAGATGCTTTGGTTCTCCCGGAATCGCTCGGCCTGTACTTCACGCGCGGAAACAACGCGCGCCCGGATATCCGAACTGGTTTCGGTTTTTCGGTTGGCGGTCATCTCGTCGAAACTGACGGGTACAACCTCAACATGGAGATCGATCCGGTCGAGCAACGGCCCACTGATCTTGCTCAGGTATCGCTGCACAATTGCCGACCCACAAACGCACTCTTTTTCGGGATGATTATAATATCCGCAGGGGCACGGATTCATACTGGCGACCAACATAAAGTTCGCCGGGTACTCGATCGAGATTTTAGCCCGGGAAATAGTAACCCTTCTTTCCTCCATTGGCTGGCGCATCACCTCAAGTACACTTCTCTTAAATTCCGGTAACTCGTCCAGAAAAAGGACACCATTGTTGGCCATCGATATCTCACCCGGCTGAGGGTTTCCGCCGCCTCCGACAAGTGCTACATCTGAAATGGTGTGGTGTGGGCTTCGGAATGGACGTGTAGTCATGAGCGTTGCGTCTTTGCCTATCTTGCCCGCTACGGAATGGATCTTTGTGGTTTCAAGAGCTTCGTTCAGAGTGAGGGGCGGCAGAATGGTAGGCAGTCGCTTTGCCAGCATCGTCTTGCCGGCGCCGGGCGGGCCGATCATAATAACGTTGTGCCCACCCGCAGCCGCTATCTCCATGGCGCGTTTGATGTTTTCCTGGCCTTGAACGTCTTTGAAATCGGTGTCGTAATAATTGAACTTCGCGGCAAAGACTTCGCGTACATTGACAGAAAGTGGTTTTATTGGCTTACTTCCTTCCAGGAATGCAACGGACTCCTTAAGCGAATGGACCGGATAAACTTCCAGGCCCTCAACGATTGCCGCCTCCCGGGCGTTGTCGGCAGGAAGGATAAATCCTTTATAGTTTTCCCGTTTTGCCTGAATGGCTATGGGTAACACGCCTTTGATAGGACGTAATGTTCCGTCGAGGGTGAGTTCGCCCATGATAAGATAGTCTTCAAACGATTCAGTCCAGATCTGCCCGGAAGCGCGGAGTACATTCAACGCGATGGGCAGGTCATAGGCGGATCCTTCCTTTCGGATATCGGCCGGGGCCAGATTGACCACGGTCTTTTTCCGAGGCATGAAGAATCCGGCACTTTTCAGGGCTGACTCGACACGATGCTGGCTTTCTTTGATGGCATTGTCGGGAAGACCACTCATGAAGAAACGGGTTCCCTGGTCGACACTGACTTCGACCATAATGATTCGGGCATCAACGCCGTGAACGGCTCCGCCAAAGGTCTTTGAGACCATAACACACAACGGGTTTAATAAGTGATACTACAACAGTGTTTTAAAGGTAAAACAAAAAACGGAGAACGCAACCGTCGGGCGAAGGCAAAAGCCTCCTGATCCGGTAGGTTTACCGGGGCAACTTAGACGACTATCCGTTCCGATTTCGTCCTAGCTCAGGATCAACACGAGCAACAAAACTGCCGGAAGCAAGCCAACGCCTGCAAAGGCAAGTCGTTTCTGAGCCGCGGTTCCTTTCATAGAACTATACAGCACCAGCGGCAGAATACTAAATAGCATCGCGAAAAACATGAGGTTAAAAACTTCCTTCACACTGGAAAGGAACGTGACACTGTTTTGATTTTCGTCGGCGAAAAACAGCAAAATCGCTAGAAATACACTCGCTGCAACGAGGACGATCTGATGATTTCTTTTCATCTTGTTAGGCTAAAAAATGTCCTTAAAAAAAATTAAACGATATAACCCACAACCACTCAATAACGCTGACTATTCCTGCACCGGAGGTAAAGGCTTTTTAGCAGCTTCCTGAAGGTCAAAAAGTTTAGCTTTCAAATTCGTCATATCTGCTTCCAGTTTCATCATCTCACGCGAGTGATCTTTCTCGCCTCTCAACAACCAGATTACATCCACGACCAGCAGCACCAGGCCAATGAACGATCCATATTTCAACATCCAGATTTTCTTCTGCATAGCGAACAGAAACTCCAGATTATTACTCTGACTGTCCACGTACAGACTGAAGAAAAATATAAAAAGATGAAAGAGTGCAAAAAATCCGTAGAATATCAGTCTGTTCTTTTTCATGCCTTGGTAGACAGTTAGTCGCTAAAAGTAACCGAAAAAAATCAAAAACAGCAGAGCGTGTAATACAAAAGCACTTTTTAACACATTTGCTCCGGGTTTCAGGCCCGTTGGATCTCGCTAAGCTTTCGATATAGACCCTCCTGGCCAAGCAGTTTACCATGTGGCCCGCGTTCGACGATCTCGCCCTGCTGCACGACAACTATCTCATCTGCGTGCTGAATGGTACTCAAACGGTGGGCGATAACAATGGATGTTCTGTTCTTCATAAGGTTATTCAACGCATCCTGTACAAGCTTTTCGGATTCCGAGTCCAGGGCAGAAGTGGCTTCGTCAAGGATGAGAATTGGCGGATTCTTTAATACTGCTCTGGCGATACTTATACGTTGACGCTGACCTCCCGACAGCTTCGAGCCTCGCTCCCCGATTACGGTCTGGTAACCATTTTCGGTTTGCATGATAAAATCGTGGGCATTCGCCACGCGGGCGGCATGGGCGACAGCCTCCTCACCGGCATTCTCCATTCCAAATGCGATGTTGTTGAAGATGGTGTCGTTGAACAGAATTGACTCCTGGGTAACCACGCCCATCTGGCGACGCAACGACTCAAGTTCATAGTCGGTCAGGGGGATACCGTCGAGGAGCACCTGCCCTTCCGTTGGATCGTAAAAGCGCGGAACCAAATCCGCCAGCGTTGACTTTCCCCCGCCTGAAGGACCAACTAGAGCGATGGTCTGTCCCTTCGTCACCGTGAGATTGATATTCTTTAGAACGAATTCCTTGTCGTATGCAAAACTTACGTTTCGAAATTCGAGGCCCTGAGAGAATTTCTCCAGCACGATCGCATCCGGTTTGCTCTTAATGGTCGGCTCAAGATCAGTGATATCAAAAATGCGCTGCGCGGCAACCGTACCTTTTTGAAGCGAAGTGATACCATTTGCGAAATTCTTCGCGGGTTGTATCATCGATGCATAAAAGGTAAGGAACATCAGGAAGGAAGCGGGTTCAAGGCTCTCGTCCCCGCTCATTACAAGTCTTCCGCCGAAATAGATCACAAAGGCTACGACGAGAATGCCGAGGAACTCCGAAAGCGGTGACGCCAGTTCATTTTTCCGGCTTATGGAAAGATTTACCTTCCGGTGATAGGATGTCTCCTGATCCATCTTTCGCGTAATAAACCCCAGTGCATTGAAAGCGTTAACTACCCGCATGCCGCCAAATGTCTCGTCAAGAATATTTACTATGCGACCCATCGCCTCCTGACTTAATTTGGCTTTCTTCTTAAGGCGGCTGATGATCGCAGAGATTATCCCACCGGCGACGGGAAGCACGATCATGGTGAAAAGCGTAAGCTTGAAGGAAATCGCGAACAGAACAATTACGTAAACAATAAGGGTGATCGGCTCCTTGAATGCCTTCAGCCCGTTCATTACGGTCCCTTCGACTTCGGCCATGTCGTTGGTGAACCGCGACATCAGATCGCCTTTGCGCTGATCATTGAAAAACCCGATCTGCATACGCGTCACCTTTCGGAAAATCAGCATGCGCATGTTCTTCACTACGTCAACCTTTATCTTAGACGCTGTCATACGTTCCATGTACCGGAACACATTTGACACAAGTACAAAGAATACGATGAACACACAGATGAACAGCAAGGCGTCTATTTTTCCATGTTCCTGAACCACGGTCATGAAGTAGTAGTCGAACAGGTCTCTAGGATATTCGAGATCGAATGCAAGTTCCGGCTTCTCTAAAACCGTGACCTCTACGCGATCAAACAAAATTTGGAGCATATGGAAGGTAAGCCCAAGGTATCCCGCACTGAAGATTACACTGATGAGTGCAAAAATCAGAAACTTAAAAAACCTGCCTTTGATCTTGTGGGCGAAGGATAATATTCTAAAATAAATCTTCATTTGTCAGAATTCGTACAGACGTTGGGCGATGTTCCACCGCAACGCCATCGACATAACATTTGTATTGTTGTTGTATGCAGCCAGCTCACTTTCACTCTTGCGGAGCACGATATTACCGTCTATGAACAAGTTGTGTTTCAAATGCCAAGATGCGGTGAACGACCCGAACATAATGTCGTTGGACGCACCCTGGCCGATTTTATTGCCATACACCTGCGGGAGGTTTCGGTTGCTTTGCAGAATGTTTCCACCCCAGTTTTCGCCCGCGCGATCACGCCCCGTTTTGATTAGTACAAGTTTGCCTGTGACATTTAATCGCGGTATCGGTTGGTATCGCAAAATGCCAACCGCTTCCTGAACGTTTGCACCCAACGGATGCGCCAGTGGCTGCCGGTAATTGCTGTAGTTGCCATAGGTTGAACTATGCGAATAAGTATAAGGCCTTATGATGTTAAGCTCACCCTGAAGATCAAGATTTGGCACGCCAAACGCGTCGACGTACTTGCCCCCCAGTTGAACAGCGAACTTATTCGCCCACCACCCGTTCCCGGCTCGGATCTCTTTAATTACGAATTCGTCCAGAACAAACTGCCCATATAAGGAAAGCTTCCGCACTGGCAAATACTTGAAATCAAAACCCAGCAACACATTGTCGCTGCTTCCATTTTGTTGTTCGACGGCGCGATAGAATATGATGGGGTTAAGATAATCCAGCCGGAAATGGTCTGTTCCGGTTGGGTCGTCGGGACTGAAAATAACGGATTCAAATACCCCCAGAGTTAATTTCTTCCCTACGTTTACGCTGAGGTGATGCAGCGCATTGTATTTGAGTGGATAGCCTTTGTCCATTGAAGTCAGCCCGCTGACATTCCCGACGACATCGGCCACCATTTGGTTGAGCAGAAACAGGTAGTTGATCTTCCAGACTTTCACATTTCCTTTTATGAACCAGGTGGGCGGACCGAAGTCGGAGAAGATTAAAGAGCGGTAACCGTTGCCGATAAAGTTCCGGTCATGGCCAAACTGTACATTGATATGACGGGTTGCTTCTACCGTGATGTAGCCACGTGCATGGAGAAAATCGACTCCCGGGCCTTCTTTGTAACCTTTCCAAAAACCTTCATGCGGAACGGCCAAATTTCTTCGTACAAACACTTCATCGGCATAAGCTGGCAGGATGGTCTGGTTGTCGGCGAGGTAAGTGTAAAATCCGACTTTCCGGTCGACCATGCCCCGAACTTCGACTCCCCGCGTATTAATAAAGAGCATATCATCAGCCCGTCGGGAATCTTTTCCGGCCCCAAGATGAAGAACCGGATTGACGTGGAGGTCGAACCAGTCTTCATCAACATGGAAAAAATCGGATTTTTTGCGGTAAAAGTGCCGTAAAATCGGTTTTTCACTATCTGCGGACGCCGCGCCGGACCATTCCCAACTGTCATTCCGAAAGTATTCCCGATTAAACCGGTCAGCCCGGGAACTAAAGTGGGGCTCGGAAAGTGAGTCGACCAACGAAATAATCTGCGATCTTTTGTAAGGCTTGATACCGGTGAAGAGCGCCGGGCTTACGCGGCCGGATTTGATTTCATAGCGGTCGACCGAATGGTAATAGTCCTCGTTCAAAGGGACCGTCGTACTTTGGCTGAGGGCGCCGAACGGAAGCAACACGAATAAAAAAAAGGCAAACTTTGGGTTCATAGGCTCAGAACGCGGAAAAAAAATAACCAGACCATACCTAAAACGACAGGGCAAAAAAGCAGAGGAGAATATTATCCTGATACTCAAAATGTTACAATTTCGACCAAAAAGCTCAAAAAATGATCAGAATTCCGAAGAGGGCATGCCGCCTTTTTTACCTTGGACATTGTAAATCCGGATCAAAGATAAAGCTTTGGATTTCGGTGCGCAAAAGATTTAAATAAGGTATTGTAAATAAACCGCATGTCCCTATCTTTGCAGTCCTTTTAAGGAAAATCAGAATACAGCTATGAGAAAAGGCATTCATCCAGAGTATAGAGACGTAGTTTTTTGGGATACCTCAAGCGACACAAAATTTTTGAGTCGTTCGACGTTTGCCACCAAAGAGACCATCAAGTGGGAAGACGGAAAAGACTACCCTGTAATCAAGGTCGAAGTGAGCTCAGCGTCGCATCCGTTTTACACGGGTAAGAAAATGTTCGTCGATACTGCTGGTCGCGTAGAGAAATTCAAGAATAAGTATCAGAAGAAATCCTAATATCCTTCTTCTGTGGAGAGAAAGAGCCCTGACTTGTCGGGGCTTTTTTCTTTTTAAGCCGTTTCTAAAGAAAGATTAACCCTGTGTACGCCCACAGCAAAAGTTCCTTCCCAGAAAATCATGCGGTATCCTATTTTTGCCAAAATTTAACAGCTGCTCCTTGCAGAAACGTGTAAAACCATGAACGTAATCCTTTTTGATGATCCTGTTCTGCGGATCGCCTTGCTCCCCTTCACCTTTACCCGCCCATTGTCGAAAATCCGCGTTGGCATCCTTACTATCGACCAAAAATGGGAATACAACCTCGGTACCACCGTTTCCTATCAGACTCCGGAGTACCTGAAGAAGAAATATCCGACCAAATCCACGGATCAGAATCTTTTGATTAATGGCGCCATTTGCCCTGACCAAAAGTTGGTGGATACCATAAAAGCCCTGCCCGCAGGCTATTACCTGGTTAAGGATAGTCTACTTATCGCCGCCAATCAGCCGGAAGCGCCTATGGCTCAGGGAAACATTGTTAACTATGAAGGTGAGCTGACAGTCATTGATAAAAAGTGGAAGATATTTCAGGAAAACGCGAATCAAATCAGGGCGGATCTTCCGTTGGTAACTGCGGGGCGCGAATCGCAACCTATTACCGATCCGTATACCCGCGTCTATAAGCCTGAAGATATCTTTATTGAAGAAGGGGTTGATATCCGCGACGCGACGCTGAATGCCGAATCCGGCCCTATCTATCTGGGCAAAAACAGTGTGGTACAGGAAGGCGCCGTGGTGCGAGGATCTTTCGCCCTGTGTGAAGGTGCCCAACTGAACATGGGTTCCAGGGTGCGGGGCGATACAACCCTTGGTCCTTACTCGAAAATCGGCGGCGAGATCAGTAACTCCGTGGTGTTCGGCTATAGCAACAAATCCCACGACGGGTTCTTGGGCAACTCGGTCCTCGGAGAATGGTGTAACCTCGGGGCGGATACCAATGCCTCCAACATGAAAAACAACTACGAAAACATTCGCATCTGGAATCATGAACACAATCATTTTGAAAAGACAAACCTCCAGTTTTGTGGACTCATGATGGGCGATCATTGCAAGAGCGGTATCAATGCGATGTTCAATACCGCTACCGTTGCCGACCCGTATTCAGCCGTATTCGGAGGGGGCTATCAACGGAGTTATATTCCTGCATTCACCTGGGGCGGCGATGGCCACTACCAAACTTTCAGGCTCGAAAAAGTCATCGAAACAGCCGAACGCGTTCTGTGTCGGAGAAATATACCCTTTACGGACGCAGACCGCGAAATTGTGCAATACCTTTTCGAAGTCACCCGCCCCGACCGCACCTGGGAGAAACATTAAAAGACTTGTAAAAACGATTTATTCGAAATACTTTAACCGCTTATGAAATTCTCTGCCATACCGGGTTTAACCGGGGTAAAGAAGGTGCTCACAGACGCGGCGGCGAGTAATCACATTGCACACGCACAATTATTTGTGGGTGCCGATGGGGCCCTTAATCTTCCCCTTGCACTGGCACTCGCAACGTATATACATTGTGAGAATCGCAAGGAAGACGACGCATGCGGAATCTGCCCGGCATGTTCGAAGAATATCAAATTCATTCATCCCGACACGCATTTTGTTTTTCCACTCAGCAATGTGAAAGCAGACAAGGATGAGGATCGTTTCAGGTCCGACATTCTCAAGGCGTGGCGTATCTTTCTTACGGAAAACCCATTCGGCCGACTCGATGACTGGACAAATTCCTACGGCGGCGAAGACAAGATGGCGCTCATCTCCAAAGAAGAAAGCCGTGAAATTGTAAAAACGCTTTCGCTGAAACCGTTCGAAAGCCCGTACAAGGTAATGATCATCTGGCAACCTGAACTGATGCATCCTTCTGCGGCAAACGGGATTCTCAAAATCCTCGAAGAGCCACCACCGAAGACGTATTTCATACTCGTAACAAATGCGGCAGATAAACTGCTCCCTACGATAATTTCACGGACACAGATTGTAACGGTACCGCTACTCGAAGACGCCGAACTGGAGGGCTATCTTCGGGAACGGCACGGGGTTGAGCCCACACGCGCGGCCCGGATCGCGCAACTGGCAGATGGCAATCTGCCCCTCGCGACGCGGCTTCTTGAGAAGGAGGAGGATAACAACGCGCAGGTTTTCACCGACTGGATGCGGGCATGCTTCAACAAGAGTTATGGCACGCTGGTCTCTTTTGCTGACCAATATCATGGTATGGACAAACTCAGCCAGCGTAATTTGATGTCATACAGTATCAACATGATGCGGGAGACAATGCTTCACGTCGCTGGCGCGAACAACATCAACAGAACAAGAGGCGACGAACTCGAATTCGTTCAGAGATTCAGCAAGGTTATGGATCTTGAAAAAATTGAAAGATCGTTCAACCTGATCAACGAAGCTAGTTATCACCTGGAACGAAACGGAAGTGCTAAGATGATTTTTCTTGACCTTTCTCTGAAAATTTCGGAAACGCTGAATCCCGCTTAACCCAAAGTTCATTGCATGGAAAAAGTCATCAGAATCGGAACCCGTGCCAGCAAGCTGGCTATGTGGCAGGCTGAACACGTCGCAAGCCTCATACATCCCTCCGGCTATCGTACGGAGATATTCCCGATGGAAACAAAAGGCGACAAGATTCAGAACGTGACGATTTCAAAAATTGGAAGCAAAGGCGTTTTTACCGAAGAAATTGAGCAGATGTTGCTTGAAGGGACCATTGACATTGCGGTTCACAGTGCCAAGGATATTTCGTCGGAAATTGATGACGATCTGGAGTTGCTGGCGTTTACGGAGAGAGAAATTGTAAACGACGTTGTACTCAGTCTTCGGAAGAATCTTGATCTTAAACATCAGGAACACATTCGCGTAGGTACGTCCTCGACACGTCGGGTTGCGTTTCTGCGACACTTTTATCCGCATGCTGAAGCCGTGTCCGTCAGGGGAAATCTGCAAACGCGGGTAGGCAAACTTCAGGCTGGCGAATGTGATGCGCTTCTCCTCGCCTACGCCGGGGTTCATCGCATGGGGTACGATGATCTTATCGTGGAAAAAATTGAAACGAGTTATTTCGTTCCACCGGTGGGCCAGGGCAGCATCGCGGTTCAATGCCACAAAAAAATGGATTTTCGCAAAAAGGAAATCATTAGCCATTGGGTAAACCACGGGCCGACCGAAGATTGTGTTCGCGTTGAACGGGCCTTTCTGGCTACATTGCAGGGAGGATGCAGTATTCCCACCTTCGGCTATGCTCATTGGGAAGATAATCTGATTACATTAAAGGCAGGAATTATTTCCCTCGACGGCAGCCAGGTCGTAAAAGTGAAAAAAACCGGATCTCCGGAAGAACCACGGCAACTTGGTGAATCCGTTGGGCAGGAAGTACTGCGGTCGGGTGGTGCGGAAATTCTCCGCCAGATCCGGGCAAAAAATCCCGCCTGATCTCTTCCCGGATATTTTTATCTTAGCGCCTCGAAATACGAAAAGCGCTATGAAACTTACCTTTCAAACATTACTGTTTGTTCTTGTCCTGTTCATCTCCGGATGCGCGCAAAAGAATGACCATGTGGTGACCATCAGCACCAAATATGGTGACATGGTAGCCATACTATACGATGAAACGCCAAAGCACAAGGCAAACTTTCTTAAGCTGGCCCGTGAAAGCTATTACGATAGCCTGCTCTTTCACCGCGTGATCGAAGGTTTTATGATTCAGGGTGGCGACCCGAATTCACGAAACGCTTCACCCGGCGAACCCCTTGGATCAGGCGGACCCGATTACACGATCGAAGCCGAGTTCAATGACAAATTCCGCCACGAAAAAGGAGCGCTTTCCGCGGCGCGATTGAGTGATGAACAAAATCCGTCAAAAGCCTCAAGCGGGAGCCAGTTCTATATTGTGCACGGCAGAACATTCACGGCGCAAGAGTTAAAATTTGATCAGCAGAAATTCAATATGGCCATGCAGCAATTTTTTCAGAATCCCGAGAACAAACCTGCCTACGACACTATCATGGGTTTCTATCAGACGCGAAACCGTGAGGCGTATGATGCTTATCTGCAATTGTTGAAACCGCGCATCGAACGGGAAACCGGTATCAAAACTGATAAGGATGTATCTCAGGAAACCATCGATCTTTATACCTCAACAGGCGGAGCACCACATCTCGATGGCCAGTATACCGTCTTCGGTAAAGTGATTAACGGTCTTGAAGTGATTGATCAGATCGCAACGCAGCCAATTGGTGCAAATGACAGACCCGTCGAAGATATTCGTATGACGGTGCGCGTTGAGGAAATGCCGCGTAAAAAAATTGAGAAGGAATATGGCTATACGTATCCCGCGGAGAAAAAGAATTAGAATATCATAATGGTCAAATGCGGTTACTTGTCACGGGTTCGAACGGGCTACTTGGTCAAAAGCTAACGAAGATTGCTGAGCGTGATGAGGACGTCGACCTTATTGCCACTGGTCGGAGACCGTCAGTCTTGCCATTGCACCGCGGCGAATACCTGTCGATGGACATCACCAATGCCAGTGAGGTAGAACGAACCATATCACAGGTAAAGCCCGATGTGGTGATTCATACCGCTGCAATGACCAACGTTGACCAATGTGAGCAAGATCGGGAGGGCTGCTGGACAACAAACGTCGAAGCCGCGAAATACCTCCTCCAAGCATCTGAAAAAAACAAAAGCCATTTTATATACCTCTCAACTGATTTCGTTTTCGACGGAAGTCATGGCCCGCTGGATGAAACGGAAGCGCCGAACCCCGTAAACTATTATGGACAAAGCAAGGCTGCGGCTGAGCAGCTGGTGATGAACAGCTCGACTACGTGGTGCATTGTCCGCACCGTTCTTGTATATGGTATTACGCGCGACATGAGTCGATCAAACATCGTGTTGTGGGTAAAGAAAAACCTTGAGCAGGAAAATCCCATCCGCGTGGTGAACGATCAATGGCGCACACCTACCCTGGCCGAAGACCTGGCCATGGGCACTTACCTTACTGCGAGAAAAAAAGCAACGGGAGTGTTCCATATATCAGGAAAAGACATGCTCACGCCATTCGATATCGCGAACATTACTGCGGACTATTTTTCTCTTGACAAGGCACTCATAACGCCCGTCGACGCGTCGGTATTTCAGCAACCCGCAAGACGCCCCGCGAAAACGGGATTCATCATTGAAAAGGCGCGAAAGGAACTCCAGTTCGAACCGCATACTTTCCGGGAAGGGATTGCTATTCTTGCGCGTCAGATCAGCAACCCGGATGAGGCCTGAACATGTACGTCACTGAGCTACTTGCTTATGATTTTCGGCTGATCGGAATTATGATGCGTCTCTTTTTCGTTTCAGCGCAAAAAAGTAAACGGGGATACCAATCAGTATGATAATGATTCCCGGCCATGTGTAGTTGGGCTTATAGATCACGAGCAGTAAACAGAATGCACCACCCATGATCAGGTAAATAATCGGGAGAAATGGATATCCGAAAGCGCGGTACGGCCGGGGGATATCAGGACGTTTAAACCGCAGAATGAAGATACCGACGATGGTCAGCAAATAAAAAACCACCACCCCGAGCGATATCATATCCAGAAGATCGCCATATTTTCCGCTGAGGCACCACAAAGATGCCAGGCCACACTGTAGCCAGAGTGCGCGTTGAGGGACGGAGAATCGGTTGAGTTCACCAATCTGTCGAAAGAAGACGCCGTCTCTGGCCATCGTATAATACACACGGGCACCGGCCAGAATCAATCCGTTATTACAGCCAAACGTTGCGATCATAATCATAAGGGCGATTACAACGGTGCCGCTATTTCCGAAAATGGCATTGGAGGCCGCTACCCCGACGCGTTCTTTTTCCGCGAAGGCTATACCTTCTAGTGGAAGCACACCGGTGTACATGATATTCGCGCTTACATAAACGAGGCTCACAATTAGAGTCCCGAGAAAAAGCGAAAGGCCAATATTGCGCTGCGGATTCCGAATCTCACCGGCAATAAAGGTTACGTTATTCCATGCGTCGCTACTGAAGATTGAGCCCACCATGGCGGAGGCAATGGCCCCAAAAGCGGCAATCGTCATATAATGTTCCCAGGATCCGTCGCCGGTAAGTCCGCGCATGCTCCATGCATTTTCCCAGTTTGCCTGCCACACATCGGGCTTGAGCATTATGAATCCAAAAACGATCAGACCAAGGAGACTAACAAGCTTTATTATTGTAAGCGAGGTCTGAACCCGTTTTCCTTCCCTGACACCTCGTGTATTGATATAAGTCAGTAACACAATGGAAAGGATGGCAAGCACCTGCGCCGGCGAAATCTGCAGGAAACCCAGACTAAACCAGATGATATCTTCGCTGAATGCGGGAATGATGTAAGCCGTGAATTTGGCAAACGCGACCCCTACTGCCGCGATGGTTGGTGTCTGAATAACTGCGAAAAAACTCCATCCGTACAGGAAAGCAATCAGAGGATTATATGCCTCACGAAGGTAGACATACTGACCACCTGCGCGCGGAAACATTCCGCTGAGCTCGCCGTAACTCACCGCTGCAGTGATCGTCATAAACCCGGTAATCAGCCACACCGCGATCAGCCACCCGGCGCTACCTACGTTCTGAACGATATTGGCGCTCACAATAAAAATTCCGGATCCGATCATGGATCCTGCAACGATCATCGTGGCATCCCACAGGCCGAGTACCGGTTTGAAGTGTTTTCCTTCCATAGAAAATTAATCAATCCTTTAAGGTAAGACTTTTCGGTAAAACGGATATTTTTTTTGCATAGAAGGTCAGGGGAACATTTGGAAAGAAGTTACAGGCAATGAAAGTTCACAAAGTTGGCTTACCTTGTACACGGCAATCCATTCATCTCATGCGGAATCTTGTGGTTCTTGTCGTACTGGTATGTTCCTTCGCCTTTACGCGGATGCCTCAGGCGGAATACGACATCGTGCTGCGCAATGGGGTCATTTATGATGGCACCGGGAGCGAACCCATCCGCGGTGATGTCGCCATCCGGGGCGAACGTATTGTGGCCATCGGGGACGTCGGGAATGTACACGCAAAAAAAGAGCTCCAGCTGAACGGGCTCACCGTTGCGCCGGGCTTCATCAATATGCTTAGCTGGGCCGACCAAAGTCTGTTACTCGACGGGCGATCGATGAGCGATATCAAACAGGGTGTGACACTGGAGGTGCTGGGGGAAGGCTGGAGTCCCGGGCCGGTTAGGCGAAACCTCAGGAAACCGGTAGACTCGCTCTGGACGACACTTGGCGGTTACTTCGACTGGGTGATGAAGAAAGGAATCTCTCCGAATATAGCCTCCTTTGTCGGAGCGACAACGGTGCGGGTACACGAATTAGAAAAAGCGAAGCGTGCTCCCACGCTCCAGGAATTGGAACGCATGAAAAAACTTGTGGCTGCCGCCATGGAGGACGGGGCTATGGGTCTCGGTTCGTCGCTGATCTATGCTCCCGCTGATTATGCGTCGACCGAAGAACTTATTGAGCTGGCCAGGGTTGCTTCCGCGTACGGCGGAATGTACGCGACCCATATGCGCAGCGAAGGTGACTATATTCTGATCGCACTAAATGAAGCCCTTCGTATCGCCCGCGAAGCTGATATCGCAGCGGAAATCTATCACCTGAAAATAAACCTCCCGCGTAACTGGAACAAATTAGATACGATTCTGGCGAAAATTGACAGTGCCCGGAACGCGGGATTGCGGATCACGGCAGACCATTATCCGTATGTAGCATCCGCCACAGGACTGACCGCGCGGTTACCTAACTGGGTGCAGGAAGGAGGAGCGGTACAAATGCGCAGGCGACTTCGTGATCCGAGGATAAGAGCAAAAGTGTTGTCGGAGATGCGGCAGGGAATTCCGTACAAAAACTCGTCTCCGGAAACTGTTATGCTGCTGGACTTCCGTCTCGATTCGCTAGATCGGCTGTTCAAGGGTAAACGCCTTGATCAGGCGGCCCGGATCTATGGCAAGGACGAAGATGAGACTGTCATCGATTTGTTGATCACAGACCGGAGTCCGATACCCAGTGTGTATTACCAACAATCGGAAGTGAATGTGAGAAAATTCGTCGCGCTCCCCTACGTGAGTTTCTGTTCCGACGCACCCTCACTTTCAGACGCGAAGGCATTTGAGAACTGGGGCACACACCCGCGTACCTATGGAAGCTTTGCACGCATTCTTGGTAAGTATGTAAGGGAGGAAAGATTACTTACTCTTCAGGAGGCAATCCGTAAACTGACAGGTTTACCCGCATCGAATCTTAAACTCGTGGATCGCGGACTACTCAGGGAAGGTTACTTCGCAGATCTGGCCATATTCGATCCCGACAAAATAACCGATCACGCAACTTTCGAGAATCCGAGAGTCTATGCAACGGGGATGGTACACGTCTTTGTAAATGGTGTTCAGGTGCTGAGCAACGGCGAACACACAGGGGCAACACCCGGTCAGGTTGTCCGTGGCCCCGGATATAGGAAAGGTCGATAAATCGCTCGATCGTTAAAACAATTCGCTTTCGGGCCGATAGGTCAATCCCTCGTCGGTAATCCGGGCGGGGGAAGTGTATGGATGAGGCTGCTCTTTGCCGGGGGCGATGATGTGCAGCACATCCCAACCGACCCATTTGAGGTAGTCCGACACAAGAGCCCGGTGGCAGCTCCACCACACTGCTTCGGAGCACATGATAGCAACACTTTTTTTTGAAGCGAGTTCCTGGAGGTCGTTCACGGCATGCTGGAAGGAGTCAGTCTGCATGTAATCAGCATATCCGCGAAAAGAAGTGTTACGCCAGGCCGAGTTAGGTGAATCGCGCTTAGGCGATCGTCTTCCACCGAGGTCAACCATATGAAGGTAGTCGATTCCGTTTTCGGCAAGGGATTTTGCCAGCTCTTCAGCGTTAAAATGCGGATAGCGTCTGGAACCGGGATACCTTCGGATATCAACGAGGACCTCAATGGCAAAAGCCTTTAGCAGATCGATAAAATGTTCACTGGAATGGGTCGAATGACCAATCGTATGGATGCGCTTGCCCATACGTCTGAAGATTAAAAAATAGTACCACGGGTACTAGAGGCTTCGGATAATCCATCCATTTGCGCGATAGTAGGATACGCCTTCATCAAGCATGTCGCGGATCTGATCGGCAAGCTCGGGGGTTATTTCCGTAATGTGGAAGGCTGACTGGCCTTTTTTTGTTTCGCGTAACTCCGCGGGGAGCCTCTCCGCCATGCCGGGATTGATATGCAGCGGATAATAATACAAGCCCACATGGGTATTGTGAATTGAAATACCGGCGAATAACACACCCCGCTGACGGCGCGGATGAAACGAATTCGATCGATACTCATGTTCAGTCCAAAGTTCGTATTGATGAGAATCATCGACCCTCACATCAAACGTCTTTGCATAAGATTTCAGGACCTTCCTGAGTGCGGTGAAAACCTCGTTCTGGTCTTCTGATGCTCTGAAAAAGACAAGTTTTTGCTTCAGCGGCATAGTTGATCTCTTCGATAACCTCATAGGTTCGTTAGGCGTGTTTAGGGTAAAAAAATCAATACTAAGACGAAGCCAAAAAGATCAATTGTGATCGTCGACATGACAATAACGAAGGACAATATAACATTTTTTTCCGACAGGCCGCGAACTGTTGTCCGAAATGTAGGACACCAACCAAAATTTTAGCAGCGTTGAATCGTTCATGCTCCACCCCAATTTTTCTAATTTAGTTTACAAAACGAGCCCTCAACGATCTACGTAGCCGGTTCGTGCTGTGCTTTTCCGGAAATCTGATCTCTATGTAACAGAATGTAAGTTTTGGATAAAAGTCATTTTTATTCCTGCTCACATTGCGGAAATTGCGTTATACTTTTAAAAATTTTAGCCGGGTTGCAAAAAGATCCATCGACCCGGATCAACTAGTCTTAATTAAAGTCATGAAAGCTTTTGATGTCCAGGGAACCGATGAAACACCAAGAATTTTGCTTGATAAGGAAAATGGCGTTTTTGAAATCTCAGGGCGTTCTTTACCGGAGGACTCCGCCGAATTTTTTGATCCGATACTTGCGTGGGTTATGGAATACCAAAAGGATCCCAACCCCTCGACGGAACTTGTTTTGAAACTGGACTATTTGAATACCGCATCGTCAAAGTTCATCCAGGATATTCTTACCGCGTTCGAAGGGGCACCGGGTACCCGAATTATCTGGTATCACCTCGATGATGATGAAAGCATGGAGGAAATCGGTAAAGAATTTGCGGAGCTGGTCGAAATCCCCTTCGAGTTCAAAATCTACAACTAGGCGACCGTCTCTAACGTTGCCCCTACCCGAAAAGATTCCTCAGTTCGCTGGCATAACATTCTTATAGGTTGCGGAAAAAATTGTGACTTATGAAAAAATTGATATTGACAACAGCGGCCTCCCTGGTACTCGGAGTTTCTGTATTGATGGCCCAGCAAACGTCGACAGACCCTGCCAGCACCACGCAACAGGAGACGACTACGGGCGAGGAAAAGAAGAAAGACAATTCCATGGATCAAACCCGGAATCAGAACCCGGATACCACCAGTACGGAAGCGGCTGATCGCAAACGGAAGAAGGCCTCGGGTAACGAGCCTCGTGCGGGAGAAAAAGGCAATTCAGCCGGAGGGAATGATACCGGTACCATCGGGTCACCCGGAAGTGGTTACGGCACAGGAAACAATGCCGGCAGCAGCCCGGCCGGAACAAGTTCACCAGCCGGTACAGGCACAACCGACACCCGGGATGAATCATCCGGTTCGGATAAATAAATCAATATAAAAAGACCCTGCGATCGCGCGGGGTCTTTTTAGGGACTTTTTGTGGAATACTGATTTACTCACCCCTGGCTGGGTTACTTAGTTTCCAGAACAACGCCCAGCTTCAACTCAATTCGTCGCGAAAAAGGTTTCTGCATTCCGGAAAAATATCTTAGCCTTTTGTTCATCGGTAAGAAACGGGATATTCTCCAGCGACTGGACTACGGTGGAAACGTCGGCGTTGTCTGAACCAAAAAGGATTCTGTCTTCTAATCCCGATGCGATTAATTTTTCCATCGTTTCTTCAAACAGCGGTGGTGGGAGAATATCCGGGTTGTTGATAACGGAAATATCCAGGTAAACATGTGGATGTTTCTGCATGATATCGATGGTCTCGTTCAGGAAGGGTCCGCCTGCGTGCATCAGCCAGACCTTTAGTTGAGGAAACACGGTCAGCGCATTTCTCAGTAAAACGGGGTTTCCAAGTTCTTCGCGAAAGTTTGGACAGCCGTGATCAGGACCGGCAGAGCCCGTATGAATTCCAACGGGTAGGCTATACTTCGCTGCTAACCGGTAGTAGGGAAACAACATAGTGTCTGAGGCTGAAATGCCGTGATATTGTGCGAGGACTTCACCCAGAAAATCAATGGTACCGTCAATGATTTGCTGTTCCACCCATTCTGGCGCGGGCCATTCTTCGCCCGACGCAAAACACAACTGTTGACTATATGGAACACGTCCTTCGGGGCATGGGAGCATAAGTCCTCGGTAAACCGTTACACCTGTTGTATTCATGTATTGCTGTTGCAGGTCCCACGACGTGCTCACAGCAACTTTATATACGCCGGACCTTGAAAGCTCGTCAATCTGACTTTCCGGATTTCCACTTCCATGAAGGTGTACGTCAAAGATTGTCCTCGATGCAGGACGTTTGGAACAAGTGGAAAAACTGAAAAGACAAAAGATTAGGACTGGTCCTGCCCATCTTGTTCTGAGATTTTTCATAGCCTGAAATAGCGATTTTTTATAGACTCGGCTATACCCCAATAATGTGAGTCCCTGCATCAACAGTGTGCAAGTATTTCTTCCCTTGATTCAGGATCGTGTTCGTACTCAAATGACGGTAATTTGCCAACACTTACACTCTTAATCAATTTTAAACAAGTCCCCGGCCAGCTGTTCTTAACCATCTTAGTGCTATATTCGGAATAACCATTGTACGTAGTCATGATTTACTTAACCGTTTCCCTGATCATTCTTTCACTTGTGATCTTAGCGTTCAATGTAGCTCAAAAAAACTCACGGGCAGCACTCCGTGAGCGAATCCGGCAATCCTGGGGAAGCCCCAAACGGGTGGACTTTAATTTCCATCGAATAGGCCGGTACGCGGCAATCCTTCCACCACCTCATTCGCATAAACTGTCAAAACAAACACTTGATGACATCGATTTTGAGCAACTTTTCGCGTTTATTGACCGAACAACAAGCGCGGTAGGTCAGCAATTCCTTTACCGACACCTTTTGCATCCCTCACAATCGCTTTCCGATCTCAAGCGACGGGATGAACTTGCTCACAAAATGGACAGCGACGCAATCACACGGGAAGAAATTCAGGAGCAGTTGACGAAGCTTGATCATCCTGGTGCCTATAACCTTTGCCGGCTCATTAACCTTGAACCTGAAGAGAAGCCGACCTGGTTCAGGTACCTGTACTTGACAATGACCTCGATTGCTGTTTTGTTGATTCTTTCTTTCTATTCCAGCGTATTCCTCCTCCTTCTCCTGATCCCGGCGTCAATCAATATGTGCGTGCATTACTGGCACAGAAGCCGCATGGGCTATTCACTGAATTCATACTCAGAGCTCGGACTGCTCATCGCAGTTTGCAATGGTATCCTGAAAAGAACGAAATCCGATAACCAAACCGTTGAAACAACTCTACGCGATATGGACAGACTCAAGTGGAAACTTTTTGTCTTGAATCCAGGCAAATCGGCGATGAAGGATGACTTAAGCCAATTTGGCTTTTATATCAACGAATTGATTAACGGCATTTTTCTTATTGAAATCATGACTGTCCTTAGCCTTTCAAAGGCGTTACGAAACCAAGCCAATGGTATCGGCGTATTGTTCGATTTTATAGGCGAGGTGGATACAGCAATTTCTATAGCATCACTCCGCGCGGGTAGCAAGACGACCTGTATCCCGGAATTCCTTGAAGCAGGAAAAAAAATATCAGTCAAATGTGTGTACCATCCGTTAGTCAAAAACTGTATTAGAAATGATATCAACATTGACAGTCAAAGCATATTGATAACCGGATCCAACATGTCGGGTAAAACGACTTTCCTCCGGACCATGATGATCAATTCTATTCTGGCCCAAAGCATCTATACGTGTTTTGCGGAACAATTCGTCACCCCGTTTATGAGGCAGTTCTCGTCCATTCGTATAGACGATAATCTTTTCAACGGGCGAAGCTACTTTTTCGAAGAAGTAAACGTCATCGGACTGTTCATTGAAGAAATGCAATCCGGCCACCAGAATTTTTTTATCCTGGATGAAGTCTTCAGAGGAACGAATTCTATTGAGCGTACTGCTCTCAGCAAAGCCGTACTTTCCTACCTGAACCAGGGAAACAATATAGTGATAGTGTCTTCTCATGATATCGAATTAGCGGACATGTTAGGAGATGAATACGATGTGTATCATTTTACTGAGACCATTGAAAATCGTCAGCTTTCATTCGATCACCGATTGCGGCCGGGACCACTCAGGACCGGTAATGCCATCAGGCTGCTGGAACTTGGTGAATTTCCGGAGGAAATCACCACAGAGGCTCGTAACCTCAGCGCTACTCGTCAGCTGAACGGGAGCTGACCTGGCGCCACTGAAGTACCCCCTACTGCAATTCCCGGAAAACATCTGCCGACACCCGGAATGCTGTTCCATGCCGAACTCCTTCAGGAAACGAAACCTGTGATGATATGTCTGTCCATGTTTTCAGATCCGAAGAGGCTACGGCTCCTATTCGGTGATCCCGGTACTTGTCGAAGTAGACGATCCACTGATTGCCTGCACGCAGACAGGTTGGCCCTTCTGCCCAATAGTCACCGGTAATGGGCTCCCCTGCCGCAGAATATCCAGAAGTCAGACTACCTGAAGTTGCTATCCTGATATTCTTTTTCGGAGGCTCGATGGTTTCGTCCTTAACAAACATAATATATCTGCCCCCATGCGGGATAATGGTCGCGTCGATCACGTTGAAACCCGGTTCATATAACAACTTCGTTTCGCTGAAGGATTTGAAATCTTTTGTCGTAACAAAGTACATCCGGTGATTATAGGCGTTCTCTTTCTTACTTTGTGTTTCCGGAAATCGGTCTAAAATTGTCGTCGCCCAAAAGACCATAAAGGAATCTGAGGGTTTGTCGTAAATAATTTCAGGGGCCCAACAATTCCGCGCATTAGGTTCATGTTCCATCACTGGTATATACCTTTGTTCCGACCAGGTCAGAAGGTCGCGGGAATTTGCGTAGCCAATACCCCTTTCGTTCCAGCTTACCGTCCATACCATGTGAAACATACCATCGGGACTTTGCACAATACAAGGGTCGCGCATCAACTTGTCTTTTCCGGCAACAGGTTTTAGAAAGGAACTGTCCGACCGAAGTGTCTGCCATTGATATCCATCGATACTGTATGCAAGATGAAGTCCGTCTTCACCGTTTCCTTTAAAGTAAGAAAACAAATACACACTATCGGATACCTGGCCCCGTAACAATGAAGCATTGAACACAAATGCAAGGAAAAGCTTCAGTCTCATTGTAGTCATGGCAGGAATTCCTGGCGAATTGGATTAAAACTATCAACAAGGCGCGCAGATTCACTAAGCAGTTGAATGGTATGCATCTTTCCCGAGGGGACGAAGAACATATCACCGTCACTGAGGATCTCATCTGATTCTCCTTCACTGATAAAGCGAATTTCACCGTGCGCGATATACGTGGTTTGTTCGTGAACGTGATTGTGAGGTGGCTCAGGTTCCGCCCATGGCCCATTGGTGAAGTCTATCACCACCATCATCAAATCTGACCCATGAATAAGTTTTCTTTCGACACCAGGTCGGATTTCTCTTGTTTCTGTATTATCTCGTAGTACCGCCATATTGTCAAGCAAAGTGTTTTTGGATGGACAAGTTAAAAACAATTTTTACTTCATGCCTACGAACAATCCGTCGGAAAACGTTTCTTTTTTGGTACCCAACACAGCAGGACAGTACTTGCCGTGTGAACCGTGAAATTACTGGCGCCATTTAATAGTGGTTCACCAGTAGCATTTAATGAGTCAAATCAGCAATGGCAAGGCCACCATTCACGACATCGCGCGGATGGTTAGTGTTTCAGCGTCCACCGTCTCGCGAGCATTACGAAACGACACGCGAATAAGTTCCATGGTACGGGAAACCGTATGGAAAGCCGCGTCCGAACTCAACTATCGGCCAAACCATATTGCAGCGGCGTTGCGAAATGGAAGAAGTAACATACTCGGTGTCATCGTACCCACCGCAGATCGCACGTTCTTTTCGTCTGTCGTCCGCGGCATTGAAGAAATTGCCAACGCATCAGGTTTGCACATACTGATATGTCAGACGTACGACAACTATAAAAAAGAAATAGCAACCATTGATGCGCTGTTAAATGCAAGGGTCGACGGGATCATTGCGTCCCACGCGAAAGAATCTGTCAACTTCGACCACTTCCTCAAAGTACGGAAACGCGGCATACCCCTCGTTTTCTTTGACCGGGCTCAGGATGACATCGGTGTTAGCCACGTGGTAATAGATGACTACCATGGAGCATACAAGGCGACTGAACACCTCATTCAGGAGGGATGCCGGAGAATCGCCCACTTCACCGGACCCTTTACGATATCGATTTATAAAGATCGTTATCGCGGATATTGTGATGCGCTTGTGAAACACGGCCTGATCCCGAATCCGCAGTATATCATTGAGAGCAACCTTCAACTTGACGACGGTCGCAGCGGGATGGCACAGCTTATCGCCCTCGACCGTCCTCCGGACGCCGTATTCTCCTCAAGCGCGATCAGCATCATGGGTGCGTTGCAGGTCTGCAAGGAGCAATCTATTTCAGTACCGGCGGAAATGGCACTGGCTGGTTTCAGCGATGAACCATACCTATCGTTTTGCGAACCGGGAATCACGACCATCGATCAGCAAAGCAAAACCATTGGTAACACGGCAGCCAAACTTATCCTACAGCAAACATCGCTTGACGAAGTCAAAAAAATTGTTCTTCGCCCTTCGTTAGTGATCCGGCGTTCATCGCTTCGAAGCAGTGCGTCCTGCCCGCCAACGACTATCTGACAAAACCCGCAGCCACACCACCGTCGACATTAATTACGTTTCCAGTTGATTTGTTCAATAGCCCACCAACAAGCACGAAACATGCATTGGCAATATCTTCGGGAAGTATAATCTCATTCAAAAGGGTTCGTTTCGCGTAAAACGCTGGAAGATCACCAACGGTAACACCATACGCCTTCGCCCTGCCTTCCGCCCACGCGCCTTCCCAAATCTTGCTGTCAGCAATCACCGCATCAGGATTAATGACATTAACCCGGATCTTGTCGGCTCCCAGCTCCGCAGCATTCAATCTGCTTAAGTGGAGTTGTGCAGCCTTCGCTGATCCGTATCCCGCGTTGTTCGGGCCGGAGACTAACGCATTTTTGCTTACAATATTTATAACGTCACCGCCCATACGTTGTTTTTTCATCACATCAACGCACGCCTGGGTTACCATGAACTGGCCTTTTACCAGAACGTCATAGAGCAAATCCCAGTCGCTTTCCGTGTGATCTTCCAGTCTCTTTGAAATTGACAGGCCCGCATTGTTCACAATGATGTCCACACCTCCAAACGCGAGACAGGCAGATTCGAGACCGTTTCTGATTTGCGTCAAATCGGTCACATCCATTTGAATTCCCGCATAAGCATCCTTACCATACGCTGTTCGGAAATCAACATCAGCGCCACGTAACCGGTCTTTATCATTGTCGCTAATGATCACACACGCGCCTGCGTCAACAAGCTTTCTGGCAATTGCTTTTCCTATGCCGCCACCGCTTCCGGTAACCAGTGCGACGCGGCCGGTTAGCGGTTTAGGTTTCGGCATGCGCTGGAGTTTCGCTTCCTCCAGGAGCCAATACTCTATATTAAAAGCCTCCTGGCGTGGCAGTGACGTATAAGCAGAAACCGCTTCCGCTCCTTTCATCACATTGATCGCATTAATGTAAAATTCAGCGGATACCCTCGCGGTCTGTTTATCTTTCGCAAATGTAAACATCCCCACGCCGGGATAGAGTATGACAACGGGGTTCGCGTCACGTATAGCCGGACTGTTGGCATGCTTGCATTTTTCGTAGTACGAAGTATACATACTACGGTATGCATCGAAGGCAGGCAAAAGCCTAGTGTGAATGGCACTCGAATCAGTGAGGTCCTCATTTGCATCAAGATTCAGCACCAGCGGACTGATCTTGGTACGAAGAAAATGGTCCGGGCAACTCGTTCCCATTGGTGCCAGACGTTCGAGATCATGCGAATTAATGAATTCGAGCACGCGATCATCGTCGGTAAAATGTCCGATCATCGGTTTGTTCCCCGAGCACAACCCACGCAGTACGGGCGCAAGAAGGGCGGCCTGGCGTTGACGGCCAGGTTTGTTAATTGATTCAATTCTGGCTCCACCAAAAACTTTTCGATTCTTCCCATAGTTGGCCCGAAGGAATTCCGCGCAGCGCTCTACAACATCCAGGGTATTGACATAACTCTCATATGACGTATCGCCCCAGGTAAACAGTCCGTGCGAACCCAGCATAATGCCTCGTATATCGGGGTTCTCACGGACACAATCCCTTAGTTTTAAGCCAAGGTCGAATCCGGGTCGCTGCCAGTCAACCCAACCAATTGTTCCATTGAAGAGCTCCTGAGTAATCTGCTTTCCATCGCGGGATGCGGCGATAGCGATGGCGGCATCAGGATGAAGGTGATCAATGTGCCGGAAGGGAAGAAACCCGTGCAGCGGAGTATCGATAGACGGTGCTTTGGAGTTCAGGTCAAAGATGCAATGATTAAACAGCTCAACCATCTCATCTTCAAATTCCAGTCCCCTGTAAACCTGTTCAAGGCTTCGCAAACGATCTACATATAGAGCAGCCAGTCCGTTGCGCCTGAGGGTTCCAATGTCGCCGCCTGAACCTTTCACCCACATCACTTCTGTTTCGGTACCCGTTAACGGGTGTATTGCCGTCGCTTTGCAAGAGGTATTTCCACCGCCGTAATTCGTGAGCCGAAGGTCCGCGCCGAGCAAATTCGAGCGGTATATAAGCAATTCTACTTCATCGCCCTGGAACGACGCTGCCTTCTGTTCGTCCCAGAGGAAGCTTACATGCCTGAATTTCTTTTCCGTCAAAAATGTCATATATCAACCATTAAAATTAGCTTAAAGAATTTCCATACCCGACCACGAGAACTGATAGCAGAATGGTCAGTATTCCTGATACAATCATCGCTTTCGTCTTCCGTCCGACCCCGCTCCATTCGCGAAGCGTAACGCCCCACACGTTGGATACGAGGATAATGAACGCCATATGCAGTATCCATGAACTCGCGCCGTTGCCGAGTTTGCTTTCGCCCATGCCGTAAAAGAAGAATTGGAGGAACCAGGTCGTGCCCGCCACCGCGGAAAAAAAGTAATTCCTGGTAAGGGGTTTGGAGGTATCCGTGTAGTCGCCAAAGGTTTTATTCTTTGTGTTCAGGATCAAACACCAGATCAGGTTTGTCGTCAATCCACCCCAAAGCAAAACCACATACGTCACGTTATTTTGAAACAGGGGATTATATCCATGAGTGACTGCCGCTTCAGCCATTGGCTTGCCGGCTTCGATACCAAAATTAAAACACGCACTTAGTATACCTGACACCGTGGCGACAAAAAGACCACGTAAAAGATTAAATTCGGTTATGCTGGTGTTTTTTTGCGCCTGTGACAACTCCTTTTCCTTCAGCATACCAGCTCTTCCACACAGGAATATACCGACGAGGCAAACCAAAACGCCGAACAATACCCAGCGTCCACCCTCGCTTTGGAACATGTGATTAAGTGAGATCTTTCCTTCGGCGGGAAAGTAATTGTAATAGAGGGGTGGTACCAATGATCCGAATGCCGCACAATATCCGAGAATAACTGAGTTGCCTAGCGACATGCCGAGATAACGAATTCCAAGTCCATAGGTAAGTCCGCCGATACCCCACAGCACACCCATCAGATAGGTGATTCCAACGATGGATGTATTCGAATCGCGAATAACATCCGCAAATCCGGGAACGGTAAGCACAGCCGCAAGGGGAGGTACAATCAGCCAGGAAAATAATCCGCCGACTACCCAATAAGATTCCCAGGCCCATAGCCTTACCTTACGGAAGGCCATGTAAAAACTTCCCGAGGCAAATCCGCCGGTAAAATGAAACAATACACCCAGAAGTACAGTCATGGACAATAGTTTCTGCAATCCTACCTGTTCATCGGGCCGGTTCTGTCATGCCGTATCATGGTCGTGATTATTACACCCTGACACAGCAGGACAGTCACGGCTCAGCCCGCCCATGCCTTGGAAATTAGTGTAGCTTTGTACTGATGCGTATAGCCTTCAAGATGAAACTAAAGCCTGGATTCGAAGCGGAGTACAAGCGCCGTCATGAACAGCTGTGGCCCGAACTGCGTGAGTTACTCAGGAACGCGGGAATAGCCAACTACACTATATTCCATGACCCTGAAACCAATACCCTGTTTGCTGTTCAGGAACTTATTGGCGACCACACTTCACAGGATCTGGGAAGCCATGACATAGTACAAAAGTGGTGGGCTTACATGGCTGATATAATGGAGACACTCCCCAACAACGCTCCTGTTTCGAAACCACTTAACCAGGTATTCCACCTCGATTAACAAATGGCTACCCGACTCCTAAAAATCATTATTCTGAATGTGATCCTGATGGTACATGCCCTGATTGGTCATGCACAACAGGCAAGGGAGAAAAGTCCATGGCCCGTGATAACAAGCGAATCAAAACCGTGGACGCGATGGTGGTGGCATGGTAGCGCGGTTACGCATGAAGGAATCACGCACGAGCTCGAACTTTTTGCTAAAGCTGGATTCGGTGGCGTTGAAATCACGCCTATATATGGAGCTTATGGTCATGAGGAAAAATTCATATCCTATTTATCGCCTAAGTGGTTGGAAGCACTTGCCCACACACTGAAAGAAGCGCAAAGACTCGGTTTGGGTGTAGATATGGCAACCGGCACAGGCTGGCCATTTGGTGGTCCGTGGATTAGTAACGACGACGCATGCAGGAATGTCAAGTTCAAGTCGTATGACATCGCTAAACGTGAAGACGTACCCAAAATTATAGAGTACACGCAGGAGCCGTTGCTGAGACGCGTAGGTTTTAACATACCAGGTACTTCTCATGCTTCGGATGTAAATGATATTACCAGGTTGAGAGACCCGGTCCATCAAAATAAGGATTTGCAGATTCTCGCCATCGATCAGGTGCGATTCGAAAAACGACTTCCGTTGATCGCGCTGATGGCCTATGATGATAAAGGAAATCCCGTTGATCTTACCGGACGCGTCGATGAAGACGGTACACTATCCTGGAAGTACCCGGGAGGAAAATGGCGATTGATTGCAGCCTTCACCGGATGGCATGGCAAAATGGTGGAGCGCGCGGGGCCCGGCGGCGAAGGGAACGTTATTGATCATTTTTCGGTCCGGTCATTGAACCGCTACCTGACTCATTTCGATTCTGCTTTTCGTGAAACAGATATTAAGACGTTGCGCGCATTCTTCAACGATTCATACGAGGTAGACGATGCTGCGGGTGCCGCAGACTGGACTCCCGACCTCCTTGCTGAATTTAAGAAACGACGCGGATATGATTTGCGAAATCATTTTCATGAACTTCTGTCCGATGTACCGGATGAGAACGCCAACCGGATCCTCTGCGACTATCGTGAAACGATTTCTGAATTACTTCTTGAGAATTTCACTATCCGGTGGCGGGAATGGGCACACAAACATGGCGCGCTGGTACGCAATCAGGCGCACGGCTCGCCTGCAAACATCTTAGACCTTTATTCGGCCGTTGACATTCCCGAGATCGAAGGCGAGGAACCACTTCGAATCAAGATGGCTTCTTCCGCCGGGAATGTTTCGGGAAAGAAACTCACTGCCGCGGAAGCGGCCACGTGGCTTGACGAACATTTTTCGTCGAACCTTTGGGAAGTGAAGACTGCCCTGGATCGCTTTATGGTAAATGGCATCAATCATCTCGTTTATCATGGCACAGCTTACTCCCCTGCGGAAGAACCGTGGCCCGGGTGGCTATTTTACGCGGCGGTGCACTTCAATCCACGAAACCCATTCTGGCGCGACATTCCTGCGCTCAACCAATACGTTGCACGATGCCAGTCCTTCCTGCAAAACAGTACCCCTGATAACGATGTCCTGGTGTACTATCCCGTGTATGACCGGTTCTCTACGCCGGGGCCGGAATTAATCGAACACTTTGACGGAATAGGAAAACAGTTTGATGGAACCTCGTTCGGGCGGTGTGCCGAAACATTGCTTGGCGAGGGCTATGCGTTCGACTTCATATCAGACATGCAGATTAGCGAACTGAACATCTCAGACGGAAAACTCAGGTCGTCGGGCAATTCAACGTACAGGGTATTGGCCATTCCAAGGTGCAAGTTCATTCCGGCAAAAACGCTCACAAAAATCCAGGAACTGGCAAATGCCGGGGCCACCATAGTTTTCTTCGAAGGATTACCGGATTCTTTTTCAGGAAGAGGAAATCTGCAATCAGACGGAGCTGCCTTCAGGGAGTTCAAAGCATCATTCGCTTCGTTGTCCTTTGAAGCTGATCCGCGTCCGCTGGCATTCGGAAAAGGCAGGGTAATCGGTGGCACCGATATACGCAAGCTTATGGCTACAGCAGCGGTCAAAAGCGAATCCCTTGCACAACATGGCATCAATTACATCAGAAAAAATATCGGGAATAAAACCCTCTATTTCATAGTGAACGATGGGCAAAAGGATTTCGAGGGAGATCTGCAGCTTTCCAGGGAAGCCACATCGATAGAAGCATTTGACCCGATGACGGGCGAATCGGGAAAACTTGTTGTTAATGGTTCAACGAAGTCGGGCACCTCAGTATATCTGCACCTCGCGTCAAGGCAATCGATGATTCTCATCCTGTCTTCAAAGCCTTCAGAGCAATCGACCTTTCCCTTATTTAATTCAACCGGAAAAAATATTCCCTTGAGTGGTCCATGGACTGTTGAATTTCTGGATGGCGGGCCAACTCTCCCGAAAAAGATTACTCTTGCAAAACTTACTTCCTGGACCGCACTAGGCACTGATCACGCAAATCATTCCGGCAGCGCTAAATATACAATAGAATTCAGCAAACCGGCAACCCCTGCAGAAAGCTGGAAGGTTGACTTGGGCGAAGTAAAAGAAAGTGCCTCGGTTTATCTGAACGGACAATATGCAGGCACTTGTATCGGCCCCGGTTACTCGTTGATTTTCGACGGATCCTTGATGAAAGATGTAAACCGGCTGGAAGTAATTGTGAGCAATAGCATGGCCAATCGTATTGCCTTCATGGACCGTCAGGGAATTAAATGGAAGCGTTTTTATAACATCAACTTTCCTGCGCGAAAGCAGGCCAACGCAAAAAGCGGATTGTTCGACGCCTCACAGTGGACGCCCGCAGAATCAGGTTTACTTGGCCCGGTGCGGCTCACCCCTGTCAGGAAAGTTACGCGAAGGTAAGTCAGGCGCGAGCTGATATTTTTCAGGGCCATTACGCGATCCCAAAAAAATTTATTCAGGCGGTATACGGCAGGACACTATCCGCCCGGTGAGCCGATACTTTTACTTGTGTGCAATCGATTGCTCACCGAATCAACTAAACCCTATCTTTATGAGTGTATCTTTATCTGGTTTGATGGAATTCCACCGGTGGAGAACCGCTGGCGTTCTGATGCTCCTGCTGAGCCTGCCACTTCAAACCGTCTTTGCCACTGATCTTGACAACTTCCAGGGCAGAACGGTACGAGGTCGTATCACCACAGCCGATGACGGTTTGGGCTTTCCCGGTGTTAATATCATCGTGAAGGGAACTACCGACGGAACCGTCACCGACAGCGACGGAAATTATTCCCTGCAGGTAAGTGCGGCGGATGCTGTGCTTGTTTTCAGTTCCATTGGTTACAAAACTACCGAAGTCCCGGTGGAAGGACGGTCTACCATCGACCTTGTAATGGAACCGGATGTTACGTCACTGTCGGAAGTCGTTGTAGTGGGTTATGGTACCGTACGCAAGAGCGACGTAACTGGCGCACTATCCTCCGTCACGGCGGACCAACTAAAATCAGTTCCAGTACAAAGCATATCCCAGGCGTTGCAGGGGCGTGCCGCGGGTGTGGATGTTTCCCAAACGAGTTTTCGCCCAGGCGATAACCCAACGATACGGATACGCGGTAACCGTTCTCTTATCGGAGGAAACGATCCGTTGATTGTCGTCGACGGTATACCTCTTCCCGAAGGCTCGGGACTAAACGATTTCAATCCAAATGATGTCGAATCAATTGAAGTATTAAAGGACGCGTCTTCGGCGGCGATTTACGGTTCCCGTGGCGCGAACGGCGTAATTCTGGTAACTACCAAAAAAGGCAAAGCCGGCAAAGCTAAAATTACGTATGACGCTTTTTATGGTGTTTCATCACCCCTCGCAGAAATCGAGATGCGCAGCGGTGGGCAGCACGCCGAACTACGACGCGAGGCTCTGCGTAACAACAACGGTCTTGTGTATCCATTTCCGTGGGCTGACGTTCAAGCTGATTTCGACGCGTTCAGCGGACAAGATGTTGAAGTTTGGAATTCTGTCGCAGATGGATATGAATGGCAGGATCGAGAAAATCGCATTCCGGTAATGAGACCAGCTACGGCAGAAGAGAGATCTCGTTTTGAAGAGTACTACCAGCAGTACGAATCCCGTTATCCTGCGGCAACCCGATCTGATGGTGTACAGGCGCAAATGGACAAACTTCGTTCAATGCTCGACGATCCCAATTTACAGATCCCTGTATACGATCCGAGTCGGGTAAGATCTACGGATTGGGGCGACCTCGGCCTTCAGACTGGCCGTAAGCAAAGCCACCAGTTCACGGTTTCCGGAGGAACTGAAAATGTCGGCTTGTATCTTGGTGCCGGATATTACAAGGAAGAAGGTATTCAAAAGACACAGGACTTCGAGCGCTACAATGTAAAACTTGGTATTGATTATCAGGCAGCGAAGATTCTCAAGATCGGCGGTACCATAACAGGTACAATGTCTACTCAGGAGTATGGATCGCCATTATATTTCCGCGCCATTGGTCAGAACCCACTTGCGATACCCTATGACGATGAGGGTAATGTAATTCTGCAGCCAGGGGGTGACCCGCTTGTATTTAGTCCACTGAATGAAATAAACGACTATATTGACGATCGGCGAATTTCACGCATCTTCGGAAGTTACTACGCCGACCTGACTATACTACCGGGTTTGCGTTACCGTCTAAACCTCGGCACTGACTACAAGCATTATCGTCGCGGCCAGTATCAGGGGGCCTTGACCTCGGATCGACGTGGCGGAACTTCCTTTGGCAATTACTATCAGGACCAACGGTTCACCTACGTGATGGAGAATCTCATTTTCTATGACAAGGAAATTGGTATTAACCACCGAATCAACGTAACCGCCCTGTACAGTTTGCAGGATGATCGATTTGAATCATCCGGCGTGTCAGTTTCCAATCTCCCCTATGAGTCGCAGTTGTATTACAATTTGGGTTCAACCAACGCTTCGAGTCCTGACGGATTTTCAAGTGACTATTCCAAGAAGACGTTCTTATCATATATGGCCAGGGTAAACTACTCGTTCATGGACAAGTACCTGCTCACGGTTACCGGCCGATACGATGGTCTTTCCCCTCTGGCACCCGGAAATAAGTGGGGCTTCTTCCCTTCTGCGTCGTTGGCGTGGAAACTTCATCAGGAAAACTTCATTGCTAACACCGACCTGTTTGATGAGTTGAAGCTACGCGTTGGATACGGAGAAGTTGGAAACGCTGCCGTAACCACTTACATCGTTCCTGGCAGGCTCGACAAGGTGCCGTATGTCTGGGGTGAGAACGCCGCGTGGGGATTTGTTCCGCGACTGGTTCCTAATCCGGAACTCAAATGGGAAGGCACCAAGTCGCTTAATATTGGCCTTGACTATGGTATTCTCCGTGGCCGGATAAACGGAAGCTTTGAGATCTACGAGCAAACAACGGATGACCTACTCATGTGGCGACAACTTCCAACGGCGTCAGGTTTCAGCGTAAGTATGGAGAACATAGGCAAAGTACGCAACCGTGGAATTGAGGCCTCGTTGAGCTCCATAAACGTAGACGCATCGAATGGATTTCAGTGGCGAACCGACCTTATATTCTCTCGCAATCGCGAAGAGATCCTTGAACTATATGGTGGAACTAACGACGACATCGGCAACCGCTGGTTTATCGGACACCCCATCACAACCTATTTCGATTGGGAACCGATGGGGGTCTGGCAGACTTCAGAAGTAGAGGAAGCAAAACAATATGGCGCTATCCCAGGTAAGGGGAAGATCAAAGACCAACTCACTGTTGATACCAACGGTGACGGCACTCCTGATGCAACGGATGGGGTAATCAATGCCGAAGACCGGGTAATTCGCGGAAGCAACGTTCCCCGATGGACGGGAAGCATGGTTAACACGTTTTCATTCCGAGGTTTGGAATTATCGTTTATGTTGTATACCCGCCAGGGTTCTATGATAGGAAGCGGATACTACAGACCGGCTCTCGCAGGACGATATCCAGAACCGGCTTTCGTTGACTACTGGACACCTACAAATCCAACCAATATGTATCCCCGTCCCACAACTGATCAGGAAAGAATTGATTATCCGGAGGCATACCTATACCGCGATGGGTCGTTTGTGAAGATGCGAAATATAACGCTGGCTTACGCGTTCCCGAGCGACATGATTTCGCGATTCAGAATGAGTAACCTGCGTGTTTACGTAACAGCATACAATCCTTTCCTCTGGACAAAATTCGAAGCCGGTGATCCGGAATTCTATGCCAACTCGACCAGGTTAGACCGTGGACTAAGTCTCCCTATCACCAACGTTAATGACCAACTGATTGGTAACAATCTCAGTGAAAAAAGTATAGTGTTCGGGCTGACCGTCGGATTCTAATCACCACAATCAGAAAACACCATGAAAAAGTTTAAAATATTCTTACTGTGCGCCACGATGCTTTTCTCGTGCCACGATATGCTGGAAGAAGAAACCGTTTCACAAGCAACATACGGACTGTATACAACCGAAAGCGGCCTCGAATCTTTCGTAAACGCCGCGTACTGGACGCTGCGCTGGCAGTTCAACGGCGAACAAAGCTTCACCTTATGGAACTATGGCGTTGACGAATACATCCAGGCTGCCGATGGACAGAACAAATTCGTTGATGCGTATACGAATCAATTGAATTCAAGCTTTGGCATGTTTCACGATATGTGGACAGCCTACTATCAGGGAATCAACACCAGCAACACGGCTATCCAGCTGATCTCCGAATTTACCGCTGGTCAGGGCGGCGCGCTTTCAACACCGGAGGGACGTGCTCAACGTATCGCGGAACTCAAATTCCTTCGGGGATACTTTTACTTCATGCTGGTTCAGCAATTCGGAAGCATACCACTTACACTGGAACCAACGGAAGGAGTACGGCTCGAATTTCCGAAAGCACCGGTTGCCGATATCTATACCCAGATTCTCCAGGATCTTCATGATGCCGAAGCAGGCCTGCCGGAATCCCAACCTGACCGGGGACGCGTCACCAAAGGGGCCGCACAGCATTTCCTGGCGAAAGTTTATCTCACACGAGGCAGCGCAACCACCGATCAACGTGGTCAGCAGGCTACGGACATGGAAAATGCAGCGAATTACGCCGAGATGGTTATCAATTCGGGCAACTACTCGCTGGTTAACAACTTCGGTGACCTTTGGAACATCGCCAATGAAGCCAATCCCGAAATAATTTTATCCGCGCAATTCAACAATAACGCGCTACTCCTTAACGGATCCGGAAACCGGGTGCACTTGTATTTCCAGATGGTGTACGATGTGAAAGCCGGCATGCGCCGCGACATCCTCAATGGACGCCCCTTCAGACGATTGCAACCTACTGACTACACGGTTGATATATTCGACAGAAGGAACGACTCCCGATTCTACAAAACCTTCCGTACCGCGTACATCAGCAACAACGAAGCTACCATCCCGAAATGGACAGAGACTGATGCAGACAAAGGATTTATAGATGCATCGCAAATAGGAGAACCAAAATTTGAAGTAGGCGATACCGCTATTTTTGTCACCGTTGACCAGAATGTGACCGATGATGAAATCGCGGCGAAGCCGTATACCTGGATTCCCAGAAACAAATGGAACAACGCCGACTTCCTTACGCTGGTGAAATGGATGGACCCCACACGTCTTGACGTAGGGATCGAATTCGCCGGTCGCGATGGAATCATTGCCCGCCTGGGTGAGACCTATCTCATTGCAGCAGAAGCTTACGGAAGAATGGGCGAATACGCAAAAGCCGCCGATCTCATCAACATCATTCGCGCACGGGCGGCATATAAGGGTGGAGAAGAAAAACCTACTCACTTCTACAAGTCTGAAGGTGGTACCTTTGGTGATGTGAACAGTACGGAAAGCGAGTTGCTTATCGGCAGCGACTACTGGGACAGCGGTGTACCGTTCGAACAGTATCCGCCTTCAGCTACATCTCCGGAAACCCGCTTCATCCACTTTATGCTCAATGAGCGGACACGTGAGTTGTTAGGAGAACTGCATCGCTGGAATGATCTGGTCCGCACGGAAACATTCCACGAGCGTGTCAGCCTGTTCCATCACATTGCCAGCGAAAACGTGAAGGAATTTCATAAACTTCGGCCGATCCCACAGGCACACCTCGAACGCGTATACGTGAACAACAGACCACTTAACGCCAACGAAAGGGTTGAACAGCAAAATCCGGGATACAATTAGTTGATAGATTTAGTTTGGGTTGTGAGGCTGCCCCCGAAAGAGGGCAGCCTTACTTTTTTGGAAGAAGCTTTGTTACTTCGCTTCCTTTGATGTGAGACGATACACTTCGCTGCCGGCGAGAAGAAAAGCGCCGAGGCCGAAGTCTTCAAAATTGGGTACGCTTGTTTTTGTAACGGGTTGTCCGTCTTTCGGCTCTTTACCTGTTCCCTGTACGTACCCAAGAAATCCATTCTTATGAACGGCATGCTTGAGGAGACCGTTCCACGCTTTCGTAACCACCGGCATGTACTCACTGCTGTCCAGGTAACCGTTTCTTATTCCCCAGGCCATACCATAAACAAACATGGCCGTGCCTGTGGTTTCTTTGCCTCCATAGTTACCTGGGTCATGCAGACTAGCATTCCAAAAACCGTCGGCGCGCTGAACTTTTACCAATGCAGCTGCCATTTGCCTGAAGTCGTCGACGTATTGTTTACGATGCTGTGCATCTTCCGGAATTACGTTCAATACACGGGCGAGGGCGACAAAAACCCATCCATTGCCACGAGACCAATAACAATCCTCACCGTTTGGTTCGCGATACGGTGGATCGAAATCTTTGTCTCTCCACCACAAATTGTCTTCCGGATTGAACAAGCCATTATCCCCATGTTTGTCGCGCGTAAACATGTACATCTCGTGCATCCGTTCCAAATAGCGTTGATCATCGAACATAACAGCGAATTCAGCAAATATCGGCATGGTCATTTGGATCGCGTCAATCCAGTTCCAGTCATCGACTTTGTCCGTACGCATCATGCTATCGATAGACGCACGGATCTTTTCCAGCTTGAACGGCTTCGGATCCATCTTATATAAATTGATATATATTTGTCCGGCACATTGGTTGTCGGCGTTCCGCGTATAGGTTTGACCGTCGCGCAGATCCCACTTGTGAAAATCGGCCCATCGTGTCATGTAGTCAAGATATTCGGGACGGGGATCGATGCGATACAACTCCACAAGGCCTTCGTAGTACACCGCCCGGGTCCAGATGTTACTCGCTCTGGATATTTCGTGAACAATTCGCTTCCCGACATCAGGCCACTTGTCCATAAAGTATCGGTTAGTTAGCGTCATCGCGTCAAGCGTTTGCTTTGGAGGCGGTAATTTCTTTTGTCCGGATACTTCTGGCGTGTCCCAAAAAGTAACAACAATCGCAAAGAGAAAAAGTAATCGCATAGTCTGTGAATTTAGTAAGAATCACTTAGTTTTATTTGGATCCAAGGTAATGGTTAGACAACTTGATAGAATCGGGGTGTGTACTGCATCTCAATCATCCAATAAACGACATTTCCAATTATGACCACCGGACAGACGCGCCGCGACGCACCCATTCGAATTACTTGCTGGCTCAATAGTCTCGTAATTTCGGCGCTGATGCTGGCCTCATTTTCATCTTGTGGTCAGGAATCAAAGAAAAAGGAAAAGCAAACCAACCCGATTGATCGATTTCAATTGGTAAATCGCCATAATGTGATCCTGCATGAAGTGGATACGCTCGGTTCACTCAGTGTGGGAAATGGCGAGTTCGCGTTTACCGTTGACGCAAGCGGACTTCAGACATTTCCCGCCGCGTATGAAAACGGTATCCCTCCCGGTACAATGGCGCAATGGGCATGGCACAGCATGCCGGATGCAAAACAATTTTCTCTCTCAGATGTAAATATCGACTTTCAATCATGTGATGGATCTTCAGCACCATATCCTGTTCAACACACGAAAGGCAAGGCTGCTGATGCTACCAATGCCCTCCGCGCAAATCCTCATCGACTTCACCTTGGACTTATTGGATTGAAGCTCCTGAATGCCAATGGAGAGCGCGCGACCCTCGCTGACCTCAGTGATATTGAACAAAAACTCGATCTGTGGACGGGCAAGATAGACACCCGTTACATATTCGAAGGAACGCCGGTCAGGATTGAACTCTATGCACACCAATTGCACGACCAGATTTCGGTACGCATAACCTCGCCGTTGATAGCAAGGAAAAAACTTGGCGTTGAAATAACCTTCCCGTATGGAAAAACCTGCCACGTTTGTCCGGGGTACGATTTCGAAAATGAAGAAAAGCACTCATCGGAATTGAAAACCGGACGAAACAATGCTGTCGTCTCGCGGACGGTAGATTCCACAAAATATTTCGTTGGCATATCCTGGACCAAGGGAACACTTTCCAAAAGCGGAAATCATCGTTTCATGCTGCAACCGTCGGCGGATGTTTTTGAATTCTCTGTAAGGTTCGCAAAAGAGGATGGAACACTTCCAGCCAATTTCGAATCGACGCAAAAAAACAGCCGCGAACACTGGGAACAATTCTGGATGCGTGGCGGAGTCGTCGACTTTTCGGAGTGTACCGATGAACGTGCCGCTGAGCTTGAACGCCGCGTGGTGCTTTCACAATATCTTACAAAAATTCAATGTGCAGGATCCCTGCCTCCGCAAGAAACGGGATTGACGATGAACAGCTGGTATGGTAAATTTCACATGGAGATGTATTGGTGGCACGGCGCGCATTTCCCACTTTGGGGCCGCCCTGAACTTCTGGAAAGAAGTATGCAATGGTATCAGACCAATCTGGCAAAAGCAAGCGCAACAGCAACACGCCAGGGGTATCGTGGCGCGCGATGGCAAAAAATGACAGACCCATATGGTAACGAAAGCCCGTCGGATATCGGGGCCTTCATAATATGGCAGCAGCCACACCCGATCTATCTGGCGAATCTCCTTTACAGGAGCAATCCGAACCAGGCCGTTCTTGAAAAGTACAAAGAAATTGTATTCAGCACCGCCGGGTTTATGGTATCCTTTCTGAAAAATAAAAATGGACAATACCATTTATGTCATCCGTTGATTCCCGCACAGGAAATATTCAAGGCAACAGAAACCGATGACCCCGCATTTGAGTTGCAGTACTGGTACTATGGTCTTACAGTAGCCCAACAGTGGCGAACGATGCTGGGATTACCACGGGATCCGGATTGGGATCGTGCCATAGACAGGCTGGCGCCACTTCCGGTAAAGGATGGAATGTATCTTCCCAATGCGACAACGCCTCTCGCCTACAGGGATAACCAGTTTAGAAAAGACCATCCTGCCGTTCTGGGCGCGCTTGGATTTCTTCCGGGGAATACCAGGATAGATTCCGTCGTGATGGGTAACACGCTTCAGGAGATTTTACGTGAATGGGATTGGGAAAGCACGTGGGGCTGGGATTATCCGCTTGTGGCCATGACGGCAACGCGTTTATATCAACCTGAAAATGCGATCGAAGCCTTGCTTATGGAAACTCAAAAGAATACCTACCTGATCAATGGTCATAACTACCAGGATAAGCGTCTAAGACTTTATCTTCCCGGTAACGGCGGATTACTGGCTGCCATTGCACTTATGACCGCCGGTTGGGACGGGAATGAAACAGAGAATCCAGGGTTTCCAAAAAACGGGAAATGGAACGTGCGTTGGGAAGGATTACAACGCATGCCCTAGTGTACTATCCTATCGCGGAACCATCAGCGCGCTGTCGTTAATCTCTGCCGGATGATTTTTCAGCAACCGAAATACCGCGGCACCGGCAAGTAATACAGGGCCGTACCCGTGCGCGGCATAAACGTTCACAGGACGGTAGTAGTAAAAAGCCGGGTCAAAAGCCATTCCGGTACCGACGCAGGTTCCTTCAACCTGACCCCTTTCATTTACCTTCGTGCTAACCGCGTTCCATGCCAGAATTGCCATGGGTGCATGCGCTTCCCGGTTGATCCAACCCTGGTTAATCGATTGCGCAATACAGTACGCATAAATTGCCGTTGCCGACGTTTCCAGATATGAATCATTGCGGTCGATAAGCTGGTGCCAGAAGCCTTCACCGGATTGATACTTTGCCAGACCGGCGATATGATCGCGAAGCAGCTTCAGCACAAACGGTCTTCCCGTATGATTATCCGGCAGCGCCTCAAGCAATTCAACTTCCGTCATTAATGCCCAACCATTTGCGCGCGCCCAGTGAAACTGCGGGTGCGGTTCCATTCCTTCAACCCATCCGTGCATGTAAAGACCCTTGTCTTTGTTAAACATCCTTTCAGAAAATTCTCTCACCTGCTTAAATGCTTCATCAAAGTATCTGGTATCACCGGTGAGAACGCCCATCTGCGCTATAGCCGGAACACTCATATACAAATCGTCGAGCCACAACGTATTCGGTAAGGGCCGGTTGCGCGCAAGTGTACCGTCATTCAACCGGAATTCTTTCTCCATAATGTACTTCATATAGTTGTCTATCAGCGGTCGCAGGCCAGGCGCCATTCCTTTCCGGTACGCTTTAATCATTGAGGCGCATATCGATCCGGCATCATCCAGGGCCTGGGGATGTAGTACATGGCGCAACGGGTTAGGCGTGTTTGTAAATGCCTTTTCAAAATCCGAGAAATAATCTGCAGCCTGCGTCAGGAAGGTCAGTCTGCGGGCCGTGTACTCGGTATATCGTTCGTCATTCGTATTCTCACCGGCGAGCATCATTCCGGTATAAGTTACCCCCCATTCATAGCTGGTAAGCCGGAAATCTCCCTTTTGCAGGATCGCCTCCTTTACGGGTTTCTTAGAATTCGCGATTACCTCACCATTGGCCGAGTTGACAATATGCGGTGGGGTCACTTCATCGAGATAATTATACACACGATCCAGCGTCAGCTTTACTTTTTCCGGGGTCGTCCCTGCATATGGCACTTTGTAATCCGGTTGCAGCGCATGAAGCGGCGTGTTCGAATCATTCTGGATGCTGTTACGTTCCTGAGCGCGGGAAGTCAGGCTGATAACAGCTACCAATACCATTGCCATTCGGAGGATCTTGTGCATATGCGTGATTATTTGATGACACAAAGATGTGAAAGTGATAACCTGAAGTCTCCTGAAGTATCCTGCCTAGACGGAATTGCGGTCAATGAAGTGAAAAACATTTTTCACCACTTCCCGCTTGCGTTTAAGAATCATGTAAGCTGTCGTTTCACCCATGACCGTGAAGTCAGTCGAGATCACCGTTATTCCCAGGAGTTCTTTCAGTGGCGTGTCGTTATAGGAAATTATTCCAATATCCCTGCCAGCCTCCATTCCGGAGCCGCGAAGTTGTTTCATCAGGTTTACCAGGTCCGTCTCCTCAATGATAATGTACAGTAATCCCGGCCGTATATTCATATCGTCTTCTACCTGAGTGATTATATCGAATTCAAAGCCGAAGTTGACGCAAAACTGCTTAAATCCTTTTACGATTTCAGCCGGATAGGGATAAACAGGGTTGGATGGAAAAACGAACACGAGTTTTTTATACCGACGGATCTTGGCAAGTCCCTCCTGCAACGATACATAAATATCATTTCTGAAATCCTGATAGACCGACGCTACCTTGAATCCGAGGGCGGGAATATGGTTGTCAATCAATGTGAGTTTTGTTTCCGGAATGCGTTTCAATGCTTCAATCACTTCCGGTGACTCATTAGTATGCGCGCTATTCTCATCTTTGAAATGAGGTGAGACAACGTAATGGTCGTAGCGCCCTGCGTTCTCTTGCAGAAGATTGATAAAATACCGCGAGTCACAATGGTAAACGGCGAGATCAACATGAGCTCTCTCGCCCAAACCGGCGACGAAAGAATTATAGATCTGAAGCTTATACGAACTAAGTTTATTAAGTAAAAAAAGAATATTCTGTCGTGAAGGCACAACAGTTCGCGCAATGTAATAGCCTTTACCTTTTTCACTGACTATGATGTGTCGTTCCTTCAGATAGCTGTAAGCCTTTTCAACGGTATCGCGTGAAATATAGTACTCTTCACTTATCTCGTTGATGGAAGGGACGCGCTGACCGACGCATAGCACTCCGACCTCAATGTCTTCGACGATGGAGTTAATGATCTGGCGGTATTTCGGCACCCGGGATCGCTGATCGATTCGGATTTCGGGATAGGGGGAACAATCCAATACTCGGTTGGTCATAGAATGCTTGGTTTAGGGTTTGGTGTGGTTAAGGAGTAAATAAACTTACCAAAACTTCGGTTTCCATGCAATCGATTGCGCATAAAAAGTGTCAGAACCACATTTTTCAGGGTGAGGTGACGGCTCCAGCGATCAACCGACATTTATACAGATAGTCCCTGTCAAAGTTTAAACATGACTAAAAGGATAGTGTGCCCCCCATTGAAAGCATACTATCCTTTGTACAACACGGGAAGCATTCTTTATCTGACCACAAGTCGAAGCGTCAGCCCACCGGGAATCCTCAGTGCGTAAAGCCCCGGGCCAAAACTCCTCAGGTCGATGGTATTGTCATTGTGCGAGATTGATTTTTGCAGCACTGCTCTGCCCTTGTCATCAAAAACGATGACTGGAACACTCAGCTTACCCAGCCACTCCGGAAAGTACACTGTAAACAGGCCGTCACCCGGATTCGGATATACCACACACGTCCATGGACCCTCCGGCATGTTTGCTCGTGGGCCAACGCATTCGGTATCGCTTTCATCGGTATATGCGACAAGTTGCTGGAAACCGGCATCGTTATCCAGAAACATAAAAAGACGACAGTTGTATACCTGCAAATGACTGTGGAAATACTCTATGCCATCAAAGTAATATCCGTCGGGAAGAAAAATCTCCTTAGCCTTTTGGGGGTCACTCGAAAAAGTATATAACCTTCGTCGCAGGAAATCGATTTCAGGAAACCAGAAAGGCAGGTAGGGTGCCGAGTACACCGCCCCGGCATACACTGTCTTGCCCAGCGGATCACCATAAGGCGACGCCCAATAATATAAGTCCCGGTCGATGGTCATCTCGGCGCGGTAGTAAGTTGGTCTCACCACGGAATCGCCATTCCAGGCAGGGGAGCCACCGTGATGGAGCAAGTCCTCGTAGATAAAGAAATTGTCATGGACAGTCCACCATTGATCGAACGGAAAGGGTACACGCGTTACAGTTTGGCCATCCCACACCATCAAGCCATCGCGGTAGTCTCCGCCAGTAGGGCTACCGTAATGTCCCGCGATGTATAATTTCCCCTTATACCGAATCATTTCATCAAACACATTTCCTTCTTCATGCGGATTGTATCCCAGATAACACTCATCACAAAGGGGAATCTGATTAAACCTGAACCCATTGTATGCGAAGAGATCTATCCTGTCTTCAGCAATGTTTCGTAACCCCATGAACAATCTTCCCCGAAATTCCTCAAGCTCCTCAAAACCGCCGAAAGTATATCCGGCCGGAAGGAGAATATGATCAAACCACCGGCCGTTGAAACCATAGAGAACTAACGCAGGTTGAAAAAGCTCCGATCGCGCGGTATCTTCGAGTACCATAAATATTTTATTACGGAACGAAGCCATATGATAGGTAGTTGGTATCAATCCGGCTGGAAGTGGCGTCATCTGAATTCCGGACCCGTCGTAATACGCCAGCGAATAATGAACCGGTGTGTCTGACTGAAGCTGAAAGAATAGCTTTCCGCTGTGAATTTCGAACCTGGTAAGGGGTACGTGCTTATGACCATCCGGCAGATCATAAAACTCAAATTGTTGCGCTTTCATTGTAAGCGAACTGATCATCAGCGCCAGAACCAGTGACAATTGTAGTGGTGTCTTCATACGAAACTGAATTAATTAAAACAATAGGAAGACCGTTGCGTCAGGCGGGGAAAACAAGGTAACAAAATTGTCTTTGAGAGATTGCAACCGTGAATAGGAAAAGTAGTCAGGCTTATCTGCAGCCGGTTGGGTTTTGTGTAAAACCAATCGAGCACGCTTTAACTTGCCAGCGATCAGATGTTTGATTGGTTAGAGAGTTTACGTCTGCCTGCCCTGTTTACAGGACATGGTTTTGCTTTCCAAGGAGGCAAGAGCGCGGGAGGTAAGAATATTGATCAGGAACCGGGCCTATTGTAACATTACGCAGTAACGACATGGCGTAGAAGGGCTGCCACATCTAAATTCACTTCGCGGCCAAGATCGGATAGACAGAACAGGCATTTTGCGCCCTCCCATGTTTGAGAAGTCGCTTTGACGGCGTTAATTTGCGCGCATGAATCAGTTTTTTGAATTCCTGGAACGGTACGATGTACAATTGATCGCCACGGCCATTGTGATCATCGCTTACTTTTCCAGCCGCAAAATTTCGGCGAGCCTCGTAAAACGTTATGGCGTAAGACGAGAGATCGAGTTGTCGCGCATATTGTACACCACCAAGTATGTCAACTTCGTCATTACTGTTGTAGCCCTGATGATGTTGGGTGTAACGTGGGAAATATCCTTTGAAGGGCTATCCGTATACTTCCTGTCATTCTTTACGGTTGCCGGCGTCGCGCTTTTTGCGGCATGGTCGATCCTTAGCAATATCACCGCTTCCATTCTTTTGTTTTTTTATTACCCGTTCAGGATAGGATCGAGAATCAGAATAATTGACGGTGACAACAGCGTTGAGGGGATGGTCTTCGACATGACGCTTTTTTCCATCTTTGTAAAAACCGATGACGGGATGACGGTAGCGTATCCCAACAACCTCGCTATTCAAAAGCCAATCAAACTTATCAAGTAGCCATCTTTATTGCCACTTCAGCTTTGCCAGTTTTACACCTTTGAAATCGGCTATGTCGCTAATATACCATTGCCCCTCGTCGACGATCAGCTCCGGTGCCCACACCGGCAGCTCTGCGATAAGCTTCTCATCTGTATTGACTCCAAAGTCATAGGGTGACTTTGACCGGTAAACAAACGTTGTCCCTGTTGATGATGACGATCGGAATAAAAAATAGTATTCACCGTATTTGAGAACGAAGGGACTTTCCGCACTAACGGCGCCATTTCCCGCACGGCCCCCCTCCGATACGATGGTATAGTCACTCCAGTTCGTAAGGTTCTCTGAGGTCCTAAGGATAACGAAACCCCTCAGCCAGCCATCCTGAGCTATCGTCGACACGGTGGAATAAGCGTAGTACAGACTGTCCTCCATCATGATCATAACATCCCTCCCGCCTTGTTCATAAAGGATGTTACTTCCATTTTTCAGTCGGGGCCGTTCAAAGGTTATTCCGTCGTCTGAAGTCATCACACGAATACCCGCTGAGTTGTAAAAGCAGTACCAGGTATCGCTGATCCTGAGAAAAAACGGAGCCTGAATTTGCTCCACATGGTTATTCACTTGCTCGCCCCACTCAGGACTTGCCCGCGCAACGATCCCTTTTTCCCGCCATTGTTCGCCATCAGACAATTTTGTCCCCTCCCATCCAAAGAACAATCGCCCCACATGCGTTCCCCGGATACATGCCCACAGTTGCCAGTTGTTATTGATGTCTTTCACGAAACCGTGATCAACCATGTGTTGTCTATCCGGTGCGTCTCCATTCAGGCTGTCAAGGTCAGGAGCACTTGCCACCCTCCAAAACTCTCCGTCAATCACGGGTACCGGACCGTCATTCTCGTCGTCTCTACTCGCGTTGCAAGACACGATCAATACAATCCCTATGCCCGCGAGGAGTGATCTATTCATTGGGAAAAACTCAAATAAAGGCGGCAAGAGTTACCAATACCGCCGTTAGTCCAGCAAACGCACCATGGCTTTCATGTGTGTGCCGGCGAATCCTAATAACTTCAAATAACTGCAACGAAAATAACAGCGGCGAGATAAACAAGCACCCTGTACTGACATGTAGGGTAAAAGATTTATTCTTGGCTGAAATCCCTAGCTCCGCCCGCGATGGTTTTGCCTTTTTTGCAAGATTTTCGGGACACTTCGACAAAGGTCAAGTCAAAACATTTTTAATGAGATTCGATCGCCCATCATTCGTAAAATGCCGACCATTGGCCTTTGGGAATTCCACCGTATGGTATCCGAATACCCATGCTATCCAGAAACCCATCAAACTGATCAAGTAAGGTATTTATCCGATTCGCGATCTGATCGGTCGACAACCGGGATACTACCCGCCAGGAACACCAGGGGGATCAGGTCGCCGCCAGGTACCGATGATAAAGATCATCAATTGCGTCATAGTCCAGCAACAAATGTCATGTGTAAATGGTGCATTCGCCTCACGATAACAGCTCCCGACAAAATAAAGAGGTATAGTGTTGACGTATGATGTCCTGTGCATTCTCCTAATACGCGCGCTGTTCAAATCCTAATTTTGCTTCAAAGCTTTAATCATGAAAACACTACTCGACAACGACTATTGCAGAATCGATCACGTCGACACCATCAAGGCAATTCGGCTTCAGTACAAGCGGAGCCTTAAATCCGATGAATTCAAAAATGCGTTTCGTACAGTACTGCAGGGATTTGAACAGAACAAATGCGAGAACTATCTGAGCGATTCCACCAGACAGGGGGTTGTGGCGATGGAGAATCAAAAATGGCTGGAGACTGAAATCATACCAAAGGCTGTGAAGGTGGGTTTAAAGCGCATCGTAACCGTAGTACCGAAGGATGTCTTCACAAAATTTTACGTCGCCAATATGAAATCGAAGACGGACCAGAAAGGGGGCCTCGAATTTCGTTATTTCGAGAATTTACAGGACGGAGAAAATTATATTCAATCTTTCTATCCGCCTTCCGTCAATTGAGGATAGGTGGGGCTTCGTTGTTCGTGGAGAGATTTTCAATAGTTCCGCAGGGCTTCGATGATTCATTCCCGATGGTTAAGAGATAGCCCGAAGGCTCTTCTCCGGTTGGTTACATCCTTGCAAATTCAAGCAGGTCAGTGATGTTGTTGGCGTCAGCCGCTTTCACCGCAGACAAATAGCGTTTCCTTGCTTCACCCGTTTTTGCAAGATCTTCATGTCGGCCCCACGTAAACACTGGCCGGCTAAAAATCTTTTCAATGATAAGATCGCCCATCATTCGCGAATGCCGGCCATTGCCATTCGGGAAGCAGTGGATTTGTACAACTCGATGTTTGAAACGAATCGCAATTTCATCGGGTGGATAGATTTCATTTTCTATCCAGAATGAACAATCACCAATTAACTTCCTGAGTTCCGTGGCAATCTGGTATCTGTCCACACCGATGTTTTTATTGGTCTTGCGGAATTGCCCGGCCCACGCCCACACATCGCCATACATTTTCCGTGGACGAGCTTCACAAAATCTTCGGTGAGAATGTCGTCTTTCTTAAACCTCCGCCCCATCGCCCATTTGATCGCTCGTTCTATGTTCTGTTGCTCAAACTCATCCAGTTCGCGGCGGGTGGTAACCGTCGGAATAAGAAGACCATCCGTCTCCCCTTCATCCAGCGGCGTCTGCCCCTCAACCAGTTCGTCGTCTAGTCCCATAGATAGCGTGGCATTTCTCGCCTGATTTCATCCGCTAATTCATGGACTGCTTTTCCGATCCGTTCCTTGCTAACCCGCTGGTCCTCGAGTTTCATAGTTGTGTCGGTTCGCCTGACAATTTCACGTGCTATCCGGATCGCTTGTTTTTCCAGCATTTCATCAAACGTGCCGTCCTGTGGCACAAAACCATAAACGAGTTTCATATTCATTGCCGAGCCGACGTCGCGCAGGCTTTTCAATGTTATACTTCCATTTGCCTCGCGAGCTTCGATTTCCTGCGCGCTCTGGGTGGTTATCCCCAGGCGACTACCAAGCTGCCGCAATGACATATTCATAGCTGTGCGGATAGCATGGATCCAACCCTTCGTCGGCGGGTCGGGAAAACTCAAGTGGCCGGCTATTTTTTGATCCGGTTGATCAATTTGCAGTCTCTTTTGGCTTTTCATAAGGTTATATCCTGAAAAATATACAATAAAATATCAGGCTACAGCCTGATAAAAGCAAGAATACCATAAGGTTATAGCCTGATTTTGTATCAGATGCTGAAAGGTGGGCTCGAATCGGGGAAGTTGAACAAAGCACTGATATTTTCGGGTACTCCTTTCATGAATGTGAACTTTCGTTATTTTTGCCCCTCATGGAAAATTTCGGATTTTAAATTTCGAATTTCGGATGGCTCCAGATCGAAGATTGGTCCCGTAGTTCAATGGATAGAATTTCAGATTCCGATTCTGAAGATATAGGTTCGATTCCTATCGGGACTACCAAAAACGGAGTGAGAGTGAGAGTGAGTGTAAGAGCGATGGACGAGCACCGTACCCTGTCCTTCTTCGCTCTCACACTCACAATCACTCTGCTATACTCAGCTTCAGCTCAAGACTAACGATTCAATCCGACAAGTCACGCGAAGATCGTCCTACAGCCCCGTCTCATTGTCCAAATCCTTATCGAGGCAGCATTTCTTATATTTCTTCCCGCTGCCACAGGGACACGGATCATTCCGGCCGGTTTTGTTTTCCTTAATTATGGGTTGCTGAGGGCTCCAATCGTATGCAGGCGGGAAATCTAAATAATCATCGCCCATTGAATCATCGATGCTATCTGCAGCCAGGTCATCCTCATAAAAGTACTCTTCAGCGTCAGCGAATTCTTCACGCCAGGTCGTGCCCCGACTAAGGCAGAGTGGCTCGTCAACCTCGGGGTACAGATTTACACCCGTTTCAAGTTGCTCGATCGCCTCTTCAACTTCGACTATTTCCGAATAAGCCCATGTGCCCTTTTCGGGGTTGTCTGCCTTCAAACCTGAAACCCGTTCGTTCAAAACAGGCAGTGCTTCCTTGATATCCAGGTAGGCCAACGTATTGGCTAACGAAGTATAGTACGAGATGTCCGGTTGTTTTATTAAGGCCAGCAGACGTTCCTTGTATGGAGCGATGTTGCAAAAATGGAAAGCATCAAAGAGAAAATATACAGCACGGTTCCTTGGATCCCTGGCTTCTTTTTCCATAACATCAAGAACCTTTGACACCGTTTGATCCGGATATTCTTGGGCCAGTTTGCCGATCAGGTATTGGCCCTGGCTAAGCAGCCAATCGGACCGATGGATATTTTCCGGCCAGTAGAAACCAATTATTGGATCTATCAATTCTTCGCAGATGTGGCCTTCGGCCGCACACGCGTACCAGAGGCTGGTAGATTCTTCGGCGATATATTCATTTTTCGAAACATTCCTTAACGCTTTCAAAACTGCCGTTCTCGCTTCCGCGGAATTGTCGTTATGCAAGTACTCAATGGCGGGAAATGGAATACCTTTTATACTGGTATCAAGTACGTCGACGGCAGTTTGCAACGCGGGAATCACGACAGGTTTTTCCGGCAGACGGCGTAGGTTGGATTCATAGCGGTCTTCCAGAATATACGTGCCATACTTCAATTCGAAAAACATTTCAATGGCGAATACTTCGTGAATCATTGCCCGGCTCTCATCAGATGGGTAACCATGCTTAAGCAACCGATCGAAAGTCGCCCTTTCAAAACTGTTTTCATTGATAATTGCCAAGTCGATCCAGTCTTCGATTTTCTGATTCGCGAAATCATCATTCAGCAAATCCTGGTGCGACTTCAAATTCTTAACGTATTCGAAGTCCCGCGATCGCTTCTGCCACGTGTCTACGTCGCCGGGTACCATCCCATCCGCGACCTCGCCAGCCTCCGCGTAGATCTCTTCCCACTCTCCATGATAACGTCTGAGGCTGGCGTTAACCTCATCTTTATCGAAGCGCGGATTACCTTCTGCTATAAAATCTGATTTTCCGGACTTACTATGCTCCAGCTGCTGGTTAAGTTGTACAATTTTCCCCGAATGGAAAAGATCCTCGTCGACAGACGGACAGACCCCTTCACCCTCAATACAAACGGGACACGCGTCATCTTCATCGGAATGCAGTATTTCCTGAAGTGTGATTTTGTGTTCCCGGCGATCATCCAACTTATAGGCAAAAGTTGCCTTGACCATCGTAACCAACTCGTCAAGAAATGTATCCATCGTATCCCGTTGGTCTGGGTTCTCGCCATTGTCAATTTCATAACCGAAATCGCTAACGCGCGTATCCCCTACAGCAAATTCATAGGTTGATTCTTCCTGCCAACCCATGGCAATCTGTATAATATCGTGGAGATGGTCAAAAGGCGTATTGCCGGGCACAGTCAATGTGCGCCATACCGGAGGATCGCTTCCGACGAGTTCTACTTTGAGTTGATAAATGTGGCCCATACCTAATCGCTTAATACTGGATTCTTACGGCGATAAAGTTAAGCACCAAGCCCACTCTATTGACAACTTTTAACCATTTTTTGGAAGTAGCAAAGGCGGTCGTTGTTCGAGTAACATTTTTTGTTTTCTTACGCTACTCGCCCCCGTACTTCAAACAAATCACCTTTGCTCCCGTGTTTGTGATCGTCACAATGTAAAGATTGTCATACTCGTCTTCCGGAAGGTCCTGGTACTTACGTTCACCAATTAGATGGTTTACCAATGCAGGAACTGTGTTCGAGTGGCCGGCGACCAGGATCGTCTGCCCCTCATATTTTTTCAGCGCGGCCGCAAATGCTTCCTGAGCCGACGGATTATAGTCCCGTACCTCCACTCCTAACCGCTCCGCGAGAGGCGTCACTGTCTGGCGTGTCCGCTTATACGTTGTGGAAAAAACATGGTTGACTGAAACTTCCCTGAGCATGCGATCCAGAGTCGCAGCCCTCGCCTTGCCTTCTGCAGAAAGATCAGGATCACCCGACGACGACGTCTCTTTCTCGGCATGCCGTACAACCAGGATCGTCGTCTGACTGTAGCTCAAAAATGAGATCAGAACAAAACCAGAAATCAGTAAATGTTTCATTCGGCCAATATAATGGTATAAATCATTACTGAAAATAGCCATCCACCTACGAAATGTTTTTCTGCACCAGGTCTTTGATTTATCGGCAGGAGATTCACTCAAATGAATCATATGATGACAGCTCGTTCTATATTTCTGGATAATGGGCCGACTAGCTACACAACTACCTGTTCACGAAAACTGCGCCTTACTTTCGAATCCGCGTTGAGTTTGTACCTGGCTTTGGCCTCGCGTCCGCACACCTGATCAGAATTTGAATCTGCTCTGTTTCATTCGATCAAATACAGATATTATGTACCCTCAAGCACGAGGGATATGTTGATCCATAAACCGTTTGCGAGTCGTTTCGAAATTATTACGGACGCGGGTACGGGAACTATTCAGTTCAGTGTTTACCTTGTTGTACTCGCTCACCGCGTTGTTGAAATTCATTACTGCAGTATTGAATGCATCGACGTCGGCCTGTGTTCGTTTACCGGAAGGTTTCGATTCATAGGCGGCTTTTATCTTGTTCAGCTCCTCGGACTTCAAAAGGAAATCAACTATCGTGTTCATTTTATCCGCTTCATACTTTTGAAATTCAAGCAATTTGCGGGTGACATTTAGATACGTGCCATCACCTTTGAACGGTTTCAAAGTATCCAGCTTTGCTAATCCTTCCCCGGCAAACCTGAGCATGCTGTTGCGATATTGTTCCACGGCATTGACATCATTCTTGTTGAGAGCCTCGATCATTTGAGTTTCCTGTACGGAGCTCTTGAAGGATATGAGGAAAATCTGATTCATATATCTGTTTACTTCGCCGGTTTTGCTAAGCTTTTTCGAAATCTTCGATTCGGGACCGTCCACCAACTGCACATTATTCGCGGCAGCAAAAGCGTTATACGATGTCTTAAGTTTTTCAGATGCAAGGTCGGCTTTCTCACCGGCCTTTTCCTGTGTAAGAAGGTAGGCCTCCATAGCATCGTACGAACGTTCCGCTATTTCTTCCATGTCGACAACCTTGTGGTAGTCTTCTACAAAGATGGAAAGCATCAACGTCCAGTACTCACGGTATGCATCCCGCAACGAAGCATCACCCTTGAACGGCCGCACTCTGCCGGCCTCGCGAATCCCTTCACGCAGGGAATTAATGACATCTTCCCGACGCTTCTCGAGCTTTCTCGCGCGACTTCCATGCGCCACTTCGCTCATGTAGCTCATGTATTTTTTTGCAAGATCACCCTCTTTCGTGACGAAATATTCCATGTGTGCCCCCGGGGTATCGGTAACCACGGCCTGCGACGACGCAATAAAAGGGGTCAATAAGCTAACGAATAACGACAATAAGATAGTTTTCATAGTCAAGGTCGGTCTAGGATATTTATATAGTCACAAATAATTTGAAACGCTTCTGCCAGAACATGGTCCTGCGAAAGATTTTGAATCCATCCATTATTCAAATCTTCTGCATAACCATTCAGCTGCATACGCGGCTGACTAAAGACGGGTGCCGCTACAACGAACATACCTGTCCCTTCCGCAAGGAGGCTTTTAAGATTATCAAACTCGCAATACAGATTATCGGCGCGGTGTTTCAGATGCTGCCATTCAACGTACCCCGGAGGTGTAAGAAAATACTTCTGCGAAGCCCCGCGATAGCGGCTTACGGCTTCAAAGGTCTTATGCTCCCTGACCCTGGGCCGACTCCGGCGACGGAGGTCATCCAAAGGCACAGGACGCAGAAGCTGAGCATAGGTTTTTTTCGTAACCGAGTCTGGCCTGAGGGCAAACGGTGTCCCTGATTCGTGAATGTTAAACATCGATATGAGATCGGGCAACTCGATGTCAGGAATGACGCCTCTGGCCTGAATTGACTTCCCGTTGATGCGATACATGCGGGTAGTGGTAATTGATGCATATCCCCACCGTTGGTCCGCGTTCAACGCAGTGAACTCCGGTTTCCCTGGTTGAAGAGAAAATACCTCCTGTCCGATCCCTTTTCCATAAGTTCGACTTCCCACAATGATTGCCCGATGGTAGTCTTGCAATGCCGCGGCCAGGAATTCGGAAGCCGATGCGCTAAGTCCGTTAACCAGAATAACCAACGGACCATCATACACGGTACCGCGATTCGTATCCTTTAACGTTACGGGCTCCTTTCCTCGTTCGCGTTCTATTCCTACCGGGCCGCCATCGATGAATATACCTGTCATCGCTACCGCCTCGGCCAGCGAACCCCCGCCATTAAATCGAACATCGAGAATCAGTCCTTCAATGTTCTCTTTTTTCAACTTAACAATCTCCTTCGCAACATCACCCGCACTTTGCGAGCTCTCATTACCACCCCAGTTCGAATAAAAATCCGGCAGCGAAATATAACCGATCTTTTTCGAACCCGTAAGCGTGAATGACCGTACCACCGCGTCCTCCTCGTTAACTCGTTCCTTTGCCAAAACAACATTGCGCATAAACCCACCGTGTTGCCGAAATACAAACTCGATACTAGCATGGTTTGACTCTTCAATCAATTCGTCCAACTCATATTCAGTCAGCCCCGCAGCATCGATCCATTCCTTGCCGACCCACCGGACTTTATCAAGCACATCACCATTGTTAATCTCGCCTGAGTTCCAGGCTGGTCCGCCGGGAAGCAGACCACTCACCACGAGGTCGCCCCGCTCATTTTCCTGAAACTCCAGGCCCAGACCATAGCCATTTGTGCTGAGGGCCGAAATAAAATTCTCCATCTGTGTGGCCGACATATACACCGAATGTGGATCCACTGCCGCGAGGAGCTTCTTAAAAAACATGGTTGTAATCAGATTCTCAAATCCGTCGGAGTGATTGAGGACCTTTTGAATCCGGCGAAGATTGATTCGCTTCACCTTCTCCCTTGATGTGGCTTCGTTCTTTCCAAGGAACCCAACTTCGGCGTCGCTTTGCCGGCCTTCCTGGCCGCGCGCAAGATCCTCCATCACCTCCTGCGCGAGATCGATTCGCCATCGTTTCCCGAGTTCGGGAATGTCCTTTGGATATTGTTTTCGATTCGGATACGGCTCTTTCATCCGCAGGTCCACCGGAATAGCACACGTTGCTGAAACTATTTTTTCAACACGCTCAAGTTTTTCCTTGTAAGAGGTGATCACCGCTGTCAGGAAATCCGACCTCTCTCCGTTCAGCTGATCATCCAGCTCATCGCGAAACCGGTTGAACTCGTCAATTTCAATTTGAGTGAAATACCTTCGTCCCTTGTCTAGCTCGTCAATGAAAGCATCAAATACATCTCTTGAGAAAGCATCGTCGATCACGCGCGGCTCAATATGCCGCGCCTGCATGGTGATCTTCAGCTGACGGGCAATTTCAGATGGGCCGGGTGCGTTCTGCGCCATTAAAGCCACGGGCATCACGATGACCAGAAATAAAAGACAACGCATCGATTTCATTATTGGGACCCAGGCAATTTGCGCGATAAATTCGTCATAAACCATAAAGTTAATTCAAATAACTTACCTCGGTACGCGTAGGGCTGCGCCATCGAATTCTTGTTGTGTGTCTTTATTCAAATGGGTTTTCCCAATGGATTGGGCGGCCGGTCCTAAATGATTTTCTAAACTCTCGAGAGGCACTGCATGGGGCCACGCGGCTTTTACTCTCCAGGCCAGGTTGAATTTGCGTTCCCGCTTACTGATTTCTTCCTGGCTATTCAAAAAAGGTCGCAACTGCCTTGCAAACGTCAAACCCGGTTTCCCTTTCAAGCAGAAATCCAGGATGTTGGAACGTTTCCTTTGATAGATATAATAAAACTTCAGGAGAAACTGTCAGGAATTAACAGCTGGAATCAATGTTCCATCATTTCGAACTGGCCTGTGAACTGGCGAACACTTGTTCTTAAAGCGTCCCAGTCGGTGTAGACAAAATCGCGGCTGGTGTCTGTGTCACCGCCAGCTTTTTTCATGATCGACTTCATCAGCATCCTTTTGAAAAAGCCATACTTCGTATAGAGCAACGCACCGGCTATTTGTTCAACCTTGTCAGGTTTCCAGCCCGCGTCCTTCAGAAAAGAAGCTGTGGTATCGAGAAGCGACACCAGTGCCTTCGGATCTTTCGATGTCACTGTCAAACCAATTGAATAAAACAGCGAAGGCAGGTTCCTGAGCTCCGGAGAATGCTTACTCACAAATTCCACGATTTCGTTGGCGTATTGCCCGGCGTGAATGGGCGCGGCAACCATTACCGCATCGAAGGTAGCCAACGCTTGAACTTCGGAGGTCGCCTTCGCTACAGTAACAATACAATGCAACTTTCGTAATTCATCCTCCAGAAAACGGACGATGCTGGCCGTATGACCTTCGATACTTGAATAAATCAGCAGAATTTTCATGGCTTTGGCTGACGCAAAAGTAGGTCTCCGCAATAGTGACCCGCCCTGACATCCGTCAGTCTCCTTCAAGATTTTTATTCGCCCGGCGAGGTGGTTTTGTTCAACAGGCCCCTTAATTCGTTTAGTAGCTCAGTTTTGTCCGGAAGCGTGTTGACGGTAAAAAGGTAACAATCATCGAGTGGCCACCCGGAAATTCGCAGACGCTTAAGAGTAATCGGCGAAGCGGTGGTCAGGTTCACCTGTCTACCTTGCTCAATATCCTTCTTCATTTGCTGGAATGTCGCATCGTTTTGCAGTTCCGAAAATACGGTCCACATATTCAGTCCCGTGAGACCCCTATCGAGATGCGGCAAATCAATGAGAACGGCGTTGTTTACGAAAAGGTAGTTCCATTTTAAATCCAGAACATAGACCTTGTACTTCATTAATTCGAACGTGTCTAACGGCAGGTCTGCGTATCGGCGATAATTGGTTACAGAAAATCCGAACATTGTTAAATTTATGAAAAATAGGAATAAAAATATACCGACATGTCGATGAAAGAACTCATGGACCACTTCGCTAACCATGGTGTTGTCACGCTTATTCAACTTCGGCCGGAACGCGCTGCGGATATGGTCGAAGTGGAAACCGCAGAGGTTGAACAAGGTATGGGTCTTGTCGGCGACCGTTATAGTCAAAGGGATGGATCACGACAGGTTACGCTTATCCAGGCGGAACACCTCGAGGCAGTTGCATCGATTCTAAATACGCAATCGATTGATCCGGCATTAACAAGAAGAAACGTGGTCATCCGAGGAATAAACCTCCTCTCGTTAAAAGGCAAGCGATTCAGGGTTGGGTCAGCCGTTCTTGAATACAGCGGGGAATGCCATCCGTGTTCGCGCATGGAAACCAATTTAGGCCACGGGGGTTATAATGCGATGCGCGGGCATGGAGGCATCACGGCCAGGGTGGTGTCATCTGGCCGGATCTCTACCGGCGACGAGGTTGTCCCTCTTGCGTAAAAACAAAATACCGGGCTTCTCACCCGGTATTTTAAGGATCAAAAACAACTAAAAAACGTTAATCCTCTATTCCGTGTTTATCCCTGTCTTTTTGGTGCATTTTTTCCGAAACAGAATCTGCCATGTTTTCTATGCGGTTCCCCACTTTCTCGGGGTCAGCATTACGTTGTGACGCATAGTCCAGGGAATCCGTTGCTGTACTCAGTTCTTCTCTGGCCTGGCGGTGCGCCTCATCCTGTCTTGGGCCGATGCCGTCTTCACTACCTATACCGGTGTCCTTCGGTTGCTCATCATTATAACTTTGGTCGCCGGTGTGATGGTAGTCTTTATTTTTATCAAGTCCCTCCTGTCTAACAGGGTCTCCCTGGTTATGGATCGAAGGATTCTGATCGTCAATAGGCGCAGTCCCCGCCTCCTGGTTTAATCCTCTTTCTGAAGATGAAGTTTCCGGATACTCCGCGCGGTCATCCTTTTCATTTCCGATTTCAAGTGAGTCACCTGCATTCGGAGAGGTTTCACTTTCCTGTCGGTCATAATATTCCGCTGGCGTATTTTCAGGGTTCGCTGGCTCCGTGGATGGACCTTCATCCGACGATTCTCGCCGAGGATCTGTATACGTTCCAGCCGGATCATTCTGCTGATTTATGTTTTCGTCACGGTAGTTTCCCCCGATCCCGGTTGTGTCCTGGGCGGGATCTGTCTGCGGATTGATCATTCCTGAATTCGAATCCAAAGTTCCTTGCGGGTCATTTGAACCTTCGCCGGTGTTTGATCCCTGATATTGGTCAGCCTCTTTATCACGCTGGCCTGCGGCTTCATCGGAATAGTCCGAATCACGCTGCTGATCCGTTCGCATAGACTCATTATCTGAATACTCTGTTTCGTTTCGACTATTATTGAAAGTATCCTCTCCTTGCTGTTCCCTGTAGGTATCTTGATAGGAGGAAGTATCCTGATTATAGGTATTGCTGCTGTACGTCGTTGTATCGGTTTCCTGCGCGTTTGCCACACCAATGAAGGCAAGCAATCCGGCAGTTAACGCTGTTCTGATTATTTTTTTCATATTAAAACCCTTTTAAAATTCAACATCACTATTCATCCAATTAGTGTAATACGGTGCCAGTCAAGACCTTTCTCTGCGTGACAATTACACCGCCGCTAAGCGGAATTTTTTTTACACCATGGAGGATTTTCTACACTGACAGTCTGGCTTTTACAACGGTTTGGCTAGCCTTTTGCCGTTTCGCAAGAGCGATTCCTCAGAGAGAACGGCAAAAACAATCTGATCCGCGACCATAAATACAACCAGGGCTCACCGGATACATTTGCCGAGTTTATTATAACCTTTCTCCATAAGCTCAATGTCGAAAAATAAGTCATTCCCGGCTTGCGCGACGTGGGAGACAGTATGGTATCGACAACGGTGACAATGGGATTTAGAGCGATGCATACGCCTTTATGGCGACGGTCTATCTTCACAATATCAATGTTGCCGCCCTTGAGGGATACGTCAGGTAAAAGCCCGTCTGGCCGCATCCATTATATCGGACTAGCAAGCATAAACAGAGTACAAATCATTATTAACAAATGCGAAGGACTGACTTAAGTTAGCAAAGGGCCTCTGCTGGTTGAATTCAAAAGTGATATTTCTTCTTTCAAATCGTTTGAGCTGGCAACTTTTGAGCGGTCGTCGTGCAAAATTTCAATACATGGTAATTGCACCTCCTTGGGAATTACCTGAATTCCAAGCGGGCACGTTTCTTTTATCAGCCTATTTCTAATACGAAACGCTTGTCGAAAATCAAAAAGTATGTTTGTTATCTGCCTGTCTACGGCTGCATCGCAACCGGGCTGATTTATCTTGGCATTGGTGTCGTTGCGCTGCTTTCCTATTTCAGAGTGAAAGATGGTGGGGCCGACGAAACGAGTCTGCTCGCCTTCCTTAATGAGTACCTTGCCGGGCAGATTCTGGTTTGGGCGATTGTTTTTGGAACGCTTAGTTATGTCATTTGGCGGGTTTTCGAAGCGCTTACGGATCCATATCGGTATGGAACCGACCTCAACGGAATTATCCGCAGAATCGGAATTGCCTTGAGTTCCGTAGCCGATGCGTTGCTTTGCTATTCGGCGCTTCGGATCGTGCTTGGCTCCGGAACAGGGAACACCGATGGCCAGCCCGACGAATACCGGGAGATGGTTGGGAACATTATTGATCAACACGACGCAGCATGGCTCATAATTGCCGGAGGTGTGATTATTTTGATAACAGCAATTGTCCAACTTGTGTACGGCATCACGCGAGGCTATCGTGAACGGCTGGATATCGGGCACTTCAAGCCCGCATCAAAAAAAATAGTCCACTACCTGGCTGTAGTAGGTTACACGTCACGCGGATTGATTCTTGGCATCATCGGTTTTTTCCTGGTAAAGGCCGGCATCACGCAAAACCCGTTACATGTGGTGAACACCGACAAGGCATTTGACTTCATCGGTGATCACGTTGGGGGTATTGTTTTTATCGTCGTAGCTGTCGGAACTATTTGTTACAGTCTCTTTATGTTTTCGCTGGCGTGGACTTATGATGCCGACGCGGATTGAGCGTTCGTACAATGCGGGTATATCAGCTCAAGGGCCATGACCATCTGTGACCTTCGAATTTAATCATCACGCTGGATGAAATGGGTTCGTGGAGTGCCCCGTGCTTCATCACAGGGCGACACCAAACTCGAACTTTTCGGAAGAAGTCATGACACAACTCTTAAAACTAACACCGGAAAATTAAGGGTCGTATTAAAACCGGATCGATTAAAAGACAAAAAAATCCGGCAGGCTGCTCACACCACGGACTGGTTATACGTAGATTTAGTTATCAATCATTAACCTAAACAACACAATGAGAAAGTTCCTACCTACAGGGCGCTACGTGCGCTCTATTTCCAGCCTTTGTTTAATTGTAGTGTTTCTTTTTTCGTCCTGTCAACAGGATGAAGAAGTTGCTCCGGTGCGAGAAGGAACGCCGACTGACGAGCAAATCAACTTCCTTGTCAATTCCGGATTCGAGCGTGACGAAATCCGCCTCGAGAACGGGATTTTTATTATTGATGAAGATATCCTTATCTCACAGGAAGACGTTGATGGTTATATCGCCCGCGATAAAAGTCCATCACAAGGAAGAAGCGAACATTACCGTGGCAGTTACCTTGTAAGTGACGCTTATGTAACCAACATCAAGTTTTACATCAGTTCATCGGTTCCATCTTCCTGGGTTACGGCCATTCGCGGAGCGATAAACCAGTGGAATGCTGTGAACGGAACCAAACTTTATATGTCGGAAGTTTCGTCCAGTTCAGCGGCGAATACGGTTATCAATACTTCATATTCGAGCCAGAATTGGGTGGCACGCGCCTACCTGCCTTCCTATACTCGGAGACCTGGTCATACCATGACGATCAATACACGTTACAATTACCTGAACAGCGGCTACAAGTTGTTTACCATTGTTCACGAAATGGGTCACATATTCGGGCTGTACCATACCGATCAGACTCAGGGTATTTTTATTCAGGGAACTCCTTCAACGGATGCAAACTCCGTGATGAACTCGTATATACTGCCCTGGAACGGATTTACCAGCGGGGACGTGCGCGCCGTACAAATAATTTATCCGCAGTAATATCAATCTCGATTCTCAGGAAGCCCGGTCATTGAGCCGGGCTTTTTTGTTCCGCTGCGGAAAAAACGATCCCAAATGATCTTGATGCAGGAGTCAAAAAGAACGAGTCACTCACGGCGCTCCGCGGCCACCAGACGAAACGAGAACCCCGGGTGCAGGGGCGGAAAACCGATACTCGGAAATCGAACCCCCTGAAACCGGAAAATAGACTCGGTTTCCAATCACGAATGCATTTCGAACATCACCTTTGAGGTTCAGTCCTGAAAGAGGCTGTGGCAAATAGGTAAAGTCGCCATTACTATTACCCGCCAGAAGAATCCCATTATTTGCGTCGATCTTTCCAATTTTCAACTTGGAGTTGCTGTCGTTACCCGTAAGGATTACATCAACGAAGCCATCGCCCGTGAAGTCGCCCGTGACAATGCTGTGCACCGGTGCATACTGTGCCTCCACAGGCAGTGGAACTGGCTGCAGTTTACCCGAAGCTGTACTTTGAAAATAAGTAGTTTCGAGGTGGTCGGCCCGGAGTTTTTTCGCGCGGCCGAGCTGTTCGCCATTGAAGATATCTTCCAGTGCAACGGGCGCATAGCTTTTGTAATCTCTGAAACGAGGTCTGAGGTATCCCAATTGCTCCAGCATTTCATCACGGGTCAGATAGGGATACCGTTTCCCCTGAATATAAGTACACAGAATCGGATCCACCGATCCATTTTTGTCAAAGTCGTCATAAAAAAGTTCAGCAGGCTGGACCGGTGAAACGACATACTGGGAATTCAATCCCCAGTTTCCTACTATGAGATCCGGCTTTCCGTCCCTGTTGAAATCACTTGATTGAATTTTGTTCCACCATCCGGAGAGATCATTATCCAAAAAAACACTGGTTGCGTTTACGAGCTTTCCGTTAACGTTCTTGAAAATCGTCAACGGCATCCATTCGCCCGCGATCACCAGTTCATTGTCATTGTCACCATCCAGGTCTATCCAAAGGGCATCAGTCACCATGTATGAGTTCGTCAGTTCCGGTGCAAGTGTACCGATTTCATCTCTGAACGAACCATCCTTTTGGTTTATTAACAGGAAGCTCGGAGGCGTCTCCGGATAGCGCCCTGGGATGACCCTGCCACCAACAAAAAAATCCACATACCCATCGCCGTTGACATCTTCAGCAGCAACGCATCCTTTACTGGTGAGCATACCAGGAAGGGCATCTCCTGCCAGTGCAAAGTTTCCTGTACCGTCATTCAGGTATAAGCGATCCTGAAGCATTCGATCCTCTGGTTCAAGGTTGTGATAGCCTCCACTCGCCACGTAAAGGTCAAGATCATTATCGTTGTCAACGTCGGCAAAAACCGCTGCAACATCAACGAACGCCTCGTCTTTCTGAAAAGCGTTCACGTTCTTTTGTGTGAAATGAGTTCCGTTTGCCAGATACAGAACACCTGACTCTCCGGCCCCGCCACCAATATACAAATCCTCCAGGCCATCGTTGTTGACGTCACCTTTGGCTACTACGGTACCTGTATGCGAAAGCTGGGTTAGCAACTGAGGCTGCCGTTTGAAATCGTTCACGGAAGCTGCTTGATGACGGTTGTTAATCGCCGTTTCCACAGCAGTGAAAATAGTCTTTGGGGTTTCGGGTGCGCGGTGATTTGGGTGCTGGGCTTCTGCTTCACTCAAGACAACTACCTGATTCGCAGCAACGCCGGTAAGAAGCTGTTCCTTGCCACTATTCCAGCGAATATGCAGGGTATCGATCCGTGTTGATCCGCCAAGCCCAAAATGTAACACGGGCGATACAGCCGAAAGGTATCCTCGCGTGGGCATTTGCTCCAGAAGTTGCCGTTTCCCCTGGCAGGACGTAATCACTGACGCCCCGATCCCAAGAGTGTTTTTCCCTTCGCCGTGAAGTTTCACCCCGAGATAATTCTTTTCTTTCGAGCGGTTTTCAAAAACGAAGGCTGGTGAATTAATATTATTCACTATCAAATCAAGGTCGCCATCGTTGTCGAAGTCGGCGTACGCGGCGCCATTACTGTTGGAAGGCGTCTCCATGCCCCACGGCGCCGTAACATTACTGAAATGTTTGCCGTCCACGTTAGAAAAAATATAGTTCGTCACGTTTGAGCCCGGCATATTTTCGACCATATCAAGTACATCTTCGCGTTTAAGGCGCCCCTTCTTTCTGACGACGTCGTCCATATATTTGATGAAATCGAGATTCGTGTAATCACGGAGGTAACCATTGGTAACAAACAGATCCTTCCATCCATCATTGTCGTAATCGCCGAAAAGAGCCGCCCAACTCCAGTCCGTGTTCGACACCCCTGCCAGTTGACCCACTTCACTGAAGGAACCGTTGCCATTGTTGAGTTGTAGCATGTTGCGCATATACTGGTAGTAAAACCCCGATCTTACATTCAGGTCGAACTTTGCGTAATTGTCGGGAGCCATGAGCAGTTTCTGCCGGAGATTGTCCTCCGGAAGCATATCAAGGGTAAAAATGTCTATGGTCGCATCGTTGTTTATATCGGCCACATCATTTCCCATAGAGAAATGGCTTGTATGCCCGAGTTGGTTATTCAGTTCATTACGGAACGTGCCATCGCCATTGTTGATGTACAGATAATCCGGGATGGCATAATCGTTTGAAACGTAGATGTCCGGCCATCCATCGCCATTGATATCGGCGATGCCGGCGCCAAGCGCATAAGTCAGCGCCGAGGAACTTATGCCACTTTCCGTTGTAGCGTCCTTAAACCGGTTATTTTCCTGTCTGAAAAGCCGTATCCCCCGAAGTGGATCGTCTGATTTCAGCATTTCGCGTGTACTCACCTCGTTGAGAACAGGCATCGACTCCGGGTTGTGATTAATCAGGAGCATATCAACCTCGCCATCGCGATCGTAGTCGAAGAAGTAGCCCTGATTGCTGTATCCCGTTGATGCCAGACCATAAGAGATTGCTTCATCGGAAAACTGAGGAACACCAGACGCGTCGTTGCCCTTATTAATAAAAAGCTGATTTGCGCGATTTTCTGCTTTCACCGTGCCTGAGTAGCATACATATATGTCAATAAGGCCATCGCCATTTACGTCGGCGTATGATACCCCCGTCTTCCATGGGCCTGTACGACCTTCAGCACCCGACCGGGCAGTGACATCTTCAAACACGAAATTGCCTTTATTAAGGTACAGTTTATTCTTCTCCATATTGGAGGTAAGATAGACATCAATCATTCCGTCGCCGTTGAAGTCAGCCGTTGCCACTCCCCCACCATTATAAAAGTACTCGTACATCAGAATGTTGGTATTCAGGCCTTCCGTTATCCGGTTAACGAATGCAAGATTAGTCCTCGTCGGTGGAAGGAGGTGGAATACAGGATCACTTACCGGCGTTTCCGGTGTTACGCCGGATTGATCCTCCGTCGCGCATCCGGCCAACGCAACCAGAAGTATGAGCGCAATCGAGAAGTTTGTTATTTGTTCCATGCCTTTACCTCTGATACATATAAAAACAAAGGATTTGCCCCTTACCGGAGCAAATCCCACCCAAACGAAAACAACTACTCGTATCCAGGATTCTGGATGAGTGTCGTATTGATATTCATTTCATTCCGGCTTATCGGCCGGAAGTACATTTTATCCACCCAGGTTCTGTTCTCGTTCGATGTATTATTTTCTACCTTATAGGTATAAGTATACTTTGACGGGTCGTAACGATAGGGTACATGCGGTGATTGGCCTGCTTTGAGTTTTGCTTCAACGTGAATACTCTTTATCCCGCGTCCGAGTGTTTCGGCGGCGATCATCCACCGGCGCGCGTCATGATACCGATGTTCTTCATAGACGAGTTCAATCCTGCGTTCGTTCCGGTAGCGGTCACGAAGCGCCTCACCGCTTTCGGTGATCGCCGGCATGCCGGCTCTGAAACGAATTTTATTTAACCATGTACGGGCCTCGTCCTCCTCACCCAGTTCAATCAACGCTTCGACATAATTGAGAACCACTTCGGTGTATCGGATGAAGGGCCATGGAACCACCTGGGATCCCGACTGGTTTTCGATCACTGCGGGATCAGGATCGATAAACTTTCGTGTATAGTAGTGTGTCCGGCTTCCGTTCCAGTTTTCGATGGCCGATTCGCGTGTATCCACACCGTTAACGAAACCGCCACCGCCGTTGTCGTAGTAGCCCGTTTGAATCTGATCAACAGGGTCAATAGCAGCAACGTCAGAGGGACGCGGCTTCCAATCGGCGCCATCATACAGAATAGTGGCATAGAACCGGGGATCACGATTGTCGTAAGGCGCTGCGGCATGGCCCGCATCGTTCCAGTCAAAGGGTTCCGAATCACCTCCATCCATCACTTCATAGTCATCGACCAGTTGCTGGATGGGCGTGTTACCCGCCCAGTTGTGGTAACCATTGGGACCGTTGTTTATTCCGAAGTGAATTCCGCCCAACGGCCAGTTACTTTCAACTGTATAGGCCGGGGTATGTGTTCTTTCGAAGATCAGTTCATCACCCGCAGCCGCGTCTGCTACTTTGCTGCCTCCGCCCATCGACAGGGCCACATAATTTGCCGTACCTTCTTCAGGCGTTACCGGAGCCACCAGGTTGAGTTTGTAGCCGGTGCCTGCATCGAGCACGACCTTCGCTGCATCCCGCGCAGCCTGCCAGCGCACCATTTGATCACCGGATGTATATGCGACGAGGTATTTATTCTGGAAGGATGCGATTGTGGGAGATTTCGCGGAAGCAACGGTCGCGTCATGCAGATCACTCGCTGCATACAGGAGTACCCTGGCTTTCAGTGCCTGCGCCGCGAGTTTCGATGCTCTTCCTTTAATCCGATCTTTGCCTTCCAGTAACGTAGCCGATTGATCGAGGTCACTCACGATAAAGTCGACGCATTCAGCGAAGGTGTTGCGCGGTGTATTATAATCATCTTCCAGGCCGAACAGGTTGGTAATAATCGGAAATGATCCGTAGTAACGAAGTAACTGGTGCGAATAGTAAGCACGCAGGAAGTATGCTTCGCCGAGAAGCATGTCGCGATCAACATCCGTGAATTCTGAAACAGGCAAATTCGCGATCGCGGTGTTTGCGGCACGAATAGCTTCAAACATCTCGCCCCACGCGTAGGTGTTACTGGTCCACGCACTGTTACTTGGACTTTCAGTTCCTTCCGTAAACGTGTTTATGCTTCTTCCGGCATGGGTAAACATCGCCTCATCAGTATACGAGGCCAGCATTTGTTCCTCGAAGCCGCCATATCCCAGGTAGGAATAAATTCCGAAAACGAAAGCCTGCGCCAATGGACCGTCACTCCACGTGGTTTCTGATGGTACCTGCGCAACGGGATTCGTATCCAGAAAATCCGTATCACATGCAAAAGGGATAGCCAGCAAAACCAGCAACACCCCTGTCTTAATTCTTTTTCTCATATTTAATATTTTAATATGAAACACATTCATTATTTGATCGATTCACTAAAACGTCAGTCTGACACCGGTGTTGATTACACGTGACTGCGGATAATACTGCAGACTTCCGCTATCAGCTTCCGGATCAAATATCTTGTACTTATCCCACGTTATCAGATTCAGGCCGTTTACATAAATACGAAGGTTACTGATGGCCAATCTCTCTGACAATGAAACCGGAATGTTGTATCCCAGTTCGACGTTCTTAAGACGCAGATAATTTTTTGTGAAGAGGTTATATGTGTTGAGTGAATATTCTCCACCTGTGTAGTAAGTGTCATTGCGAATTGCGAGCCGCGGATGCTCCGTTGTTGGATTGTCTATACTCCATCGGTTGTCGTACTGATACTTCAGGTAATTTCCAATGTCACCCGATTCTGTATTAAAACGAAGCAAGGCACCATGCGCCCCCTGAAAAAGAACCGAAAGATCGAAATTGCGCCATTCCACGTTCAGCGTTATACCGTAGTTGAAATTGGGTACGTTGCTCTTGTTGAGATTGCGCTTATCATCACCGTTGATCCGGCCATCACCGTTGACGTCCTTAAATTTCATATCGCCGGGAATAAGCTGGTTCGTTACTTCACTGTAATCAAGTTCTTCCTGGTCGATCTCTGCCTGATTAAGGAACACACCGTCGAACTCGTAAGCAATAAATGAGTCATACTGATAGCCGGTTTCTCTTTGATAGGCCGGGGCCGCCGTGATTTCATTCATGTAAACTACCCTGTTCTTGTTGTACCCTGCGTTTGCTCCAATCCGAAAACGCAAATCACTCAACTGACCGCTATAGGCAAGGGAAAATTCGAATCCGCGGTTATCCATGCGTCCACCGTTTACGGGAGGAAGGCGGTCTGCAATTCCGCTCGTCTGAGGTGTGGTACCCCTGTTGTAAATCAACATTTGAGTACGTTTGTTGTAAAAGTACTCCAGCGTGAAGTCGATGCTGTTATTCAAAACAGTACCTTCAAGGCCCACGTTAAAATTATTCGATTGCTCCCAGGTGAAATTCGGGTTTTGCACGACACCCTCGATAAGCGTTTTTACAACCTGACCATTAATAGGATATTCGCCCGGGTCATAATTCGACAAGTAAGCGTACTCCATCAGGTCGGTAGACTCAGGTCGGTAGATTTGATCGTTACCCATTTGACCGTACGATGCCCGGATTTTCAGGTAATTCACCACCGAAAGATTATCGGCAAAGAAATCCTCATTAGAGATGTTCCATCCTACCAACACACCGGGGAAGAACCCGAATCGCTTGTCCGGCGGAAAGAACGAAGAACCGTCGCGGCGCCACATGAATTCCGCGAGGTATTTTTCACGAAAATTGTATGTGACCCGTCCGTAGTAACCCAGACGCGCCCGATTAAACGTATTGTCGTTATCGTCACCTCCAGTGATGAACTGAGTGGTCCCCCCGAAGAAAGGCTGATCAATCGCGCCGGAAATATATCCGCGACGATTTGCGGAGACATAGTCGGCCTCGAACTTTTCCTTCGTAACACCGACGAGTACACCAATCGTATGATCGTTCGAAAAAGTCTTGTCGTAGTTAAGCATACCTGTAAGGTTGGTAGCCAGCCTTGAGCCGACCGATTGCGTCAGACGGGGATCGGTAAATGTGGAGCGAAGCACACGGTTAAGCTGAGGTGTTACCCCATCCGCTTCGTAGGTTACCTTATCCCACGTATAAAGATACCAGGGCGTTTCCCAACGCTTCGTCCGGTCAATAGTTCTGTCAACGGACCCCATAAGCGTAAGCTTGAGACCATCGATCCATGGATTCGTGATTTCGAGCTTACCATTGCTTTGAAGATAATCGGTCGGATTGCGATGGTAGCCGGTTGCGTTTGTTGTGATCACCACCGGGTTTTGTCCGTTCTCGATGTCGGGTCCGGGCAGACCATTGGGCCAGACCTCCGGTTCGGTAGGGCGTCCGCGCATCAGCATCCGGAAAATTGATCCCGCTGACTGCGTGGGGAAGTTTCGCGATTCCTCGCGTGCAAGAAGACCGAGGCTCGCGTTGATATACTTGTTGATCTGCGCATCGAGGTTTATCCGGAAGCTGTATTGTTTGTAGAAGGTCGCAGAGTTCTTGTAATATGCGTCCTGATTGATGTATCCGAGACCCGCGAGGTATTTGACATTGTCAGTACCACCACTTAACAAAAGGTTATGTCGTGACTGCGGTGACCAGGTCTTGAAAGCATCACCAAACCAGTCGGTATCAGGGTGGCCCCATGGATCAGACCCATCGCGGAACTTTTGTACACTCTCCGGGCTGTAGTTTGCGTTTACAGTTGTCCCCGTCGACGGCGAAGTAAATGTGCCAACCTGCTGAATGCTTTCCCAGGCAGAAGCCCATTCCGACGATGGAAGATTCTTGTAAATCGGAATTTCGTTCATGATGGAACCGTACTCAAAAGCATTGGACATTTTGGGAATGCGCGTTGGTTGCGACCATCCCTGATTAAAATCGTAAGAGATCCTGGGTGCACCCGATTTACCGCGTTTTGTTGTAACGAGGATAACACCGTTGGCAGCGCGCGAACCGTAAATGGCTGCAGAGGCGTCTTTCAATACAGAGATAGACTCAACCTCCTGTGGATTCAATCGGTTAAGCCCCCCTTCACGATCGGGAACTCCATCAATCACGATCAGTGGGTTGGGGTTGCCTATGGTATTTACGCCTCGTATGCGAATAGTAGATGCGTCGAACCCTGGTTCACCGCTGGTTTGAACCGCGACCACTCCAGCGAGTCGTCCCGCAAATGAGTTGGAAAGATCTACCGCCGGTGATTTCTGAAGTTCCGCGCCACCGACCGCCACAACGGACCCGGTAACAGTTACCTTCTTTTGTTCACCGTAGCCTACGACAACAACTTCTTCAAGGGATTGTACGTCGGGTGTGAGTGTCACATTCATCGAAGTCCTCCCGTTTACCGAAATCTCCTTTGTCAGAAACCCGATGAATGAGTAAATCAGCGTAGCGTTCTCGTCGACGTTGAGCGAGTAGTTTCCTGTCACATCGGAAGTCGTTCCGTTTGTTGTTCCTTTCTCAACGATGTTCACCCCTGGCAGGGGCTCGCCTTCTCCATCCGTAATTTTTCCCGATACCACAATAGGTGCCGGTACATTCTTCATTCCCGGAGTCCGGTCAACAAGGATAATTTGTTTTCCCAGGACTTCATAACCGATATGGTCCTTGAAGATTCCGTCCAGGATATCGCGAAGCGGCGCGGCCATAAACGAAGCGCTGACCTGGTCAATATTTTTGAGAAGCCGGGGCCGATAAGTGAAATTTACTTCGGTTTTCTGCTCGATCTCCACCAGCACATCCCTGATATCCGCGTTTTCCACAGTCAGACTCACTTTCGTTTCCAGAACTTCCTGGCCGTTCGAATCAAGAGACGCCCCCAAAACGAAACTCCCCGACAAGATCAAAATCTGAATGAGCGTAATTTTCATAGCAAATAGCAATAGTTTGCTATTAGGTTTAGGTTTAATCTTCATAAATTAGTAAGGTTTTTGTTTGACAAAGGACAAAAACTAGCTGTTACGTGAGTTTTCACGTTGCATGAAAGGCTGGTGATGCGCTAACATCATCAGCCCCTTTTATAAGAAATGATTTGTAGGGTTACGTCATAGGCAGGTTATTTGGTTTGGTTTGGTATTATTTGTTTGGTTGTTCTTAGTTACATCCTGTTCCTTTGATAGCAATCACAGCGTCGTCGTCGGAATACGTTGCTCCGATAGCCTTCGTAATAATTTCAATTCGCTCAATTAATCCTTCGTCCGACATCTTGGTTGTGAGAAAACATTCACTCCACACGGCTTCGTCGAATTCAATGTCAACGCCATAATTCTCTTCGAGAACTTTGAGAATTTCACTTACAGAAACGCCGTCGTACTTCATCTCAAAAAGTGTAGGCTTTTCAAGAACGATTTCGGGCTTGTCAACGAGTTTCTTTGCTATCTCCACCGCTTCCCGATTGTACACGACTTGCTGGTTGGGCGTGAGCGTGACGCTCGTGCCGGGCTTGTCCTCATCTCCCGGATTAGTGAAAACACGTACCTTTCCAGTCTTGACTGCGACAATTATTTCCGGTTCCTGTTCGTGCGCTTTGATTGTAAAACTTGTGCCGAGAACTTTAGTGACGACTTCACGGGTGAATACATAGAAGGGTCTTTGCTCATCCCTGCGAATACTGAAAAATGCTTCACCGGAAAGTGATACGCTGCGCGAATCGATGGCAAAAGATGCCGGATACGAGATGCGTCCTCCGGGTTGCAGGAGAATGGTACTACCATCTTCCAGGGTGATCTGTTGTGGTGCCGCCGATGTATTCTCGAATTCGCTTGTGTAAGTTTGATCCGGAGCCTGAGGAATGGCCTGCTGATCGGCGATTCCTTCCGGAATATTTACCTGAACCCGATTGAGTATCACATAGCCAATCAGGAAAAAGACAGCTGCCGCGGCTGCAATTTTAAGAAACCAGCGTGTTGGATGAGACTGTCTGAGATTATTTTTATCCGCCACCGCTGACCAAATCGCCTCGCCGGTCTGCTCGGGCACATCTGCTTCATCTTCGGGCAAATTGTCATACCATTGCTCAATAAGTTTTTTTTCCTCGGGTGAACAAACTCCGCGCTCGTATCTTTCGAGCAAGGCCCTAAACACTTCGGGTTTCATACTGATTAAGACACGAAACCCCCGGGTTTCCCTAAAGTCAAAGAAAAAAAATCAGAGAATAAAATCTTTGAGTCGAACTTTTAGGGCGCGAGTTGATTTGGTAAGGTGGTATTCAATGGCTTTTTCCGACAACTCAAGAATGTTGGCTATCTCCGCGTTGGTTTTGCCTTCTATCCGACTTAGGGTGAAAACCTTGCGCGATTTCTCGGGCAGGGTGCTCACTGCTTCCTGAATAGCCTCGTCAAGGTCGTCGTAAGCCACTGATTCGGCCGTTGAATTCGTTTCCATTGGAAGGAAAGTACGATAGTATGCCCAATATTTTTCCTTCATGAGATTGGCCCTGATGATATTAAGGATTTTGTTTCGGACGCATGTGCGCAGATAATGATCGAGATTATTGATCATTAACGTCTTCCTTTTCTCCCAGAGGGTAGAGAAAACACCCTGGATAACCTCTTCAGCTTCCGCATGCGACTGAAGCTTACCCTTTGCAACACGGTATAGATCCTTCCAGTAAAAGCGGAAAATTTGTTCAAAGGCATTGACGTTACCCTTGTGCAGTTCCTGTAACAGATGTTGCTCATTATGAATAGGCTCGCCCATTATGACTCTTACTGAAACTTAACTGATATTTGGTCTTTCCACGGCAATCGATTTCGGAATTTAGAAAATAAACTTTAATGACGCATCCGGTTCATCCGATTTTGTTGCCCGATACGATCAGGGAATGCAGATACCCGAAAATTTCGTGAAAACAGAAAAAATAATTTCAGTGTGTTTATTTAAATAGCTGTTCGGTAATATAAATTCGCCGGCAACGATGAGGTGAGCACCTCCGGATATTCTCAGGCTGGCTCAAGCGAATTCATAACTAAATTCCTGATGGAATCTTTTGAGGACGAGCGCGATGACTTTGGACGGATTTTTCTACAAACACATGAAAGCCATGTCGATGCTTATTTCTACGATAAGCTTCATCTTGAAAATTGCCAGTATAAAAAAATCAATTCAGCAAGCCTCTTTTTACAAGACCCGGGCGCACTGAAGATAACCTTTTTGACACGTCGGCAAAAGCTTCCTGCACGCTTGAATAAGCCTTGATTTTCCCATCGCCCGCGAGAAATGGCGTTTCCCACAACCTTACGCCGGCTGAGTCCCAGGCAGTAAGTCGTACATACATGTGATCTGTGGGTGTTTCGCCTTCAAGAAACCCCATTCGAAAGGACAGGTCGTGCACGGTGATTTCTATTGTGATATTATCGACAACGATTTTCTTTGACAGCAATTGCATATTCGAAACTTCTCTCAAATGCTCGCTAAAATTTGATTCCAAGTCCACCCGGCCGTATCAATTCGAAGGTTCAAGACAACGTCATTTCACCCACGCCGCTCCAGCAGGATCAATCGGAAACCATAGACCTGCAACCCGCCCTGAACAAAATCCAGATCCGGAGACCTCTTGAAGCCCATCCCTGTATACATCGTCCACGCAGTACGCATTGCATTCGTCGTATGAATGATTACCTGGCCAACCCCGCGCGTCCTGGCTTTTTCGATACAGGTGCTGGTAAGCAATTTTCCAACACCGTTGCCTTGTGCCTGAGGATGCACAGCCAGTAATCGAAAACCGGCTGCGTCACGTTCCTGTGTGGCCGTTCCACCGGAACCATAGTATTGCATGTCGTCGAAGTAAACCACTGCACCCAGCAGTTCAGCTGTATCACTCATCGCAACCAGCAACTCAACCCCTGGTTTGGCAGTCAGATCGCCAACGTTGGCCAGCATCTGATAGTACGCAGGTTGTTCCTTCTCGCCCGGAAATCCATCCAACTGAGAATATACAAGGACCATCATTTTTCCGATGGCTTCATACTGAGAAGTATCTGCGTTGTGAATCGTCACTACCATGCAACATTAGGGTTAAAATTTAATTACGTACATTTCGTATGCAGGTTCATTTGTATTCAAGGAAATTACAAATAAAAATGTATGATGGGCGGAGCATACTTTAAGGTGAATAGCAAAATATTTATGCGTAGTCCCAGGGAAAGGGGTATGGCGCACGCAGGCTTGTTCATTGCAATGGTCGTGATACTAATATCCTCTACCGTGTATTCGCAGTCATATAGTGCTGACTGGACTTCCCTCGATACGCGCCCTGTCCCTGCATGGTTTCAGGATGCCAAGTTTGGGGTTTTCATTCATTGGGGACTATACTCCGTTCCTGCCTGGGGCCCACTTCCCCGGGATGGCGCTTCAATCTATCAGTGTTACGCCGAATGGTATTGGTGGCGCCTGATGAATCCGGAGGATGAAGCGCATCGACTATTCAGTGACTTTCATAATAACACCTATGGAGCGGAAACCAAATACCAGGATTTTGTGAAGGACTTCACCTGTGAAATGTACCAGCCTGATGAGTGGGCCGAACTTCTCAAAAGATCAGGTGCCAGGTACGTTGTGCTTACCTCCAAGCATCACGAAGGATTTGCGTTGTGGCCCAGTAAACATTCATGGAATTGGAATGCGGCAGACGTTGGACCTCACCGTGATCTGGCCGGTGACCTCACCAAAGCGGTAAAAGCACAGGGACTTCGAATGGGATTTTACTATTCCCTTTACGAGTGGTTCAATCCACTTTACCGTGAAAACTTTCCCAGGTACGTAGATGACCATATGATTCCGCAGATGAAAGACCTTGTGAATGCCTACCAACCGGATATCTTCTGGACCGATGGCGAATGGGACCATGATTCAAAAGCCTGGAAGAGTCCGGAGTTCCTGGCCTGGTTGTATAATGAATCCCCTGTAAAGGACGAGGTTGTCGTCAACGACCGCTGGGGCAAGGAAACCCGGAGTCGTCATGGTGGAGTATATACAACCGAATATGACCAGGTTCACGATCAAAATTCATCCGACAAAAAAATCGATCACCCCTGGGAAGAGTGTCGTGGAATCGGTTCTTCCTTCGGCTATAATCGCAACGAGAATCTCAGCGATTACAGTACGTCAACAGAACTGGTACATATTCTGATTGACAAAGTAGCCCGCGGTGGGAACCTTTTACTCAACATCGGACCGACAGCCGATGGGCGGATTCCTGTAGTTATGCAGCAACGACTTACCGATATAGGCGAATGGCTCGATGTCAACGGAGAGGCTATCTACGAAACACGGGCCTGGACGAATACCACGAGCTCGAAGGATAAATCGGTATTCTACACCAGGAAAGGGAAAGATCTTTATGTGATTTTTACGACGTATCCTGAAAAACCATTCAACGTTCCGGGAATAAAAAAGCCATCCTCGGTCACATTACTTGGATTCAAAGAACCCGTCAGAGTCAACGGGTCTTCTATCGTTCCACCGAAAATGACTCCTGGGAATATCCCTTGTCCGCACGCATGGACATTCAAGTTGACCAACGTGTTTTGACCTGGTATGAAGCAGTTCAGGCAATGGATTTGTTGTAATCTATTCCTTTAAGGTAGCGATGAAACTCACCAGATCCCGTATTTCGCGCTTGGTCAGCAACAGGTTCATCGGCGGCATACTTGACTGCCCATAAGTTTTGTTTCGGATGTCGGTAACCTGAATCACGGTATCCGGGCGATCACCGATCTTCATCGACAATGTTTGTTTGTCTTCCACCTGGAGAATACCGCTGAACTTTTTCCCGTTGTTCAGTTCAACGGTTACCATACCGTACCCGGGTGCAAGACGGGCACTGGGATTGATAAGCGATTCGAGTAATTCTTCGCGTGAAAGCCTAGACGCAATTCCCGTCAGTGGCGGTCCGGCGATGCCGCCATAATCGCCAACCACATGACAACGGATACACTGTGCGGTCTGATGGCTATAAAAGATCCGGGAGCCACGGTTCTCGTCACCGCCGAGAAGCGCACCCCGGAAACCCGACATCAGGGAATCGGGCCCTGCAGATGTAGTGAGTTTCACAAATCTGCTCTTCAACTCTGCGGAGCCGGTGCTGTCAATAGCTTCAGACAGTTCCAGGTTAATTTCAACGGGAAGGCGTTTAGATTCCATTCTGGTAAGAAGCCGGTCAAACACAGCTTGTGTGCGATCAAAGGGAAGCGTCCCCAACGTAAGCAGCGCCTGTTGTTTCTCCTCAACAGTTCGGGTATTGACTATTTCTTCGAGCAGGGACACCATGCGTTCCGCAGCAAGATTGGATTCAGCCAGAAGGTCCAGCGCGATCACCCTGACTCCCTTCTCGCGATCACGCAGTGCGATTTGCACAGCATCTCCGGTTTTCGGGTCTCCGATCGTAGCGATCGCTTTCAGCGCTTCGGCCCGGATCAAAGGATCGCTATCCTGTCTCAAAGTTGTAAACAATGCGTCTGACGCGTCAGTGATCTTAAGCTTTCCGATAGCCTTAAGGGCGGCGAGTTTTACCTCTGCACTGTTCGCTGCCACGAGGCTGATCAGCACGTCGCGACCCGCAGCTAAAATAATTTGCGGGTCACGTTGAACTTCGCCGCGATATCGTCCGTCTACGCGATCGAGGACTGACGGCCGGGGCCAGGTGCTCAATGCGGCAATGGACTCTGCGCGCATGGCTGCGCTGTTCCTTTGATTCTTTGCATAGTTCAGGAGGTTCTGTACACCTTCATTTGTGCCAACCCGGAAATTGGCGTTGATCGCACGGCGAATCAGGGGTTCATTGGTGAATGGTGTTTGATTGAGAATGCTACCAAGTGCTGGCAGCGCCTGTTCGATCGAATGATCATCATTAATCGCGCGTGCTGCTTCGGTTACCACCCATTCATTTGTATCGTCCAGGAAGTTAGTTATTCCGGGTGCCTGCATTCGTCGTAATGCGATTACCGCACCCAATCTCACTGCGGCGGAAGGATGCTTCGAAAGCGCCGCCACGGCTTCGGTGTTCCCGATTCGCGCCAGAGCCAGACTCGCGGCGTGACGTATGTAGGCGTCTTCATCATTGTTCGATTCCAGGAGCTCAATCAGAGGATCAACGCCTTGGGCATACGCAATCCGCCCTAACGCTTCGGCGGCAAAAAATCGCGCGCGGCTGTAATCATCTTTCAGCAACGGAATCAGCTGAGCGCCGGCATCCTTGTACCGAACATCGCCGATCCACTTTGCCGCCTGTGCACGTATCTCGGGATCGCTGTCTTTCAGCAACGGGACCAATTCCGCGGCATGTTTCATTTCCTTACGGGCCAATTGACTTATCCCCCAAATGGCATTCACCCGCGCCAGTTGATGCTCTTTTTGTGCAAGTGCTTTTTTAAACACATCCATCCCGTCGGATTTCCGGGTTGCCAGCTCAAACTGTGCTTTTTGACGAACGCGCATGTCCGCGTTCTTCAAAAGATCTCCGAGCTGTTCGTTTTTGTATCTGGTAAAATCATCTTTGATAAGGCGTTCTACTTCTTTCCTTTCCGAATCAGGATTATTCGCGTCAAGCTTCCATATGCGCCCGAAATCTTTCGTATTCCATCCATCAATCCAGTCTGCCACAAGCATGGACCCGTCCGGCGCAAAATCGATCCCTGTGGCAAGCACGCCACCCAAAACCTTTTTGTATTCTCCTAGTTCGAAGGTTGCACCTTTGGGCTTGAGCTTGAACGCATGAATACCCGACTGCGCCGGATTTCCGACAAACTCAGCAATGAAAAAAGTATTCCGCCACTCGGGGCTCAACGCCGTCCCGGGATTGTACAACATACCCGTGGGACCGTTTACAAAGTTTGCTATTGGTGGTGTGATGTATGCAGCCTGGCCTTCGAATCGGGGAACATATAGCCTTTCGTCCATCCATACTTTATAGGTATTGTTATCAGGGTCGCGATACTTTCCGAACTGCCAGTTTATCCGCCAGCCAATATCCGCCCCGTTGACTACGTACACGATGCGTTCACTTTCCCCACGATGATCGCCGTCATTGTCTTCACTGATCAGATTGCCATACTCATCGAAAACAAATTCATGAGTATTTCGATTGCCGTAAGCAAAAACTTCAAAATCACTTCCGTCGGGATTAGCCCTGACAATGACGCCGCTATTCGCGTGATCCCATTTTTGGCCGTCGGGCCCTTCACCGCTAAAACCGATGTCGCCGATCTGCCAGTAAATTTTGCCTTCGGGACCAACTTCAATACCTGACATACCATGGCCACTGAATCCCACGTGTATACCATACCCGTGAGATATCGATGTCTTTTTATCCACAACACCGTCGCCATCTTCGTCTTTGGTAAGCCAAAGGTCGGGACCTATACCTATGTAAAGGTTATCACCGTGCTTGAGAACTCCGCCAGCGGCGTCAGTCACTTCTTCATGGAAGTCGGCGATCACCAACTGGGAAAGGTCGGCCACACCGTCCCCGGAAGTATCTTCGACGCGATAGACGTGTTCCTTTTCAATTGTAAGGTCTTTCCAATCATGCGATCCGTCGCCGTTAAGATCCGTGAGCCACGTATTTTTATGACTGTTTTCCGGCGATAATATTCT
>JAEZEH010000121.1 GCA_023417785.1 Bacteroidota bacterium
ATGGCTGAATCGCTTCAGCACTCCTTCGAAATTATTTCAGATAAGGAGTGGCTTCAATCCGGCTTGAACCAGCTGAACGAACAGATGATGGGTGACAAGACTGTAGAGGTATTGTCGAGAGAGGTTACCGATATGCTCGCGGGATACACAGAAAGTGAGGTCGGGTCTCTGTATCTTCTTCAAGGGGAGAGACTTTACGCTTTCTCTGGCTACGCCACGGATCCCCAAAAGACCAGACCCGAGATCGCCCTCAATGACGGACTACTCGGCCAGGCGGTTGCATCAAGGAAGGTACTTCAGCTTCGCGATATCCCTGAATCAAATATTACAATCAGCTATGCAACCGGAGAAATCCGACCGCACCACGTGGTGGCTATCCCCATAATGGACGGTCTGATCGTTAAAGGTGCAATGGAATTTGGAACACTTAGCCATTTCAGTGAAAGGCAAATCGATTTCTTCCGGAACGCGGCAGCTAACATTGGTATTGCCATCTCAACGGCACAAAACCGAAAGCGGCTCCAGGAGTTGTTGAACGAAACGCAGGCACAGGCCGAGGAACTCAAAACGCAGCAAACCGAACTCGAAAATGTCAATAGTGAGCTGGAGGCTCAGGCTGAGAAGCTGCAGGCCTCCGAGGAGGAACTGCGCGTCCAACAAGAGGAACTGAAACAGGCCAACCAGGAGCTTGAGGAACGGAGCCGGCTTTTGGAAGAAAGGAACCAGCTGATCAGCGAACGCAATGTTGAAATCCAACATAAAGCTGACCTGCTTGCGCAGAGTACGCGATACAAATCTGAGTTTCTTGCCAACATGTCGCACGAGCTGCGTACGCCGCTGAATTCGATCCTGCTGTTGTCGAGGCTGATGGCCGAGAATACCGAACAGAATCTGACCAGTGATCAAATCGATTACGCCCGCGTTATCCAGAACTCGGGTCAGGGACTTTTGGCGTTGATTGATGAAATACTTGATCTGTCGAAAATCGAAGCCGGCAAAATGCAGCTGGAGTATCAACACACATCTGTGGGTGAAATTATTGCGGACATGAAGTCACTTTTCTCACCGGTTGCAGCAGAAAAACAAATCAAATTCACTGCAGAGTTTCATGCCGGAACACCTTCCCATATCGAAACTGACAAGCTGCGGGCTGAACAGATTTTGAGGAATCTTCTCTCGAATGCCATTAAGTTTACTTCCGAAGGCGAAGTGAGGCTTGATGTATTTTCCACGCCGGAAGATCCCGGCATTATTCAGTTCCGGGTTAAAGATACGGGCATAGGTATTCCGAAGGAAAAGCACAGTCACGTCTTCGAAGCATTTCAGCAGGCCGACGGGTCAACGCGACGTAAATACGGAGGCACCGGGCTTGGGTTGTCGATCAGCCGTGAACTCGCCAAACTTCTTGGTGGGGATATCCGCCTGACAAGCGAGTCCGGAAAAGGAAGCGAATTCACTGTAGGAATTCCGGTGACACGAAAGCACCGCAAAGCTGTGGAGGAGACCGTTTCACAAAGTAGTGCGACCCTGTTGGATGAACGGCCACATATGATTGAGACTACGCCGATGCCCTCGCCGCGTGAATTCGTCAGCACATCGGTTCCTGCTAATATCCCCGATGACAGGGAGCAAATCAGGCAAGGGGAACCTTGTATTCTGATCATCGAAGACGATACAAACTTTGCCAAAGCACTGCTGGACTATACGCGGAAGAAATCCTATAAAGGAATCGTCGCCGTCAGGGGTGACGAAGGCCTGCAGCTTGCCCGGCAGTTTAAGCCGGTGGGAATTCTGCTTGATATTCAATTGCCTGTGAAAAGTGGCTGGGAGGTTATGGATGAACTCAAAGCTGATATAGAGACGCGGCATATTCCGGTTCATATCATGTCTTCGCATGAAGTTAAGACGGAAAGTCTGATGAAAGGTGCGGTAGACTTTATTAACAAGCCGGTTGCGTTTGAGCAGATGCACGAAGTCTTTCGCAAGATTGAATACATACTCAAACATCATCCCAAGAAAGTTCTTATTGTGGAGGAAAATGCAAAGCATGCCAAAGCGCTGGCATATTTTCTCGAAACGTTCGACGTGAGTCTGGACGTGACCACGCAGTTGGGCGGCGCTATAGATGCATTGAAGAACCGGGATATAGACTGCGTGATTCTAGATATGGGGATACCCGATCAGCGCTCTTACGATACACTCGAAGAGGTCAAGAAAACACCCGGTCTTGAAAATCTGCCGATCATCATCTTTACTGGTAAGAGTCTTTCTCAAAAAGAGGAGTTGAAGATAAAACAATACGCCGACTCCATTGTGGTGAAAACAGCCAACTCGTACAAACGTATCCTGGACGAAGTATCACTGTTTCTTCATTTGATGGAGGACCATAAGCCGGACAATGGCAACTCCGCGCGTTACCGGAAACTGGGAGCTTTGGAAGAGGTCTTAAAAAACAAGACAGTTCTCGTCGCCGACGATGATATGCGCAACATATACTCTCTCACGAAGGCGCTTGAGCGATATCAAATGAACGTTGTCCCTGCGATCGACGGCAAGGATGCGCTTCAGAAATTGCGGGATAACAGAAAAGTAGATATTGTATTGATGGATATGATGATGCCTGAAATGGACGGCTACGAAACCATCCAGGAAATCCGGAAGGATGTGAAGCTCAGGCACCTCCCGGTAATCGCTGTAACGGCTAAAGCTATGCTTGGTGACCGTTCAAAATGCATTGAAGCGGGCGCCTCCGACTACATCAGTAAACCCGTGGATATCGATCAACTTTTTTCACTGCTTCGCGTGTGGCTATACGAAAAAGTTTAAGCTGTGGAATCATCAGTCAAAAAAGTCCTTATTATTGATGATGATGTGCGAAACATCTATGCCCTGAAGGCGGTTTTAAAGAGCAGGGGTTTCGATGTGGTAACTGCCGGGGGCGCGTCGGAGGGCATGAAAGTTTTATATGACCAGGATGTGGGCGTTGTGCTGCTGGATATGATGATGCCCGATATTGACGGGTATGAGGCGATTCAGCTAATTCGCGCGCATGATGAAAAAATCCCAATCATTTCAGTTACAGCCCAGGCCATGGTTGGCGACCGGGAACGGTGCCTTGCGGCCGGCGCACAAGCTTATGTTGCCAAGCCCGTTGATGTGGACGAATTGGTTGGGCTAATAAACGAATTCAACAGCTGAAATGAGCGCGGAGACAAATATTGATTTAACGGATGATCAGCTGGAGGTTATCGTAAGCGATGTAATGGAGCTGTACGGGTATGACTTCTCCAGCTATTCCCGTGCTTCGTTGAAGAGGCGGCTCAACAGATTGATGATCAACGACCGGTTTGTCAGTTTTGCTGAATTTCGTTATCGCATCAACAACGATGAAAAGTATTTGCGCCGGTTTGTGGAGGAAGTGACAGTCAATGTAACCGAGATGTTTCGTGACGTCAGCTTTTACCGGGCACTCCGCCAGGAAGTGCTCCCGATACTTGCTACGTGGCCGCTCATCCGTATCTGGCACGCCGGATGTTCCACCGGCGAGGAAGTTTACTCCATGGCGATCCTGCTGGACGAAGCGAACATACTGCATAAGTCGCTGTTGTACGCAACTGACATAAATCCTACCGTTTTGCGAAATGTTCGCGAAGGAGTCTTTCCGCTGTCTCAGATGAAACAGTACTCCGAAAATTATATTCTCTCCGGCGGGAAACGTGATTTTTCCAACTACTACACCGCCCAATACAACGCAGCAAAGTTCGACGAAAGATTTTCGCAAAGGATGGTGCTGGCAACACACAATCTGGTGTCTGATGGATCTTTCAATGAATTCCAACTTATAATGTGCCGCAACGTGATGATTTACTTTGATAAGCCACTTCAGGATCGCGTGCTTAAACTGTTTTATGAAAGCCTTGAAATGTTAGGGTTTCTTGCCCTTGGGGCGAAGGAGACTCTGCGCTTCTCGGATATCCAAAAGAAATTCAATCCATTTACCGTCAAAGAAAAAATTTACCGAAAGGTTGATTAGGATGGAACAACCAAAACGCAAATATGACTTGCTGATGATCGGGGGTTCAGCTGGAAGTCTCTCTATGGTGATGAAACTGCTTCCCCTGATTCGTCGGAGAGATGAACTGGCTATCATTATGGTTTTCCACCGCAAAAAAAGTGATGAAACTACACTGATTGAGGTACTGCTTCGAAAGACCGGTTTTCAGGTGAAAGAGGCCGAAGAAAAAGATTTTCTCGAACCGGGTACCATATACATCGCACCGGCTGATTATCATCTGCTTATAGAACGCGATCATACAATAACGCTCGATGATTCGGAAAAGGTTAATCACTCCCGACCAAGCATAGATGTTTCTTTTGAAAGCGCCGCGGATGTTTATGGTCCCTCTCTGGCTTGCCTGCTGTTATCCGGCGCTAATGCGGATGGCGCAGAAGGGTTATTGAAAGCAAAAGAAAAAGGTAGTCTTATCCTGGTTCAGGATCCCCGTACGGCTGAAGTTCCCTTCATGCCTGAGAGGGCCATCGAAACCGTCGAAGTAGACTTCATTGTAACGGCTGAAAATTTCCTTGAGTCTCCGCTTATGCGTGGGGTCGAGGAATAAGACATCTTACAGGATCTACAAATTTCATGAAGCAGAAGAAAAGCACCGTCGTTCTTGCCGTGATCTGCGGAGAGAATTCAGAAAAAGGATTGATACCACTTCTGTGTTTCCTTCCGTGTGATCAGCATTACCCGTGAGGGAAATACTATTTCAATAAATCCTTCCCAATTTCTCAACGATTACTTTTTTTATTTCAAGGGCATCAATCAGGCCAGCCTTGCGGAAAACGACTTCGCCATCAGGCGCGATAAACAATGTATACGGAAGGGAGCCTTCCCATTTTTTGTCAATAGCCTCAATAAAATCGTACTTGTTGCCGGTAAAAATATAATTCTTTGATGAAGCTTGTTTCTTCACCAGGAAATTCAAGGCATTCTGTTTTCGGGCCATGTCATCCAGTGTAATACTGATGAACTCGAATTCCCGGTTTCTGTACATGCGATTCATATCCACAAAGTAGGGGAATTCTGTGACACATGGTCCGCACCAAGTAGCCCAGACGTTAATCAGTCTGTAGTTGACCGATCCGTTTCTCAGCAATGTTTGCAATTCGTCTGGATTCAGATTTTCGAGCATAACCTTTTCCTTCGCCCATTCCGCCGGAGCCGCGTCGGCATAACCGCGTTTGTCGGGCCACTTGATTGAACATCCGAATGTTTTGGTTTTCTCCACCGGTGTCTTTTGATTTTTTAGCAGCGCTTCAATGGCGTTACGGGTATCGTGGGTCTTTGCTGTTCCGGGTTTTTCACCATCGTCGATTCTGCCTGAGTAGCGGAGCAACCGTTTTTCATCAAAGATGAAGACATGAGGTGTCGCCTGTGGTCCGTATTGCATCGATGCCTGAGAGTTTTCTCCGTCGTACAAATAGGGAAAATTGAATTGCTGATCCTTTGCGCGGATCACCATGTCCTCGAAGGAATCCCCTAAGTCGGTGTATCCCATTTCATCAAGGCGTACTGCGAGAGGATCGTTTGGCGAAATAGCTACGACAGCTACACCTTTATCGTCATAATCTACTACGAGTTGTTTAAGACGCTCCTCATAAGCCTGCGCAGTAGGGCAGTGGTTGCAGGTAAAAACGATGACCAAAACTTTTTTGCCTTTGAAGTCATCCAGCGTATAACGTTTTCCATCCGTGGCCGGGAGATCGAACTCAGGTGCTTTTGAGCCAATGGCAAGTGGTTCAGGATCTCTGCTGAAGGTAATTGAATGCGCGAGCAACATCATACATACGGTTAGTTTGGCAACAATGCATGACTGTATCAGGGTGGATGAGATAACTTTTTTCATTTGACCGGATGTTACGTTCTTAAATTTCAACTTCAGGCGCGTTAGCCAGGGTATTAAATTTCAGATAAGTTAGCGATCCATCCACGTTATCGCGATGATTTCTCCCAATTAGACGACTAATTAACGCATCCATCGCACCGGGGCGGGAACAAAACCTGCAGCAGAAATTAGCGTAAGGAATTTTCTGTATAGGCGATGGACGTTTCGGTGCATGGCTCTCCGTCGGTTTGGCCGGGAACCGAACCAGGCCGCCGGTCTGAAGAACTGAAGGTCTATCTTAAGGTCAGGTTCAAAAATTAACCACTTTATCATAAATAGTCGGAAAATGGCAACCTGGATGGTCAAAATATGCCCCCATTCGGTGCATTCGTGTGCGATACGAGCCATTTGTAGTGATAATTTTACCGTCCATCATAAAAATCTATTTTCTTTTATCAATTACAGCCGGCTTTGGTGACACCGTTTGCTCCCGAACACTCAATCGTTTGTGTCAACAAAATTATATTCTGCAGGAAAGCGTAGCTCTTTGCCGTTCTTCGTCTTATCGCTAACAAAACGGAATAATGTATCGTAGGTTCGGGTTAAGCAACTCATTAACCTAAACCCAATCTATGAGAAAACCTCTACTCGTCTGTCTGGTGTTGCTGCTCGGGTATCATGCCTGGGCGCAACAATCCACCATCACAGGAAAGATCACCTCGAAGGAAGACGGCGCGCCGATTCCCGGAGTGAACGTGATTCTGAAGGGAACCTCAACCGGAACAAATTCCGACGTCGATGGTTCTTACACGCTTTCGTTACCCTCCGACGGAGGAACACTCGTCTTCACATTTATCGGATTACAATCCCAGGAAGTAGACGTCAACGGCCGAAGCCAGATCGATGTCCAGATGGTGATGGATATGACTGAACTAACGGAAGTCGTTGTCACGGCACTTGGGATCGAAAAGTCGAGGGAAGCACTGGGTTATTCACTGCAAAACGTGAGCGGGAAAGAACTCACTGAAGCCAGGTCTCCCAATCTTGCCAACGGCCTTTCCGGAAAAATTGCAGGAGTAAGGATTAGTCCGAATGCAGGGCCCGGGAGTGGTTCAAGTATTCAAATTCGCGGGCAATCGTCTTTGGGCGGCGTTAACCAACCGCTTTTCGTGATCGACGGTGTTCCTATGGAACAATCGCAGAACGCGGGCAAACAATTTGGTGGCGGAATGTCGGAAATCAATCCTGACAACGTAGCCAGTATCTCCGTTCTGAAGGGCCCGAGTGCCACAGCACTTTATGGTTCGCGCGGGCAAAATGGAGTTATCCTGATTACTACGAAAAATGGCTCAGGCACGAAGGGGATGCAGGTTGAGGTTAATTCAAACGTCATGTTTGAACGCCCCGCGGTTAAACCTGATTTCCAGAATACATATGGCGGAGGTCACGGATACCGCACATGGTACACGAACGGTCGCAGCGCGCCCATAACCGATCCGTTAGAGATCGAACAATACCGCAATGCCTACGGGCCAACTGCACCGCTAGGCGGGACTGATGGGACCGATGAAAGTTGGGGCGGACCCATGGACGGAAGACTGGTACGTCACTGGTGGAGTGGAACAGACGTGGCCCCACTGAATCCCGCCCCCGATAATTGGGATGACTACTGGGAAACCGGGAAGACCTTTACGAATAACGTGGCACTTTCGGGGGCCAACGAGCGGGGTAGCTTCCGCATCTCGGTAGGTAGACTGGATCAGTCGGGCATCATGTATAACAACGACTACTGGCGCAATAACTTTAAGCTCAACACAGTCTATGATCTAACGGATAAGCTAAATGCTACAATTTCGGCTGAATATGTGAAGGCGGGATCCGATAACAGAAGCTATCAGGATGGGCAGCAATTCATCTGGTCTCAACGGCAAACCGACTGGGCCCGTCTGAAGAATTATAATGCCTATCGTGATGTGCACATTCAGCGCCCGGGCGATGGTGATGCGCCGAACTGGCAGCATACCTACTTCATTAATCCATTCATGGCGCAGGATATCCTTCCTTATTCCAATGAAAAGGATCGGATTGTCGGTAGTATCTCGCTCAATTATGCGGTCACCCCGGAATTGAATGTGATGCTTCGCACCGGAACAGATCTGTGGTCGGATACGAGAATCAATGTACTGAATTATGAACGCGTTCGGAATGGCAATCGCCTGTACGGGCAATACTCCGAAGAAGTGCTCCGTAATCAGGAGACCAATACCGATGTCATGATTACCTACGGGAAGGAGTTAACAAGTACCCTTAAGCTGAACCTGATGGGCGGGGCCCTACTTAGAACGAATTACTATAAGCGCAATTTCACACAGGTGAATCAGCTGGTCATTGATGGCGTGTACAACCTTTCGAATTCAATAGGAAGTCTGAATTCAGTTTCAAGTGCCATCGAAGAAAAGGAATCACAAAGTGTCTTTGGTTCCGGGCAATTGAATTTTGATGACGCTTTATTTCTCGACGTAACAGCACGTAACGACTGGTCCAGTACATTGCCATCTTCGAACTGGTCATATTTTTATCCATCGGTTGGTTTGAGTGCCGTCGTTTCGGAGTTCCTCGATCTGAGGAAATACAAAGTTTCTTTTGGAAAACTGAGAGCGAGCTGGGCCCAGGTAGGAAGTGATGCCGACCCATATGCGCTGCAACAAACGTATCTCGCCGCTACATCGTGGAATGGTACTGTACCTGAATTCTATGAAAATACAGAGATTGCGAACAGCGGGCTGAAGCCACAGATGACAACCGGGATAGAACTCGGTTTCGAGGCCCGGTTCTTTCAGGATAAATTCGGTATTGATTTCACATACTATGATCAGTCAACGAAAGACCAGATCCTGGCAGTGGAAATCGCTAAATCCAGCGGATATGATCGACGCATACTGAATGCAGGGAAAATCACAAACAAAGGCATCGAGATCATCGCGACAGCCACACCGTTGAAACTTGCTAATGGCTTTCAGTGGGATTTAACGGCGAATTATGCGCGTAACCGAAATCATGTCGTGGAACTCGCTGAGGGACTTACAACGTATACGCTGGCTGTACGAAACAGCTTGCAGTCCCTGGCAATGGTGGGCCAGCCTTACGGAACGCTATTCGGAATAGGTTTCGAACGGGCCCCTGATGGAAAAATACTTTATCAGAATGGTCTGCCGGTGGTGTCGACCAAGGCCAAGGTACTCGGCAATATTCAGCCGGACTGGACTGGTGGTCTGATGAACACGTTTTCGTTCAAAGGGATTACACTCTCGGCGTTGATCGATGTCCGTGCCGGCGGTGATGCTTACAACGAAGGCATTGGCATTGCACGCTGGACGGGGCAGTACGCGGAGACTGCACCCGGAAGGGAAGAAGGGATCATTGGCGTAGGGACGATGAACATCGGTACAGACGAAAGTCCGGAATGGGTACCTAACAATGTTATAGTTCCTGCACAACAACTATACGCCTTCAACAATGCGCGTACGCGCCACGAGGCTTCGATCTTCGACGTAAGTTATGTGAGGCTTCGCGAGGTTTCTATCGGGTATACTATTCCTGAGTTCCTGTTGAAAAGTACGTTTATCAAGTCGGCAAAAATATCTGCGGTGGGTCGCAATGTAGCGCTTCTATTCAGCAATGTTCCGCATACCGATCCTGAATTCGACAGACTGGGTGGCAATTCGTATGGCTTTGGCTACGGCGAACTCCCGACGACGCGCAGCGTTGGTTTTAACGTGAACCTGACCTTCTGATCATCCCAAAACCAATTCTATGAAAAGCAATAAACTAACAATAAGTAGTATTCTGATCATCTGTTTGCTGTGTAGCAACGCCTGCACCGATGGATTTGAGGAAAAGAATATAAGTCCGAACAGTCCCACCACGATAAGTCCGCCATTTCTGCTCACCACAGCCATTGAAAGATCTGTGGACAGAATGTGGGGCAGCAATATCCGTTTCGAGCGGTTGAACATCGACGGGCCAATGTGTTGGATGGGTTATCTGGGCCGGAATATTTACGGCAATGAAGGCGATGACTACACCATTCAGTTATCGATGTATAACAACACGTGGAAGTCGTTTTACAACGACGCGTTGTCGAATTTGAATCGCATCACCGAAATCACCTGTCCGGAAGGCCTGAGGCCGAATGCGACATATGAAGGTATAGCCATCACGTTGAAGTCATGGGTTTTCTCCATGTTAACGGACTGTTATGGACCCGTGCCATACTCTGAAGCACTTAAAGGCACGGCAGTCAATCCAATCTATTCACCGGAGTATGATAGTCAGGCCGATATTTATGCGGCGCTGATTGAAGACCTGAAAGCCGCCAACGAAAAGCTTGTAGTCGGCGGCACTTCCATCGACCCGGCTGCTGATTTGATTTACAATGGCGATATACTGAAGTGGAAGAAGTTTACCAATTCTTTGCGCCTGCGTCTTGCCAACCGCCAGGCCGCAAAAAATCCCGCTGTTGCGCAGGCAGTCTTCGCTGAAATCATTGGTGATCCGGCTACTTATCCTGTTTTCACCGGCGTCGGTGATAATGCGATTCTCCGACATACGAATAATCGCCCGAGTAACAACGAATGGCATGAAGCCATGATCCAGGGAAACCGTACTGATTGGAATGTCGGCAAAATACTTGTTGATAAACTTAACGTACTGGAAGATCCACGGATTACGGTTTACGCACAACCGGTTTCACCGGGAGTGTTCGCCGGCATCCCAAATGGCTTGCCCGATGCGGACGCGACCACGTACCTGAATACAACCTCCAAAATAGGAACGGCCTTTCTCGTCGCTGATGCTCCCGCAGTAATTATGACGTTTTCAGAACTGCAGTTTATTCTCGCGGAAGCAGTACTTGACGGCGACCTCGCGGCCGGATCAGCGCAGGATTATTTTGCCACAGGGATAGAGGCATCCTTTCTTCAGCATGGGGTAATGATGCCTGGAGACTACCTGGCAAAGCTTGGTCCGGTTACACGCGAGCTTGTTTTTGATCAGAAATACATCGCCCTATTCGGTCAGGGTATCGAAGCGTGGACTGAATACCGACGGACCGGATTGCCCGTAATGCCTCCAAAAGATAGCCGTGCAGTTTTTGTAAATGATGGGATACTGCCGACGCGCTTGCCCTACCCGACTATGGAACAAACGCTTAACGCATCTGCCTATGGTCGTGCCGTGGAGTCGATCGGCGGCGAAAACAACGCTACCACGCCGCTCTGGTGGGTGGAGTAATTATGCTTAACCTAAATACCTGATTCCAATGAAAAGCTTATTTTATAAATCTCAATTATCACTTATTATGTGCGCTACGCTGGTGGTAGCAGCACATCTGGTCTCCTGCGATGAGGAAGATCCCTTTGTCGATAGGACTGTCTCGCCAGTATTGATTGTCTTCGACGATGTTAGTGGCTACCTCGCCGCGGGCGGATTAACTGCTGTTCCGACTGTCACGAAGAAAGTCTCGCAGGTTAACTATACTGATCCGGTAATACTGACTGCGTCGTTTTATGAATTGGACAAGAGCGGGATTCTTAATCACACGATTGGCATTGATTCGATTCCGGTTTCTAACCTGGCCATTGTATTTGCGCGTCGTGATGGGTCCGCTGCCCTTGAGGGCGTCACGGGGTCTGACGGCAAACTTGAAATTTCAACCACATGGGAAGCGCTGGGCATAACTGACGTGGAGGACATCGTGATGGCTTCCGCCGGAAAATCGGTCTCCATTCCACTTTCGTGGACGGGCGCACATAAAGGACAGTCCTTCACGCGGTATTCGCAACTCATGTTTGTGAAAGATCCCGAATAATCAATGATAACAATAACTAAACTCACTGCACCTACAATGAATACAACACTAAACAGAAGAAACTGGCTCAAGAACACTACGGTGGCCGCCGGAGGATTGTTAACCACCATGGCAGCGATGCCATCGGTTTTTGCGAAACCCGCATTCGGAATGAAACCTGCCGGAGGAAAGTATAATCTGTTGGAGAACTATCATGTTATGCCCGACACACGGGAGCCGCTGAAGGCCAGACTTCTCGCTAATGAGAACCCATGGGGGCCTTCGAAGAAGGCGGTTGAAGCGATTGCCATGAGTGCCGCGCTGGGTAACCGATACGTTTATGACAGCACAGTGAAAATGATGGCTATGCTTGCTGAAAAAGAAGGCGTCCCGGCAGACCACATTCTGCTTGCGCCTGGTTCAACCGATATTCTTGAAAAAACCGCCTTTGCTCTTTGTCTTAAGGGTGGAAATGTGATATCGGCAGACCCGAGTTATCTTTCATTGGTAAAGACGGCAACATCAATCGGGGCAACATGGAAGAATATTCCGCTCACCTCAGACTACGCCCACGATCTTGGAGCAATGGAGAGTGCAATTGACGATGAAACCCGTCTTGTGTACATCTGCAATCCAAACAACCCCACGGGTACACTCACACCGGTCGAAAAAATCAAAGCATTTGTGAAGAAAGTGAATTCGCGGGTACCAGTCTTTATCGATGAAGCTTACCTGGAACTGCTGGACAAACCCGAGGACCAAACCGCGGCGGGACTGATCAAGGAAGGATATGACGTAATCATTGCGCGGACCTTTTCAAAAATTCACGGCATGGCCGGGTTACGGATGGGGTACATGGTGGCCAGCCCCGAACGTATAAAATCCATCAAAAGTCTGGTACGCACTGAAATGGGAATTTGTGTGACTTCTCTTGCTGGCGCGATGGCAAGTCTGCAGGATTTGGAGTTTCAGCTGTACACGCGGCAGCACAACAAGGAAGGCAGGGAATATGTATTCTCGGTGCTGCAGCAGATGGGGCTGGACCCAATTCCGTCCTATACGAGTTTCATTCTCTTCCCTATCAAGATGCCGACAAAGGACTTGCTGTCAAAGATGATGGAAAAAGGCGTCGGCATACGCGGCTATGAAATAAATGAAAAGCCCTATGCAAGGGTTAGTATGGGGACGATGGATGAACTTAAGCTGTTCACGGCTTCACTGCAGTCCATTCTGAGCTGAGGCTTGTTCATTTTTTTTTCAATTCGGGGCGTCTTCGCCTGGCGCCCCGGTTCCTTTTTTGAAAATAGCTTTTACCTATGAGTCCAGCTTTAACAAAAACTTTATCGCTTCTCGTACTTATTGGAATCGGATACCTTTTCCGAAACAAAATCAAAAACAAGGATCAGCGAGACGGCATTAAAACGCTTATACTCAGTCTTGCTCTTCCGGCTACCATATTCATTGCACTGCTTCAGGTCGATTTTCAAATGGATATGATTGCGATTCCGGTTCTTGCACTCGGTTTCAATATTATTATCTTCCTGCTGATGGACAAACTTCCTTTGGGCAGCGTTTTCGGTATCGCTCCGAATCAATACCGTACGCTGGTTATGCTGATACCATCTTTAGCACCGGGACTATCTTGTTTTCCTTTCATCATGGAATACAGTGGTCAGGAGCCTGTCGCTCTGGCCGCATTAGCTGATATTGGAAATAAAGTATTTGTGTTGATCATTTTGTACACAGTAGCTATGAAGTGGTACTACGCGCGGAATGAACAAGCCGCACCAAAGGGCAAGGGCAAAATCAAAGGATTGCTGATAGCCATGGTAAATGAACCGGTAAACATGGTAATCATCACGGCGATCGCAATGTTGTCCGTTGGTTTGTCGTATACCACTTTTCCGGAGTTTATTACGTTGAGCATTGACCGGCTTAGTTTGATGATGACGCCCCTCGTGTTGTTGTTTATCGGATTTTCCGTGAGGCTTACCTTCGATCAGGTACGCAGCATCTTTTCATTTCTGTTTTTCCGCTCCGGAATAGCGTTCTTTCTTAGCGGGGTGTTGCTGTTAATTTTCCCGGTATCAAGCCCGGAAATAATATTACTGATTATCGTATTCCCACAAAGTGCCTGCAGTTTCTGGCCTTATGCGCATATGGCTGCCGTGGGACAACTTGAGAAGAAATCAATGGCGGAAGGCCGGGGCAAAACATTCGACCTTGATTTTGCCATGAATGTCCTGGCGTGCTCGCTGCCTTTTTCAGTATTGCTGATCATGGGCGTATACTCGGGGCGTGAATACATTACCAGTGTACCGTCTATTTTCATTGCGTCGGCTGTCTTCTTTGGCGTTGGGCTTTTCATCGTGGTGCTTACCTCAAAGTTGTCGTCTTTGTTCAAACCGGATACCGTACAAATGAAAATTGAAATGCAGGAGTCGGGGCAGGAGTGAAGTTGGAGGTTATCCCTCAGGAAGCCTCTGAGTTGGGGAGGGGTTGTCAATCCAGGTAAAGTTTCATACCCTCGTGAGTGGGCCTGAACCCAAGTCGTTCGTAGAACCGAATAGCGTCACCTCGTTTTTTATCGCTTGCCAGCTGGACCACGTGGGCGTTCCGTTCTTTTGCGCGGCGGATGGCCCACTCGATCATCTGTTTTCCCAGTCCGGCATTTCTGGAGTCCTTCCGTACCCGGACTGACTCGATCTGGGCACGTACTCGTCCCCGGTAACTGAGATGTTGAAGAAAGGAAAGCTGAAGTGTTCCTATGATTTCGCCGGCCGTACTTTCAATGACGAGGAGCTCCTCGTTCTCATTGGAGTCGATCTTATCGAAAGCCTCATAATAGCATTGGGGAAGCGGGTCGGTGTACTGTTCGCGAACCTTTCCCAGCATATCCTCAGCGAGGAGTTTCACAATTTGGGGTACATCGGATCGTTGTGCTTTTCGGAAAGTCATATGTTAGTCTATTTTTCCTTCAGACAATGATTATTTTGTTGTCACGGTTTGTTGATAAGTTCAATAGCCATTTCAAGAACCTCGTCTCTCCCGTCTCTGATTCCCTGAATCGTTGGCCTGACTTCAATGTCGGGCACTATGCGAAAAGTAAAAAGAGGAAAGCGGAAGTTATTGTCCATTTCATAACACAAACGGGAAAGGTAATGCGGATCAGGAAAGGCCCGACAAACAGGTGACCACTTTTCCTTGTCCCGGATAGCAATTCAAGATATCACAAATTTTTTACTTTACTATATTGCACATAGGCCATTTGTGTTGTTGGGCAGTTGCGCATAATTCAGCCTGCCCATTTTGGTTGATAAACGGTTTCATACAACGGGGATGCAAAAATCGACAATGCATTTCCTTTCAGGGTGCTCGTTAAAATCGTTGTGGTAAATCTCGAAAGGATTACCATCTCTTTTTTGGTATCCGTTTTCGTTCATCCAAATGAAGAGCCCGGTCCATGCCTGTTCAAAATCCTTTAGTTCAATTTCATAACTTCCCACCAGGAAGTTTCCGGCTTCGATTGTAGTCAGTGCCATTGCACCATCGGCCTTTGCGGGTCCGTTCAGTGTTATGCACGCACTCATTCGTGCCTTTTGTTCGTCCGTTATCTTTAGGCTGTCGTGGTAAATCGTGATTAGTTTGGCGGCTTCATTCATAAGGCCTGTAGTTGCCGCCCACGCCAATAATCCCTGATACGCATCCGGTAGCTTGTCGGGTCCGATTACGGATACATAAGCCAGGTGAATTTTCGGGAACGTTCTCATTTCAATTTTTGCATTCATTTGGGTCCATTTTTTCAGGTTTTCAATGATGCAAAAATACTCCCCTCTATCGGGGTTGTCTTGACCATTCTTGCTTTTGATTCTGCTGATCCTGGTATGCCTGTTCATGTTTTCCCTTTTGAATTGAGTAGGGCTGACCCCGTAAAACTTCCTGAAGGTTCGGGTAAATGCTGAGTTGCAACTGAAACCGTTTTTTAGGGTGATATCTGTTATGCCGAGCTTACTGTGGATGAGGTCAATGGCAGATTTTTCTACTCTTTTTCGGGTAACATACTCGTTCAACGTTTCTCCTGTCAATGATTTGAATATCCGGTGAAAGTGAAATGGCGAGAAGAAGGCCACCCCGGAAATTATCTCCAACGATAAATCGGAATCAAGGTTCTGATCGATGTATTTGAAAACGCGATTCATCCGACTTTTATAGTCTGTCTGAATATGAATTGCGAGCATGGGTTCATTTAGCATTTCGTTCTTGCTGATGGTTGACTCAAAGGGGGGTGTACGTTTCTTACGTAATCACAGAAAAATACACGTAAAAAGCGATGCCCCAAAATGCAAGGCCGATCAGTTGATAAATGACGGCCTGACGGTTCATTTTCCGGTAGCCGGGTCCTGCATAATAAGGAACAAGGTCTCGGAGGATGAGAAACAGAATTGGTCCAAGTAGCACGATTTTGAGTTTTTGTGTTGCTGTAAACGAAGCCTTGGATTTTATCGTGCGTATTTTGTGCTGATACTTATCCCGACTCTTCCGGCGGCTTGTGGCGATGGATAAAGGTATTCCCCTTTTCTCCATTTCCGCTTTAGCCCTTGCAACAACCTCATCTTCCCAAGACTCGGGGGCGGTCATGATTTCAATCAGATCTTCGGTGGTTCTCGATTCTACTGGCGGGGTGAAATCTCGTTTATAATGCGCCATCGAAAAAGGAAGAGTGACTAGAGTTTGAATGCAATAGGAACGATCAATTTTTGTCTGGTAGGTTTGTTATCTATCAGAGCAGGTTTCCAGTTTGGGCATCCTCTGAGAAGTCGGACAGCTTCCTGCTGAAGTTCGGGATGGAAAGGAGCGCTGGGCATATTTGGAAGCATCTCATTTTCTTCCATAGCCTGCACGGAACTTTTTTCGATAGATCCGTCTGCGTTGATAACGAATGCGACATAGACTTTGCCTTCAATTTTGTTTCTTTTCGCATTCTCCGGATAACTGATGCTTTTGCTGATATATTGATAGAATTTCCCCATCCCGCCAGGAAATTGTGCTGTCTTTTCGACCCTGAGGAATTTTTCCGACAGAGAATCGGTCGAGTCTGTATTATGACCACTTTGTGCGAATGATGCGAATGAAAATCCAGTTAAGAATAAGGGAAGTAAACAGCAAATGTTTCTCATAAGGGGGCGTCTTTGTACATGCTAATAATATTCAGACAGGTAGGAGGTTGCTGCTCCATTCAATCAATAATCTTATCGATATCCTCAAAACGAAAGACCGTACCAGTTGAATCAGAATCTATTTCGAAATCCAACCCGACAAGTTCGGCTCCTCTGTACCCACTGGGTTCGTTTCTAATTCCGCTGAGTTTCGTCCAGTCATTTACCTGGATTTCTCCCTTTGCGCATAAGTCTTTGCCCTGAATGTGTACTACAATATATTCCGCTCCATTTTTTTCTAAATATTGGTCGTGCCAGTAAGATAAATTCCTGACGCCGATATTCCTGATCTGTTTACCTAACTCGTCCCGGTATTCTCTGGCGTCCGGAGAAAATTTGTTGAAAACTGAATTGGTGTTACTGCACTCCGGCATGTCGCAGGAATAGATGGACAGACAGCAAACTGACAATAGGATAAGGCTGACTCGGTTCATAATTAATGAATTTAGGTTGTTCCTGAAATGACCAATGATTTGCGGGGCGTGTGTGCTCATTCTGCAAGATGGTCTTTCAACTCTTCCTTGAGTTTATGATAATATTTCATTTTTCCTTCTAAGATTTCTTCGGGAGATTGTTTTTCTTTCAGCGAAGATGGGCTGTCAAATCTGTCTGATACTATTTGAATGGTAATACGATCGCCGATTTTCAGTTTTTCATTGGCCCAATCAACATGCTGAGCAGTATCTGAATTCATGCCACTGGCCTGCAGAAACATGTCTTGTTCAGGTTCGCCTTTCTTCCTTACCGATGTGAGTATGACAGTTGAGACGTGGTTATCATTGTCAAATCCTGCGCGACATACAAATTTGTCGTTTAGATGAACTTCGTATCCATAGCTTTTTGTCATGGTATTCAGGTTTTATTCGTGGGAGTAAAGTTATCGTTCCATAAATTATACATGATCACTATCCAACGGGTTTTGATAAGAGCTTGATAGTTGACGTCACGATTGCTGTATTTTATCGATTGGCCGCGAGCAAATCTCAAGATTATTGTGATCCCGCGATGATTGCAAAACAGGCTACCATACCTATCATGGCAATTCGGGACCAGCTATTTCCAGTTCGTCGAGTGGGTTTGTCTTCGGTTGCGTAGTACGCGCCAGGGATTTCGGAGCGAGCAATGTTAACCGGCGCCGTGAAGTAACTGCCCTTCTGGGCACCTGAACGTATGCCGCGTTTCGACCACGTGACGTTAAATTCAATGGTATCCACACGCATTCGCATGATTTCCCAACGGGATACTGCCAGGTAGTTTTTATTGTCGAAGGCAGCAGTGAATGCCTCGGGATCGGATAGCGAATTATCGGTCGAAGGTATAGTGAATGTATATTGCTTCGATTTATAGATAACAGAAAAGCTATCGGATTTAAGTTTGATAGTCTTTGGAAAAAATACCTCATCTCCACCCTGTAAAGAGTCGAGACTTATCAGTCGGAAAGCTGGCTTTAGGGTTTGTTGGGCGCTGAGTTGAAGTGCGCCGAATAAGATGATTGTTATCGTAGCAAAAAATTTCACGTTAGGTATGGTTACAACGATGACCCTCTTTAGCTGTTGTCCCGGGGGTCGACGCGGAACGGTCATAGTTTACATCTAAGGTAAAAAGAAAATTTCGCTGTGGTAAAGGTTTGAGCAAAAAATTCAAGAGTAGCTCCCTAAACGAGAGCAAATTTGCAGTAGTAGCTTTGGGTTTTTATGGAGTCGTATTTTGAGACGTAGCCCGTGTGAGCCGCAGTGCGCGCGGCACTCGACGACGAATGGTGCTTTGAATCCGGGTCGAATCGTGAAAGACAGACTTTAAGTCAAAACAAATTCGTTTAATCGGTGAGGAATATCCGTCGAGTAGGTGGCATTTAATTTCGATTTGTGGGATGCGCGGCTATTCCAAAGTGCAGTTTCGCAAAATTGATATAATGTCTCCAATCCTGCGGCGTGATATCATGTTCGCCGGTACGGATATGATATGCGATTGTTTTTCCAACCGACACGTCAGGCTCCGGCTTCGCGTTTGTATCCAATCCTTTTTTACCGTACAGTTTATAAACTTCGCCGGCATGCACCGCGCTGAGAAACTCGCCTTTGGGATCGGCCCAAAGATCTTTGCTCGCGCTTGCAACGTATAGCGGTCGCGGTGCAATCAGCGCGAGGAGCATGTGCTGATCAACAGGTAGATCCGCGACTCTTTGATTGTAGTCCTTATACTTGTCGATGAACCAGTGTGGGAACTGCCTGTTAATCCGTTCCACGGTTTCACCGAAGTTTCTTCTGCTTAATGCCGCACCACCCTCGCCGGAGTTGTTTGAGACCACCAGTGCGAAACGCGTATCGTTCGCTGCCGCCCAAAGCGTGGCTTTGCCCAGCCGCGAGTGACCTACGACCGCCATTCTCGACTGGTCGACTTCTGGTATTGTTTCCAGGAAATCTGCGATACGATGAAGTCCCCACGCCCATACGGCAAGCGCACCCCATTCATCGGGTTTGATACCCAATTCACTTGCAAGTGTGGTGCGGATGCCTGCCTTGAACCCATCTTTGTGATCCGGTTCAAGCTCTTCGTACCATGCAGTGGCCACACCAAAGCCGTTGGTGATGATTTCCTCCACCGGCCATCGACCCGAATTTGCTCCGCGCTTCGAATCTTCGTTACCCGGATTGAGTACTTTGTACTGATCGGTTACAATGATTGCCGGATCATGATTTATCGTATGGTTTCCATTGAAGTTTAATCCAACGAATATGGGAATCTTCCTTTTCGAATTGGGTAAGTAGACCAGAACCGTTAGGGGAGGAATGTTTTCTGCTTTGTTAAAATGAATCCGCGCCTGGAGGCGTGTGGCCCTCCCGTTCAGTGCGTCGGCAAACTTTTCAACAATTTCGAAATGCATTTCTGAGGGTTTCTCCGGCATTCGGCCATATACCGCCTGTTCGAATTTCTTGAGAATCTCCATGCGACGCTGGTTCTCCCACTGCTTTACTGACGTAATGGGCTCGCCATTATCGGCGATCAGAATTTTTGGCAATGTGTAAGCGCCGGCTTTGCTTTCGTCATAATTGGCTTCCTGTGCCGAAACGGGGACAAGCCAAATAACCGAAAGCAGGGTGCAAAGCAATATTTTCATAACGGTGGCGCGATTGTGATAAAAGGTATCGAAAATCACGGTCTTGCGGAAGATTCCGCATCAATTTTTATTTAGTACCGCCGCATTCGGTAATTTGCCATCACATTGAATGTATAGCCGGTTAATGTTTCATATGCGAATGGCCACATTACTGAAGACGCGCCCGGACCGCACCACGATCCTCATTCGCCTCATGGTCGGCGTTGTTTTTCTTTCGGAAGGATTGCAGAAGTTTATGTTTCCACAAAAAGTAGGTGTGGGGCGCTTTGAAAAAATCGGTTTACCCAACCCTGAGATCCTTGCACCATTCGTTGGCAGCTTTGAGATCGTCTGTGGTACACTTGTTCTTCTGGGTTTGTTCACACGACTCGCGACGATTCCATTGGTGGTAATCATGTTAGTGGCGCTCTTCACAACAAAAGCAGAGATACTATCCCATGACGGATTCTGGGAAATGATGCACGCAAGCCGCACCGACTGGTCTATGCTGCTGGGAAGCACTTTCCTTTTGATCAATGGCGGAGGGCGATGGTCCGTTGACCACCGGATGTCTGAATTCGAAAAAGTTAAATCTACTGTGAGATGATTATACGAAAGCTTGCCGTGCCGCTGATTAATGAAAAGATTCTCCAGCAGGCAGAGCACTGTTATATTGCCACGTCAGGCATTTCGGAGGCGGGCTTTGACTTTGTGCGGAGTCGGATTCCGCCAAAGTGCAAAATTGATCTCGTCACGGGACTGTATCACCCGGTATCACCCAATGTGCTTCGACGCATTCTAAACAATTATTCAGAACGTATAACAGTACGGATTTATAATCGTAATACACTCAACGCGAACATGTATCTTTTTGATCTGCCTTTCAGGAAATCGGTGGCGTATATCGGGTCCGGTGGATTGACCATGGAAGGACTCAAAGATCACGAAGAACTTTTCTGGAAGGTGGCAAATCCCAAAGAGATTGAATCGCTCTTGTCCTGGTTCACAAGTTTTTACGAATTCGGCACGCAGCTGACAACCCAATTGGTCGATTCTTATGAGCCGGTCTATCACGCCATGGTTCAGCGTGACATTGCATTCCTGCGTGAAAAGGACTTCGCCATGACATCGGCTACGATTAACTGGGATAGTGTTAATTTCCGGAATCAGTTTTTTCAACGCGAAGATTTTGATGCGTTGCGAGACTCGGTGGATGCTGCCGGAAAAGTGCGCGAGAAACTTTTGAGAATTCAGGAAGAGGTTGGGGTTGAGCTGCAGCGCAAGGGGCTCTATCCGGTAAACACGGCGCTGGCAAACTCGGAAGATACTATTCCGGCTGCTGTGGTCACATCTTTCAGCAGAAGTTCGTCAGGATTCAACCCGGGATTCATGCGCATCGATGCGGGCGTGACGTCTTCGTGGTTTTTCATCCGGCTGCATATTGGCGGAGGTGCGGATGCGAGGGAAGACCGATTGAAGTTGATCGACCGCCTTTCTGCGGATGATTTCCGGCAAAAATGGTTTGCGTCAATAACTTCGTTAGCCGGATACGTTATTGAAGTTGCCGGAAACAGAAGGCCGGCGGAATCGTTTGCGAAAGACATTGCCGTTTTAGACTGGCTGAAAACGGATGGCACTCACGCTCATCCTATCATGCTTGAACGCCGATTTCTGCCGGGGGACGCGAGGATCCGGCTTGACACGATGAAGTCAACGTTTCTCGACGAAGTACTGCTAATAAATGAAGTATTTATCGCGGCCAGGGGCTAGCGCGGCCGACTGCACCTGAGAATTTGCTAAATTGCCGCAGTACAAGAATCAGTCAGAATAATTCTCACAGGAATGTGTGATCCGGCAGTCAAACCAAGAAATCTCTGAAAATTCGAATAATTACGGGTGGGATTTACCAAATTTTGAGATCTTGCTCCCAGGTCACGAGAAAGTCATATATACAAAGCGGAACATGACATAACCGTCAAGCAGGCAATGGAAATTTACTTCTACTTTGTATTACTTCTTTTTACGTTGGCTGCCGTAGACCTGGTTGTAGGTGTCAGCAACGACGCGGTTAATTTTCTCAATTCGGCGATCGGATCGAAAGTTGCTTCTTTCCGGACCATCCTTCTGATCGCGAGTATTGGTATCCTGCTGGGCTCCGTGTTCTCAAATGGCATGATGCAAATTGCACGTAGCGGGATATTCCAGCCATCATATTTCACTTTTGAACAAGTGATGTTCATTCTCCTGGCAGTGATGCTTACGGATATCATCCTGCTGGATTTTTATAACAATCTCGGGCTGCCCACGTCCACAACGGTATCGTTAATTTTCGAGTTGCTCGGCGCGTCGTTCGCAATCGGTTCACTTATCATTTTGAGCGAAGGTGAAACCGCTGCAGCGCTGTCGAAGTATATTAATGTAAATAGCGCGATGGTAATCATCGGAGGGATTTTTCTCTCGGTGTTCATTTCGTTTTTTGTTGGATCCATCGTACAGTACATAACGCGAATCATGTTTAGTTTTCGTCTCGCCAAATCGGTGCGACGACGAGGTCCGGTGTTCGCAGGAATCGCCATTTCGACGATTATTTACTTCCTGCTGATCAAAGGGGCGAAGGGAAGCGCTATCATCAACGAAGCGCAAACGCAGTGGATAGCGGAGCATACGCTTCATATCATAATCGGATCCCTTGTTTTTTTTACGGTGTTGACATGGGTGTTGATGCGTTTGGTGAAGTTGAATCCGCTGAAGCTGATCGTTCTCATGGGAACGTTTTCACTCGCCATGGCATTTGCAGGAAACGATCTCGTAAACTTCATTGGTGTCGCGGTAGCTGGTTTCAGCTCCTATCAGATATTCATCTCTTCACAGGAGGGGGCCGAGGTCCTGAACATGGGCGTGCTGAACGAAGCTGTGAAAACGCCATTCTGGATCCTGATTTCCGCGGGACTGGTGATGGTGGTAACACTGTGGACCAATGCCAAAAGCCGAAAGGTAACTGAAACTGAGATGGCGCTGGGAAACCAGGATGAGGTGGATGAAAAATTCAAGCCGAATAATTTTTCCCGGTTGCTTGTAGGCGTGTCGTTGTTTATCGGTAAAGGATTCTCGTTCCTGATTCCAAACGATCTGCAGAAAAAAATCGATAAACGTTTTGTGCGGAGGAAGTCCAAAAAAGCCAAGGATAAACCTTCTTTTGATCTCGTGAGGGCATCTGTGAACCTGTTGACGGCCAGTGCGCTGATTGCTTTTGGTACATCGCAGAAACTTCCTTTGTCGACTACCTTCGTAACGTTTATGGTGTCGATGGGTAGCTCTTTTGCAGATCAGGCCTGGGGCCGGGAGAGTGCGGTGTACCGCGTAGCCGGCGTGTTGCGTGTAATCGGGGGGTGGCTGATGACGGCACTTCTGGCATTCACCGGTAGCGCAATCGTTGCGTTCGTGCTTTTTAATCTGGAAGGCTACGGAGTGGTCGGTCTCGCAATCTTTGCGATAGTACTTCTTATTCGTTCACACGTCCGGTTCAACCGGCGTGTCGCACGGGAAAGTGAGATCGTTGCACCAATTTTCCATTTTACGACGGATACCGGAACACTTCTTGATGAGCATAAAAAGGAAATCATTACCAGTTTCCAGAATGTGGATGACATCCTTAAGGTATGCATCCAGTCGATTAAAAACTCTGAAATGAAAGCCGTGAAGGATGCCAAAGGTGCACTGAAGGAAATGATGGAGCAGAATAGCAAACTTAATGACAAGATCATCAAGTATATCGGCAAGATGGATGGGGCACCCTCATCGGTGGCCAAAAACTACCTGATGGTGTTCGACCGGATGCAGAATATTCATCAAAGTTGTCTACTTATAAGTGAGGTGTGTGTCAATCATGTGTCAAACCATCACGAATTACCTGAGTCGAAATATCATGACGCGCTGACGCAGCTGAAATACGGGTTTCATTCATTCATGAAATTCGTGAGCAGTCGTATTCTTTCTCCCGATAAGACCGACATGATTGCAATCGAGGATCAGCGAACCGAATTGAAAAACCGGATTGAAGTCATACTGGAGGATCAGATTTTCCAGCTGAAGCGGGGTAAGCTTGGTAATCGCCTGGCATTATTGCAGATACGTATCCTTCTTGAGATTAATGACATCATCAGGGAAATGGTCGAGATATCAAGGATGTTTATATTCTTTAATGACCCACCCGTGAAAGGGAAACGGATTTCAAAATTTTGATTTGCCGCCAGGATACGTTGGTCAACCTGACGCGGGCCTGAATGTCACGTGAACATTACATCCGTTTCCCTTGAGGGACGATCCGACCAGAGCGGGTGAGTGCATCATTCGTCAGAACGAAATCTCACGGAGCTTTTCAGTCAGGCGCTGGATTTTGTCTTCATCCGGCTGCTCCTTTTTTAATTCTTCTATGATCTGATCGGCCAGCTGCATCACCATGTTTTGCTTGCTGGCCTGGTTCTTCGACGGAAAAATCCTGGCTGCCATTTTCATCGCTTTATAAAACTCCATCAGCTGCTTCTTCTTCTCGGGGGTAGTTATAGCTGTATGCATGGTTAGTCTTTTACATTCTGATTGGTAAATAATTATGCCGGCCATTTTTCATGTTGTCAGGTTGCCCGGTAAACGCCTGTGGGTTTTACCGTGAAGCGACATGCGCGACAAGCTACGTGGAATTTTGGATGTTATTTCTTTACGCGATATTTGACACTTCAACAATGCACAATGCCATCACCTGTATGAACAAACAAGTTCTTATCCTTCACCTGTTGATATTGGTAAGTTCGTCGGGGTTTTCACAATCGACGCAGATGTCGACCTATTGCAATCCGCTGAACGTGGATTATACCTACATGATTTATAATGCATATGACAACCTTTCCTATCGGTCCGGGGCCGATCCGGCTGTGGTAAAGTTTCGCGATGAGTATTATATGTTCGTGACACGATCGATGGGTTACTGGCATTCAACCGATCTCAATAACTGGACGTTTATCTCGCCTGAAAAATGGTACTTTCAGGGATCGAACGCTCCGGCGGCATTTAACTATAAAGATTCCGTACTCTACGTCGCCGGTGATCCATCTGGTGCGATGAGTATTCTGTACACAGACGATCCCAAAAGAGGAGACTGGAAGGCTGTACCTGGTATCCTTCACAATTTGCAGGATCCCGCCTTTTTCATCGATGACGATGGCCAGGCCTACATTTTCTGGGGATCATCCAACAAATATCCCATCCGTGGCAAGACGCTGGATCGCAAGGACCGTTTCCGCCCTTCGGATAAGATCCATGAGTTGTTCAACCTCGACATGGATAAACACGGCTGGGAAAGGTTCGGTGAAAACCATGGCGACACGGTACTGGGCGGATACATCGAAGGCCCCTGGCTAACAAAACACAACGATACGTATTATATGCAGTATGCGGCCCCGGGTACAGAGTTCAACGTATATGGCGATGGCGTCTATACCAGTAAGTCACCACTCGGCCCCTATACGTATGCGCCGAACAATCCCGTGTTCTACAAACCGGGAGGTTTTATCAACGGCGCCGGCCATGGAAGTACCGTGGAAGGTCCCGATGGACGTTATTGGCATTTCGGGTCGATGGCTGTTTCCATTAACGTAAACTGGGAACGTCGTCTTTGCATGTATCCGGCGTATTTTGATAAAGACGGTTTGATGTACAGCAACACGGCCTACGGAGATTATCCCCATTTTGCGCCAGCCGTTCCCGGCAAGGCCGGCGATTTTGCCGGATGGATGTTGCTCTCTTACAAAAAGCCGGTAACCACGTCAACACAGCAGGACAATCATAGTGGCTCAAATCTGGTGGACGAAAATGTAAAGACTTTCTGGCTTGCAGAAGACAGCGGCGATAAACAATGGGTGGAAATCGACCTTCAAAATGCATCATGGGTTCATGCTATCCAAATCAACTACCACGATCATGAGTCACGGATGTATGGCCGGATACCAGGACTCTATCACCGTTACATCGTTGAGGGGTCTACAGACCGCAACAACTGGGCGGTGCTGGTTGACAGAGGAAACAGTTATAAAGATGTTCCAAATGACTATGTTGAGCTGGCTTCCCCCAGGAATGTTCGTTATGTGCGTTATCGAAACATTCACGTACCCACTTCCAATCTTGCTATTTCCGACTTCCGGGTCTTCGGCAAAGGTAACGGTAAACTCCCTGCAACCGTAAAGGGTTTCACTGTAACCCGTAAGAGTGACCGGCGTGATGCCCAGCTAAGATGGAACGCGGTGCCTGGTAGTCAGGGATACAATATTCGGTGGGGAATCGCTCCGGATAAGCTATACAGTTCGTGGCTGGTTTATGGCGACACTTCGCTTCTGTTTAAAAGCCTCACAGTAGACCAGTCGTATTATTTCACCATCGAAGCATTCAACGAAAACGGAATATCGGAAAAGACAAAACCGATGAAGGTTGAATAACCGTTAATCATGAGTTGATTACCGACCAATCAGTGTCTGTGGCGAGCGCTATCGGCCTTGTCGGTTATTATAAACTGGCGTATCTCGCCTTTTTCCCAGGCGTTTGCAAGTGGATCTACAGCTGGCATCGGAATGTCTTCACGTTGTTTTTTCTTTTCCGCGGCCGATACGTCAAATCGTTCGTCGCGATCGCGAAGCAACTTCGGGTCAAGTTGTCCATCTTTCGTGAAACCCATCATAATCATTGGAGATCCTACCGGCAACTCGAACTCCTGGTCTGTATGCCAGGTATGGATTGTTTTTCCATAGGTGGAAACGAGCTTTTCCATTAGTTCCCGTTCTGCGATGTCAGGCAACCCTGGGGCTATCAGTGTTCCCGACTTTACCTCATAATGGTGCGAGTGCCAGAGTTTTTTCTCTTCGTCATCCAGTGTTTTAAACAACCGTTCAGTGATAATGTATTCGACACCCATCAGTTTTGCATCTCCGCCGTTGCCATCATATATCACGGCCTGATACACATCTTCGTTCAGCTGGGATACGTAATGGTGGGCCTCCATTTGTGCATTAATGTTACCATTGTAGAAATGGAAACCGTCGAGATATGCGTTTATTTTTTTCAGTGGCCCCGCGCTTTGCAATAAATCGGCACCGGCGTCAAGAACCTGGCTTTTCGCGGACTTCTCCTCACCGGGTGCCTGTACATTGGAATCTGTGTTATTTCCACCGCAGCCTGATGCTAGCAGGAGGCATACGGCGGCAAGGAATGGCAAGTATGTTTTCATAGATGAAAATTCGGTTCGTTTTATATAAAAACATACGCCCACCCGTTTGGTGGATTAATTATTCTGCTCACCATGAAATGCCGCAGCGTTTGAAAAATCTGAAAAATGGCCCGCGGCAAGGCTTTTGGCTCCAACGCGATTTTTTTTTATGTTTGAAGATTATGCCACTAACCTTTCGACGTCGCGGGCGCGTATTAACCGCGTTGGCTCTCGTGATTATCTGGGCAGGAATAAATTCCGCTCATGCCCAGGAAAATACGCGATTCGAAATGCGCAGTGGTTATGATGGAAATGCAACCGATCCGAATTATGTTCTTAAGAAAGGTGAGGAGCTCTCGCTAAGCTGGGGCCTTTTTCCGGACGGTTTCTCCCAAATCAATACACTCGCCGGACAGTTCTCCGTGTACCTTTCGAAGGACAAGAATCTTGATAAATCGGATCAGCTGTATCTGACAAGAACCGTAGAGGTAACGTTTTATCAATACCGGACAGACACCATCCCTGAAATCATTCCGGCCGGAAACCATTTTCTTATCTGTACATTTACGACGGAACAATCCGGGTTTGAGAAAACCTGTGAGGCGCTTACCCGCACCGTGATGGTCATGGACGTCACCACTGCACTGCAGAGCGTGACGATCAGTCACTTCAAAACATCCGAATACGAGCACAATACAAAACTTGACGTCAGCCTCGAGCTTCATACAAAGTGTTGTGCCGAAGCAATGGGAAATCTCAACGGTTATCTGAAAGTATTTTTGAGTACGGATACGTCGCTTAACGGTAAACACATTGAACTGGCTACTTTTTATCCGGATCAGACTGTAACTGATGGCAGCAATGTCTTGCGGTTTCAGCAGGATTTGATTTCCGTTCCCGCGTTCGATGAATATCAATTTGTCGTTGTTTCTCTTGAAGAAGCCTATTTCGCGAATGCGTACAGGAACAAATTTAACAAACGTTACAGCACACCACTTAAGGTCGTCACCGATGTGGCCGATGTCAACGCACACCGTCGGAAAGATCATCCCTGGCTGACGTACGGGACCTTTAAAGTTGATCCAGCCGGCCTGGAAGGTATGGATACGGAAAGTTTGTCAAAGGCTGCCGACACCTTTTATGATCTGATAGAACAAGTCCTGATTGCTGCCGCGAAACCAGACGCAGCTGCCTTCCTCGAAGCGGCAGACTCGGCATTTGCGCACGTAGGCCGGAATGAGGTCAGCTCATTGTTGTATGTCCATCCCAACACTGTCTCGGCTTTATATTCTCTTTACTACGACATTGCAGAAAACGATCCAACGTTTGGGGCATATGCTGATCTCGAAAAGATTGGCTTCAGGCTCGGCGAGGCAATGAACATGGCAACGCTTATGGACAGCGCATATGCAAGATTGCACCGGAGTATCTTTCCGGAAGATCTCGATGTCACCAACGCGGTTGAGAGTTCAGGCTATTTCAATACAGAGGGCGGGGATCCGTTCCGTCACGGCGCGATTCGCAATCCTGTTTTGTGGCGGGACGTATCGGCTCCCGCGGTGGACCATTATCTCAGGATCTCAGAATTTGAAGAAGCGGATCTGATCATCACCATTGTGCGTCAGGTGTATGACCGTGCGCTCGGGATAGGTCGACTCGCCACCCCGCTCACGCAGAAATACCCGCGCGCGGGCTACCTGACCGACGCGCTGGTCCACGACAGTGATGTGTGGGAGTTCTATCTCGCCGCCCTGCGTTTTTATTCCGTCATCGGGGACTACGACGCGGGAATTTCGATCTATAATCAACTTGCTATGTTGTCGCGTTCGCGGGAGGAAATTTTCCTGACCGATTTTCGCAAAGCGTCAGCAGGTTTTTTCGAAACGTTCCATGCCTTTGAAAAAGCCGACTCATTGTATCGCACCCTCGATGCGTTTCATATTCAACGATCGGAGAAACTTGATAGTCCGGTGGAAGCGTGCTATGCTTTCAATAGCGCCGCATTTCAACAACGGCTAGCCCCCAATGCGAATGCCATGGCGACAGGTAAAGACTTCGCCAAAAAGTTTTCGGAGGCGAAGGATGGCGGTTCCTGGTTTGCGTTCGACGAGCTCGTTAACGATAAGTCTACAGCGTTCAAGTACGGAATCTTTTCCATTCCTGGCTACGACACATATTATCTTTCCCGGATACAAATGTTGCAGACCCAGGATCAGTACTTTGCTGCGTCGGAATTGCAAAAGGATCTTGCATTTTTTCTCGCGCGTGATAAACGATATGAAGATGCTTTCGCAGTTTATCAGTCACTTTTTCCCGTAGAAAATGTTAAACTCACGGCGTTCCGCGGTTCATTCAATGAAGAAGCCCAGCTTTTTAACACCGCTGGTCACATGAACGAATTCAGCCGGTACGTCAATCTCCTGCTCGAAATGCCGGCAAGCCTGCCGGAGACTGTCCGGCACGAGGCGCTAATGACGGGGTTCGAACAAATGTTGTTTTATCATTCATTCATACTGCGAGGGAACTTCAGGCTGTTGTACAATGTCATCGAGTCAAAGGATCCCTTCATCCAGGGAAAATTCGAAATATGGAAGGCATACAAAGCGTTGCTCAACCAGGTCTACGTTTCCGATGATGTGAACACCGAAGACTTAAAAAAAGTGAAGGCTGCGCTGGTTGAGACTGAAAAAGAATTACAGCGTGTCTCCCGCGATTCGCTTTATTTCCTGGAAGGAAGGCCCGTCGAGTTTGAAAAGTTAAGGGCGCAGCTTAACCCCGGGGAGGTGGCGGTCGAAATGATGCGGATAAAAGTGAACCATGAACACTACTATGGCGCAGGTATCCGGTACGTTGCGTTTATCGTTACCAAAGAAAGCGAGACACCACACCTCGTATCATGGGACACTCCCGGAGAGTTGCTGGAAGGCCGTTACTTCAACTATTATCGAAACTCAATTAAAAACAAGATTACCGACACCATTTCCTACGGCCAGTTTCTGGAGCCGCTGATGCGACATCTCGGTCCATCCGTAAAGAGGATTCACTTCGCGCCCGATGGCGTGTTCAACCTGCTCAACCCTGCAACGATCGTTAACCCATCGTCCGGGGTTTATGTGAACGACGAAGTGGAATTCAATCATATTACCAGCATCGCATCAGTTGGTACCTCCGAAGAATTAGATTTGAAAGATGGTGCATTCTTTGGATTTCCAAAGTTCACCATGGAAGAGTCGGGTACGAGCAATGCCTTCGCTGGCACATCGCGGCGTACAGGCATGCTTGCTGATCCGGTTGCTGAGCTACCCGGAACACGTACCGAAGTTGAAACCATCGGAAAGCTGTTGAAAGACAAAGGTATCCGTGTTAAGACCTACCTGGGCAGCGACGTCACTAAGAAAAACATTTACAACACCAGAAAGGCCAGTGTACTTCATTTCGCGACGCACGGGTACTGGCTGGACGAACAATCCTCCGGTACCACTTACACCCCATACGCAAGCTTATCGCATTCTGCACTGCTGCTTTCGGGCGCGCAGATTCACGATGCGCATGGATACCACCTCCGCCGCGAAGGCGTTCTCACAGCAGCGGAGATTCAGAATCTGGATCTGTTTGGAACCGACCTCGTTGTGCTTTCCGCGTGCGAGACCGGTCTGGGAGAAGTTGTTCCCGGTGAAGGCATCTATGGCCTCCGTCGCGCTTTCCAGCGCGCTGGCGTGAAGCACCTTGTATCGTCGCTCTGGAAAGTTGACGACGCCGCTGCGCAGAAGTTTATGCAGTACTTTTATTCATCTCTGGTTGAGGAAAAGAAAGTCGACACTGCGTTCCAGCACGCTGTAGCCAGATTGAAAGAGCAGTATCCCGAGCCATACTATTGGGGAGCGTTTAC
>JAEZEH010000022.1 GCA_023417785.1 Bacteroidota bacterium
ACCGACTTACCGATTGTCAAAGGGTTGATTACCTTCATAATTCGGGTATAAGCGGTAGTTTCTCCCGGTGAACTGCCTGGTATGGGTTTTTTACTAATCTGAGTGACGAAATTAACCATTCAGATCATGGACAAACAATTACAATACACACGGCCAACGGTTGCGTTAGTCGTTTTGATAGCATTAATCTCCATCGGTTGCTCGAACAATCTCACGTATCAGGCTGCTATGGAAAAGAATCGAAGGAACATTTCAGAAATTTCTAAGCTGGAAGATGCCAACTTCCTCACTGAAGCTGCCAGTTATAATTTGCTTGAAAAACAGGTCGCAGAACTCGCCATGGAACGAGGCTATAGTTCCGTGCTCGTTGATCTTGCCAGAGAGAAAGTGGAAGAGTTTGAAGATAAGGAGAAAGCCATAAGCAAGCTCGCTCGCAAGAAGAAGATTAAAATTCCGGCTGAATTGAAATCCGAACACAGAATCATTCTTGATCGTCTGGCATCCTCAGCGAAGGCTGAATTTGATTCAGAATTTATTTCCGCGATGGAAGAAGTGAATGAAGAACATACGGAGTTGTACGAAGAAAAGTCATCCCAGGCGGACGATGCCGACATCCGTGCATTTGCCGCGCGTAACCTTGACTTTCTTCGTCAGAATGCTAATGAACTTGCTAAGGTTGATGACCAATTGATGCATACTCATCGGTAATGGTTCTTATGGATAGACGAATGCACGCTCCGGAGGGGCGTGCTCTTTTTATATCAGCTGTTTTTCCTGAACAACCGGAAGCCAGACTGTAAAAGCAGCTCCCTCATTTACCGCGGATAGAGCTGTGATCTTCCCGCTGTGTCGATGGACGATTTTTTTGCAAAGCGATAATCCAAGTCCTGTGCCTTCGTAGTCATCCTTGGAATGCAACCTCGTAAAAGTGGTGAAGATGCGGTCGGCATATGCGTCGTCGAATCCAATGCCATTATCCCGGACAAGGATTGCCGCGTATTGTTTCCCGTTCATGGTTTCGATTTTACCGGTTATACGGATCTCCGGAGACACGTCGGGGCGCGAAAACTTTAATGCGTTGTTCACAAGGTTATAGAATAGCTGAAACACCAGAATCGGTGCACCCTCAAACACGGGGAATGACGCATCGTACTTCAGCGTTGCTTTCTTGTTTCGTATCAGTACCTCGAAATCGCTTTCAATCGCCGCAAGGATTTCATTCAGTTGTATTTCTTCCTTACTCTGTCCATATGAGTCGAGGGAGGAGTAACGAAGGACGCCTTCAATCATACTTACCATTCGCTGGCTTGCATGGTGGATCTTGTTCAGATAGATGTTTCCGCGGGGTGATAAGGAAGTAGAGCTATCTTTCCTTAACAAATCGGCGAACGTCTGGATTTTGCGGACAGGTTCCTTGAGGTCGTGACTTGCCACATGTGCAAACTGCAACAGATCTTCATTGGATTTTTGCAACGCGATATTGACGGCGTTGAGATCCTTTGTGCGCTCGGCGACGCGATCTTCAAGCTCGGCCATAACCTTCTTTCGGACGTCATCTTCCTGTTTGCGTTTGGTGATATCCGTAAAAAGAAGCGCGACCTTGCTGGGTTTTCGACCGACAGGAAAAGCGAATACTTCAAACCATCTACCCATGGCTTTCGAGCCTTCAATGAATTTCAGAGATTCGCCAGTAAGCGAAACCTTGCCATAGATTTTGGGCCAGTGGTCTTCAAGATCAGGCACGAGTTCACGGGCCGTTTTTCCAACCGGATTGATCAGGCCAGTCTGCTGATCGAAGACGCGATTGGTTTCCAGGAAACGATAATCAACCGGTGCGCCATCTGAATCGAAAATCATTTCAAGGATACAGAAACCCTGATCAACGGAATTGAAAAGAGTCTGATATTTGGTTTCACTTTCTTCAATTCGGGTCCGGTTTTCCACCTGTTCTGTCACATCGACCACGTGGACAAAAATTCCATCAATAGCTCCTGCATCGTCGTGAATCGGCTGGTATATGAAATTAAGAAACACTTCCTCACGATGCCCATCGCGGTTCCGGTCGAGCCGCAGTGGTTGCTCGTAACCGCGGTAAGCTTCTCCCGTCCGATACACCTGGTCCAGGAGTTCGAAGAAACCCTGCCCATCGATGTCAGCCAACGCCTGGCGTGCCGGTTTGCCGATGATGTTACGGTTAATACCCACCAGCTGCATGTAGCCGGGATTCGCCAGTTCAAATACGTGGTCAGGCCCTTTCAGCACAGCGATCATTGCCGGCGCCTGCATAAATAGTTCATAGAGTCGATCGGTCCATACCTGAGCAGTCGATCCGTTCCGGGCATAGGGCTCTATTGCTGGGGAATTTGCTTCCTCTTGTGACGACGTTTGGTCTGCTTTCATCTTTAAATGGGCTCACCACACCAAATGAAAATGCTATACCTTATGATGTTGGGTATTGGTGGCCACGGGTGGGCTATCTGTCGAACAATTGTTTTTATTGTTACCAACGCTGGTATCCATGAGGTGTTTATCGTTTGTTTTGGGATCCGGCACCCAACCGATAAATGCATCTGTTTTGATTTGTCATAAGTATACCTGCAGTTGAACTATGTACTCACCTTTTCTGTCTGTCACCTTCCTCGTTTCAGGTTCGTAAAGTGGTCGCGATGAGTATTGAAAAGTAACTTTTGCATGATGGCCATCGAGGTACAGATTCGTTGCCAGGTCCCAGAATGTTCCTGGCTGACGGAGATAATCGAGGTGCTTCCAGGCAATGGCACCGACAGGCTGCACACGGATTTTTGTTTGAGGTAGTTTGGGCAGCAGCAGGCCTGCCTGAGCGTACATTATCTGACCTGTGCCCAATAGTATCCGGGCGTTTCCGGGACCCTCGAGTACATTATCAACCGCCGAATTTACATCGTGGATTCCCGGGTTACAGATCCCGGTAGTACGTAAGTAGTCAGGACCGAAGTCAAAATCGTAATAAACACCATAAAGGGTAATAGCCATATTCCTGGCAGGGTGGCCAACAGGACGATCGACGAAGACATCGGCTCCGAACAGTCGGATATCGTGATTGCTGATCTGCCCCGGCTCCGTCGAGCTTTTCGTTCCGTCCTTATTGCTGTAAAAACCTGCCCCTATGTTGAAAATGTTTTTTGTGCCGATGTAGGTGCCGGTTCGGAAAGGCAGAACCTGGGATTCCTTATCGAGAAAGTGGTAGTCAACGTATCCGCCATATGCGATATTTGGGTCGCCGTTGTTATCCACGGCAATATTCGCGCCGTCGATCGGAATAGCGCTGGTTACAAATGGTTTGTTGGTATGAAACTGGTAATTCAGTTTACCAAAACCACCCTTAATATAAAAACCCAGCTGTCGTCCAAACTGATCGGAAATATCCACGTTGGGCCAGTTAAAGACTGGCGCATCGATCATCAGCATGTTCAGTGTACTACCCGATGTAAGGCGTGACACACCGTTCCAATAATGCAAGCCTGCGCCGGCATAAAGGTTGAATGTGTTGGCATCGCCCGTTAGCGGGTCGATCGCGGGAATGATAGCATATTCGTTGTATACATCATGGAAGAAGATCTGTGGCTTCTTGGCGGCACCATAGCCTCCTGTGCCTGATGCGCCTGATGCGCCACCAGATGCAAAAGTCTGATTGTTCACACCCAAATGCATTACAATAAGATATCGCGGAGAGATCTGTGTATGGACAATGACTCGCATCCGCCGTGCACCAAAATTGAAAGTGTTATCGGCCTTTTCGCCGTTGATGATCGTTCCGGGATTGTTTTCCATCGGCCCGGCCCAGAATTGGTTGAAGAAAATCAGCCGTATAAACTTTTCATCCGTTTCGCCAAAGTTTACTTTAAGCCCTTTTCCATAGTCTTCAGAGCCTTGTGCGTCAACCTCATGACTCGCCAGAAACAGAACGGTGACTAAAGTGAGGCTCAGTCGTAGTGTAAGAGACATAGGTGATTTTGTTTGGAGCAAATAAATAGCTCCGGCCCATTTTTTCCATGACGATGGCTATGGGGATAGACTAAGTTTCGGGTAGATGGATGACAAAGATCACCTGGACGGTGTCATTAGGTCGTCGTCGGGGAAGAAGCGGATCTTAAACAGAAGATGGGCTCAGTATTATTTTGCTCCGACAAGATCGGGTTTCTTCATGGCTGAGTAGAAGTCGTCCATGATCTGTTTCTTATCGAAGTTCTCCCAAATTGTAATTTTCCGGGCATTCGCCGGCCTTTCCACCCATTTGTTGTCGATCAAAACGGGCGCAGGAATCTCATGCTGTTCTCCCCATTCCGGTGTTTTCACCACTGCTACGGCTACCATGTCGAACAGTGCTCGCGACTGGGTGGAATCATAATAAGCAATGTGTTCGAAGAGATTGACCGAGTAATCCCCGAAATTGGAGAACTTTCCCCCATGGCGGCCTTCCACAGGTGTATCAACGCTGGGACCAACTCCTGGCATTCTGGCCTCAATTTCAGCGCGCGTTGCGGTAACGGCTGCGCTACCTGACGGTTTGCCATACCGAACCGTTACCATTTCGAACGGAATGTCGCGGTTCAAAAGGTAGTTCATCGCCACGGTGTCGTTGTCCTGATTGTATTCGCCCGGATCGGGATAATTTGATCCGAGCCAGACGAGTCGAATGTTTTCCTGAATAGATGGGGCTTTTTCAACTGCCAGTGCAACATTGGTTAATTTTCCAACCGCCAGGATGATCAATTTCTCCGGAGATGCTTTCCTGGCTTCCTTGATAATGAAATCAACCGCGGGGCTCCCATCAAAGCCGGATTGCCGCACACTCTCCCGGATCTCCACAAAGGATTTGTCGGCGCCTTTAAGCAGCGGAACCTTGTCGTTGGCCTTCGTCAGAATCATAATTCTCTTCGCTTCTGCGTATTGGTTGTCAATGTTTCCGCCGCTGTGCGTGGCATTTACAGTTACGCCCTTCACATTGAAATGCGAGCTATTAAAAAACAGGTAGGCCATGGCATGTTGATCATCCAGTTCATTATTCGCATCTGTGTCGAAGATAACCGGGATACGATCATCCTGACTGACATCGCGGTTCGTGGAACAGGACGTAAGCCCAAAAAATAATACAATCAGCGAGATGGTAAAGGTGGTGTGCATAGTGGAACGATTTCCATCTCGCCAAAGCGGATGACGTTCCACTAATCTACCATTTTTTTTGTGTATTCGAAAAACTCAGGCCGCTTCCAATGGCTGTACTGTGATCGACTGGGGTTGTTCCATCGCCTTGAAGAACATACTGGCCAGAACGGCGATTTCATTTTCTGATATCACATTTTCTGACCGCGCCATTATTTTGATGTTCTCGTGGAACAGATTTGCCACCGTCGCAGCTGAAAGAGTCTGACCCATCAGCGGATACTCCGAAAAGAAGTCTATCATCAATGAGATCATCCGGGATTCACGTTTCTTGACACCGTCAACGTTGAATGGGAAATTTCCGAAGTGATCGAGGAATGAAATTACATCACGATTACTTCGGTAATGCTGTATCAAAGCATTACAAAGTTTAAAATATCGTTGTTCAAATGTTCCGGGCGCCTGTGTGATGCTCGCTATTAGCTCATTTATTTTTCCGAATGTGTGATCTCCCAGGGAGTTTATAAGTTGTTCTCTGTTTTCAAAAAGAGTTTCAACCGCTGAAGCAGAAACACGTGCGTGATATCCGATTTCAGCCATCGATAAAAAACTGATTTTGCCTTCTTTTATAAGCTTTAGGGTGGCTTTGTAGATCGCCATTGTTTCCATAGAATGGTATTTCGGCCTGCGCCGCGTTTTGATTTATAGTTTAGTAACAAAAAGATCTTGTCCTGCAGTTCATTTTGCGGTGAGGAGCGTGGAGATGAAGGATATTAGGGCGGAAAAATGCAAGCGCGTATTACTTCACCTTCAGGACTAAAAATTTTATATGCTAGGGCTGTCGGTCCTTGGCCGCAGGCCGTTTCTTGCGGCCTGAATAAATTGAAAAATAGATGTATGTAGAGTTCATGGTTTCAATAGGTTAATAATATTGTCGAATGGTCTGCCACCAATAGGGTGGGCTACTCTTTCAATGCAAGTGTACGGTAAAAAACGAGTCGCGTCTGCTTAATGTAATGAAACCAACTCAAACGAGGTGTGCAATGCATTCGGCAGTCGATCTTCCGCAATCGAATGAATTTCGGGTTGCTCGCGACCAAACCCAGTTTTAAAATCTAAGCGGAGCGGCGCCCGACAAAGGTCTTGGCTGGATTTGAGATCGGTCATCTTTACCTTCAGATCTTCGTGTTAATTTGAATTGATGGAAATTCGTTAACGGATGCACTCCGACACCACCGGAAAAGGTTATATTTGAACGGCAGGCTGATTCGCGATTGACCTTTAAAGCTGCCTTGGCAATAGGAATATTGCACTATATTTAGAAAACTTTAAAATTGCAGAAAGTCCGTCAAATGAAAAAGATACTTGTCCCCACCGATTTTTCAGAGCTTGCCCGCGCATCGTTGTCCTACGCCGCGATGCTTGCACTGAAGATGGATGTGGAATTGATTCTTCTCCATGTAATTGACATTTCAAACTCAGAAATGCTGCTGAAGAGAGCGCGGCTTGAGGAGGAGGTTGTGGAACTTGCGCGGGAGGATGCCGCGTACCTGATGGACGAAATACGGGCGGAGGTTGGGGCTTCCCTCAGAATCCGATATGAATATCGGATGGGGCACCCGCTGTATAAGGTCATCGACAATTTTGTACTTCAGAACGATGTAGGATTGATTGTCATGGGATTGCAAGGGGAATCGGGGTTGAGCCAGGTTCTTATGGGCGGCGTAACCAATGCGGTGATCAACAATAGCAGTGTCCCGGTAATTGCTGTCCCGGCCGGGGCTACCTTTCAACTGGAGAAGATTTTCTATGCAACCGATATGTCCAATCTTACCAGGGAGCTTAGCTTTCTGGTCAAATTTGCACGAAGCTTCGACGCCAGCGTTCATGTGGTCCACGTCCTTACCAGTGGCGAACCGGAGCCGGATAAGGATCAGATCAAAGCGCAAATCAAAAATATAGATTATCCCAGCATCTACTTCCACGTACTTCACGGTGACGATATTGCCCCTGTGGTCGCCACCTTTGTGAGACGGTCAAAAGCCCATATCCTGGCGATGTTTACCCACCGGCTTGATTTCTTTGAGAAGCTTTTTTCAAAAAGCGTTACCCAGGAGATTGCCGCCCAGAATCACCTTCCCATGCTCACCATTAACAGGGAGCGGGTGAAGGATTTCCCGTTGTAAAGTTTCGATCTCCAGACCTTGCCAAGTTTCCGCAAGCCGGTGACGGATTGTTTCGTCTGGAATGAAGAAGTTGCTTTATGAAGCATATTCTGAAAGAAATTGAGGGCTACCTGGCGGACTGAAAGCTCATCATTCCGGAGAATGAATAAGGTTGGTCGTCTGTTTTCGAAACAGTATCTTGGCCATCCTGAATTTCAAAACGAATAGAACGTGAAAACAACAACCCTTCAGTTTATTATTCTCTTTTTTGTTTTAGTGACTTGTTCTGAAAGTGAAGTTCCACCTCCGGCACCAGTTGGCCCGGTACCGTCCGACGCGCAGCTTGCGTGGCATGAAATGGAAATGAATGCCTTTGTGCACTTCACGACAAATACATTCACGGACAAAGAGTGGGGATATGGCGACGAAAGCCCTGCGGTATTCAATCCACAGAGTCTGGATGTTGATCAGTGGATTTCGACATTAAGAGCGACAGGTTTCAAAGGTGTAATACTCACCACAAAACATCACGATGGTTTTTGCCTGTGGCCGTCGAAGCACACCGAGCATTCGGTGAAGAACAGCCCATACCAGGGCGACGTGGTGAAGGAAGTGTCGGAAAGCTGCAAACGCCACGGACTTAAGTTCGGGGTTTATCTTTCACCCTGGGACCGCAACCGCGCCGATTACGGGACGCCGACCTATATCGAGTATTACCGGGCGCAGTTGCAGGAATTGTTCGAAAATTACGGACCTATATTCGAAATGTGGTTTGATGGAGCCAATGGTGGCGATGGCTATTACGGTGGAGCGAATGAACGCCGGCGGATTGACGGCGCTACGTACTACGAATGGCCTGGCACACTTGAGCTGGTTCGCGAAATGGAGCCAGAAGTAATCTTCTTCAGTGATGCAGGTCCGGGGGTGCGCTGGGTCGGTAATGAGCGTGGCATTGCGGGAGAAACAAACTGGAATACAATCACACCGGATACGCTATACGCTGGTAAACCTGGTATTGAAAATTTGCTGAACAAGGGAGCTGAAGGTGGCACACACTGGATACCTGCCGAGACGGATGTGTCGATCCGGCCGGGATGGTTTTATCATGCTCATGAGGATTCACTCGTTAAGACGCCTGAACAGTTGTTTGAAATATACCTTACTTCGGTTGGCCGCGGATCGACGCTCCTGTTAAACGTTCCGCCCGACAAACGCGGGGTCATCCACGAGATCGACGTTGATGCCTTAAAAGGGTTTCGAATGATCCTGGACTCAGTGTTCAGTAACGACCTGACCAGAGAAGTGACTGTCGAGGCAAATAGCCATCGCGGGAACGATAAGACTTTTATTCCGGAGAACACAATTGATGGCGACAATGATACGTATTGGGCTACTGATGATGGCGTGCTGAGCGGGACAATTGAGTTGCGTTTACCTGAGCAACAACGGATAAATTATGTTGTAATACAGGAATACATCCGGCTCGGTCAACGCGTAAAACAGTTTAGCATAGAAGCGTGGGAGGGTGGAACGTGGAAACAAATAGCGGAAGGTACCACTGTCGGATATAAGCGTATCCTGCCTGTTGGGGCAACTGAAACCAATCGCGTACGAATCAACTTCCTCGATTCCCGAGGTCCGCTTGCGATAAGCAGCATCGCGCTTTTTTGAGAATCGCAGGCTCGCGTTTGCGGAAGTTGATCCATTGAGCATCACCATGGGACCCCTCACGCTGATGGAGTCGCAGCTTTTGATTTCTCGTGAAACTCATAAAGGGCCGGAAAACCGCGGCACGGATTGCAGCGGAAAGCGAAACGCAACCAATCGGTTTGAGTTCGGCTATCTTTTGAAAAGCAAATCATTCCGCCGGATCTTTTTCGAGCCAGTTCTACCATTTTACGTCATCTGTATTAAATCCGAAATCCGAAACCTGAAATCCGGAATCCATCTGGCTTGAAGCGGAAAGCCGGGTGGCCTGAACCGTAGCCAGTTTATTTGCAGTGGCTTTGCAAGGCCAGCCGCCCAGGGAAAAAAATGAATCGCCATTATTTCGGCCGACTATTCAATGGCATCTTCTTTTTAACCTCTGGTATTTACAAAACCATTTCAACATGAAAGAAAAGTCCGATGAATACCTTTGGTGGCAATATGGCATTATCTATCAAATTTATCCGCGGTCTTTTCAGGACAGCGACGATGACGGTATTGGCGACTTGCCGGGGATAATAAGTCGACTGGATTACTTGAAGTGGCTTGGTGTTAACGCAATCTGGATTTCGCCGATCTATCCTTCCCCAATGGCCGACTTTGGCTATGATATTTCTGATTACGAAGGGGTGCATCCGTTGTTCGGGACGCTTGACGATGTGGACCGACTTGTGAAGGAGGCGCATGATCGTGATATGAAGCTCATTCTTGATTTCGTTCCTAATCACACTTCGGATCAGCACCCGTGGTTTATCGAGTCGAGATCGTCGCGCGACAACCCTAAACGCGATTGGTACATTTGGCGGGACGCGGCCGAAGATGGTGGTCCGCCGAACAATTGGTTGGCAGCTTTTGGTGGCCGGGGATGGGAGTGGGATGAAAAGACGCAACAGTATTATTATCATGCTTTTCTAAAAGAACAACCTGACCTGAACTGGCGAAACCCGGAAGTTCAGCGTGCGATGATGAAGGTGTTGCGCTTCTGGCTTGACCGCGGTATTGACGGATTCCGCGTGGATGTGATGTGGCACATGATCAAGGATGATGAGTTCAAGGACAATCCGCCGAATCCGAATTATGAAAATCACATGTCGACCTACGATCAGTTGCTCCCGGTGCATTCCACCGATCAACCCGAGGTGCACAAAATCGTGCGCATGATGCGCCATCTTCTTGATGAGTATGATGAGCGGATGATGATCGGCGAAATTTACCTTCCCATCCAGAAGCTCGTTGCGTACTATGGTGCTGACAAGAAAGGTGCGCACCTGCCTTTTAATTTTCAGTTGCTGACGATGCCGTGGGATGCTAACAAGATTTCGCTGGCGATAATGGAGTACGAACAGGCCATACCAGAGCATGGCTGGCCCAATTGGGTGACTGGTAATCATGATCAGCCGCGTGTAGCCAGCAGGGTAGGTGCGGAGCAGGCACGGATCGCGGCTATTATGCTGCTGACGCTGAGAGGAACTCCGACGATTTACTACGGCGAGGAACTGGGAATGAAGGATGTGCCGATACCATTCGAAGAAATATGTGATCCGCAAGGGTTGAACATGCCGGATAAGAACCTAAGTCGTGATCCCGCGCGAACGCCAATGCAATGGGATTCCAATGAGCATGCTGGCTTTTCCACATCACGCCCCTGGCTTCGCGTGGACCGGACGTACCGACAGGTGAATGTCGAAGTACAAAAGGACGATCCAAACTCCATGATTTCGCTTTACAGGAAGTTGATCAGGCTGAGGCAGTCAGAGCCTGCGCTTTCTATCGGGGAGTATCTTCCGGTATTTTCCGACAATCAGATGCTGGCGTATATTCGGATCGTTGATGGAAGCCCGGGCTTTCTGATTCTACTGAATATGAGTCATCGTCCCTGTTTCCTCAGACAGGAAAAAACAACGTACGCCGGTGAAATTGTTATTTCAACATCGGCCGAACTAGAGGGCACGCGTGTAGGCGGAACGATATGCCTAAGCGGCGACGAAGGGATGGTGATAAGGCTGGAGAGCGAGGGGGCCGGTAGCTAGTGGGCCGGGTAGCCGGTTGGCCAGTGACCAGTTAGCCGGCAATCCGGTTAGCCAATCAGACAGAAATCTAATACATATCGTCCAGGGCGAAGACCGGCTTCCGGTACATCCATTTGCCACCGGTGAAGTCCGGGAATTCGATGGTTTGGTTTCCGAGTTCGATGGACTTCTCACTTAGCGGAGTTATCGCACTCCAGGCAGCGGCGTCGTAGACATCCATCGGCGGAGCGGTCTGGCGCTTGATTGATTCAATAAGGGCGTTGATCACGAAGAAGTCCATTCCTCCGTGACCGGCTCCTTCTGCGTCGCGGCTGAATTTCTTCCAGAGAGGATGATCGTATTGTTCCAGCCATTCTTTCTGACTATCCCACTGATGGGATCGTGATTTACCTTCGACGTAAACGGATTGGTTGACGTCCATCCACAGGCCTTCAGTACCCTGAACGCGAAAGCCCAGGGAATAGGGACGTGGCAGGTTGGTGTCGTGCTGTAACAGAATCGTTTCACCATTGGCACAGGAAATATTGGTGGTCACCACATCACCAAGTTTAAATTCTACTTTGGCATTCGGATGTTCGGGGCCGCACGTTTTTACAATATGATTGTGAAGTCCTCGGGCCTTCGATGCAAATGAACTGAGATTTACAAAACGGTTCCCCCGATTGATATTAATATAGTGCGCGATCGGACCGATGCCATGTGTCGGGTAAAGGTCACCGTTGCGATGGAGAGAATGGTGGGTACGCCATCTTGCTTCGCTCCACCCTTTTTCGCCGAATTCACAACCGTTGCCATATGGGCTGTTTCCGTCATTGAATTTCACCTGGCGGAGGTCATGCTGGTATCCACCCTGAAGGTGGATGAGTTCGCCGAACAGTCCTTGTCTTACCATGTTCAGTACGGCCATTACATCACGGCGGTAACAGACGTTTTCGAGCATCATCACATGTCCGTCATATTGTTCAGCGGCCTTGACCACCTCCCAATGATCCTCGAGGGTAATGCCCAGCATTACTTCGGTGGCCACCCATTTCACACCAGCCTCAAGGGAACCGATAATCATTTCTTTGTGCCATTCCCAGGGAGTGGAGATGATTATGGTGTCGAGTCCCTTCAACGCGAGTAGTTTTTTCCAGGCGTAAGGATCACCGGTGAAGACCTGTGCTTCTTTCTTGTTGTTCTTTCGGAAAATCCCTTTGCTTATATCGAGCATACGTGGATCGATGTCACAAATTGCGACGACTTCGGTGTCATTCCGTCGAAGCAGCAGGTCAAGATGATGTTGTCCGCGGAGACCGACGCCTATGAGTGCGGCCCGGACTTTTTGTTGCTGCGGTGCGGCGGATGTAAAATGAATTGGCTGGATGGCCAGAGAAGCGGCAGCCAACGCCGATGATCTGATAAATTCCTTGCGATTCATAAGCCGTCGTGGGATTATTTTCTTTGCTGAAATTACCGGTTTTGTGTTAAGTTTCAAGTTCGGGGCACAAGTTTCAAAGCGTTCGTTGTGTGTAAGGTGCGCGTTTCGATGACGATGACTATTCTCTCAGACAATGCCAATGCCATTCGTGTACTTTTGCGCTGTTCGTCCCCGGATATTTTGTACTTTGGATTGAATACATGAAAGAATCGATAGTCATCTTATGCCTTTTTGTGTCAGCGCACATCACACGCAGTCAGGATGCGTGGATTAGAATCAATCAGCTTGGCTACCCGACTACCGGGGTGAAGGTTGCTGTCCATGGCGCGAAAAACAGTGAAGAAGTGTCTTCGTTTGAACTCGTGGACGCTGTGACCGGAGAGGCAGTCTTTCAATCAAAGACGGGCAGGAACTTTGGTGCCTACGGGCCGTTCCAGTCCAGCTATCGGTTAGACTTTTCAGCATTTAAAAGAAACGGTAAATTCTATCTTCGGGCGGGCACGGCCAGATCACCGGATTTCGAAATCACTCCGGATGTCTACAAGGGGACAGCGGATTTTGCCTTGAGATATATGCGTCAGCAGCGCAGTGGATATAACCCATTCCTCAAAGATTCCTGTCATAGGCATGACGGGTATACCGTATATGGCCCAATGCCGGATCATACTTTCGTCGATGTTTCGGGTGGCTGGCACGATGCCACAGATTATTTACAATATGCAACGACAAGTGCGAACGCTACTTACCATCTGCTGGCGGCGTACCGTGACTTTGGAAAAGTATTTGGAGACGAGCATCAAAGCAATGGTGACCAGGGAAAAAATGGCAAAGCCGATGTGCTGGATGAAGCCGAATGGGGGCTGCGATGGCTGCTGAAAATGCATCCCCGTGAGGACTGGATGTTCAATCAGATCGCCGATGACAGGGATCATGCCGGATTTCGTATGCCCAATAGAGATAGCGTTAATTATGGCTTCGGACCAGGTAAAGGCAGGCCCGTATATTTTGTTTCAGGTGAAGTTCAGGGTCTAGGTAAGCACAAAAACAGAGCGACAGGTACTTCATCGACTGCCGGCAAGTTTGCCAGCGCATTTGCATTGGGAGCCAGAGTTTATAAAGGTATCGACAAAGCATTCGTTGCAACCCTTCAGGAGAAGGCAGCTTCAGCTTACGCATTCGGACTTCGAAAGCCGGGAGTGAGCCAGACTGCACCAAATAAGGCTGCATACTTCTATGAAGAAGACAATTGGGTTGACGACATGGAACTAGGTGCTGCTGCGTTGTATCAGCTCACGCGTGATGGAAGATATCTCGTTGATGCATTACGATACAGTGAAGAAGAGCAAGTAACGCCCTGGATGGGCAAAGATACGGCGCGCCATTACCAATGGTACCCGTTTCATAATTTTGGACACTACGAACTCGCACGTGCCACAAAGAAAACCCATCGCGATGAACTCATCGACTATTACCGGCAAGGGATTGATCGCGTTTGGGACAAAGCCAATGATAACGCTTTCTACCGCGGTGTACCGTTTATATGGTGTTCGAATAACCTGACGGTTTCATTTGCAATTCAATGTTATCTATATCGTGAGCTGAGTGGCGACGATACCTATAAAGAACTGGAACAGGCCTGTTTTGACTGGATTTTCGGATGCAACCCCTGGGGTACCAGCATGGTTTACGGCTTGCCTTCGTCGGGTGACACGCCTGTAGACCCGCATTCATCGTTTACAATCCTGCACGACTACCAACTTGACGGAGGGCTGGTGGATGGACCGGTATACGGCGACATCTACAACAACCTTCTCGGGGTCACTTTGGTAGATGAAGATGAATACGCTGCATTCCAGTCGCGGCTAGCCGTGTATCATGACGACTACGGAGATTACAGCACCAACGAGCCAACTATGGACGGAACGGCATCGCTGATCTATTTGCTGGCTGCGAAAGAATCGGAATCAAGGCGGAAATAAGAATGCTATGAAAAAGATTATAATATGGGCTTTCTGTGTTGCCATCCTGGGCTGTGGCAAACCGGAAAAGGGGCAAGACAACCAATCGGAAGAGACGTCAGAAAACAAACCCGTGTGGTCCGATGAGTTTGATTATGACGGATTACCTGATGCCGGGAAGTGGAATTACGAGGAGGGCATGCTGCGCAACAATGAGGCGCAGTTCTACACACGCGAGGACGAACGGAATGCGCGGGTGGCTAACGGACATTTGACCATTGAAGCCCGGAAAGACGACGAGGGAAGGGCAGCGTATTCTTCGGCGAGTCTGATCACTTTCGGAAAAAAGACTTTTCGTTACGGCCGGTTTGATGTACGGGCAAAACTTCCCGTAGGAAAAGGTACGTGGCCCGCAATCTGGATGCTCGGCGAAAACATCGGCGAGGTCGGGTGGCCGGAGTGCGGTGAAATTGACATTATGGAGAATGTAGGTTTCGATTCACTCAGAATCCATGGTAACATTCACACTGAGGCTTTCAATCACGTGAAAAACACGAATAAGGGCAATTCAATTCTCGTCGAGAAACCCTGGGAAGACTTTCATACCTACAGTATTGACTGGAGAGCTGACAAGATTGACTTTTTTGTCGATGACCAAAAGTATTTCACTTACACGAAACCAGAGAACGCGACAGATGCCGAATGGCCATTTGATAAGCCGCATTATCTCATTCTCAACCTGGCGATTGGCGGCGGATGGGGCGGTCAGCAAGGTATCGACGACTCGAAATTTCCGCATGAATTCGTAATAGATTATGTACGGGTTTACGAATAGCGTTGAGAATTCATTTTTTTTACCTTTCGAAGATATTTTATTACAGCATCAGGCTTCAGTCTTTGATCACTGATCCTGAGTTCGTAGTTTGTCCGATTGTTTAACTAAAAATACTATGGATCGCCGCTCCGCGCTAAAATATCTTGGAATTGCTTCGGCTGCTGCAGTAATCTTGCCGTCGTGTGTCCAGGACGAGAAAAAGTTGTCTGTTGCACTTAATAACCTGAACATTAGCGGCGATGAGGAGGAGTTGTTGGGAACGATTGCCAGTACCCTGGTGCCCTTAACGGATACGCCGGGCGCAAGAGAGGTGGATGCGCATCTGTTTACTTTTATCATGGTCGACGACTGCCATCCGAAGGAAGAGCAGGAACGGTTTCTTTCCGGCATGCGTGCTTTCAATAACGAAACAAAAAGGCTCACCGGGAAATCGTTTATGAAAAGTTCAGCCGAGGAAAGAACGAATACCCTTGAAAAACTCCAGGATGAAAAGGCAGAACTACCCGATGCGGTGCGCGCCTTCTACGGAATGAGCAAACGCTATATCATTCAGGGGTATCTTTCATCACAACATTTTCTGACGAAGGTTAAGCCATATCAACACGTACCCGGAGCGGTTTTCCTTGGCTGTAAACCTTTTTCGAACAATCAAAATGACCTGTCCTGATGGCGAATCTTAATATCAGTTCTAAAAGCGAAAATACTTACGATGCCATTGTAGTAGGCTCGGGAATCAGCGGCGGATGGGCAGCGAAGGAATTAACGGAGAAAGGGTTCAAAACGCTGGTTCTTGAACGCGGCAAGGACGTTAAGCACAACATTGACTATCCGACGACAAACATGATGCCCTGGGAGTTCAAGCATCGCCTTGAAGTTCCTTATGAAATCCAGCAAGAGAATCCGGTTGTGAGTCGTTGCTATGCATTTCGCGAGGACGCTATGCATTTCTTCGTGCGGGACAATGAACATCCGTATATCCAGGAAAAACCGTTTGACTGGATCCGTGGCTACCAGGTAGGTGGAAAATCATTACTATGGGCACGCCACACACAGCGGTGGAGTGATCTGGATTTCATCGGCCCGGCACGCGATGGGTTCGCCGTCGACTGGCCTATCCGTTATGCTGACCTGGCACCGTGGTACAGCTACGTGGAAAAGTTCGCCGGGATTTCCGGAAACATGGATGGGCTGGCGGAATTACCCGATGGTGAATTTCTTCCTCCATACGAGCTTACTTGCGTGGAGAAGCATTTCAAGGAGCAGATGGCCAAACACTATGGAAATCGCCATGTGATCGTGGCGCGTTGTGCTCACTTGAGCAAACCCAATGAAATTCATATTCAGCAGGGGCGGGCCCAGTGTCAGAATCGAACCATTTGTCAGCGTGGTTGCCCCTTCGGCGGATACTTTAGCAGCAACTCGTCGACTCTACCCTGGGCGATGAAGACCGGTAATCTCACGCTTCGGCCTAATTCGGTGGTTCATTCGGTTATTTACGATGAACAAAAAGGTAAGGCCAGCGGCGTGCGTGTGGTCGATGCGTTGACAAAGGATACTGTTGAATATTATGCGCCGCTGATTTTTGTTAATGCCGGGGCGCTGAATACAAATTTGATTCTGCTTAACTCAGTTTCGAACCGTTTTCCCAATGGAATTGGTAACGACAATAGTTTGCTTGGCAAATACGTGGCATTCCATATTTATCGGGCGCGTATCAATGCGGTGGTTGAAGGGTTTGAGGATTTTATTACCGAAGGAAAGCGTCCCACCAGTGGGTATATGCCACGATTCAGAAATCTTCACAAGCAGGAAACGGATTTCCTCCGCGGGTATGCCGTAGGCATTGGTGCAGGCCGGTATGATGAACAGGGCCGTAACGGTGTTGGTACTACCTTAAAAGATAATCTGGCAAAAACGACGTGGGGCCCATGGCGAATCAACGGACACATTATGGGCGAGACCATCCCGAAGGAAACCAATTATGTCGCCCTCGATTCAACTAAGGACGACTGGGGGATGCCGAAGCTCCGGATTTCCGTTGACTACGACGACAACGACGAAAAGATGATCGCTGACTTTACGGAACAGCTTACCGAGATGTTTGAAAAGGCTGGATTCAAGGACATCCGAACGAGTGATTCAAAACAGGCTCCCGGCCTTGACATTCACGAAATGGGCGGTGTGCGGATGGGTAAGGACCCGAAAACATCATTGCTGAACAAGTGGCATCAGCTTCATCATTGCAAGAATGTTTTTGTAACGGATGGTGCATGCATGACTTCGACCTCCACACAAAATCCGTCGCTGACCTACATGGCTTTTGCGGCACGTGCGGTGGATTTCGCAGCGAAGGAAGTCGCCAAAGGAAATCTTTAGAAGGCGGTCCATAGCTTCGTCGCGGCAGGATGTGTTCGTGTGCGTCAGCCAGACATTATTTTTTCCGTCGCCGGCATTTGCAGCTCCCGGAAATTGTCGCGTAATTAAACCTAAATTCCGCACTACCCTATTATGGCATCATTTCAGATCAAAGAATCTCGAGATACGTATGACGTTTGTATAATCGGATCCGGAGCTGCAGGCGGTATGAGTGCTTATACACTCGCGAACGCGGGTGTTAAAGTCGTCATGCTTGAAGCCGGTCCGATGTACGACCCCGCGAAAAATGTAACACAATTGAAGTGGCCTTACGAATCGCCACGACGTGGAGCAAGCACCAAGCATCGCCCATTTGGTGATTTTGATGCCTCGTATGGAGGTTGGGAAATCGACGGTGAACCCTATACACATAAGGGCGGAACAAAGTTCGATTGGTTTCGTTCGCGCATGCTTGGAGGACGAACCAATCACTGGGGCCGCATCTCCCTGCGTTTCGGTCCGAACGATTTCAAACGAAGAAGCATCGATGGGTTGGGCGACGACTGGCCTATCAGTTACGATGACGTGAAGCCGTGGTACGACAAGGTAGACCAACTCATCGGGGTATTCGGAAGCGTTGAAGGTATACACAATGAACCCGATGGTATCTTCCTTCCACCGCCAAAACCCAGGCTGCATGAAATGTTTATTAAGGAAGCCGGGACGTCTCTTGGCATCCCTGTGATTCCATCGCGTCTTTCGATTCTCACGAAGGCCATCCACAATCGTGGCCAGTGTTTCTACTGCTCTCAATGTAACCGTGGCTGTACCGTTTATGGCGACTTTTCTTCGTCATCGGTGCTGGTTAAGCCAGCGCTTGCTACCGGGAATCTCGACGTTATCCCCAATGCAATGGCGCGTGAGGTACTGACAGACGAAAATGGTAAGGCCACTGGTGTGTCCTATGTCAATAAGGATGATCTTCAGGAGCATGTTGTTCGTGCACGGGTGATTGTACTCGCCGCGAGTGCCTGCGAATCGGCGCGCTTGCTTCTGAATTCGAAATCGTCACGCTATCCAAATGGTCTGGCCAACTCCAGCAATGTGGTGGGCAAGTACCTTCACGATTCCACGGGATCGTCGATGTCGGGTTTCCTCCCGAAACTTGCCGGACGGAAACGCTATAACGAAGACGGTGTCGGCGGTATGCATGTATACACACCGTGGTGGCTTGACAACAAAAAACTTGATTTTCCGCGCGGATACCATATCGAATACGGGGGCGGGATGGGAATGCCCGGCTATGGATTTGGCTTCGGTATGCAAAATGTAAACGGCAAATTCCCCGCCCGCGACGGCAAGCAGAAGCCTGCAGGTGGCTACGGCGCCTCACTAAAGGACGACTATCGATATTTCTATGGAGCGTCATTCGGGATGGCCGGCCGCGGCGAAGCAGTGGCACGCGAGGATAATTACTGCGAGATTGATCCTGACACCGTTGACAAGTGGGGTATTCCCGCGCTTCGATTCCACTACAAGTGGAGCGACCACGAAGTGAAACAGGCGAAACACATGCAGGATACTTTTGAAGAGATCATTCACAAGATGGGTGCTGTAATTACGTCCACCAAAGGAGACGCATCCAACGACTATGGACTCGCTGCCCCGGGCCGGATTATTCATGAAGTCGGTACCACGAGAATGGGTGACAATCCAAAGAGATCGGTTCTCAATAAATTCAATCAGGCACATGATTGCAAAAATTTATTCGTAATGGATGGCGGAGCTTTCGTTTCACAGGCGGATAAGAATCCTACATGGACCATCCTAGCGCTTTCCATGCGCGCATCCGAATACATGATCGATGAAATGAAAAAGCAAAACATCTAGTCTTATGGACAGACGAAAGTATCTCAAGTCAATGACCATCGGAGCCGTGGGGGCCGGTGTTATTTTTCAGGCGTGTAACGATAAGACTGAACCCAAGATGGTTGAGTCGCCCAAATTTTCCATCGACCGTTATCGCGATGAAGTTGAACGTGAGGAGCAACTTAATAATGAAAAGGATTTTTTCACTGAGCATGAAATGAAAACGATTCGCATGCTTGCTGATATCATTATTCCAGCTGACGATGTATCTGGAAGCGCATCCGACGCCGGCGTTCCGGATTTTATAAGTTTCATCGTTAAGGATATGCCGTACCATCAGCTTCCAATGCGCGGTGGATTGAAGTGGCTGGACGTGCATTGTCTCCGGCAATATGGCAAAGCGTTCGTTGATTGTTCCGATGAACAGCAGGTTGAAGTGGTTGATCAGATTGCGTATCCCGCATCGGCTCCTCCGGAAATGCAGCAAGGAGTCGCATTCTTCAACCGCATGCGCGACCTCACCGCGACAGGGTTCTTTACATCAAAGATTGGTCTTGCTGATCTCGGTTACGTCGGTAACAGGCCTAATCAATGGAACGGTGTGCCAGACGAAGTGCTTGCCCAATACGGAATCAAGTACGACGACCGGACCAATGAGATTTCGGTAAAGTACACATGATTATCCAACGCTTTCTTCGACGAACTTACCTGCGTTCTGCGAATCTTTCGACCACGTATTCCTGACGACGTAAGATTACCTGAGAATCGTTGGATAAATTCGGTTGATTAGGTGTGGAATTACCACGTTATTAGATGCATGAGGCACTTTCTGTTTGTCTTATTTACGATCCTTTGTACATCATCTTATAGTCAGTCCGATAAGCCCCAAAACAAACGTGTGCAAAAAGCAATTCGCGTCGATCACGCTCCTAAGATCGATGGGGTTCTTGACGAAAATCTATGGAACACAAAGACGGAGCGCCACCACTTCATTCAGTATCAACCTGCCAATGGAACGCCATCACCATTTGAAACAACCGTTCAAATAATTTACACTGACAAAGCCTTATACATAGCAGCGCGGCTTTTTGACCCTAATCCCACTAAAATATTACATGAATTCGGAGGCCGCGACGACATGGGGCGTAATGCAGATTGGTTTGGAATCGTACTTGATCCATACAACAGCGGTATCAGTGCCTTTACGTTTTTCGTCTCCGCCGCCGGGGTTCAGAGTGACTATTACCTTACGGGAAATTTCTGGGATTCGAGCTGGGATGCCGTTTGGAACAGCGCCGTTAGCAGGAATGAGGAAGGCTGGACTGTAGAAATGGAAATACCATACTACGCTATTCGTTTTCCCCGGCAGGATGTCCAGGAATGGGGTGTGAACTTCTTTCGAAGTGTCAGGCGCAACCAGGAAGAGGCGTATTGGAATCCAGTCGATAACTCAATACAGGGAGTAGTGAACCAGTCTGGCGTTCTGCTGGGTATTGAAAAAATTCAACCACCGTTGAGACTGTCTTTCTCGCCTTATGTGACGTCAATCTACAACCACGCCGAGGAATCGGGCGAGGCCGACCTTTCACTAACGGGAGGGATGGACGTCAAGTACGGCATCAACGAAAGTTATACGCTTGATATGAGTCTGGTACCCGACTTCAGTCAGGTCCAGTCTGACAACGTAGTGCTAAACCTCTCCGCTTTTGAAGTACGCTTCAACGAAAACCGGCAATTTTTCACGGAAGGAACCGAGTTGTTCAACAAGGGAAACTTGTTTTATTCCCGGCGTGTAGGGGCGACGTTTGGAGAAATTGACTTCGATGAGGACAAGGAAGAAATCGTCAGCCGCCCAACGGCAGCCAATCTCCTGAATGCTACCAAGATTTCAGGGCGGAACAAAAAGGGCCTCGGCCTCGGATTCTTTAATGCAGTCACGAACAAGACGCATGCGCGGATTCGACATACTGAATTTGGAACCGAACGCACGGTTGAGGTGGACCCAGTAACCAATTTCAACGTAGTGGTGATTGATCAGAATCTGAAGAATAATTCCAATCTCAATTTCACAAACGCAAGCGTGATGCGTGCCAATGGAGGCGACGACGCGAATGTGACGGGTGGATCTGTTCTGCTGAACGACAGAACGCTTCGGTATCGCGTACGTATGCTTGGATCCGTAAGTAATATAGCCCGAAGAAACCCGACTGACACCAACGGTGACGACACGGGCTACAAATACACGCTGGAAGCCGCCAAGGTGAGTGGTACCTGGCAATACGGGCTTAACCGAACTGTAGAGACGAAGAATTACCAGATCAACGACCTCGGTTACCTGAGGGCCCCTAACGAAGTATCCCACTACGGTTGGATGCGCTATTCGGTGTTCAAACCCAGGGGAATATTTAATCGCTTCAATACGTATCTGTCTTTCTTTCATGATCAGTTGTTTTCGCCCCGCGAGTTCAGTGCGCTTGATATCAGTGCCAGTAGCTATGCACAGTTCCGGAATTTCTGGGCGATGAGCGTTAGCTACGGGTTCAGACCAGTCCAATCCTTCGACTACTTTGAGCCGCGAACCGATGGCTATTTCGTCGCACTGCCGACTTCCCGAAGCTATAGCCTGTCATTTGAAAGCGATTCACGAAAGCCTCTCAAAGGCAATTTTTACGGTGGGCGATGGCTGCGTGAAGATTGGGATCAGCAATCCGGCTGGATGGGACTTTTTCTCCGTTACAGGGTAAGTAATAAGCTTTCGGTAAATGTCGAAGTAAATGGCGAAGCCAATCTGGGAAGCCGCGGATATGTGGCCAATCAGGAGAATGAAGAGTACGGTGAAGATGAAATAATTTTTGGCAGGCGAAACATCAGAACTGCGAGTAACGTCGCCGGAATCAACTACACCTTCAACAACAAGATGGGGCTTAATTTCAGGCTAAGGCACTACTGGAGCAAAGTGAAGTATAATACCTTTTATAAACTCAGTCGAAACGGCGAACTTGGTGACAGCGAATACACGGGTATCGACGAGTCAGGTGAACATATTCATGATACAAATTTCAATGCGGTTAATATTGATGTGGTATACTTCCTCCAGGTGGCCCCGGGATCATTTTTAAACCTGGTATGGAAAGACGCGATCCAATCGCTGACAAATCACGCCACGCTGGATTATTTCTCCAGTTACCGTCAGGCGATGCATGCTCCACAGACCAATAATGTTTCTGTGCGTTTTACGTATTTCATTGATTATCTCAGCTTGAAGAAATCTGTGTCGCGATCCTGAGCGACGTCCATTGTCATACTGACATTCAGGTAAAGGTCCTCTTCAACTTCCCCGGCTGCGACGTACACTTCCCGATCGCATAAATGGCTACTTCAATGGTTTCTTTGATATACGTCGGATAAGGAGGCGCCAATTCGTTCGGTTAGTCTCGGGCGCTTCGAGAGTTATCCCCTGAGATGCGATTGTCCGATTTGTAATACTATCAATTGAGGTATTCGACGAGTAGCCGTAACGTGGTGTGTTGCGATTGCTTTAATGCCTGGATAAGTCACGTCAGGCATTTGGATTTAGTTAAGCGAAACGGATAGCTAAATGGAAGCAAGATGAAGAAAAGTTTATTGGATTTCGGTCGGTTCCTTTGGAAAGGTGTCGGCCCTTTTTGTATCATATTGATTAGTCTCACCGCATGTGAAGACTGGTTTGAAGATGATGACGATGACGACGGGCCCGATCGCCATAGGATTGGCCGAAACTGGGTCGAGAAAATTGATACGCCGTGGGAAATGGCGTTTGCTCCTGATGGATCTATGTTCGTGACACAACGGCCCGGATCGATTTCGATCATTGAAAACGGTAACCTGAAAAACTGGCTGAAACTTGACTCAGTGGTTGAGGAAGTGGGAGAGTCGGGATTGTTCGGGATCGAAATTGATCCTGCGTACGAGCAGAACGGCTATGTCTACTTCGGATATACTTATGCTGCTCAACAGTCTCCGCTTCGTCTCGTGAACAAAATCGTCCGGTATCGTAATGACAACGGTTCGCCGGTGTTTGATAAAGTGCTTATCGACGGAATTCCGGGAAATCATCTCCACAATATCGGGGCGTTTGAGTTTGGTCCGGACGGGATGTTGTATGTAACCGCCGGTGAAATCTATCAGCCTGAGCTTGCCCAGGACCCAGCCTCGCTGAACGGAAAGATATTACGCATGACGGCTGAAGGGGAGGTCCCTTCGGATAATCCGTTTCCCGGATCCTATGTTTTCTCTCTCGGTCATCGCAACCCACAGGGTATTGCTTTTCAACCGGGGACGAACACATTGTGGTCAACAGAGCATGGTCCTTCCGAGGATCAGGGATGCTGTCTGGATGAAATCAACCGCATTGTGGCCGGAGGGAACTACGGCTGGCCAATTATCAGAGGAAATGAAGTTCAGGAAGGTTTGATTACGCCGGCGTATCACAGTGGCGACACAACTACGTGGGCGCCAACCGGTGGATTCTTCGTTACACAAGGTGAATGGGAAGGTTCATTGCTTTTCACCGGATTGCGCGGACAAGCGCTATACCGCGCAGTGTTCAATGCATCTGATCCAAATCAGATAGATACTGTGGAGCGATATCTTTATCAGGCTTTCGGCCGACTTAGAAACGTCGCGGAAGGCCCTGATGGGAAAATTTACATCGCTGTCAGCAATCAGGATGGCAGGGGTGACCCATTAACCATCGATGACCGCATCGTCGTGCTGACGCAGGATGAAATCCGGCAACATCCATCGCCATGGTAGTGGCGTCGCAAAACAATAGGGAATGCAACCTCAGCATTCCCTTTTCTTATCCGGACTATGATCTACTACCCGATCGGTCGCACATCGTACCGAGACACTACAGGATAATTGTCTCCATTTAAAAAACGTCCTTCAATTTACGATGACGCGTGAGCAATGATGTCTTTGTTGCCCCGCTGTCCGCAAAAAGAGGAGCGGCTCTTTGCAGGGAGGATATGCCGCTGACAAATGGGGCTGGCCATACCCGCTAATGTCTTTGGATTAGTGGAGTAATTTGAAGATCTTATGGCCGCCGGGTCAAACGTGTGCTCGTACACATTGCAAGAAAGTGCAGGACAGTTTTTTGAGGGCGGCGCAGCAATTTTAAATCTGAACGTATAAGTATGGTCCTAAACCAGGAATTCAAGCACGTATCCTACCTGTGGGATGATCGCAAGGCGGAACGCATCGACAATGAGATAGATCTTTTGATTTACCGCTCCAATATCCTTGGGGCAGATCTGAGGATCACCAATTTTGGAGGTGGCAATACGAGTTGCAAGACACGTGAACAGGATCCCCTCACCGGGGAATTGAAAGACGTGATGTGGGTAAAAGGCTCGGGCGGTGACATCGGTACCCTTACACGCAAAGGCCTGGCCGGATTGTATCTTGACAGACTTCACGCACTTAAGAATCGCTACCGCGGTCTGGAGTTCGAGGATGAAATGGTTGGACTGTTCTATCATTGTATTTACGATCTAGAATCGAAGGCTCCGTCGATAGACACTCCGTTGCATGCTTTCCTTCCATTCACACACATCGACCATTTACATCCCGACGCTGTCATCGCGCTTGCCGCAGCCCGCGACGGTGAACAAATTGTTAAAGATCTTTTTGACGGCGCACTTGCGTGGATCCCCTGGCAACGGCCCGGGTTTGATCTTGGTCTGAAGCTGGAACGCTGTATCCAGGAAAATCCAGATATTTCCGGGATAGTGTTAGGTGGCCATGGTCTCTTTACGTGGGGACCGACATCATACGAGTGTTATATGAGTAGCCTTTCAGTAATTGAACGCGCGTCGTCGTTTCTGGAGGCCAACTATGGTAAGCGCCAGCCTGTATTTGGTGGTGCAAAAATAGAGGCAGAGAAACCCGAGATCCGAAATTCAAAAGCAGCCGCAGTTGCTCCTGTACTACGCGGTCTTTGTTCCAGTGAACGGCGCATGATTGGGCACTTCACCGATGATGAACGCGTACTCGAATTTGTCAACAGCCATGACCTTGAAAAACTTGCTCCGATGGGAACAAGTTGCCCTGACCACTTCCTGCGAACCAAAATCAGCCCATTGGTACTTGACCTGCCTGCTGATGTTTCATTCGACAATCCGGATGAGATTAAGAAGCGGCTGATTCCGCAATTTGAAAACTATCGTCGTCAGTATCGTGAGTATTACGAGAATCATAAGCATGCCGATAGTCCTGCTGTTCGCGACCCCAACCCCGTTGTAATTCTATGGCCCGGAGTAGGTATGTTTACCTTTGCGAAGGACAAGCCGACTGCACGAGTATCCTCTGAGTTTTACATCAATGCGATAAATGTAATGAAAGGCTCGGAGGCGGTCTCCTCGTATGTGAGTCTTCCGTTACAAGAGGCTTTCAATATCGAGTACTGGCAGCTCGAAGAAGACAAGCTTCGCCGGATGCCACCCGAGAAGCCGCTTACCGGAAAGATAGCGCTGATTACAGGAAGTGCCGGTGGTATAGGAAAATCTATTGCCGAAAAATTCATTCATGAAGGCGCGGTAGTCGTTATCTGCGACAATGATGAAGAACGATTGCGCGAAGCAGAGACGGAAATGAGATCGCAATACAAATCCGATCAATACATCAGTACACAAATTGACGTCACTCAGGCCGAGACGATTCGAAAAGCCGTCGAGAGAATAAATCTTGCTTTCGGGGGAATTGACATCGTTGTGAACAATGCAGGTATTTCAATCTCCCGGAGTTTTACAGAACATACCGAAGAAGAGTGGGATGCATTGTACGATATCCTGGTGAAGGGTCAGTTCCTGGTCTCGCAGGCCGCAGTTCGTGTAATGAAACAGCAGGGGATGGGTGGAGATATCGTGACGATTGCCAGCAAGAACGGTTTGGTTTCCGGTCCGAAGAATGCAGCCTATGGTTCAGCTAAAGCTGCGCAGCTTCACATGAACCGTCTGATGGCCGCCGAGCTCGGCGATGCCAAAATTCGCGTCAACGCTGTTAACCCCGATGCCATTATTGCTGATTCAAAAATATGGAAGAGCGGATGGGCTAAGGATCGAGCGAATGCGTATGGTGTTCCCGTTGAACAATTACCCAGATTTTATGCTGATCGAACACTTTTGAAGGAAATTCTTTACCCGTCGGATGTGGCCAATGCTGTGTTCGTTTTCGTTGGAGGTTTGTTAAACAAGTCTACCGGTAATATGTTAAATGTCGATGGTGGGTTGGCTACGGCTTTCTCACGATGATCGGTGTGTTGCCGGGTGTTCCCACCAGACACCTGGGGCCAGTCAATAATCGACCAAGTTCAAACAATAACAATAAAGGGAGCGATGAGCTCCCTTTATTGTTATTGGTAATTGATTGCCGATCAGATTGAATTTCGCATGATGAGACGGAAGGGGTTCTTCACTTTTTCGCGCGAGTGGTTCTTGATCATTTCTGCCATCGTTTCACCCATCTTCACAAAGTCGGTGCTTAAGACAGTAATTCCACCGGCAAGGATTTCCTTGAATGGCGTATCGTTATAAGTTATTACACCGATGTTCTTGCCAAGTTTAAGATTTCTCGCTGCGGCTTTCTTTATGATTTCCACCAGATCGGCTTCTTCAATCACCACATATAATTCGTGAGGACTAACTTTATGGCTACAGGTGCTTTCAATAATTTCGTATTCGAAGCCTTCCGCGTCACAGAAGTTAACAAAACCTGACTTGATACCTTCGCAGTAATAATTTTCGCTGGGGAAAACGAGGTAGAGCTTACGGTACTTTCTGATTTTTTCGATCCCGGTGTACAGGGCCTGATGGATATCCAACTCAAAGTCTTCAAAGACGCAGGCGTATTCGCCCACCATTCCACTGATATCTTTGTTAAGCATCAGTAGCCGGTCTTTGGGTATTTTATTAAGTGCGGCGCGGACGCTTTCTGTTTCATCCATGAGATGCGGCATAATCACATAGTAGTCATACTTGCCAAGGCTTTCGATAATAATTTTCTCGAGCATTTTGCTGTCGCAGTGGTGGATCTGGAGGTCTACCGTGGCCGTGGCTTCCAGTTGTTTTACAAAAGAGTTGTAAATCGTTTTTTTGTGATCACTGAGTTTGTTGAAAACGAGAAGTATCCGTTTGCCTTCGTTCCTGGATGTGCTGGATACATAGAAACCTTTTCCTCTTACAGCAGTGATTATTCCTCTGCGGCGAAGAATCTTGTATGCCTTCTCAACGGTATCGCGTGAGAGATAATACTCCTCGCTTGTTTCGTTGATTGAAGGAATTTTGTCGCCTACTTTTACCAGGCCGATCTCGATGTCCGAGACGATGGTGTCAACCACCTGCTGGTACTTTGGGATCTTCGAGTTTTCGTCGATAGTTAAGAATCCTTGAAACATATGATTGGGTGTTTGGGTGTCCTGCACTGTCATGCCGGCGAGAGCATGATACGTAAACGATATTATGAAAAATATCTCTAAAGTCAAAGACAACAATCGGTTGTGTTAACGATGCAGGTCAGTGCAGGATGTGAAGGGCTTACATATTCGGCATTTTTATTCCAGTAATAACAACCCAATCTAAATCGACTTTATGAAAAAATTTTTACTCACCATTTGCTGCATGTGTATGCTGCTGAGTTTGCAGGCGCAGCAGCGGACAGTTACCGGTAGGGTGACTGATGAAGCAGACGGGACAACCTTACCCGGAGTTTCCATTGTCGTGAAAGGAACGTCTCGCGGAACGGTTTCCGATAGTAACGGGTCATTTTCTCTTCCCGTTAACGGGAACGACGTGCTTGTTTTTTCTTTTATTGGTTTTGAACAGCAGGAAGTGGTCGTTGGTGAGAGGACGAACGTTGATATTGTATTGCGTCCGTCAGTTAGTGAACTGGAGGAGGTAGTGGTAATCGGATACGGTGAGAGAGAACGAAAAGATCTCACCGGATCGATATCCACGGTGAAGAGTGAAGACATTGCAAGCATTCCATTTGCTTCACCACAGTTTGCTCTTCAGGGAAAGTCAACCGGAGTCCGGGTGATAAATACAAGTGGTAATCCTTCCGATCCCCCAACAATTTTCATCCGCGGGATAGGTACCTGGAATGGAACGGCTCAGCCGCTTTATGTAATCGACGGACAGATTATTTCACCCCCGCAAGCAGGAAACCAGGACCTGATAGGCAATATTAATCTTTGGGCGAGCATCAACCCTAATGACATCGAATCGATTTCAGTCTTGAAAGATGCCTCTGCAACGGCAATTTATGGAAGCCGGGCTGCGAATGGCGTAATTCTGATAACCACAAAACGAGGGAAGAAGGGCAGGCCGGTGATAGAAGTAAACAGTCAGTATGGCATTCAAAACATTCCCAAGTCGGATGTGCTTTCTACTACCGACATGATCGGGCTAAGCCGGGAAATCTATACCAATAGCGTTAATCCAAATGTTTCGCTTGAGCGAAATTTCTATGGGCAAGAGGAGCCTAACCCAATTGCACGTTCAAACAACTTTACACCACAACTCGACCCAACGAGTCCATACTATATCGGCGAAACGACCGACTTCGTCGATTGGCAGGATGCAATCCGTAACAAGAATGCCGTTAATCAAAGTCATTCCGTTCAGCTTTCGGGTGCCGGAGAGGCTGCGAACTATTTTGTATCACTGGGATATACCAATCAGGAAAGTGTGGTGATCGGAAATGATCTTGAACGTTATACGCTTGCGTTGAATGTAAATACCGACGTTAACAAATTTATTAAAGCGGGAATTAACTATAAGTTGAGCTACCAGGAATCGCAGAACAATTCACCAATGCGTATGATTGAGGCGGCATCAGCACCACCGTATCAGCCAATTTTTGATCCGTCAAATCAATTTGGTTTTGCTCCCACATCAACGCTGTATAATGACGCGGGCGAATGGGAACAACGAAGAAACTACGGTGCGCAATCACGCCTCAATTCATTAGCAATCCAGAGTCTCAACCACAATGCCTTCAATGTACTCAGGAATATGGGACAAGGCTACATTGAAATAACACCGCTTGAAGGACTTAAAATCAGGGGTGGGCTTTCGATGGATTATATCTATCAACAGCGAACAACCTTCGGCGACGTTGCCGACCGTCAATTCCGGCCGAATCCATCCGATCCATATGCAGGCGATAATCCCTACCCCCGGAATTCCTTTGGTGATTATGGACTTAGAACAAACAAATTTTTCAATTATCAGCTGGACTTGATCGGTACGTATGACAGGCAGTTCAATAAACATCGCGTAACCTTGATGCTTGGAGCACAGGACCAATTCAGGAAGCAGTGGAATGAGGATTTGAGCACAAGAGAAGTCACGTCCAGAGATCCTGCTCGCTGGAGTGTTCCTAATGGACAACCCGCGCTTCGCGGCGGCTTCTCGGGCCGTTCCGAGTACTTTTGGTATAGTTACTTTGGGCGTTTTGACTATGTCTTTGATAGTAAGTATTATCTTAATTTCTCCGGTAGGAGAGATGGAAGCAACGGATTTCCCGAAGAAAACCGATGGGGGTTCTTCCCTTCGGTTTCAGCAGCATGGCGTATAAGCAGCGAGAGCTTTATGCAAAACACCCCGTTCATCAACGACTTGAAAATCCGGGGTAGCTGGGGGCAGGTAGGAAATGACGAGATCGTCGTGGGCAGGTTTGCGTACTTGTCGAAAGTGAATTCTGGAAGCGGATCATACTCATTCGGATCAGGCAACGGCGATGCCAGAGGGAACTACAATACGGCAGTTGTCCTGGCCGACTTGCCTGACCCTAATCTCCGGTGGGAAGTCGTAACCTCTTCAAACATCGGCTTCGATGCTTTGTTGTTCAACAACAGAGTCAGCTTCACCGCGGAATACTTCAACCGGATTACCGACGACATCCTTCAGGCTGTTAACATTCCTTTATCGGTGGGATCGAACAACCCGGTTCAAAATATAGGTTCGGCGCGTAACCGTGGCGTTGAGTTTGATCTTGGCTACAACGGCAAGCTCGGTCCGGTTACCTACAACGTTTCAGGAAATATTTCTTTCCTCAATAATACCGTGTTAAAACTGTATGACGAGCAACCGCTGTTTACGGATCGTGGTCGCGTCGAAGTAGGACGTCCCATCGGACACATCTGGGGCTATCGCCTCGGAGGAATCTTCCAATCTCAGGCGGAGATAGATGCATACTACGCCGCTACGCCTGATGGAACTGTCGGCGGAAATAGTGATTTCGTGCGCCCCGGAGATATGTATTTTCTGGACGTGCATGGCAATCCAACCGACGAAGAGCGTTTTTATAGTACCACGCCCGATGGCCAAATTACGACTTACGATCAAACGGAAATCGGAAACACTATCCCTGGTCACACGTATGGCTTGAACTTAAGCGCCGGATTTAAAGGACTGGATGTATCTATTAATTTCTACGGCGAGGGCGAGGTAGATCGTGTGAATGCTTTGCGCCAACGGCTCGAAGCAATGAATGCAGGTGGACTAAACTATTCAACTACCACATCAGGGCGCTGGACACCGGAGAATCCCTCATCGACGATGCCACGAGCCGTATTTCAGGACCCTGCAGACAACAACCGATTCTCAAGCAGATGGGTTGAGAGAGCCGGATTTTTCAGACTTAACACATGGCAGCTTGGATACACAATCCCCTCAACGATTCTTGAAAAAACCCGGGGCACTGTAACACGATTCAGAGTGTACGTTGGCGGTCAGAACAATATGCTGATTACGCGTTGGTCAGGACTTGATCCGGTAAACGATGACTATCCGCTCCCGCGCAGTTGGTTTGTCGGACTTAATGCTTCACTCTAAATCATCGACGAAAAATATTTCAATATGAAAGTCATAAAATATTACTTGGCGACAGTATTTGCGATACTTATATCAGTCACTGCATGTGATATAACACGATTGGATACTCCGAGTATTGCTCTTACAGAACTAGACTACTTCAAAGACCGCAGTGATTTTGAACAGGCCCTGTTCCATGGCTATTCCAAAATGACGGATTGGTATTGGTTCAGAGGTCAGGACTTTATCCACCCTATGTTATTTCTCCCTGGTGATGATATTACCGAGGATCAGGCATTTCAGACATGGGAGCAATTCAACAACCTGAATTCAACAAACGGTTATGTAACGTATTTCTACACGTCGACATACCAGTTGATTCAGCGGGTTAATGTTGTAATTGAAAAAGTAGATGCAGCTAATCCAACTGAGTTCCCGGATCCTTCGTTTCTCCCACTTGTGAAGGGGGAAGCGTTGTTCTTGCGTGCTCTGGCATACTTTAAACTTTTCAACATGTTCGGAACCGCCCCCCTGATAACGGAGCGCCTTACGACAAGCACCATGAACCAGCCTCGAACCTCAGGAACGCAATTGCTCGATCAGGCAATTACTGATCTTCAGACAGCCGAACCGTTGCTTCCTACTTCCTGGAGTGAAGAATCCCGGGGCCGCGTGACAAAGAATGCTGCAAACGGTCTTTTGCTAAAGGCCCTCGTTTTTCGTGGCGACTATGCGGGAAGTGCAGCTGACTATTCTGCAGCCATTGAGGCCTATAACCGAATAGATGCATCCCTCACAGCCAACTACACGGATAATTTTTCGGGACACACGGAGAACAATTCAGAATCACTGTTCGAGTTCCAGGCATCCAGCGCTCCCGGCACGGACAATGTATGGCTTCAGAACGATGGACCATGGCGAGGCGTGGAAGTAATGTCCGCTTACTGGGGTTTTTATACTATTGTAAGCAATGGCCAGCGCGACAACCTCCGCGGTACTAATTGGAAAGTGACTGAAAAGTTTGCCGGCCTCTATGGTACAGATCCTCGGGTAGATTTCTTCATGGAAGACAATAGAAACTTCACGAAGTATGGTCATGAAGAACTTGACGTTCAGTCCGGAACGGCAGGATCACTAAACAATAACCGAATACTTCGTTATGGTGAATCAAAATTGTTGGCGGCTGAAGCGATACTACTTTCAGGCGGAAATAAGGCAGAGGCAATTGGCCTTATTAATGAAGTCAGAAGCCGCGCCCGCACCTGGGCAAATGATGCGGGCCTGCCAAACGCTCCCGACGACCGAAGTCTGGCGGAATCCAACGCCGATGTAATTATGCAATGGATCGAAGATGAACGCGCGATTGAACTCCTCGGCGAGGAACAAGTACGCTGGTTCGATCTCAAGCGTTGGGACGCGCGCGGTTACAAAAACCTTAGTGGTTGGGGAGGGGGACCAGAACACTTCAGCACTGATTTAGAAGGTACATTCCAGTTTGAATATCCGCGGCACCTTCTATTGCCAATTCCTCAGTCTGAGATAGACCGGAATTCCGCGATCACGGAAAATAATCCCGGATATTGAGTTTTATTTTTCAACCAGGTAAGGAAGGCATTAACGCCTTTCTTACCGGATTGACTTGCTTCCTTTTAATTTAATACTTCTCAGTATTGGTAACGGGTCCTTATTTGGTCATATGATTCGATCCTTGTTATCAATTTGTTTGTGTCTTCTTTCATTTTCCCTTTCTTCTCAGGATGTCACGTCAATACGGATATCGGGTAAATTCGAAAATAGACTACTGAATGAATTCCTTGCAGAAGTGCAGGAGCAACACCACGTGCGAATATTCTTTCCCTCAGACTTACTGCAGGAATTTTTTATAGATGGCGGCTACAACAACGAGCTCTTGATCAATGTGATCAATGATGCACTGACAGGGACAGGTTTCTCAGCGATTATTTACGGCAGATATCTTGTGATAATCAGGGATGCTTTTGGTTCTGTGTCCTCTTTGCATTCCAATGGATCTGCACCAACTGCGGTCCTTAACGGATTCGTGGCGGATGGTAGCACGGGGGATAAAATGGTTGGAGCCACCGTGTTTATTGAAGAGTTGAAATTGGGAACGGCTTCCAACAACACGGGATACTTCTCACTAACACTACCGGCAGGCCAGTATACGGTGAGTATAGCCTATGTGAACTACCTTACCGAGAAAAGACGCGTGAATGTACGGGGTCGAACGACTCTCGAGGTAGACTTGTTTGAGAAGTCACATCAACTTAATGAAATCACGATAAACGAGTACGCGCATGATGTCAACGTGTCCGGTATGCAGATGGGAAGGAACACTTTAGATGTTAAAACCCTTAGGACATCGCCGCGTTTTCTTGGCGAAGTTGACGTTATGAGAAATGTGTTGCTTTTGCCGGGTGTCAGTACCGTTGGAGAGGCGGCATCCGGATTTAATGTTCGCGGTGGAAATGCCGATCAAAACCTTATTCTATTCGATAACGCTCCGATCTTTAACCCGTCGCATTTGTTTGGGTTCTTTTCTGCTTTCAATGGAAATATCATCAAAGACGCAACTCTGTTTCGGGGTGGAATACCAGCAAGGTACGGAGGCCGCATTTCGTCAGTGATGGATATCCAATCGAAGATCGGCAATATGAGTTCGCATCGCGGCAGCGGTGGAATTGGTCCTATTTCTGCTAACCTGGCGATCGAAGGGCCAATCCACAAAGACAAAGCCTCTTTCGTTGCTTCCGGCAGAACATCTTATTCGAACTGGATATTACGGCACTTACCGGATAAGCGACTCAGGAAGAGCAGAGCCGATTTTTATGATTTCAATCTGAAACTGACTCATAATGTCGATGAACGAAATACATTGCAAGTCGGCGGATACATGAGCCGAGATGGTTTTCAATTCAGCGCGGATACGACTTTTTCCTGGGGAAACCAGAGTATCACCGCGAAGTGGGCTCGCGTCTTTAATGATAAACTTTTCGCCAATTTTTCGGCTGCGTTCAGCCGGTATGGCTATGAGGTTGAAGGGAATGCCCGGAGTCTCGAATTTCTTATGAAAAGCCGGATCGACTACAGGTCCGTTCAGACTGACTTTTTTTATGACCATGCGGAGAATAGCAAGTTCGAATTCGGGGTCCAAAGTAATGCTTACCGCATCCAATCTGCGGAACTGACTCCGACCTCTTCCTCCAGTAGCATAAATTCCTTTTCTGTAAATCCCGAGCGCGCTCTTGAACATTCCCTGTACGTTAACCACGAATGGTCAGTGTCAGATGCCTTTTCCGTTTCATACGGTGTCCGGTATTCATTGTTTCAATCGTTAGGTCCGGGGAATGTGTATGTTTATGAAGAAGGACTTCCAAGAAACCTCAGCAGCATTATCGACTCGGTCAGTTATTCGAGAAGCGATGTGGTTCAACAATACCATGGTTGGGAACCGAGAATTTCATTGAAGTATATGCTTAGTCCAAATTCATCAGTCAAGTTCGGTGCACAACGAATGTATCAGTACGTTCACGCTGTTTCAAATACGGCAGCAATCACACCCATCGATATCTGGACCACCAGTGGTGAGCACGTGAAGCCGATGCGAGGGGATCAGATCTCCCTGGGATACTTCCGGAATGTACGCAATAACACCATCGAAACGTCTGCTGAGCTTTATTATAAGTCGATTGAGAATCTTATTGATTATAAGGAGGGGGCAGAATTACTTTTGCAGCCCCGTCTTGAAACTGAGCTCCTCGCCGGACGCGGTCGCGCGTATGGGGTGGAGGTTGCGGCAAATAAGAAGAGGGGCACGTTTACGGGCTGGGCGAGTTACACGTATTCACGCACAGAACGCAGGGTGGATGGTGTATTCGAGGAAACGCAGATAAACGGGGGACGATATTTCCCTTCGAACTATGACAGGCCACATAATTTTACGGCCGTGGTAGCATTCGATCTCAACAGACGGGTCAACCTGTCGTCTAATTTCACTTATAATACCGGGAGACCAGTGACTTATCCGGAGTCGCAATATAGTTTCGAGGGTTATCCTCTTGTTCAGTACGCCGGACGAAATCAGCACCGTATACCGGATTACTACAGATTGGATGTATCTCTTTCAATTGAGGGAAGTCAAAGACGGCAGAAGAGATGGCATGGGTCGTACCACATATCCATATACAACCTGCTGGCCAGACGCAATGCTTATTCGGTATTCTTTCGGCCACGAGGCCCACACTTGCAGGCGTATCAGCTGTCGATTTTGGGAACCATCTTTCCGTCTTTTAGTTATAATTTTCGGTTTTGATCTTTTAATAATGGGCCTCGAATTTTGCACCGGTACTATATCATACAAAGCGTAACGTATGCAGCGACGAATATCTATAGTTTGCATTATCTTACTAAGTGCCTGTATTGATGCGATTGATCCTGAGACTTCAGAATATGACCGGATTCTGGTGGTTGAGGGTTTGATTACTAATCAAAGAGGCCCATGGACGATCAAATTATCATCAACAACCGGCATCGGTGATGTGTTTACAGTGCCCGAAACCGACGCCAGGGTAATTATCAGAATCGAATCCGGGGCAAGAATTGATCTCATCGAAACTTCACCTGGAATTTATGAGAACTGGCCAGGCCCTGGAGTAGTCGGACAGGTGTACGTTTTGGAGGTCCAACGGTCTAATGGTGAATTCTATCAATCTTCCCGGGAAGAGATGCGCCCATTGCCGCCTATCGAGAAAATGTATGCTGAACACTTTGTTGACGTTGATGTGGCCGATGGTATAAGAACTGAACGGAATGGGTTTCGTGTTTATATCGACTTCACCGACTTGCCGCAACGGGGTGACTATATCCGTTTCAAAAGTGTCGGAGGTATTGAGGAATTGTTCACGCAAATGCCTACCGATCTTAATCCACCCCCTCCCTGTTGCTACATCTGTTACCAACGTTATGATACTTTCGACCGGGGTATTTTTTTGTTTGATGATTTTCATTTCAATGGAAATACTATACAAAGATTTCCGCTTTTCCCGGTAGGCGGTTTGCGCAAGGGCAGGATGCTTATCAGGGTTCAGGCCGCGTCACTTACCCCGTCGGCATACACGTTTTGGAACCAGTTAAAAACGCAAGTCGAATCTCAGGGTACTATCTTTGATCCGCCACCATTAAATATTCGGGGAAACATTTCCAGCATTGATGGTTCTGAGAAAGTTGCGCTTGGATATTTTGGCGTTTCGGCGGTCCATACGGAGACGTTGATGTTAAAACGTACTGATTTCCCTCAGGTTATAGGCAATCCAGTACCCATCGGTAACTGCTTAAGCATTTATCCTGAAAGTACCGAAGTAGTTCCGAGAGAATTCCAATAATGTTATTATGGTTAATCGAGTTGTTCTGGTAGGTCTGATTATCACGGGGATTGCAACAACATTGTATTCCCAGGATCGGGTCGCCGACCGGATAAGAGACGCGCTTGAACAAGCATATACCTTCGAACAAAAGCTGTATATCCAAACCGATAACAGATCATTCTATAGCGCTGGGGAAGTGATCTACTTCAAAGCATACCTGGTTGATGCCATTGACCACCGGCGATCAACGGAGGATGCTGTCGGATACATTGAGATTGCCAATTCAAATAATGAGCCTATTGTAAATCAGAAGCTCAAGTTCGAAAACGGTACATGTTCTGGCAATATTGCTATTCCCACCGGGACGGGTACCGGAAGCTTTACCCTGCGCGCGTATACGAAACTTCTGGCGGGTGGTTACTATGGTTCGCCATTCAGCATGCCGCTGCGAATCTATCAAAATTCTGGAATAGAGGAGCCCGACAAGTTGCTTGAAAAACAACCTTCCGAAGTAAGTATCCGGTTTTTCCCCGAAGGCGGATACCTGGTTGATAGCCTTGAGTCGATGGTTGGCGTATATGCATCCAGCGGAGGGAAAGGCGTTATGTGTTCAGGAGAAATTCGGAACGAAAGTGACAGCGTCGTAGCACTTTTCGGTACCGATGAATGGGGGTACGGTGTTGTTCCCTTTACGCCAAAGAAAAATGAAAAATACGCTGCCTATACGAATATCAATAATGGCGTGGTTGGCCCGTTTGCGTTGCCAAAACATCTTTCAGAAGGTGTGGTGCTCAAAGTGATTGATGATAACGGGATTCAGCTTCGAATCAACAGATCAAAGCAACTAGACGAGAGTGATGCAACGTTACCGATATACGTGGCGGTGCAATCCAGGGGCGTGATAACATATCTTCGAAAGCATATGCTCGCGCCCTCAGGCCTTAACCTGTCAATTCCCAGTGATTCGATGACGACGGGTCTTCATCAAATCGTACTCTTTTCCCGCGAGGGCATTCCCATTCTTGAAAGACTTTTCTTCATGGGAGATGGCCCAAGAGTAAACTTTACTATTGTTCCGGACAAGGAGGTATACCGTCCGCGGGATAACGTACGGTTGGATATCACGGTTAATGATGAACAGGGGATGCCGGTAAGAACTGATTTCGCACTGGGGATAACGGATTTGAACTATTATGAAACTGAGGGACCATTGCACCTGGCGGACACATATCTTAATATTGATTCAGAGTGTCTGCCGAATAGCTATCCGATCGGAGGAACCGATCCAAACGTCGTGCTGCTGACTCGGGGCTGGGCCCGCTTCACGTGGGCTAATTTGTTGGAGGGAAAAGACGTGTCCTCTAATTATCATCATAGACGCCCTTATGCTCAGGAGACGGGGCTCGAAATTCGTGGGAAAGTTGTTGACAAAATATCGCGTGATCCGATTCCAGGTACATCAATTACGCTTACGATCTCCGGCGAAAATCCCAGGTACTTGTTCGAAATCACTGACTCAGACGGAACTTTCGTTTTTTCCGATCTGGATATCTACGGGACGAAAACGTTGTACCTGACTCCGCGAGGCTTGGGGCAGGTCGAGCGCGAGCTGGATGTGGTGATGGAAAAGAGTGACGAGCCTCAGAAGATCATTACTAATTCGCAACCGCTGACACTTCTTGCTGATCAAGGGGATAAAGGTCGACGCTTGTTTATGGTGAAATCTACCTTTGACGAAACTATTGAAAGAATTACGAGACCAACGACATTTGTTCGTACCGAGGACTATCGTGGCCGTAAAAAGCGAAAAGTGACCGTCAGCTATCATGCCGATAACATCGTGCACCTGGAAGATTACATTCCATTCACTTCAACTGAGGAATTGATTCGTGAAATTGTGCCGGGTGTTTTGGTTCGCAAGAAAAAGGGTCGGTTCAAAGTAAGAGTGCTTGACTATGTTTCAAAGATGTATTTCAAACGGGAGCCGTTGTATTTGGTTGATGGCGTACCGGTGGAAGATGCCAATGTTGTTATCGAACTGCATCCTGACAATATCCGAATGGTAACAGTGTCACGTCCCCCGGCGGTCTATCAGGATTTCGGTACTGTAGGTGAACATGGAGTAGTTGCATTTTTTACCACAGGTTTTGAGCGTTCCTTAGCCGAGAATTCAGAGGCGAAGAAAATTGAGTTTATTGGATATTCATTCGCACGGGAGTACTACACGCCGGAATTTGGCGAGGACGCGTCACCGCAGGTTCCTGATTTCAGACCGTTACTGTATTGGAATCCCAACGTACAGACGGATGTAAATGGAAAAGCCAGCGTAGTGCTCCGTATGTCGGATGACGTTACCAGCTGGAGGATAAGCGCGGAGGCAATAACTGCCGACGGTAGCGTCGGTTCAGGTACCGGCGAATTGCGCAGCGCTCCTATCGAAAGGCAGTAATAGCTCAGTTTCGAAACCCTTAGCCGATATGTTAGCGGATTACTATCATGGTCGCGCGTCAACGACCTTCGCACTTCCTGAACAAAATCAGCTTACAAATTTACCGGCGAGGTGGTTACTCGGTAAAACTTCATCGGCCCATTGTGGTTAACAATCACAAGCAACGTGCCTGACGCCGTGCGAATCGTTTCTATCTTACGAAGATGACTATCAAGAACAAGCTTTGTCGCAACTGGATCAACCGGAGTGAGATTACCTTTGGTGTCATTCATCAGGATGTCGCCAATACCTGCGTCATATCGACCGAAAAGTGTTTCCTGTGTATGGTTATTTCCGCCGGATATGATATCAGGAAATCCGTCGTTATTCATATCAATGGCGTGAAAGTCGTTCACCGACGATATCTGAACTATTTCCGGTAGTTTCTTAATCGCAAATCCGTTCCCTTTTTGGTTCACGAGCATTACGGAAGACAGCATTTCTACGCCTGATTCAATCGCATCCTCCAACTCCTCCGGTGTAAAGCTTTTGCCAAACGGCGTGTTGGCATAGTGTGTAAACGTTTCGAAGCGCTTTTTCATGGCCGGGATCTGGTCGATCAACACGAGGCGATTGTGAACGATGAACCGGTCCTTTTCAACCGGGTTGTAGTAAGAAATAACCGGGTCAATTGACTCGTTCTTGTCGAAGTCTTTGGCGGTAATATATACCGGATGTTCAGGCGTTGGTTTGAAGAACGAATTCTCCCCGGTGTTTCCTGCCAGAATTTCGGGATAACCGTCATTGTCAAGATCGACCTCCTTCAAACAATTCCACCATCCACTGGTACGTGCAAGGCCGAAAGAATCTGATTTATCCTCAAACCTGTCGCCGTTGTTGATGAAGACGCGGATCGGCATCCATTCGCCGGCCATCATGAGATCCTTTTTACCGTCGTTGTTCACATCCACCCAGATCGCAGATGTAACCATTCCGGGTGACGCAAGTCCTTTGCTAACCGAAATGGCTACGTCCGTGAAAACCCCGTTGTCGTTTCGCAGTAGATAGCTACGTGGAGGCAAAGGATACTTTCCATTCAGTACACGTCCCCCGATAAACAAATCCAGGTCGCCGTCATTGTCAAAGTCACCTGCCGCGATACTTATCGAAGGAGTGTTCATTTCCGGAATGTTTGACGATTCCTGAAAGTTGCCCTGGCCGTCGTTCAGATAAAGTTTGTGCGGAGGGAGGTTGCTGTTTCGGGGTATTGAACCGATTGCCAGATATAAGTCCTGATCACCATCATTGTCCGCATCAAAGAATACGGCACCACCGTCTTTACGGGTTGAATCCGTGGTTATGGGTTTACGCGTGAATGTTCCGTCCTCATGTTGAAGGTACAACGTCGCGGGTATGCCTGGCTCCCCTCCAATAAAGAAATCATCCAGCCCGTCTCCGTTTATATCTGCCTTCGCGAAGCATGGCCCATTCCGCGAAATGTCCTGGAGTAGGGTACGTGTTTCTTTGATGTCCGACGGCGCGCGTTCAGTATGCACGTAGTCAACCGGGTTAACCTGGGTGAATGCCAACTGTGGTTCTACCGGTTTTGACGTTGGCCTTTCCGGACCCGCAAGGCCCTTATGGAAACCAATCGTTGTGTTTGCAGCAATGTTGTTGAATCGAACTTCAGTTTTGTCCGGATACTCCACGCGAATCGAATCAACCATTGTTGATGATGCGATTCCAAAATGGAGAACTGAAGTTACGGTAGACTGGAAGCCACGGTACGGAGTGTACTCCTGGTATTGTGTCTTCCCGCCGGCATAAACAAAAATCTTTTGATTGAACATCGCGGTATCCTGACATTGTAATTGAACGAAATTCGTACCACTACTTTCATTCGTTGTGCTCAGATTTTCGTATAAAATCACCTCCTGATCGATGTTGTTTGTTACGAGATCCATATCTCCGTCTTTGTCCAGGTCGACGTAGACTGCTCCGTTCGAGAACGTTTGAATATCTGCGCCCCACGCCGACGTTTTGTCGTCGAAACCTAACGTACCGGTGTTCATGAAGAAATGGTTTGAAAGTTTGACGTCTTCCAGCTTATCAAATTCATTTTTGGTAATGTCTTTTCTCGCCTGAGGTGTTCCGAATGGACTGTTGTTTTTCAGGCCGAAGAACACGAAATCAACGTTGGTTACATCTTTCCGGTAGCCATTTGCGACGAAGATATCCTTCCAACCATCGTTGTTGAAGTCAACAAAAAGTGGTGTCCAACTCCAGTCAGTTTGAGCAATACCCGCCTGAAAGGCGATTTCGCTGAAGAGAATCTGATCGTTGATGTTACCCCTGTTCAACTGAAGCGTATTGCGCATATATTGTGGCTCATACCCTTCATCAAGCGACATGTGAAAATGATCGTAGTTTTGGCCCGATGTCATCATTTTCTGCCGCGCGTGGCCCTCCGGTAGCATGTCGACGACCAGAATATCGGCGAGCGCATCATTATTGAAATCCCCCACGTCGACACCCATTGCATTGTGTGTTTGATGTTTGAGGAATTCGCCGATTCGATTGGTGAAAGTGCCGTTGCCCTGATTAATCCAGAAAATATCATTGGAGAGAAAATCATTAGCCACGTAGATGTCGGGCCACGAATCATTGTTGATGTCGCAGATGTTAACACCGAGACCATAACCTTCAATTAGTATTCCGGCTTCTTGAGAAACATTGGTAAACGTTCCATCGCCATTGTTCCGGAATAACTTGTCAGTGCTTTGAGCCTCTCCGTTAACTCTTCTTGGTCGGATGTTATTCCGGTTGAAACGTTCCAACCAGTTGTTCAGCAAATACATATCGGGGTCGCCGTCTTTGTCATAATCGAAGAATGCGGCCATCGTGCTGTAGCTGTCGTCATCAAGCCCGAAGTCAGTCGCCATTTCCTTGAAGACGGGTACACCGTCTTTCACACCCTGGTTGATGAAAAGTAAATTCCGCCGGTTTTCGGAAGTTGTCATTCCGCCCACCGATAGATAAAGGTCGAGCCATCCGTCCTGATTTATATCTATGACTGACACACCGGTAATCCACCGGTCTGTATTCAGACCCGAAGCCTGGGTAACTTTTTCAAATTTCAGATTGCCTTTGTTGAGGTATAGTTCGCTCGATACCTGATTCCCTCCAAAAAAGATATCTTCCCATCCGTCGTTGTCGAAATCGCCCACACCCATACCGCCCCCGTTGTATATGTATTCGAAGGAAAGAGCGTTCAGACTGTCACTGGTTTGAATGGTGTTCTGAAAATCAATCCCTAATACATTTCCGTCATGAACACGAAAGCGACGTTCGTCGCCTCCGGCGCCACATGCCCACAAGAGAACTGTTACCAACAGAAGTGATGCTGTCTTTGCCATAATCGGATAAGATAAAAAATCCCCGAAACTCCGGCATCAGGCACTGTCCTGCATAATGCGGCAAGAAATCCGCCACAACCTGCTCCAAACCCAATCGAAAGCAGGATAAGGCAGGATTACATTGTGATTTTAAACTTCATTATTGAAATTAACCTGGAATCGCTTAGTTATGGAAGGCCGTCTGCTGATGAGGTCAAACCAGGTGTTCTTCGCTTAATTGGCGACACTTAATCCACAATAGTCAAAATCTGCGTTGTTATGCGGCATCTTGAATGTGTTCTCCTCGTATTTTTGATTTCACACGTTGTGTATGCGCAACAAACACGGAAAGGTGGCGCCGACGAACGGAATGATCGAATCAACATCCTCTGGATTACCTGCGAAGACATGAGTCCGATGCTCGAATCGTACGGTGATTCAACAGTGCGAACCCCCAATATTTCACGTCTCGCGCGCGAAGGTGTCCGATATTCAAATGTCTTTGCCGTAGCCGGTGTATGCGCGCCAAGTCGTGCAGGTCTCATCAGCGGGATGTACCCGACTTCATTTGGAGCCAACAATATGCGCACGTTACAAAACATCGCGGATGAAGTTCCTTATTACTCAGTAGTACCGCCGCCCGAGATGAAAACGCACAGCGAATACCTTCGACGGGCTGGATATTACTGTACTAACAATGTAAAAACTGATTTTCAGTTTGAGACGCCCCTGAGTGCTTTCGATGACTGCAGCACGAACGCACATTGGAGAAACCGTCCTGCTGGGAAGCCATTTTTTTCAATCGTGAATTTCACAATCACGCATGAGTCACAGGTATGGGTGCAAAAGGATGAACCTCTGTTGGCAGATCCGGCCAAGGTTAATATTCCACCGTTTTATCCGGATACCGAAACGGTGCGAAGAGACATTGCACGCACCTATAGCAATATAGTCCAGATGGACCAGGCTGTTGGTCAGGTGCTGAAGGAGTTGGAGGAGGATGGACTTCTTGACAAAACCATCATTTTCTTTTACAGTGATCACGGCTCAGGACTTCCGTTTTATAAACGCGAACTGTATGATCGTGGACTAAAGGTACCGTTGATTATCAGGTATCCCGACAAAGCAGAAGCAGGAACCTGGAATGACGAGCTGATCAGCTTCGTGGATCTTGCGCCCACGCTTTTATCGCTGGCCAATATTCCTGTACCCGAACATATGCAGGGCCAGGCGTTTCTTGGACCTGCCAAGGCAAAGCAACCACGAAAATATGTATTCGCTGCGCGTGACCGCATGGATTCTGAGTATGATATGGTTCGGGCCGTGAGCGATGGCCGATACAAATACATTCGCAATTATCAGCCGCAGAAGCCCGTTATGCAAAATATTGCGTTCCGGATGAACATCGACATGATGAATGAGTTGCTTCAGCTTTATAAGAACGGAAAACTAACGGGCCACCAGTTGCTTTGGTTCCGCCAATCAAAACCAGTTGAGGAATTTTACGACACCAGCAACGATCCCTACGAATTGAATAACATGGTTGATAAACCCGAAATAGAAGAGAAACTCAACGAGCTCCGGTCCGCACATCAACAGTGGGAGCGTGACACCAAAGATATGGGCTTCATCCCCGAACGTGAGGTCTACCTTTCCATGTGGCCCAACGGTGTGCAGCCTATCACCAAAAACGCCGAAATCAATTTCGATAAAAAAAGTGGAACGGTTAGTTTGCATAGCGACGAAGCCGGCGCGTCCATTGTCTACCGCACTTCAAAAAGTGACGCGGGCTGGCAATTGTATACAAATCCGTTTAAGGTGAAGTCAGGCGCAGTCGTCTCTGCGGTGGCCATACGCTACGGATATCGACAGAGTGCCGAATCAACATTATTTGTTCCCTGAATCCGATGCGAATACGTTACTTCATTGCCGCTATTATAGTCGTTTGGAACATGTTCCTGCTTCATGGACAGGAAAGTAACGTGAGTGGCCTGCGTTGTGAATATCTCAAGTCTCCAATGGGAATAGAAACACCGTCCCCGTTGCTGAGTTGGACCATCGAGTCAATGAAGCGCGGCCAGTATCAAACTGCCTATCAGATTCTTGTAGCTTCCACAAGGGAAAAGCTTACGGAATCAGATGCTGACTTGTGGAATAGTGGCAAGATCGTGTCTTCGCAATCGGTAGGCGTAAGTTACCGGGGTAAAACACTTAATTCAGGTCAGCGTTGCTATTGGATGGTGCGCGTCTGGGACAACGCGGGAAAGCCATCGTCGTTTAGTGAACCTGCTTTCTGGGAGATGGGTCTGTTACAGAAAAACGATTGGAAAGGCAAATGGATATCCGCTGTTCCGGCTTCCGATTCAACGGCACCGGTACTGCCCGCGCCGTTTTTCAGAAAGGAGTTTTCTGTATTTGGTGAGCCACTTCATGCGAGACTTTACATCTCTGGTATTGGGTATGCTGAGGCGTTCCTTAACGGCGAAAAAGTCAGTGACCGCGTTCTGGATCCTGCGGTGACACGGTATGACCGACGCAGGAAATATGTTGTTCATGACGTGACCGCCCACGTTCGTCCAGGGAAGAATGCAATAGGTATCATCCTTGGAAACGGATGGTACAACCAGCATTCGCGTACAGCCTGGGACTTCGATGAAGCACCCTGGCGTGATTCACCGCGTGCATTGGCGCAGCTTATGCTCACATGGCCTGATGGAAGAACCCAAATCGTGAGTACCGACAAAACCTGGAAGTTTTTCCCGGGGCCGATAACGTTCAACGATGTTCACAA
>JAEZEH010000128.1 GCA_023417785.1 Bacteroidota bacterium
CCCTTCGCGAGTGACGCTGATGAAGGGTACTTCATTTCGAAATCGCCTTCGTTGCCCCAGCCAGTTCTGGCACCTGCTGAGTAGCACAATGGATGCCTCCGCCGTTCCAGTTCAGCGCCAGCGGATTAATCTGAACAATTCTGCGGTCGGGAAACAACCGTGTCATCAAAGCGAAAAACTTCTCATCTTTGGCTTTTTCGGTCGCCGGAATTCCATCCTGCCAATAGCGGTGAATTAATACAACCCCGTTCGATATCGTGAAGTTAAGGTAGCTCATGATGGGAATGTTCACGATCGTATCGCCCGCGTTTAAGTTCGCATATAACTCAGGATACTTTTCCTTATACGCCTTAGTTAAGGCACGTTTACTCGCATATGGCGTCACATCCGGCATAGGTACCTCGATAATTTCAAACGGTTTACCCTCGTAATTTGTAGCTGCACGAACCTGTCGCAAATTGTGGTGGAGCCGTTCATAGTCGATTCGATTGATCGGGTTCGCATGGCGGTCTTCTTCTGTGATCACACCGACGAGAATAGTTGTGTCGTTTACGAATCGCATATAGTCGTCAATGTGACCATTAGCCCCCTGACCAAAATAGTTGTCGGTCTTGTGTCCCGGTTCCTCAAGCAGAAGCTTCTTGTCAATCCAGATCATCTTCTTTTTTCCGTACATGTCGAGATAAGCGCCTTCGATTTCTTCTATTGACCGGCCCGGATTTCGGTGCAGCGCCATTTCTTTGAACGCGATAATTTCATTGGTGCTTACTTCCAATGCTCCACCTTCGACACGTATATCCGAAGTACGTAGTTCATAACCGAACTCACGGGCAAGGTCATTGTCCACTTCACCCCGGCGAAGACAAAGGCTGTCGAATTGGGCGCCACCGAAACAATTCCAGGCGAAGTCCGCGAGCATATACGATGTTCCATCAGTCAGGTATTTCGGACCAGCGTCACGGATAAAGTAATTTGGTATAAGATGAATGAAGATATCAACTCTGGACGTGTCTATATTTCGTTCTTTCATCATTCTCCATGCCACTGCTTCCATGGAATCGGAAAAAGTAAGGAGGTTGACGTTCACATTTCGATGAAGCGCTTCAACCATTTCGAGACGTGTATCAAGTGCAAAGTCGGTCCAGTCAATCCACATCGCATCATGCGGTTCCCATTCGGGCGGAAAGGTGAAATCACTGGAGTGTCCGGCCCGATCCTCATTCGGTGGCCTGCACCCGATCAGGATGCTTGCGAGTAATATGAGAATGAGGGGCATCTGAGTTAGACTTTGAACCCAGCTTCGGCGTGACGGTGTCAAATGATTATTTTTCATATTCACCACAAATTTTTGTTGCCGTCGCCGTATTGTCAGGCACGAATAAAGAGCATCACACCGGATGGGTGGTGACAATCAGTTGTCCGGGTTTCTGTGCCACGAAAGTAGCTTCGTGGAATATCTTTTGCCAGGAATCATTATCACATAATGATGTGATGCGGAAAAAAAGCTTTTTCGCTTTCGGGGAACCGATCAAATCGCTCTTACGGCAAGGGAGATTATGGCTGATGAAGCTTTCAGTTTGTGTTCTGTCAGCGCTTGTTCATTCACCTGGAACTTCAGCGTGTTGTCTTCAGCTACAACGAAGCTTACACCGGCACCTTTTTTCACCAGGCCGTCCCGCTCTGTGACAATCAACACTGGTTTACCTTTCAGGCGCGCAACAACGTCGTCGGTAGTTCCGCTTTTAAGGTCGCTGATAAAGACCATGTGAACCTGGTTCAGGTCATCCAGCGATTTCGATTCAACGATCTTAATCGTCTGTGTTCCGGCCTTACGTCCGGCTACGGCAGTTTGCATCTCCTGTAGTAGTTTCTGATTCCCCAAAACAGCAATCACGAATTCGCCGTTGCGTGCATCAGTGGGCCATTCGATGTATTTGGTAAAGCTGTACAGGAATACACTGTTGGTCTTATAGTTCGTGGTTTGTGCATTTCCGCAGATGGAAATAGTCAATACAAAAAACAACGTGAATGTCAACCGGGAAAAACTGTTTTGTAACATAGCTTTATTTGGTAAAAGGAATCGTGTAAAGGGCTTTGACATTTATCTCACGACTGCGCCCTGAAACAGGTGCGAAGTCTCCGTTGTACGCCTGCGGCATGACAGGTCTTTCGTTCAGGAGATCAAATCCCGCCAAAGAGAACGTCAGACCTTTAACAAAAAGATTCTGGTACGACAGGTTAGCGTTGATCAGCGTATAGGGATCAAGTTTCGTGAGCATTGGCATCTCTTCCTCATCTATGGTCGTGTAGGCCCACCGTTCGCTGAAATGATTGACAATAACATTCAGGCTCAGATTTTTGGTGAAGTCATATCCGCCGTTGACGATAATCTTGTGTTGGGGGAAAGCGACAAACGCCTTGTCGTTGTGCGCGATAGCATAGCGGTCCACGGTGCTCGTGCCGGCCTGATAGAAGGAGTAGTTGGTTTCGAACATCCACTTGTTTTTCCGGAACGTGTATGTCATTTCGATACCCCGGGTTCCGAATCGCTCGCTGTTGCCGTAAATCTGGTCATAGTCACCACCACCAAGGTCAATGTTGTAGAAGACTATTATGTCTTTCGTATTTATCAGATAGCTGTTGACACTGAGAAGCATGTCGGGCGTTAGCTGGTAGCCGGCCTCGAGTTCGTACACGGTAGATCTTTCGGGTTTAATGTTTTCACTCAGGTTGATGTTGTCAATGCCGGGAGCCCGGTACGACGCACTGGCCAATGCCTTAAAGTGGAAATTCCCGAAGCGTTTCGTCAAGGCTAGTCTGGGAACGAATGCTGCGCCGAACGCATTATGTTTGTCGAGCCGAAATCCGCCGGTGATATTTACATACGGGTGACGGAACAGCGCTTGTGAATAAAACGAGTACATGTTGAAAGAGACACTTTCCTTTCCGGCAAAATAATCCGCTTCGGCAATGGACCTGGCGTCATCGCGGAAGTATTCAGTGCCTGCTACGAGATTGAAGCGCCGCGATATATCATATGATCCATATACTCCACCTTTGGTTCTGCTGGCAATGTTATCGAAATAATACTCACCGTCTTCGTTATACCACTGGCGCCATGGTCGTTGACGGGTGTAAGTAACAAACGGTGTTAAGGTTAGTTTTGGATTTAACTGGAATTCGTTTTTGATGGTAACGAAGGCACTTCGGAAACTTGTTTTTAATACAGGATCGCCGGTCTGATAATCTTCCAGCATACCCCGGATTTGAAGCTTGTTTATGCGTATACCAACATTCGCGAAATAGGTATCGGTTTCCGTGATGTCTGTGAGGTTTACCGGTTCGTCTTCCTGATAAAGATCCTGATAATGCTGATCACTAAGGATTGCGCGTCCCCGAAAGAGAGAGACGTCGACGACGGCGTTTTCGCCAATGCTTTTGGCAACGGAAAGTTGTGCATTCTTACGACCATAACTGTCGGGTAGCATGCCAAAACTGGCCGAAGCGGTTAATGCGTTTTCATCAACGGAGCCCTTGGTAATGATGTTGATCACTCCATACTCCGCGTTACCACCATAGATCGCAGAGCCAGGCCCGCGGATGATTTCTATCCGGTGTATGAGGTCAACGGGGAACCGGTTGAAGAACGCGACGTTCTGGTACATCAGTTCGTTGAGCTCATGACCGTCAAGGAGAATGAGGATCTTGCCTTCCATTGACCATGCGCCCCGGAGGGAGATGCCCGTTACGAAACTGACATCGGCCGCGAAGTCGATACCCGGCACAAGTCGTAAAACGTCGATCAGATCCCGGGCTCCCGTCCGACGGATATCGTCAGCTGAAATTACCGAGACAATGCTCGGCGTTTCACGCGACGACAACGCCTTCTTCGACGCAGCGCCTACTTTTTCATTTAGTTTCTTTTGAAGCTCCGACGCGTCGGTGACGGCGCTGAGATTCAACAACTCAGCCAGATCGGTTGAGTCCTGTTCCTGGGCCGTAGCGAAAAAAGCTGCCAATAGCAGGAGAGAGGTTAAAAAATTTCTCATATCGGTTTTCGAGAAGCCTCAAAAGTAAAGCGAAATATGTTCCGCCGCTGATGAAGCGCACAGCCGTGTAAGGAAATCAACCAGTTTACCAGAAGCCGCGACTGTTTAAGGCGCGAGGTGACAAGTCATTTTCCTAACAATTGAAGGGTGAGCGGGGAGGAGCACTTTTTTCAGCACCTCGAATTCCCGGGACTTGCCGTGTGTAAGAAAAGGCAGTCAAAACGAAAGGGGGTATCACCAGTCTTTCTTTTTCGCCGGAAACCAACAACCAGCGAAACGGTTTGAACGGGAGGAATAACAAAGGAAGTGGGAGGCCTCTTATCGGATAGAAGGTGGGAGGGAGGAAAAGCCTGACGAAGTCGAGGCTTTGGCTTTAATAAAGACCATTAGGGTAAACGAAACCAAAACGAGCAGCCAATACCGAAGCCTTTACTTGATTCGGGGGGTACTGGTTCCTTCCCTCGCATTTGGTTAAATCATGCATTTCGAGGTTTTCACCCCGCATGGGCGATTCTTCGCTCGCGCAAGCCTTAGCTCAAACCACCGCTCTGAATGACGGATTTTTGTTGTGTGGATGCAAAAAAAACGCTGTTGCTTAACAACGGCGGTTAAAAAGTCGGGGTACCAGGATTCGAACCTGGGACCCTCCCGCCCGGGGGCGGGATGCGCTAGCGATGTTCGTCAAGAAATCTTTTGATCCCTCGCTTTTTGATTTTCCTTTCCAGTTGCACGGCTAAACT
>JAEZEH010000162.1 GCA_023417785.1 Bacteroidota bacterium
GAGTATGTCAGTTCAATATTCGACAATTTTCCGATCTCCCTGACAAAAACGTTCAGAGCGGCCTCGAGGCCATAATCACTCAGCACAGTAGGCTTCAGGTTGAAGGTTACACGTCTCACTTCCCGAATCACTTCCACGATCAGTTGTTGGATTTCGGACAGCTTCGTCTGAAGATCATCTTTAGGCTTAGAAAAGTCAATCGATTCAATCTGAAATTTCAGCGAGGTAAGCATCTGACCAATTCCATCGTGTATATCCATCGCCAGACGTTTTCGTTCCTCTTCCTGGCCTTCCAAAATGAGTACGGACCGGAACTTTTGCTGATTGACCTTCTTTTCAATAGAAGCCCTGTTCTTTTCGATCATGGTTTGCTCTGCGCGTTTCTGCAGGGTGATGTCTGATCCAAGAACCAGCCATTCGTCTATTTCGGAAGTTTCATTATAGGATGGAACGATAGTAATGTCAATCCAATGGCGCGACTTGTCTGCTGTTTCAAACGAAACCACCCCATGCCAGGAATGACCCTCCGAAAGGAGATCAATGACCTCTTCATACCATTCTTCCGAAAGCCCGGAGCCTGGGAAAAACTCGAGTAATGGAATGGCAGAAATTTTCTCTTCAATACCGGTAAGTTCAGTATATAAATCCGACACGAATGTGACGTTTCCACCGCGGTCGGTTTTCGCATAAAGTCTGGGATTCTCGGGCGGAAGGTTTACATTCGAAAGTTCCTCATAACTTTTCTCCAGTGAGGCATACAGTACACCAATTTCCTTGGACAATTTCTTGGCATTCTTTTCCGAAGCAATAAGCTGATTCATCGTCTTGTTTACCTGAATTGTCGTGGGGCGAAACACAAATAAAATTTCCAGGAGGATAACAATGATCGAGACGGCGAGCAAAATGTATTCAAGACGGCTCAGTGTAGCTACCTTCGCTTTGGCTTCATGATCATATTGAAATACAATCTGATCCATCTTCTGAAGGAAGCGGTATTCATTTTCGAGAAGTCCCTGTATGGCATTTTGCACCGCAGCCATATCGTTGTGTGTTCCCTTTTTAAAATCCATGATCGTGTGGGCACTTTCATAAATTCCGAGGAAGTAAGGTTCCAGCTCGCGAAACATTTCACGAACCGTATTGCTGTTGTCGCCGGGAAGGTCGAGTTCAGCGTCTCCCTTTTGCAGGGCGTAGTGTGCACGTCGCCATTCTCCAAGCAGTTTTTCCAACGCCAGAATCTGATCGGGATAGTGCTCATGCTTCATGTCGTGATACAGAAGCAGCGACGCTTTGGTTATCGACTGACTCCGATAGCGTTGCGTCCCCGCCAGGTTCACAACCCGCGAGTCGCTGTCCTGTTTATGTAAATGCCGTTGAATCAGAATTTGTCCGATAACCGCCACCAGCACAATGATACTCAGCGCCAATACATACCAAATCCCCAGTTTCGCGAACTGGTTTGATGTATGAGCGTCCGGTTTGAATTTGAGGGTCATTACGTACGAAAGTTACGTATAATTTGGGAGACAGGAACTCTGCTCCGGTAAAAGACGTAGAACACTTCGGCAGACTTATTCCGGAATTCCAATGAGTACCCATCCGGCCTCAACCTTCACGGGGAAGACGGATATTTCACAATCATCCGCGTTCAGACAGGTGCCTGTCTTAAGGGAGAATGTTCTTTTGTGAAACGGACACGCCACTTTGGGTTCACCGTTTGTGGACCCAATCATTCCGCGGGAAAGGATCATTTGCATCTTGTGCGGACACAGGTTCTGACACGCATACCATTCGCCGCGGCGGCTGAAATTAAACACAGCTATCTGAAGATCTTGATATTTGACGCAGGCGCCGCCGTTTGAGGGGAACGCATCCACGGGTGCGGCTTTGTACCAAACCTTGACCGGAGCGTCAACTGTTCTTTCATTTATGTTTTCCATTTCCATATCGTGTTGGTTTGTGTTGCTATGATATTTTCGTGTTCCAGTCCGGCGGACACTTCTGGCCGCGCATATCCACAAATTCGAGCGTCGGATCGGGTTCTTCCACATTGATAAAGTGCTTGAACCGCGTCTTAAGGGCGGGGTTGTCAACAACGCTTTTCCACTCGCACTGATAGGTCTCTATCAGCGACGTCATGTGTTGCTCCAACTCAGTGGCTATGCCCAACGAATCGTTGACAATAACATCATACAAATATTCCAGTCCGCCGTCCATCTTGTTGAGCCACGTAGCTGTGCGCGTCAACGGATCTGCTGTTTTAATGTAGAACGAAAGGAACCGATCGATGAGTCGCGTACATGTTTCTGTATCAACATCGGCGACGAGAAGCTTTGCATGCTGAGGTCTCGCGCCACCATTGCCACACACGTAAAGATTCCAGCCCTTTTCGGTGGCTATCACGCCGAAGTCTTTTGACTGGGCTTCTGCACATTCGCGGATACATCCCGACACGGCGCCCTTGATTTTATGGGGAGCGCGAATTCCTTTGTAGCGATTTTCGATGAATACGGCGTAACTAACCGAATCCTGTACACCGTAACGGCACCACGTACTGCCTACACAGCTTTTCACTGTACGCAGCGCTTTGCCATAGGCGTGGCCGCTCTCAAATCCTTCGTTAATAAGTTCCGCCCAGATTTCCGGAAGCTGTTCCACGCGGGCGCCGAACATATCGATGCGCTGCCCTCCCGTGATCTTGGTGTAAAGGTCATACTTACGCGCAATCCTACCCAGCGCGATGAGCTTGTCGGGCGTGATTTCACCACCTGCGATGCGGGGCACAACGGAATAGGTACCCCCGCGCTGGATGTTGGCCAGAAACCGGTCGTTGGTGTCCTGAATTGTATCTTGTTCGAGAATCGCTTCGTTCCAGATGCTGGCAAAAAGAGAGGCTGCCGCGGGCTTGCAAGTTTCACAGCCGTCACCGTGGCCATGCAGGTTGAGCAATTCTTCAAAGTTTTTTATGTTCTTAATCCGGATGATATCGAACAACTCCTGGCGTGTATAATCGAAATGTTCGCAGATATTTTTTTTCACAGAATGCCCCATCGACTCAAGCGTGATCTTCAGAAGATCGTTCACCAGGGGTGTACACCCGCCGCAGCCTGTGCAGGCTTTGGTGGATTTCTTCAAATCGTCGACACTGCATGCACCACATTCGGTGATCTGCCTGACAAGGTCGCCCTTCGTAATATTCTCACAGGAACAGATCTGCGCCGTTTCCGGCAATCCTTTGATGCCGGCACCTTCGTCATTGGTCTTCGTTCCGCCAACGATCAGCGAGGCCGGATCTTCGGGAAGTGCCATCCGGTTCACGACCATCTGATGAAGCATATTGTACTGCGACGCGTCGCCGATGAGTATGCCCCCGACGAGGTTCCTGCCATCCGGGGTTATGTTGATGCGTTTATAGGTACCGTTGATCGGGTTCGTGAATACAATAGGGATAGAAGGGACCGTCTCGCTGAACGGGTCGCCGAAGCTCGCCACGTCGACGCCAATTAGTTTCAGTTTGGTTGACATGTCAAATCCGGTGAATTGCCGCAGCGTTTCGCCCGCAAGTTGTCGGGCCACCACTTCGGCCATTTCATAACCGGGAGCAACAAGACCGTAAATGAGATTACTGTGCACAACTGCTTCGCCAATGGCAAATATGCTTTTGTCATTGGTTCTCATATAATCATCGACGAGAATACCACCCCTGGGATGCACCTCGATGCCTGCAAGTTTCGCCAGCTCATCACGCGGGCGTATGCCTGCGGAGATCACCAGCATGTCGGCCTTAAGATGCGAGCCGTCAGCGAATGCAAGTCCTTCGAGTTTGCCGTTGCCTTCGATGCGTTTTGTGTTTTTTCCAAGATGAACGGTTATACCAAGGGTGGCAAGCTTAGCCACCAACACGGATGATCCGGCATCGTCTATCTGACGCGGCATCAGACGAGACGCGAACTCAACGACATGCGTTTCCAGGCCGAGGTCCAGCAGCGCCTTCGCTGCTTCAAGCCCAAGTAAACCGCCACCCATTACGGCGCCGGTACGACACTTTTTCCCGTAGGCGAGAATCTGATTGAGATCCTCAATGGTTCGGTATACGAATACACCATGGCGTTCCACGCCTTCGATTGCCGGAACAAAGGGACTTGATCCTGTTGCAAGGACGAGGAAATCATAAGAATCCGTTCTGCCGGTGTGGGTCTTTATATGATGTTGCTCACGGTCTATTTCTGTTACGAGCTCGCCGGTGTGAAGTGTGATGTTATTATCGTGGTACCAGGACCGCGGCGCAAGCAATAATTCGTCACTGGTGGTACCCGAAAAGAAACTGCTGAGGTGAACGCGGTCATACGCAGGCCGGGGCTCCTCCCCATATACAATGATTTGGTGAGATGAGCGGTTTCGTAACTTCTCGCAGAACTTGTAACCGACCATCCCGTTTCCGACAACAATTATTCGAGCCATAATGCAAACGATTTAAGTAAATCAATTCCAATAATTAAGTAATATTACGTATTTACAGGGGTATTTACCTAATAAATTACGTAGTTTTACGTAAATATTAATCGAATGTACACCATCGATCTGCGCGTAATACTTGCGGGAGCCGGTCCGGGAGACCCGGATCTGCTGACCATTAAAGCCATGCGAGCCATTGCTGACGCCGAAGTGATTCTGTTTGACGCACTGGTTGGTGAGGGGATACTCGGCTACGCATCGCCGCAGTGCCTGTTGATTGACGTTGGCAAGAGAAAGGACCAGCATCGGTACAGTCAGGATGAGATCAACCGAATGATCCTGTTTTACGCGAAGCGCTTTAATAAAGTGTTGCGGCTTAAAGGCGGTGATCCTTTTGTATTTGGACGTGGCTCTGAAGAATTAGATTATCTCGGGAGAAATGGTATTCAGGCCATGGTTATTCCCGGGATCTCAAGTGCCGTTGCTGGCCCTGCGGCCGCCGGAATTCCCGTAACACAGCGTGGCGTCAGTGAGAGTTT
>JAEZEH010000187.1 GCA_023417785.1 Bacteroidota bacterium
TATTAAGGTGACTATAGCGACGGGGATCACCTCTTCCCATTCCGAACAGAGAAGTTAAGCCCGTCAGCGCTGATGGTACTGGGGTAACACCTGGGAGAGTAAGTCGTTGCCTACCTTTTATTAAGAAAGCCTTCGAGAAATCGAAGGCTTTTTTTATGCTCAATCCTTAGCGGTTCCAGCCATGTGGGACAAGGACGACACCGGGTACGTTGGCCGGCACCATAATTAGGAATTCCCGACCCTCCAAGCTTTGATCAATTGAATATCTTCTCGTAGCCCGATCCCATGGAAACCGAAACCTCAGTTTCAAAACCCGAAACGTAACCTCGCCACAGCCGGAAAATTGACACCGAAACTTGAATTTCGAATCTAACGCGATATCTTCAACCCCGTTAAGGTACCTGATTTCAAAACGTGAAGAAACCCATTCTAATTACGATCATCATTCTTCTCGGAGTTGGTGGTTTTCTAATCTATGACCATTTCACCACCAGCAAAGCCCTAAGCCCCTGGGATCTCGTACCTCAGGAAACTGTTCTCGTTTACGAGAGCGGTGAGTGCGATGAGTGCGTCGATCAGATAAGAAGTTCGCCGATCAGCACGCTGATCAAAAAAGCGGCTCTGCTCAACGCCGGCAAGGATACGATTGCTGTCCTTCAGGATCTGGCCGCATCCCTTTCCGATCCCACACTCATTTCGCTCCATGTCACCAAGCGCGACGAGTTCGATTTTACTTATTATGTAAAAGCTTCCCCTTCTTTTATTGGAAAACTGAAAGCAATCCAGGACGCACTGCTGAAGACTAAAGGCAGTAAAAGCCGCCAACGCGAGTTCAATAACATCACGATCAATGAAATTCAAATAGGTAAAAACGTTTTTTCCTGGATTGCACTTGGCGAAGTCTGGGTCGGCAGTTTTAGCCCGGTGCTTATTGAAGATGTAATAAGGACCTATCAAGGTTCCGTTTCCTTCAAAAGCGCTCTGGGGAATGTTTACCATCTTCATAGCGTAAAAAATGACGGCGGGAACCTGTTCATCAATTTGTCAAGGCTCGCCCAATGGTTTTCGCTTTTCACAAAGGGTGATGGCGCCAATATGATCAGGGATTTTGGAAGAGCCGCCCTTCTGGACACGAAGGTGTCGGGTGATCAGATCGTTTTAAACGGATTCAGTGCAAATGCTGACAACAAAACCTTCCTCGCGGCTTTTTCCGATCAGCAGCCGGTTCCGTTCTCTTTGAGAAGTATCATTTCGAACAGGGCCTTGATGGTGTCGAGCTACGGGTTTACTGACGCAGCTAAATTCTTTTCGCGTGTCGACCAAAACGCCGGAAAGTCGCGTCGCGATTCGCTACACATAATTCTCAATGAAGTCAACATCAAAGCGGAGAATGTCTTCCGGGATTTCTCCGGTGAATTAGCGGTGTGCTGGCTTGAAGGAAGTGGTGAGGATCTTGTTCCCATTGTTATTCTTCAGGATAATAACGGGGTCGCGAAATGGTCGGATCTTTTTCGAAAGGTGGCAGAAGCCCGCGTGACCGATAGCCTGTTCGTTGATCAGTATTCGAATTACCAACTTTTTGGATTACCCGGTTACCGCTTCCCGGAAAAACTTTTTTCTCCTCTGGTAACAGGATTTGAAAACAGCTTCTATGTTGAGCTCGGAAATGCAATATGCATTGCCGAAGACATTGAAGAACTCAAAAGATTTCTCAAAGATATTGACCAGGAAAATACCTGGGGAAAATCGGTTGCCCAGAACAAGTTCTTCGAATCTACGCTTCTCGAAGCCAACATCAGCGTATTCATCAACACACCTCGGGTCTGGAGCCTGCTTGAGAACTCGCTTCAGCCGAAATGGAAAACATTTCTCAATGAAAATCGCGAAGTTATCCATTCACTCGGAATGGGAGCTATTCAGTTCAGTCATCTGAACGATAACTTCTATACAAATATCTCCTGGGCTTTGCGCGAAACCAGGATACCTGAATCAACCCCCCGTGACCGTTTTATGACTGTGTTCGATGCCGGTATTTCGTCGATGACGATTGTGGACAGCCATGTGGATCGGTCGAAGGAAATTCTGGTTCAGGATTCTGCAAGGCATCTTTCCCTGCTATCCGCAGATGGTAAGATTAACTGGAAGCTTCCGCTGGAGGATCAAATACAAGGGCAGGTTCATCAAATTGACTTCCTCAGAAACGGTAAGCTTCAATACTTTTTCTGCACTCCCGGAATGATGCACGTCGTGGATCGCCTGGGAAATTACGTCAAACCGTTTCCCCTGCCGGTTGAGGAGAAAAGCATTGAACATGTTACGCTCGTCGATTATGATCATAGTAAGAACTACAGATTTCTTATCGCATCCCGGGACGGAAATCTCTGGGTCTACGATAAAAACGGCCAGAATCTTGAGGGTTGGCAACCGCGACGCGTGGAAGGGAGGTTACTCGTTCCTCCTCGCCATCACAGGCTTCTGGGTAAGGATTATATGCTGGCAATGCACGCCAACGGAAAGGTTTACCTGATGAACAGGCGTGGTGAATTGTTGCCTAACTTTCCTCTGGACCTGGATGCGCGACCAGCGGGTGATTATTTCATAAATAGGGGCAGAAATGCTGCAGAAACGTCGATTACTGTTGTATCCGCTGATGGCTGGCGAATTAATTTTAATCTTCAGGGAAAAATTCTTTCAAGGGAAGTGCTCGTGAAGACGTCGCTTAACGCGAAATTTTCTTTGTGCGCCGAACGTGATGGTAAGTCTTACCTGATTGTACGCCAGGAAGCAGCACACTTTACTGTATTTGACGATAAGCTCAACGAAATAATCAAGAGCGATTACATTGGCAATGATAAAGCAACGGTGGACTATATGTTGTTTGGCAATGGCCGTAACTATATCGCGATAGTCGATCAGAGTCAGGATCTCGGCTACATCTATGACAAGTCTGGTCAGTTATTGACCCCGATTCCAATTGAAAGCTCCCAACTGGAGATTCAACCCCTGGAGAATGGAAGGACGCGGGTCTTTAGTATTGTTGATAATACGTTCAGGACTACCTATCTGCCCTAGTGCCGGAGTTGGTCGAGAAATTCGACAATTTGGGTGTGAACATAGTCAAGTTCTTCCGCTGTGATGATATACGGCGGAAGTACATAGATCACATTGCCGAGTGGCCGAAGCAGTATCCCGCGATCGAGAAAGTATGGATAGATTTGCTTTCTGATTTCGCTGAAATAAGAGGTATCTGATCCGGTCTCAATTTCAAGTGCCATTATCGTCCCGCAGCTTCGGACTTGCCGAACGTGACGATGATTCCTGAGTTGTCCGACGAACGTGTGCTGTTGCTTACTGATACGATCTATCGAGCGTTGGCATTCATCCTCCATCAGGATCGAGAAACTTGCATTCGCAGCGGCGCATGATATCGGATTAGCAGTGTATGAATGCCCGTGAAAAAAAGTCTTTTGATTGTCTGCATGAAGAAATGCTGAATCTATTTTCGACGAACAGGATGTCACGCCCAATGGTAGTGTCCCTCCGGTAATGCCTTTCGATATTGCCATTATATCCGGACTTGAATCCAGGTAATGGGAAGCGAATAGTTTCCCCGTGCGACCGAATCCCGTAAAGACTTCGTCGGCGATGGTTACAACGTCTGCACTATTGGCAATAGCGAGTAATTGTGCAAGGTGTTCCGGCTTGTACATAACCATACCTGCGGCGCCCTGCACCAGGGGTTCAAATATGAATGCACCGACATCACCGGTCGAAACAAGGTCTTCAAAACGCTGCAGGACAACGCTGATATTTTCTTCTGTCGGAACGGGCAGGATGTCGACGTTAAAAAGATAACGATCAAACGGTTTGGTAAACGCGCCGCGTGCTCCGACAGACATTGATCCAAATGTATCACCATGGTATGCTCCTTCGAACGCGATAATCTTTTTCTTTGGTATTCCCTGATTATACCAAAACTGCATAGCCATCTTTATTCCTACCTCGACTGCTGTACTTCCGTTGTCAGAAAAGAACACCCGGCGCTGATTCTCTGGAAGAATACTCAGGAGATTTTGGACCAGGGTCGTAGCCGGCTCGTGCGTGAAGCCGGCGAAGATAACGTGTTCAAGTGTAGTGGCCTGTTTATAAATGGCATCCGCGATTCGTTTGTTCGAATGCCCGTGAATGTTAACCCACCATGATGAAACGGCATCTATAATTTTTTTACCATCGCCGGTATGCAGGTAAACTCCTTCCGCAGACGAAATAAATATGGGTAGGCTGTTCGTCGCCAGGGGCGTGAACGGATGCCAGATATGTGCCCGGTCGTACTCAAGATACTCAGTAATTTTTGAGAAATCGTTCGGCATACTTTTTCACAATTTCGCGGTTAATTTCAGGTTCCTGGTCGATATGCAGCAGGCACGGTATCTGCGTATGTTGCAAAATGACGCGTTCACTATCGGGGTTTCTTTTTCCATTGAAGATGATTCCGGCTATTTCAATATTTCGCTTCTTACAAGCTTCCACTGTCAGAAGCGTGTGATTTATACTTCCCAGGTAAAAATTTGACACCAGAATAACCGGAACGTGTAGCCGTGCCGGTATGTCGATCACCAGGTCATTATCATTAAGTGGGACGAGGCATCCGCCGGCACCCTCGATTACCAGGGGTTTGTCAGTTACGGGAAGCCGGAAGAGTTCCATTTTTATTTTGATACCCTGTTTCTGAGCCGCTGCGTGTGGAGATTCCGGCGTCTCAAGCAAATAGGTCGACGGGTGAATCTTTACTTCTGATCGTGTCACCAGCGCCCGGACAACGTCGGCGTCGTAAGGTGAACCGGCCTGTACCGGCTTCCAGTAGTCGGCGCCCCAGGCTTCGCAGATTATTGCCGAAGCAAGCGTTTTACCGCTGTCGGTATGGATCGCTGAAACAAATACGGTTCGTTTATTCATATCTGGCATGCACTTGCAGGAACGATGCTAACATTTTTATTTCTTCCGGCGTATTGTAGCTGTGCAGGCAGATCCTCAGCCTTTCCGTGCCTTTGGGTACAGTCGGGCTCACTATCGGCCGCACATCCATCCCGTTATTGTGCAGGTCGCGCGC
>JAEZEH010000003.1 GCA_023417785.1 Bacteroidota bacterium
AGACCTGAGTTAAGTTACAACTGCCCGCATCGCGTGTAACAGAATTTATTATCTTGTATCACACGTTGATTATGAAGTTGCTCGCGTACTTTTTAATGTTTGCTTTTTTGCCAGGCGCGGCTCAGCAAAAAGCCCTGCCCCGTGATACATCGTATACGCTGCACAGCACCTTAATCAAAATAAAAAAGTCCCATCCCAGCATTGAAATCAGTGTCGTCTATCCGCAGCTCAACGATGGGGTTGCCGAACAAAAGGATGTTCCCTACGCCGAAGTTTCAGGTCGTGACCTGAAGGCTGATCTTTTTTACAAGACCAATCCTGCGACAGCTTTACGGGCCGGTATTCTTATGATTCACGGCGGCGGCTGGCGTACCGGCGATAAGTCGCTCATGACGCCGATGGCGCAGCAGTTCGCAAATGCCGAGTACTTTGTGATGGCTCCCGAATACAGGCTTTCCACGGAGGCCACTTATCCTGCCGCTCTCAGTGACGTATATACGGCCATTGAGTGGATGTACGAAAATGCCGCAACGTACAGGCTGGACACCACAAGACTGGTGGTTCTCGGATGTTCCGCCGGGGGTCAGCTTGCCGCACTTGCAGGCACGACCTTCCACAAACGCAATGGTCACCACGTTCCGCTGGCCGCGATCGTAGATGTTGATGGCATTCTGGCTTTTAAACATCCGGATAGTAAGGAAGGCACGATGGCAGCACAATGGCTCGGGGGTGCCTATGAAGAAGTTCCGCACCGTTGGATTGAGGCGTCGGCACTCACCCACGCCGACGAAACTACCCCGCCGACGCTATTTCTCGGAAGCATGTACCCGCGTTTTCTGGCCGGCAGACAAGACTTTATCCGGATACTCGACTCAAATGGAATCAAGTCGAAAACCCGGATATTCGACGACGCCCCCCATTCATTCTGGTTGCTGAATCCCTGGTTTGAACCAACCGTTTCGGAAGTACTGGCTTTTCTGGGAGAAGTGCTCGCCAATGAGAAATGAGAACCCGAAACGTGTTAGCCAGACTTTTTGACGTATTGCGTTAATATCACAATCTGCTGACCATTTACTTTGCCTTCAATCTGACCCGCGTTGCCTTCGACGAGTGAAATCCCCCGGACTGCCGTCCCACGTTTTGCTGTAAATCCGCCACCCTTCACATCAAGATCCTTGATCAGCACAACGGTATCGCCGGCCTGGAGAATATTTCCGTTGCTATCCTTATGCACGATTTGTGCCTCTCCGTCATCATTATCGCCTCCCAGCGGAGCCGACTTTGCCCATTGCAGCATTTCATCGTCGAGGTAAAGCATATCAAGCAAATCCTGAGGCCAACCTTCGTTCTTCAATAAATCCAATACACGCCAGGCGGTAACTTTTACCGCTGGTATCTCGCTCCACATGCTGGTGTTGAGACATCGCCAATGATTAGCGTCAATGTGTTGTGGATCAGCCAGCTGCCCCGAACAAGTACCGCAGATCAGCACACTATGATCAGCATCGCCGGGACCCGGCGGGACTTCGTATACAGTAAGATCTTCCTTCGCTGCGCATAGTTCACACGTGGAATCGCTACGCTCATGTAATTGTGTTTCAATACTCATAATTCCGTGAATGCAGCAAAGATACAAATACTGACGAAGTCAGGAAAATCGCATAGTTGGAGCAGGCTATTTGCCACCAACTGTATCAGGTTGTCAATCGCCTTTATTACCAGTATATTGGAGAGGATCATTTTGAAAGCTATGAAAACGGTCTGCCTTTGTACACTGTATGTATGCCTTACGGTTTCCGTTTTCGCGCAGGATATCGAAACCGAATTTGAAGCTGGATTCTCACATCATTTCGAACTCGGTGTTGGGGCGAGAGATGTATGGCAATACAAACATCCCCGCCGCTACTTCAACTCACTACAATACGCGCCGACATTTACCCTTCCGGGGAACTGGTTTCGGATAGCACCGATGATTGGCGCAATGTACCCCGGCAATGAGATCAATTTTGTGTGGGGACTAAAATCAGCGTACCGTATACAAACCGGCAACCTTAATGGCCTGGGGTCTTTGTACAATATACATCTCGTTGCGGAAGGATGGCGAAACGAAGGCAGCTACCTGTTTGGTGGCGGTGTTGGCGCCGAACTCGGGCAACTCGTGACGGTTTCATTTAAGAACCTGTATCATACTGAAAGCAACGAAATCTGGTCGATGCTCAGTATGGGAGTCGTTCTTTATCCGCGAAAGCAAAAAGGAAGCGATGCGAACCATTACACACCATCCCCATGACCAAATCAGCACTCATCATCAGCGGCGGCGGAGCGAAAGGAGCTTTTGCCGTCGGCGTGCTCAAGTTTTTGCAGCGCCACACCACGGTGGACTTCCAGCTGCTCAGCGGAACAAGTACCGGAGCCCTCATTTCACCGTTAGCGGCTACAGGACAAATCGATTTACTTGAAGATATCTACACGTCGATCACAACAAGTGATGTGCTTACGAAAGGGAACGTGATAACTCAGGTGCGAAATGGAAACCACTTGTTCGGCACAGAGCCCCTGCTGAGACAAGTACGCCAATTCGTTACTGCCGAAATATTTGATAAGATTGTCGCCTCCCAAATTGACTACTTCAACTGCTGCGTCAGCCTGCAAACCGGTAAGGTAATTCACTACAGTATTCGCGACATGGACATTTTCCACAATCACCCTTATTACGAGATCAGGAAGATCAAAAACCTGGAGGATCTTCGCTGGTCGATTATGGCATCGGCGAATCAACCCGTCTTCACGCCACCGATCATTGTGGATCCCACCGAGTCACGGGAGCTTTGCGTTGACGGCGGCGTGAAAGAAACCGTGCCCATAAGCGTCGCGATTGAGTGCGGCGCATCTGAACTTTGGGTGATCGACAACAACACATTTTTGCCGGACCCAATGGATGCCGGAGCGGAATTTGGGAAATTTCTCGACGTGCTGAAACGTACAATTCACCTGTTCCAGAAAGATGTATCGTATTACGATGTCGCAGTTCCTCAACTAAGGATCGCCGGTGCACACCTGATCAGCACTTTGCGTGAACGTCTTCGCAGCGCCGGAGCAAGTGATGAGGCAATGAAGGCTTTTGAAGATGTTGCCGGCGACGCCGAACTAAATCCTTTTGCCGGAACCAGGACGCATCGGATGCATGTGATACGCCCTGAACACAAACTGGCCGAAGATGGCGGGCTGGAATTTATTCCGGCGCAAATGCGGCAGATGCTGGACCATGGTTTTGAGCAGGCCCGTCTGTACTTCGAACGAAACCAGCTTACCCATCTTTACAAAAGCATTGATCCACCCGTCGCATAGTGCCCGGCAAAATCCAAGGCTCATATTTTTTTTCCTATCAAATCGGTAAGCGTGTAAGAAAATCCATAGCCGGCAACAATTTACTATCAACAGACTTCACGATAAACGGTGTGGCTATACGACACGGTCAAATCTAAAACGTTGCCATCCACAAAAAACGAACAACCCGATTTATATGGTATGGATACTCCTACCTGTAAATCCGGATTGTAAGCTTGTAAAACTATTTACTTCATTTATTACCGCTCCCTTGGTTAGGTTTGTCGAAACCTAACTTAACGAATATGATTGAAGGCACTCAGGCTGGAGACGGGAATGCTATTGCAATTGTTGGCATCTCATGCCGGTTCCCGCAGGCGAATTCACCCGACGAGTTGTGGTCACTGCTCGAGAACAAAAACCACACGATCGCCGAAATTCCGAAAGAACGCTGGAACGCCGACGCGTTGTATGATACTGATCCTCACGCAGAACGAAAGACTCACCAACGGCAAGCATCCCTGCTAAAAGACATTCACGATTTTGATCCGTTGTTTTTCAATATTTCACCAGCTGAAGCAATTGAAATGAGCCCTTCTCAGAAGCTGATGCTTGAACTGGCGTGGGAGGCGATCGAATCGTCAACAATTCCCTTTCGGAAGGTGCGCGGAAACAACGTAAGTGTTTTCGTTGGAAACATATGGAGTGATTTTGAACACTATCGGAGGACCAAAAATGCAAGGGCGACCCTTCATTCTGCGGTGGGTATGTCTTCACCTGTCGTTGCAAACCGTGTATCCTTTGCGTTGGGCCTTACCGGCGCGAGCCTGGTGGTCGACACCGGTTGTTCCGCATCCCTGGTGGCGTTGCACCTCGCTTGTCAGAATTTGATTCACAACGAGTCAGCCATGTCGATCGTGGGTGGCATCAACCACATTCTTGATCCCGACAAATGGGTGGAACTGACCCGATTCGGCGGGCTTTCATTCAAACACAGGTGCAGTTCGTTCGACAAGGACGCAGATGGCTTTGTTCGCGGCGAAGGTGGCGGAGTCCTCCTGTTGAAACGACTTGCGGACGCCGAACGTGACGGCGATCACATTTTTGCGGTTATCCGGGGCACCGCGATAAACAACAACGGTTTTAATGACACACTTCCAGCCACGAGTACAGAAGGCCAGCTTGCCCTGCTTAAAAATGCCTACGAAGTGGCGGGGATTCGCCCTGAAGAAGTCCATTACGTCGAGGCCCATGGCACCGGAACTAAACTCGGCGATCCCAATGAAGCCAAAGCCATCGGGCAGTTCTTCCAGGAAAACCGTTCCCGTAACCTGAGAATCGGTTCGATCAAAACCAACATAGGTCACACTGAAGCTACCGCAGGCGTCGCCGGATTGATAAAAGTCGTTCTGGCCATGCAACATCACACTATTCCTGCAAACCTGAACTTTACTACGCCAAATCCCGATATCCCTTTTGATGAACTCAAGCTTGAGGTTCAGAAGGAAGCCTCACCCTGGCCGGTGGTTCATGGTGAGACGTATAAAGCCGGGGTTAACTCTTTTGGATGGGGTGGTACCAATGCGCACGCAGTACTTGAACAATATGTACCGCGTACCCAGGAACAACCCAAACCGGTTACCCTATACGCACTCGCTTTGTCCGCGAAATCACCGCAGGCGTTGTTGGAATACGCTAAACGATACGCCGAAAGCATTCAGCAATGCGATGAACAAACGTTCCGCTCCGTATGCGTCGCCACCGCTCTATCCCGGGCCGAATTCGATCACCGGCAAATATTTTCAGGGACGTCGCGCGAAGAAGTTTTGGGAGCACTTAATGCTTTTATCGCCGAGTTGACAGAGGTAGCGCCTGTCATGAATGCTGATCACAAAAAGAAAATTGTGTTTGTATTCCCCGGCCAGGGCGCGCAATGGCTTGGAATGGGTCGCGACCTCATGGCGAGAGAACGCGTGTTTTGCGAAATGATTGAAGCGTGTGACGAAGCGTTTCGTCCATTTACCGATTGGTCGTTATTAAAAGAGCTTGATGCGGATCCGGCAGCTAGCCGCCTAAACGAAATCAATGTTGTTCAACCGGCACTGTTTGCTATGCAGGTAGCCTTCGCCAAGCTATGGATATCCTGGGGTATTCATCCCGACGCAGTTGTCGGTCATAGTATGGGTGAAGTTGCAGCTGCTTACATTTCGGGCGCGCTATCGCTTCGCGATGCAGCAAAAATTATTTGTACGCGCAGCCGTCTCATGAAGAGTGTAGCCGGCACAGGCGGTGCCATGGCCGTTACCGAATTAAGCCGTAAAGATGCCGATCTTGTCGTACAACGGTACAACGGAAGGCTATCTGTCGCAGTGAATAACAGCCCTAAATCAACGGTACTTGCCGGTGACAAGAATTCAATTGACGAGGTGTTGAGGGAACTCGAAAGTCAAAACCTTTTCTGCAGGCTTGTAAAAGTTGACGTAGCCTCCCATAGTCCGCAGATGGATCCGCTCATGGAACCGCTGCGTGCGGAACTTGCCGATGTATCGCCTTTGCGTTCCGTAATCCCTTTCTATTCCACTGTGGATGCGGGAGTTGTGGAAGGAGAATACCTGAACGCCGATTACTGGGTAAACAACCTCAGGGGTACTGTACAATTTGCGACGGTCCTTGCTGAACTCATGAACAGTGGTAAGAACGCGTTTGTAGAATGTAACCCGCACCCTGTACTTGTAAATGCACTAAATGAGTGCGCCGAAAATACCCGGGCGAAGATCATTGCGATCGGCTCAACTGTTCGCGAAAAAGACGAGTCCCAGGAAATGCAGCGAAATCTGGGCGAACTTTTCGCCCGCGGGTGTACTCCCGATTGGACGAAATTCTATGGCACAACGATGGTTCCGCATGTTGCCCTTCCGGCGTATCCTTTCCAGCGTGAACGTTATGAGATTGAAGACCTTTCCGCTGAGCTGGGTGAGAACCTGAACGTTATCAACGCCACCTACCAGCTTCTGGGAGCCCGGATCAACCTCGCGAACCTTGATCACACGTACTTTTGGGAATCAGCTATCAGCCTGCAAAAATTTCCGTTCCTGAAAGATCACCTTGTCAACGGCCGGATCCAGGTACCTACCTCCTGTTATATGGAAATTATTCTGGAGGCAATTATGGAAATCTTCGAAGGGAATACTGCTGTAAATATTGAGGATGTCGTGCTTGCCGAACACCTCTGGCTTGGTGAAAAAGATCGAGTCGACATTCAGGTCAAATTGCTTCTCCAAGGGCGGTTCTCAGGAAAAGTTATAGTACACAAAAAGGAGCGCAACGGCACATGGGTTGTGCTTTCAAGCGGAGAAATCCGCGTCCTCGAGACGGATTATAAATCCGAGACAACGCGCATGTTCGAGGAACTGGAATATCAGGAACCGGCGTATACGGAGGGAATAAACTACTACAACCTGCTTCGGTCCATCGGATTTGATTTCGGAAAAACATTCCATCACCTGACAGGTCTGGATAAGGTGGGTCAGCGAAATTCGAACAAGATTCTGTTTTCCATTAGTCCCGCAGATCATGTAATTCAGACAGCAAACAAGTACCGCATTCACCCTGCGCTTCTCAGTTCATTTTTCCAACCTCTCCTGGGCCAGCTAACTACTATTTTGGAAGAAGGCAATCACATGGAAGTGGAATTGCAACGGATAAACGAATTCATTTTAGAAGGTAACGTAAACTATTTGCATGAAATCCGCGGCCTGATGATCATGCACGAGATGGAGAAGAGAGCCGACGTATCGGGGACCTGGGCGTTCTCCGCGGATATTATTATAGCCAATTTCGACAACTCACCGGTTATGCTTATCAAAGGATTACAGGGAATCGCAAAACGAATGGTCCCGGAACTCAGATCGGGAACAGGTTCCTCAAATCAATCGATACTGAACCGGATACAAAACAGTGGCAGTGAAATCGAAAGCACCCGTATACTGCAGGAACACATCAGCCACCACGTTGCGGGAATTGTAAAGATATCTGCGAGTCGGGTGAAACCTACCATGACATTCAAGGGAATGGGGTTGGATTCCCTTATGGCCGTGCAGCTTCGAAACAAACTGGAACAGGATTTCGCCATGAAGATTCCCGTCAGCATGTTCTGGGCGCATCCTACGATCCAGGACTACACAAGCTACCTGTTGAACCTGCTGACAGGTGTGAAACCTGCGGAAACGAAACCGGTCAGAAAGGAAAAGCGACGCGACCATACTAAGTGGTTTTCGGTTCCTAAACCGGCACCCGATGCAAGGTATCGACTTTTCTGCTTCCATGACGCGGGTGGAAGTGCATCGTTATTTGAAGGCTGGGAGAATTATCTTGATTCCTCTTTGGTTGAATTTGTAGCTGTTGAACTGCCTGGACGAGGTCGCCGACTTAATGAATCGCCGGTGACCGATACCGTTGAGTTGATCAATGAGCTTACGCCCCTTATGTTGCCACTCATCGATAAGCCGTATATTTTTCTTGGTCATAGCATGGGCGGATTGGTAGCTTTTGAAATTATGCATGAGTTACGCAGGCAAGGCCAGCGTCTTCCCGAAAAACTATTTATTTCATCAACATCCGGCCTGAATGCGTATGAGAAGCAACAGGTTGACTACACCCTTAACAACGATGAACTTGTGAAATTGTACCCGCATCTGGACTTATCGGTGGTCGGAGACGAGGAACTTCAGCAAATGCTGATTCAGATACTGCGTGCCGACCTTCAGTTGCTGCACAGTCATCAGTACCGTTTCGAAGTGCCGTTTAACGTGCCTGTTCTGGCAATCCATGGTGAAGATGACAAGCGTGTAAGCCGGTATCAGATTGAGCAGTGGGAGAAAGAAACGTTTACGACGTTCAGATTAGTTTCGCGTCCGGGAGGCCACCGCTATATTGAACACGATGCCGGCTTTGTGACAGCGTTTATCCAGGAGCAGTTGCAGGAACCAGCACCAGTTACCATTGATTTTTCTCAAAACGGAAAGCACGAAGAATGAGGGAAGTTATTGGCAAAGAAATCGTGGGTACATGGGAATTTGTTTCATGGACCTACGTTTCGCCCCAGGGTGAAACAGTGGATTTTTTCGGGAAGGAATCCAGGGGCATTCTGATGTATGATGCATCGGGATACATGAGCGTCCAGTTGATGAAACTCCCGCGGAGCAACATGTCGGTTCAACGTTTATTCGAGGGCCCGCCAGAGGAGGTTGCCCACGCATATGCAACGTATGCGGCATACTACGGACGATACGTTGAACGTAGTCCGGGAGAAGTCATTCACCTGATAGAAGGGAGCCTGTTCCCGAACTGGACTGGCAAGGAAGAAACAAGATATGCGAAGCTGGACGGAGATTTCCTTACACTGAGTGCGCCAGCGATAGAAATGGCGGGCCACCAGATCATATTTAATGTCCGGTGGCGCCGCTTCAGGTCGTTGTAATTACACTACCGCAGACACTTGCTCCTTCAACCACTTTCTTGCGGGCTGATCGGCGTTAAAAATGTTCACAGTAAAAACACCTTTGCTCACCTTGGCGAACCCCTGAAGTGAAAGCTGTGTAAAAATGTTTTCCGACATAATAACTGCCATATCGGTAAGTCCGGCTTGGGCAGCACGAGGGTTCCAGTCTACCTCATACCATTGATTTGCAGCCTGCCATGGACCGGAAACCTTGCGGTTGTCTACGAGCACCTTTTTGCAGAGAGTTTCCTTAATCACATTCAACAATTCCTCTGAGCCGCTCTTTACCAGGTCGACGGTGAGGAATCCGTTCCAATCAAGATAGATGAGATTGTTTTCCTTTTCGAAGGTAATGGTAGCGTAGACATCGCCCCCAGCTGGCCTTTTAAGAACTTTTTTCATACGTTGAGTTTTAAGTATTTTAGTTCCCGAAATTAGCCCGCTTATTCAATCATAAAGCGGTAAAAAGAATTGATAAGTTACACACCATCATCATGGATTTATATTGGTGAGTTTGCCCGTTGATGTGATTAAGATGCCACTTGGAAATTCTTAGAAATCATACCGGATAAATCAGACATAAAAACTGATGAAAAGTAACCGGACCTTTGAAATTAGAGCGGATTCAGGCACTTGATGATACTACCCTTACCAACACGACAACGGCGTGCCTACCCTACAAATAGTTTTCGTAAGTGATGTTCCACGAAACTCGATGTAAGATAAATCAACCACGAAAAAAATACCGAAGCAATTTGTTCATTACAGAACCAAATCCCGGAAAACCTTGCGCATCCACGGGTTGAGTTCACGCGAAGCGGTGATATCGTCGAATCTGCGAAGCCGCTCTTCGCGGGGCAAACAGACGGAGTGGATTCTTCATGCATGGGCGAACTCCACGGCATTTATCGGCGGCTTACTGAAGCCACAGCAACTTTGTATTTGATTAAGATCCTATCGTACCGGATCCAGTCCAGTCTTGGTTGTACGCCCATTGTTCACCGACATGAAGGTATTAGTTAAGTTTCGTCTAATTATCAACGAATTCTCCACATATTTCTTTTTCCGGGTGGGTGAGTCAAATTCATCTGATATCCAATGGCTTATTTTTTTCCTGACAAATTTTCAAACCTGGCGGCAAAATCAAATATTGATCTTTCCGTTACCTTTCGGTCATGAAAGCAGTAATAACAGTCTCTGAAACCGAACTTCAAAATAAGGATACACTACAGGCCCAGTTACAGAAGCTTGTCAATCAACAAGAAAAAAAGGGCATTATAGAATATAAGCCCAAGGCCAAAAAAACCACCGAAGTGATTCGCATTCTTCGCGAGAACAGTATCGGGTACCAGATCACTTTCGATTCAGGCACAGAAGGTTAGGCTTCATATCTTCGTTCCGGGGACTTTCGAGGCTGATTCATCATCGCCCGGACTGCTCCACATAAGGCGAGCAGAAAACCTGATCTGTAGGGCTGGCTTTGCTTTTGTGTCCTCCGTCTACACATATGAAACTATACACATGTTCCCGGTGCGGGACACTGGTTTACTTCGAAAATTCCGTCTGTCTTAACTGCTCGGGTGATCTGGGGTTTGATGCGACCTCCCTTGACATGTTTTCGGTAACAGAACACGAATCGGGGGCTTGCGTCTGTGAAGGGCAGGCTAAGGCTGTTTATTTCTGCGCCAATCATGTTTATGGAACGTGTAACTGGCTGGTTTCCCGCCGGGATGATTTCTGCACCGCGTGCGCCCTGAACAGAACTATTCCTTCACTTTCGTCAGACAATCTAATCAGATGGAAACAAATCGAGGTGGCAAAGCACCGCCTGGTGTACTCACTATTGCGTTTGAAACTTCCCGTTAAACCAAAAAGGGAGGACGAAAGAACGGGGATCGCATTCGATTTTCTGGCCGATGTGTCACAGGAAAACCGGGTAATGACCGGTCACAACAATGGGGTGATCACACTCAACATTGAAGAGGCCGACGAAGCAGAACGGGTTCGCAATAAACTGGATCTGGGCGAGAAGTACCGTACGCTGCTGGGTCATTTTCGTCATGAGGTAGGACATCATTATTGGAACGTATTGATTGCGGACACTCAATCCCACGGTCCGTTTCGCGAACTTTTCGGAGATGAAAGTCAGAATTACAATGATGCATTACGGCGATATTATGAGGCTGGACCAGGCAAAGAATGGTCGGATAACTTCATCAGCCCGTACGCAACCTCGCATCCCTGGGAAGACTGGGCGGAAACATGGGCGCATTACATGCATCTGATGGATACGATGGAGACGGCTTATTTTTTCGGCATTGGCATCCATCCGCTAAAGGGTGAAAGTATTCATGCCGATCTGAAAGAGGATCCGCATTCAATCGATGATTTTCAAGCTGTATTTGATAAGTGGCTGCCGCTTTCATTCGCCTTGACCAGTCTTAACCGGTCCATGGGTCACAACGACTTTTACCCGTTTGTGATCGCCCCAAAAGTGGTTAAAAAATTATCCTTTATACATCGGATTTTGTCGAAAGCAAGGTTGAAAGCGGTGTCCTCCGCAGATTCGCAAATACATTGACAGAATACGCCAAAATAAGGTGATTAACCTGCATGACGAAACTTTGTCACCTGTTTGGAAGTCGGAAAGAATCCAAGATAAATCAGTCCATTTAATCGGGTTGCGTTTGTTCATCTCTCGTTTGGAATACGTATATTCCTGTAACTAACCATATTCGAAATCAAAAACCAACGACCTATATTAGCCGGCGCACTGGTCTTCATTGCGTTTGCGTTGCTCACGCAATACCTGGCGTATCAGCGCATCATGATTCAAAAAGAGAATCAGCGCAGAATGGTTATTCAGGAAGCGAACACAATCAAAGACCGTTTCCAGATCTTATTGAGGAACAGCCTGGCAGCGACGAAAACGCTGGCCTTTATTACGCAGAAGTACGGTATTAAGAATGATTTTGATTCCGTGGCAGCCACCATACTCGATGCCAACGAACTTATCGACGCGGTTCAGCTCACGAATAAAGGGGTTATCACGCACGTTTATCCATTGAAGAACAATGAATCCGCCATTGGCCTGGATTTGTTTACTGATTCACTTCGCCGGGTCGAGGCTTTGAAATCTGTCGAAAAGAGGGAACTGTTTTTCGCCGGTCCATTTGAATTATTCCAGGGGGGCACTGCTGTAGTCGGGAGACTACCTATGTTTGACGGAAACTCATTCTCCGGCTTTGCCGCGGTCATTGTTCGCTTCCAATCATTGCTTGCAGCATGTGGAATTGACAACGAAAGTCCGCAGTTTGCTTACCAACTCACCAAACTAAATCCACATACAGGCAATAATGAATTCTTTCTGCCTGCTACAGCAAAGCTACTTCCTGAAAGCTCCTACTCTGTTGAGATCCCGGATGGTGAATGGGTGCTTACGGTGGGGCCAAAAGATCCGCAAACGCTGACTCCTGCCACCCTGATCTTTGCATTCCTGGGTCTTCTGCTCGCCGGAACCGCGGGCACATTTTCCTGGTATCTCGTTCAACAGCCGGAAAAGCTTAACAGGCTCGTGCGTCTGAAAATCTCCGAGATTGAAAAACAAAGGGAAGTCACGTATACCACCCTGGAAAGAATCAGCGACGCATTCATCGCAGTCGATAATCGTTGGTGCTATACGTACATAAATAAAAAGGCAGAAGAAATGCTGAATAAGCGTTCCGGTTCTTTAATCGGACAAAATATCTGGAAGGAGCTCCCGGGCATGGAAGCTTCACCCTTTTACAAGGCATGTCATCAGGCACTTGAAAAGCAGGAGTACGTACAACTTGAAGAATTCTATGAGCCGAATCAACGCTGGCTTGAACACCATATTTACCCATCGCGCGACGGTCTGTCGATTTACTTCCGCGATATCACCGATGCCAAAGAAGCTGCACAAAAGCTGGAAGCCAGTGAAAAGTATTTCCGTACACTGATCGAAAAGTCTATGGATGGTCTCATCTTAATGGACGGTGCTGACAACGTAACTTTCGTGAGCCCCTCGGTCGGGCGTATCACCGGCCATGGGCAATCGGACATGATTGGTCGGAAGATAGCTGACTTTCTTTCAGAAGGAGACGCGTCAGTTGTCAACGAATCGTTGAGCCATTTGTCCGCAAAACCAGGGAATTATGAGGAAATTGAATTTCAATACAAGCACAAGGGCGGCTATCCGATCTGGCTGGAGGGTACTTTTACCAACCACCTCGAAGACGCAAGCATCCAGGCAATCGTTTTCAATTTTCACGAAGTAACAAGCCGTATCGAAGTTGAACGAAGCTTGCGTGAACATACCGAGGAAATACAAAAGCTTTCAGGCTATCTGCAAAATGTCCGCGAAGAAGAGCGCACTGCTATTGCCCGCGAAATTCACGACGTACTCGGGCAACAATTGACGGCGCTGAAGATGGACGCCTCATGGCTAATAAAAAACGCCACCACTGGAAAATCCATCGAACGTCTCGATGGAATGATTTCACTAATTGATGAAACCATTAGAACGGTCCGAAAAATATCGACCGAACTCAGGCCTGGCATTCTGGATGATTTCGGGCTTGCTGCGGCGATAGAATGGCAAGCCACTGAGTTCAAAAAAAACACCGGGATAGAGACAACGATTCGGGTACCCGAAACCCTGCCTCCGATCAGTGAAAGTCTTGCAACCAATATTTTCAGGATCTATCAGGAATCGCTGACCAATATTGCGCGGCATGCTGAGGCAACCTTCGTGTCTACCGAACTTGCGATGTATGAAAATGACCTTCAGCTTACCGTGCGGGATAATGGCAAAGGGATCGACCTCGAACTTGCAAAAGAGAAAAAAAGCCTGGGTCTGATAGGGATGCGCGAACGTGCCCGGATGTTTAACGCCGATCTCATAATAAAAAACAACGTACCTTCGGGAACTGTTATACGGCTAAAGGTTCCCCTGGAGAATTGTATCGTTACAATATGAACATTCTGATCGCTGATGACCACGCAATTGTCCGAAAAGGACTCATCCAACTACTTTCAGAAGGGTTTTCGGAGATTACTGTTTTTGAAGCGTTGAATAGTTCAGAGGTTATGGCTCAGATTCGCAACCAACAACTCGACATTATACTGATGGACATCTCCATGCCGGGACGCAACGGCATCGAGACATTGAAACAAATCCGACTAGAAGGCGTGCGTACCCCTGTGCTTATGCTCAGTATGCATCCGGAAGAACAATATGCATTACGATCCCTGAAAGCTGGTGCTTCGGGTTTCATAAATAAGGAATCGGCGACCGTTGAACTCCTTTCGGCGGTCAGGAAGGTTCTGGCCGGCGGAAAGTATATCTCGCCTTCAGTAGCCGAAAAACTTGCGGAGGCTGTCAGTGAAAAAGGAACGCTGCCCGGCCACGAACATCTGTCGGATCGTGAAATGGAAGTTCTTCAGCAGATCGCCGGGGGCAAAACGGTTTCTGAGATCGCCCAGGAGCTTTCGTTAAGCGTGAATACCATAAGCACGTATCGCACACGTTTGTTGGAAAAGCTGCAGCTTAATAACAATGCTGAGCTCACACGATATGCCATCGAAAACAACCTTGTGTGAGCTTTTGTAGTACAAACCACTACATACCAATCATCAATCATCCTATAAAAAATACCCGGCCATCATTCGAACTTTGACGTTGAAGTCAATAACTGAATAAATGGCAGAGCCTAACACATCAGAGCCGCTCCGCGTGGTAACAGTAGACGACTCACCACTGATTGTGAATCGTATCCAACAACTCATTATGGATATTCCGGGAGTAGAACTGAGGGGAAAAGCCGGGACTATTGCTGAAGCGCTTGCGATAATAGACGCGGAGCAGCCTGATGTCATTCTGATGGATATTCATCTGGCGCAAGACAAACCAAAAAGTGGTATTGATTTACTTCACATCGTATCACGAATGTATCCCCGGATCAAGATAATTATGCTTACCAACCTTACCGACTCTTCCTATCAAATCATGTGCAAATCATCAGGAGCCTATATGTTTCTCGACAAGTCAAACGACTTCGAAAAAATCCCCGGGATCCTGATGGAGATTCGCAGTCAGGGTGAAGTTCTGCAACACGGGGTATGAACCCGAAAACAATCTGAAACCAAAGCATTAAACCAGTTATAAACGCTATGATTCCTACGGTTACGATCATGTTGATTGATGACGAGTCTATCAATAATTTCATAAGTACGAAGATCATTCAACAATTCAACCCAAGATGCAATGTGATCGCCTACACGCGTGTTAAAGATGCGCTGGAACATTTACAGCGTGAAGATCTTCCCGATCTGATTTTGCTCGATATCAATATGCCCGGAATGAACGGCTGGGACTTCCTGGATCGTTACTCAGAATTCACCGATTCGCTGCAGCAAAGATGCCCTGTTGTAATGCTCACATCTTCTGTTAACCAACACGATATGCAAAGATCAAGAGGTTATCGGGCTGTGACCGGTTTTATTTCGAAACCCCTGACAGTTGAAGCTTTGGAACAGATGCTCTGTCCGCAACAAAGGTCGTCGCTCTAATCCGGATCCAAATTACTCTATGCTTACAACAAACGTGTCAGGAGGCACTTCGGGCATAATGCAGATCCGGTTTAATCTGTCGGGCCGAACGTTGTTACCGACCTGCAAAACGATAGAGGATCCAACATGATTGATTGAACTGGAATCACCGTAATGCCTTACCGTTACTATGAGCTTTGTGTCTTCAAACCAGCTTCGCCTGATTTTCATGGTAAACAGTTTCGACTCACTTTTCGGGAGAACGGCACATCGGAATTCGTAATCGGATTTCACCTGAACATCGTAAAAGAACAAATCAGTAGAATTTGAAATACGAAAAGTGTAAACCAGGTCAATGGCCTGTGATCTCACGACCAGCAAATAAAAGAGAACCGGTATGGAAAGTATGATTCCATAAATTGCCGGAAGGTATCGACGCCAGACGCTGAAAAGTCTCGCGACCGCGTCGTCATTTAAGATGTCCATAATGCCTAACGTTATATAATGTCGAACTGTAAATTGTACGGTCCGCCTGAAAACAAATAATTCAGTCTCCCTTCATGTTCGCGATCACGCGATGGACACGAGCGTAAAAAGGGAGTTCCTCTTCTTTGCAAAGAACTGTCTGCCATGATCGGTCAACGAGATAATGATGCAACCGTGCTGATGTTCCATTCTCACCATAGCAAGTTTTTCAAGCTGGATCACGATATCCAGGTTGGTAGCATATTCATTAATTTTGTTCTGGAAGATTTCCCCCAGATCCATTGCCCCACCCGAATCAAGAAGACTTCCGATGATTTGCCGAAGTTTATTCCGGATGAAGGTCGGGGCCACCTCTTCTATACCAGCGACCGTGATGCGACAGGAAACAAGGTTATCCTGGAAGATCCAGCGCTCTCTGATCCAGTTCTTCTCCAACAGGTATTCACTTATCGCAACGGGATCAACATTGTGCAAAACAGCGACAGCATTGATGGCGTAAGCTACGTTCGGACCTTTGACATACTCCTGAAATAGATAGCGAAGTATTGCTCTAATCGCTTTGTTCATGACAACGGTTAATGGCGAACAACAATATAGCAAATAGTTCAACCCGCACAGTAGAAATTTTTCCGGAATTTGTTTCCGGCGGTCCAAATTCTATTAGTTACCCGCCTGGTGGGTTCGTGCCCTATGTTCAAAATTTCGGGAATTCAGGAGTTGGTGTGGTCTTCTTCATGAAAACCTTACTTTTCCGGGTAGTTATATAATAAAAATCAGCCTTTTCAAGCCTCCGGTTCTTCACATCCGTTCGACGGGCGATTCCGTTGCTCACGCCACGTCACATTCACTTGTCGGTTAAACAGGAAATCTATTCCGTTAAAAGATGCCGGGCGGGATTTATCCGACAAATGAAGGTCGCTTCGACCAGCTGACAATTCAAACGATAGTCCGCATATTCCGGAGAGGAGGTAAAAGCCTTCGGAAAATAGCGTTTATCTAACTCAATCACATTACGCGAGACCTTACATGTGTACACCCGACGGGCATCGCATACTTTTAACCCTACGGCTATGTGTTGAAATTGCCGCGCATTTAAAAAATCAATTTCAACAAAAGTCCACGGTAAAAACGATGAAAAAAACCTTCTCTTTAATTGTCCTGTCTTTATTCTTTTTTTATTCCTGCTCCGATGAGGAGATAATTCCAAGACAAACAGATTTCCATACGACCGATCTCGCAACCAGTTCTCAATCCTCCGTTTCCGGTCTGACCCGCTTTAGGGTTTCCGATCTGGCAATTCCTTCCGGCGGACTCCCCGATGCCAGGCAGTTCTATGCTGGAGGAAAGCTACGGGCCAGTACAGCCTATAATCCGTATGGGATCACCAAAGTAAAAAAGAATGGCAGGGATAGAGTTCGTTTTTACGTGAACCCATCTGCTCAGTCATCATATTTGAATAACAGTCAGTATTCTTATCACCATAGAGCTGAGTTCAGTCGCTGGCCCTGGTGGATCAACCATCCCATTGGAACTGAGGAATGGCTTGGGTTCTCATACATATTTCCGTCAACATCCGAGGGATTTACGCAGAATCAAACTCCAGTTAGTATATACCAGAATCACGCGGGATCAAAGCCAGGTCAGACCTCAAATCCACCCGCTTTTCAGATTGAAATTGCATCTCCCAAGCAAATTAACAGTTCAGATCCGTGGCGCGGAACCCCGAAAGGCGGCGAACTGATGCTTATCAACAACGTCCGAAAAACACGATACGTTGTGCAAGGGGTTCGTGTTGTTGCAGGAGCGAGGATTGACATTGTGATGCAGATTGTTTACGGCCTGGAGAGCAAAGGGGTCTGGAATGTCTGGGTCAATGGCAAGCTAGTGAATATCCCTCCTGGCAACAAAGGAAGCACCGTCTGGCCGGCGAAATCCAGTTCAGACTTAGTGGTCGGCGGAAACTCAAAACTCGGGCTATACCATCATCGCCTCCGCTATAAGGATGAAGTTACCCGTAATGCGTCAAAAGGTCATAAGCAAATGGAAGCGTTCCTCACCGACTGGAATGACGTGATTCGCTCACCGAAGCATTGGGACTACAAAAATAATAACGCCTACAACGCAGTTAATACTGCCTCTTATCCATAAGTATGGTTTTCGATTTTAAAAAAGGAATCCGTCCCCACGGATTCCTTTTTTTTTGCCGCAGGAGGCATCAATGCAGGCCGCACCTTCTCCCCGGAAAATGTCAAAATTCTTCCCGCCGACCGGCCCACCTTACACGTTTGCGCGACGGATTGACTGCGCTATCTATCTCCCGTACTACGCAGGCCGTTAGTTTCCGTCGTCAAATGGTCGCATAATCAAATGAATGGACAGGGCAGCGCCGTGCCTGTTTTCCTCGTCGTCTGGTCTGAGGAGTTTGTCCGGAACTCTTACGCATGTCTAATCCGCCAAAACAGCAACCGGTATACCGGCCGTTGGCTTCCCATCTTGCGTCAACAATAACGGAGAGAAAGGCCCCGAACCTAACCAACCACTATGCGTCACATATTTGAACTCTGCTTCGTCTTCTGCCTTTTTATTTCATGTTCCGAGGACGACATCCTTTTACCTGTAGAACCGGCTGATAATATTGCACAGGAAAAACCGACAACCACCACTAACACCCCCCCGGCCCGGGAAGTGAGCGGACTGACACGCTTCAAAGTTTCTGAATTAAATATTCCTTCGGATGGACTTCCGGACGCCAGGCGCTTTTATAAAGACGGTATCCTGCGTGCAAGTACTGCGTACAATCCTCAGGGGATTACAACGGTCAGGAGAAATAGTCAGACACTGATTCGCTACTATGTTAACCCGACCGATGCGCGCGATTATTTATCTTCCAGTCCCTACAAATATCATCACAGGGCTGAATTTTCGAGGTATCCCTGGCGTATAAACCATCCGTTACATACAGAGGAGTGGATTGGCTTCTCATACATATTTCCGACCGCGGAAGAGGGCTTCACTTATCCGGCTACTCCAGTGAACATTTACCAGAACCACGCAGGGTCGGTCGAAGGGCAAGAATCGAATCCCCCTGCACTCAAACTCGAGATCGCCTACGCCGGCCAACTCAAAAGTTCCGATCCCTCCCGCCAGACTCCGCTAGGAGGAGAAATCATGATTTGCAATAAAATTCTTGATTATCGGTACGTGGCCCAGGGTGTGCGCGTAACCCCGGGTTCACGTCTGGATATCGTAATTCAAATCGTTTACGGGTTGGAGTCCAAAGGGCTTTTTAATGTCTGGATCAATGGTAAACTTCAAACCTTCCCGGGAACCACAACCCTGCCAGCAGGTAATCGTGGTACTACCGTGTGGCCTGACAATCCGGTTGGTGGCAATTCGAAACTAGGACTCTACCATCACTTGCTGCGGTATGATAATCAGGTTGAGGCCAATGCCGAAGCCGGTCACCGCAAAATGGAAATGTTTATGACCGATTGGAACGACGTGATCCGTACACCAGCTGATTGGGATTATATGGATGACAACGCATTTAAGGCGGTAAGTACCGCGAGTTACTTTTAAAACCAAACGACGTTCTTCGACTGGTCGTCCCGGAAACAAAGCGGCTATTTTTTTATCTCGCGCCTTGAAATGAGCGACTATTGAATTTTTCAACACTTTAGGGCTACACGCGGAAGGATTTATACACCATTTTTTTGTGCCGGTTTAGCCTTAAAGGTCTGGCGGTCGCTGCAACTTCATCGAGATTACGATAAGCGGTTCTTTTTTACCGATGAATCGTCTGCAAAAGATAAGCATTAAGACTTCGTTAACAGGTGAGAAATTTCGCAGGGGCGGGCACGACTTTATTAATAACGGAGGCGTATGCAGAAAGTAAGTTTTATAAAACTAAAAAAAACGACTATGAAAAAAGTATTGGCAGCCCTTTGTCTAATGTGTGGAGCTGTAATCGGCGTAAACGCACAGGAAACAACAACTGACACACAAGATCAGGCAAGCACCCGCACTGAAACGCAGGATGCAGCTTCTCAGGATTGGGACAAGAGTGAATACTCCGACAAGGAAATGATTTCCGCAACGGAGCTTCCGACATCTGTTTCCGAACAATTGCAGGGACAGGATTACACTGGATGGACTATAGGTAACGCCTATAAGAAGGAAAAGGATGGCGAAACTTTCTACGCTGTTGAAATGAAGAATGGCGAAGAAACCAAAATGGTTAAGTTCGATGCTCAGGGTAATAAGAAGAAAGAGAAAAATAAGGACAAATAATCCTTCTCACACCCAGAATGGAAAAGGTGCCTTGAGAGAGGCACCTTTTCTTTTTTTTGGAACCATTTCCTTTTCGCTGAAGTAATTCGCTCACCTGGCATTGAAAGTCTTATTGGACACAAGTGATTTGGAAGCCCTCGTTTTCTTAGAGGAGCTAAGCCAGGGTACGCAGCAAACACCCCTACAAGCCAACGCCCGATAAAATAATACATGAATATTCGGGTTTATCGTTTACGATAATTGACTGAAAGGTCCTATTTTTAACTATTAATGTCTTAAAAATGGGGTGTCATGACTGATCAGCAATTGGAAGAAGAACTAAATGTACTGGTGGCGGACGACGATAGTGACGATTTCGAAGTTCTTTCTGAAGCTATCGGGAGTCTACCCCTCAGAATCGTCCTGACCCGAGCGGAAAACGGCGACGTGCTGATGAGACTTATTCACGAAAAGATTCCTGATCTGTTGATTCTTGATATCATTCTTCCTTGCCGGGACGGCCGGGATTGTATTCGTGAAATTCGTAGCGACAAGAAATTCGATTCTCTGCCGATAATTATTTATACATCCCTAAAGGACGCCGACACTATCGAATTTTGTTATCGGTGGGGAACAAACATCTATGTTCACAAGCCGCATTCTTACACCGATATCGCCGAAATCGTGAAAAAGATATTTACAGTGAACTGGAAAAAGCTTCGTTACTATCCCGCCCGGGATGAATACGTCATTAACCCTCAACGAGTCTAAAGATTTTCCCTGGAGCCCTTTAAGGTTTTAGGCGGAGTTACGAGCGACCGATAAATTATGCGCTCCGCGTAATGATCCCTGTAATCCTGACGAAACCGGTTTGGGTAGTTGCCACCTACATATTATATTAAGCCTTTTACCATTGGCATCTGCATCGTTATATGGTCGCGGCTCATTACGGGCGGCACAAATCGCTGTGATCTCCACCGGCGTCATTATGCTTGTCCTTTCCCTCGTGTCGTACCTTCGTATCCAGAAGTTAATTAGTCTTTCGAACAGTCTTCACAATACAAGCGAAATAAAGCTTCAGCTTGAAAGCACCTATTCGAACCTGCGCGATGCCGATGGCGCTTTGAAAAGCTTTCTACTCAGCCGTGACAGCACACACTACCACAAGTTCGTGCAGCGGTCACAGGTTGCCTCGGCGGGCGTGACAAGTCTTAAGGACATGATGTGGCGTCCCGCGCTTAAGGCTCAAATGGAAAATCTGGACAGTGTTGTTGGCGTGCGAGATGCCATCATGCTCGAATTCATCAATGACCATCAACGCCACAACGACTATCTAGGCCGGATACGCAGCATCAATGACTACATCGACAATCAGATTGACACCATATCAGCAGCTGTTGAAACTCAGGAGGGCGACCAGATCTCGCGAAAACAAGCTGTAGAACAACTCACACCTTTCTTGCTATTGGCAATTCAGGTAGTGATTGTAATTGTCCTGTTCTTGGCCTACCGGTTTATCGCAAAAGAATTGCGAAACAGGCAGTTGATCCTGGGTGAATTAAAGATCACCAATAGTGAGCTCAACCGGAGTTTTCTTGAAATGAAAAAACAGAAGGATTTCATTCAGGCTATCCTCGATTCGTCCTTCAGCCTGATAGCGGTATATGATCTTGAAGGAAGGTTCATCTCTTTTAACCGGCAATGTGAAGAGCAGTTTAGCAAAAAGGCTGACGAGGTACTGGGCAAGAGCTATCTGGAGGCCTTTCCCGGAGAGCAGAATTCTTCCGCGTATCGCGACCTGCAGCGGGCCTTGAATGGCGACGCTGTATACACCGAAAATTTCGAGGCCGTCGCTCCCGGACGTTTCTTCCAAAGTCACACTGTTCCCGTTAAGGATTCTAACGGGAATCCACTTTACATCGTAGCCATTGCCCATGAGATTACGCCAATCGTCAGCGTAGCCCGCGATCTCCGCGAAGCAAATGACGCCCTGGTAAGACAAAACCAATTTGCCGAAACCTTGCTAAATGCTTCGATAGACGCCATCTGTGTATTCGATACATCACTCAATTTTCTTTCGTTCAACAGGGCAGCCAGTGAAATTTTCGACATCAGGCCCGACATGCTTGGAAAGGCGTTCACGGAGGCATACCCCAAGGCCGTCGGATCGAAGACCCATCTTGGCTTACTTGCGGCCGTCGAAGGCGTAGCTACCACCAAACTAAAACATAAATCTGTTGTAGTCGACAAAACGTTCGAATCGTTTTTTATTCCTTTGAAAGCCAATGACCAGGTGTACGCTGTAATGCTTATCCACCATGATGTTACAGACTTCGTTGAGGCTTCAGAGGCACTTCACGAAAAGAATACGGAACTTGAACGAAGCAATAGTGAACTTGAGCAATTTGCCTTTATTGCCAGCCATGACCTGCAGGAACCCCTAAGAAAGATTCAAACGTTCACGTCAATAATCGGGGAAGAAAACATCGAAGCCTCCAGGCGAAACAATTACGTAAGGAAGATAAATGCTGCCAGCGCCCGTATGAGCGAACTTATCCGCAACGTCCTGGACTTCTCAAAGGTACGCCTCGTAAAGCCCGAATTCGAAGACGTAGATCTGAATGCCGTTATACGTCAGGCGATGATAGAACAGGAGTTACTATTGAATGAGAAAGGCGGGCGCATTGAGTTCGCGGTCCTTCCCGTTGTAAAAGGCTCATTTCCACAACTCGTGCAGTTGTTTTCCAATCTTCTGGAAAACGCCGTTAAGTTTACCGTCGTGCCTCCGGAAGTTACGATAACCGCAGAGGTAGTTTCGGAAAATACCGCAACAACAAAACAAGTCGTCGACTATCACAAAATTTCGGTAACAGACAACGGGATAGGATTTCCCGCTAAGTACAAGGATCACATCTTCGAAGTATTCAAGCGACTTCATTCCCAAAACGAATTCAAGGGTACTGGTATCGGTCTGGCTATCTGCAAACGGGTTGTCACCAATCATGAGGGCTTCATTTCAGTTCAAAGCGAAGTAGGCAAAGGGAGTACATTTTCTATATATCTGCCATTGGTTCAGAAAGGAGAATCAGAACCTGTTCTGGAGACTCAAACCGGAAAAATACCTTAGGCTCCTGCTAACTTTGAATATACGATCAACCCAAGACCAGTCAGGAAACAAAAGAACATTATGGCAAGGAGAATATTTGTTCCCCTGGGACCCGAATCGAATTCCTTCCAGACAAACACCCCCCACAGTGCGGCTACGAGCACTGCCCCCTGACCCAATCCATATGAAATAGCAGGTCCTGCCTTTTCGGCGGCGATTATACTGAACGTCATGCCAACACACCAGATCAATCCGCCAAGAATGCCGGTAAGATGGGTGGGGGCGTCGCCTCTGAAATAGTCGCGATAGGAAACTGGTTCACCTTCCACTGGCCTCCTCATAAGAACTGTATTGAAAACTATGTTACTAAGAAAAATACCAACTGAGAAAATAACGAGGGCAGTGTACGGAGTAAGTTTGCCAGCTTCAGGATGTGAAAAGTTTTGCGCCATTGCGTCGACTACAAATCCGTAAAATTGCGCCATCAACACGCCTGCAACAACAGAAATAACCAGCCCTTTGACTGGGACGTTGCCTTCATTACGACGCAGTCTTCGGTAGGCGATGGCGTTGACGACGACTCCAACCGAAATCAGAAGTACGCCCATAAAGATCAACGCAAAATTTCCCGACGGAATCCGAATGTAGTTATTCACCACACCCCAGATCAGTGCTATGCCTATCCCTACCGGAAAGGCGACTGATAAACCGGCAATTGAAATCGCTACAATAAGAAGAATGTTTGCCAGATTGAAAATGACACCGCCGAGGAATGCCGCCAACAAACTGGCTCCATCCGCCTGGCTAAGATCACTCATGAAATTCCGGCCATCCTCGCCGTAGCTTCCCAACGTAAAGGCAAACACGAGTGCCGTAAGCAGAATACCAATGACGTAGTCCCAGTAAAACAATTCAGGCCTCCACGTTCGCGCGGCGAGTTTTTGTGTATTGCCCCACGAGCCCCAACACAGCATCGTGACAACACAAAACAAGACGGCGGTAAAATAATTCTGAACAATGAACATGCAGCAAATTATTATGTTCCCGTTTGAGGGGGTGACTCTTTCGAGTAAATGATTATATCCTGTATTCTGACAGGATTCTTTCCATCGGGATTCAGCAACCTCAGTTCGGCCGAATGTTTTCGTTCCGGCAGTTTATATTTCCAGCACAATTCATAACGACGTGTGGTAAAGCTGGCCGGGAGTTCAATACTCTCCACCATCTGTCCATTGAGATATAACTCAGCGCGGCCTATGTAGTCTGACTCCGGACGGTCGGGATTTACACCACCGCGTACAACGAATCCGTTGCCCTCAAAAGAAAAAGTAAGACTTTGTGTAAGGTTGGTGTGAACATCAATCTTTTCCTTTGGATAATGTCCTTCGAAACTTTGTTCAAACTGAACGGGTAGAGGTCTCTGGACAGGAATAGAAATCTGGTCCCCGTTAACCGATCCCCCGTGCTTGTGGATGTTTTGCAGTGCGTGGTCAAATCCCATTTCGTATACATCGACCAGGGCAATATTGGTATACTTAAATTTCAATGATTCTGCCTCTTTCAACCCGTTCTTCCATCCGGGTGGTATTTTTTCGTACCCGAGAATAGTCCCCAGAATTCCTCCGGCAGTCGAAGGATTACAATCCGAATCCTGCCCGGCCCGTGTGCTGATTTCAAGTGTTTTCGTAAAATCCCCTTCTCCATAGAGCAACCCAAGAACGACATACGCAGCATTGACTGTCGCGTCAATATTGAATGCTGAAAAAACTCCGTCGGGACAGCCGATATCTTCGGAATATTTTTTCTGGATCTCGAACCAGGTTTGTTTCCAGTCGTCGGGATATTGATCATGCCATTGGATCACGTCGTGTATAACCCGATAAAAATGCGACTCCCCGGGGATCGTCTTTAATGCCTCGCGCACCACGGTATTGACATCACCCGTAGTAAAGGCTAGTGCATACATTGCACCCACGTAAACGCCACCATACCACCCATCTCCGTAATTCATGATATGGCCAACTTTGTCGCTGATTTGCGATGCGGCGTTGGGCATTCCGGGCGACATGAGTCCGGCGAAGTCGGACTCAATCTGGTAGTCGATACAATCAGCGTGCGGATTATTCATCCAGTGACCTGAATGCGGTGGCGGGATGCCGTGCAGAATATTGTATCGCCCCGCCTGATTGGCATGCCACAGCATATACTCCGCGTTGGCGTATGCCTGCGCGAATTCACCGACAGGTGCATCGAGTCCATGCTTTTCGAATACCTCAACAAACGTGAGATCCATATAAATGTCGTCATACAAGCCGGGATTTTTCTCCATTGTTTGCCGGATATATCCATCGTACCACTTAATCTGGTGATAGTCCTGAATAAAGGTCCCGTTAAACCGGAACTCGGTGGGCCCTCCAAAGGTAACGCCGATGGTCTGACCTGCCCACCCACCTTTGATTTTATCTTTCAGATCGTGTTGTGTTAAAGTAATTGTGTCGGGAATAGTCTGCGACATATCTTTTTTGGCTGTATCCTCATTGCAGGACCAAACAATCACACAAATAATGAGAGTAAGCGTACGGAGTATATTTTCGCGCATAGTCTTGTCGTTGTTTCTGTTACAGTTCAACATCGTGAAGATAAGGCATCGACGCCTGCGCACCCATCCGCGTTACCGAAAGTGATGCCGCCGCACAACCGAATTCAGCGGCGTTTGCAAGGGAAGACCCGGTTGCAAGAGCCACCGCGACCGCACCGTTGAAACAATCTCCCGCCGCAGTGGTATCGATCGCCTGGGCGGGCGGTGACGGGATAAACTTCCTAACAGAGTCACCGGAGACATACACGCCTCTTTTCCCGAGGGTGATCATCACATTCGGAATTTCCAACTCATGGAGCTTATTCGCTGCTGTCGTGATGGACTTGTCGTCTTTGATGTTAACGCCGGTAAGCAATGCTGCCTCCGATTCGTTGGGCGTTATCAGAAAAAGTTTGCCAAGAAGATCCGGAGCTATCATCTGGGCAGGAGCGGGATTTAGAATCACCTTCATATTCCGCGCAGAGGCCTCGCGAATAGCATGGGACACTGTTGTCAGCGCGATTTCCAGTTGCAAGAGAACTATCGCCTGACCTGAAACGGAATTAAGCGCGGAGACCACCTCGGCTTCGTCCAGGTAGTGGTTGGAACCGGGGGCGACAATGATGATGTTTTCGCCATCTCCATCAACCCCGATCAGAGCTACGCCGGATGGATGGTCATCGTCGGTAAATACGAAAGAGGTGTCGATGTTTTCGCCAGCGAGATGTTGTAGGGTCTGTTTCCCGAACAGATCGCCACCAACTTTGGTGACGAAAGTAACATGGCCGCCAAGGCGTGCAGCGGCCACCGCCTGGTTTGCCCCCTTGCCCCCGGGGTTCATAAGGAATGTTCCGCCGATTACGGTTTCTCCGCGCGCCGGTAACCGATCACTGCGAACCACCATATCAGTATTTGAACTGCCAATAACAAGGACAGGTAATGGCATCGGGAAGTCAGATTTATTGTTTTGTAATTGGAGCGCTTCTGCCTTAATGTACGCCAAAAAAATCATCCATCCATCCTTACGCCGGAGGTAAATGCTGCAGGTTTAAGGTGTATCCAGGAAATCGGAGCCTTTTCTACAAAAGTGAAACATATTGATTAGTTTCACGTTTGTAGAACAATCACTTATGAAAGGAACAAATCTTGGTGAACTGGAGGAGTTAGTTCTTCTAACTGTAGGTATACTCCATCCTGAGGCGTATGGTGTGGCGGTAATGGATGAGCTGGAGCAGAACGCGGGCCGCAGCCTAAATATCAGCGCTGTGCATGCGGTCCTCACCCGCCTGCAAGAGAAGGGACTGTTGAAGTCAAAGATGAGTGAACCCAGTGATGTGCGTGGAGGTCGGAGAAAGCGGATTTTTTTGCTTACCGCGTCGGGGAAACGCGCGTTGGAAGATGCCCACGAACTGCGTACGCAACTCTATAAACGGATACCGAAGATCGCGTTTCAATTCAGTTACTGATTTCGATGGCTGGAAAAAACTACCAGAACGAGCAATCGCCACCACGTTGGGCAGACCGTTTTCTCGAATGGTATTGCCGCCCTGAGTTGCTCGAAGAGATTCAGGGTGATGCTTACGAACTTTTTTCAAGGGACTTTGTCAGCCATCCCAGGCGTGCAAGATTAAAATATTGCTGGAACGTCCTGCGCTTTTTCCGGTGGAAGAACATCCGCAAGACGCAACCACTTCACGATTATTCAACTTTTTCAGGAGCCATGTTAAGAAATGCGTTCATCGTTTCCTTGCGAAATTTTCTAAGACAACCAGGACACACGTCCCTAAATGTCGCAGGGCTGGCCATAGGGTTCTGCTGCGTCCTCCTTATTACATTATGGGTAAGACATGAATTCTCATTTGACCGGTTTCACCAGGATCCCGAACAAATACATAAGGTGATCAGTCATGTTGAATCTGAGGGGGCCGTTCAAACATTCGATGCTGCTTCTGCAGGAATTTATGTGACCGGGATCCCGGAAATCCAATCCCTGGTAAGTGTTTCGCAGGGATCAAGATGGCCTCACACACTCTGTTTCAAACCTGAGCAAAAAGCTGACGAATGTGTTTATCTCAATGGCATCTACACCAATCCGGATTTCTTTTCATTGTTCGCGTTTTCTGTGGTCGAAGGCGATCCTTTTCCCCTGAAACAGGAATTCCATATCGCCATATCCGAATCAATGGCAAGCAGGTTATATGGCTCTGAGTCTCCGCTTGGAAAAGTCTTCAAGGTGGATGGCCACGTTTCCGTCACAGTGGCTTCCGTATTCGAGGACGTGCCATCAAATTCCTCGCTTAAGTTTGACTTTGTCATGCCCTTCTCGGTTCTCAAGACACTATGGGGCATCACCGATGAACAGTTAACAGCTCAATTCTTTCCAACCTTTATCCGTGCTTCACCGTCGGTATCCAGTGACGTCCTCACCGACAAACTTAATCACCCAGCGGTGTTAACCGAAGACATGAAAAATCATGGCGTCAGCTATCAGGCCTATCCGTTTACCGACTGGCGCCTTCACAGTAAATTCGAAAATGGCGTCAGCAGCGGGGGGCGAGTTATGTACGTGAGATTATTTCTTACGATTGGAGGTCTCGTGCTTCTTCTCGCAATAATCAACTACATAAACATGGCCACTGCCAAGGCAACGACGCGCGCCAGAGAAATTGGCATCCGAAAGGCTACCGGTGCGAGAAGAAGCACTATCGTTTTTCAATTTTTGAGTGAATCGCTTCTGCTGGTAACAATCGCGTTTGTTATCGCGATCGTACTCGCGCAACTCGCACTGCCATCATTCCGTGGGCTAATCGGAGAACCACTGACATCGGATTGGTTTTCCGGTCAACTCCCTTTATTTCTTGCTGCACTTTTGCTGAGTGTTGCTTTTGCCGCCGGATTGTACCCTGCACTGGTCATGTCTTCGTTTCAACCAATGAAAATTCTGAAAAACCAGATTAGTCCAAGTGGATCAGGTTCGGAGCAATTGCGCAAAGGGCTTCTCATCGTGCAGATAACCATATCGTTGGTTATATTGAATTTCGCAGGCGTAATCTTTTCACAACTGGATTTCATCCATCTAACTAATCCGGGTTTTGAATATGCGAACACTTTGCGTATAGAGCCTACCGGTGCACTGTTAAGGAACTTTGATGTCTTCAAAAATGAACTCGAAAAGAATCCTTCCATACTGAGTATAGGTGCTTCCAACCTCAATCCTCTGGGAAGCGAAGGCCACAATGCTGCGGTAAAATGGAGTGGGAAAACGGCCGATACCCGAGTAACCTTTCAGACAATCGGATGCAGTTATGAGTTTCCCGAAACAATCGGATTAACTATCATTGAAGGCAGGGGGTTTGCCTCAAGGCCTGTTGACTCCCTTCTTACGGAGGTGCTGGTAACGCGTGACGCAGCAAAAACAATGAAGATGAACGACCCCGTTGGTCAGCAGATTGAAATCTTTGACAAGAAGTGTGTGATCATTGGCGTCATTAACGACTTTCACACGGAATCACTGCACGAGGCCAGATTGCCGGTAGTATTATATCGAATAGACTACATGCACACGGCAGCTGTCTACGTCCGGTACAAGCCCGGAACAACATCCGAAACCTTAGCGACAGTGCAGGCTGCCTACAAGGCTATTGAGCCGTCATTTACGATGAAGTACTGGTTTCAGGATGAAACATTCGATGAGTTGTACAAGACGGAAGACACAATGTCAAAAGTTATTCTTGTTTTCACCTTTATAACGTTGGTTATCGCGACTATTGGCGTGGTTAGCCTTTCAACTTTCAACGTTCTTCGTCGGACGAAAGAAATCAGTATCCGACGCGTGTTCGGTGCCTCTGGCCTCCAGATCATGTCCTTGTTAAGCAACGAATTTACAACGGTAATGCTACTGTCGTTATTGGTGGCGGCTCCGGTATCCTGGTTTGCCGCCAATGAATGGCTTTCCGGGTTTGCGTATCATGCACCCCTACCCTTATGGCTATTCGGTGCAAGCTTTCTAGCGATCGCATTTATTTCTGTATCCATTATTTGTTTACAGGGAATCAAAACGGTGCGCGGAAACCCCTCTGAGACACTACGAAGTGAATGACAAATTATGAGCTGCGCGAATAGTTGCACTCTCAGTTTAATACGCCGCCCCTGCTTCTTATTACGTCGGCGGTTTCGTTATGGTTTTTCTCGAGTGCCATTTGCAAAGGTGATTGCCCGGCATCGGTCATTGCATTCACGTCGGCGCCATTGTTGATGAGAAGCCCGGCAAGTTTAGGCTGACCATTATGCGCAGCTGAATGAAGGGGAGTAACACC
>JAEZEH010000032.1 GCA_023417785.1 Bacteroidota bacterium
GTACCACATCCATACCGTTGCGCGACTGATCATTGTAGTAAATAAATGCACCATCCGGACTAACGACCGGATTGTAGGCGCCATACTTACTTGTGGTAATCTGATATCTTGTTCGCGACTGCAAATCGAGCGCGTGAATATTGTCTATTCCACCCGCGGGAGAATTGAAGATCATAAAATTCTGGTAGAGTACCGGATGACCAGTGTTCTCGTTCGACACAGGGAGTACATCTTCAGCCTCGCCGGAGCGTACATTGAGGACGGTGACAGCCTTTCCTTCGGGTGTTGTCTTTAACACCACGATTGAGCTACCGTCATCGCTCCACCTGGGCATGGAATAAAAGTAATTCTCCGGATTCGGAAAAACCTTCAGGATATTTCCCTCCGGATACGACATGACCACAACCGCATGATGGTAAGCGATATCAGATCGTACACTTACAATGTACTTCATGTCCGGAGACATCGCCGCGCTGCCGAACCGTGATTGTTTGTCGGAAACCCGGATCACCTTTCGCCGGTTCTTATCGTAAGCCTTGATCACGGAATAATTTCTCACCCTCCATCGCGGATCGTAACCGTATTCGTTCCACACAACGGTTCCTTCCTGTGCGGAGAGCATCCCAGCTTCGTTCACATACCCGGGTGTAAAAATTCTTTTCTCCTGGCCGTTCCTGAGAACCACAAATTGTTCGATATCGCCTATTCCTTCCTTTCGGACGATGACACTTCCATCCGGCTGCGGTTGAGGAAAAAGATAATCGGTATACGTATTCGACGATCTCGAATTGACTTTTTCGAAAGGCGTAAGGTTCAGCGAGTCTATCTGCGCTTTCCATTCCCATGACAGTTCAGCTGCCATCTCTTTGTAGAGATTTGTGACGTGCAGCCCCGCCTTCTTTTTAATGGCATTCGAGAAGGCAAACGGGAGGAACGGGACGCGCCACGAACGCGCCGTGATTTTTTCCCAGATGTCGGCATCTCCGGTACGCCTCCTCAGATACGACACCATATGATATCCGAATACATAATGATTCGGAATATTGTGTTTATACGATCGCAGGTATTGTTTGTGATAATTGAACGTCCGCCCCTCGAGAAGGTTGGTTCGAAACAAAAGGCTGAAATTTGGAATGCGGCCTCTCCCACCTGGGGTGAACGCGGTTTCGGTTGCTACCGCATCACCTTCCCAGAACCAATCCGGCGCTGCGGCATGCGCCATTCCCGAAAAGGTTGGATTGCCGAACAGATAAAAGAGCATCTTGTTGAATCCGCGGGTTGCGTGCTGATATTGCACAATGTGGCGGTACTCGTGTGATGCGAGCAGATTCAACCAGTCGTTGGTTCCGCCGAAGTTATAATTTTGCGACGGCATTGTATAAAATTCCGAACGTCGCGGGAACATGGATACGAATCCATTGGAGATGGCGGATTGGTTTTGAAGAATCACCGAGATTTTCCGGGGCACCGTACCAAGCGAATTTGACTCCGCCTCACGAATGTGCTCCAGTGTATTCGCCATACGTTGCGCCTGGGTTTCGAAACCCCGCGGGTATAAGACGTTGAAATGAGGAGTCTTTACCTTATACCAGCGAAGGTTGGTTGGGTTGTTTTCAAGAATCGTCTGGCCCAGCGTGAGCTGCGTAAATAAACAACATGCAATCAGCAGAAGCGTTTTCGTCCGGGTCATACCAGAATGAAAGATGAAACTCCCATCTGTGAAAAGCAAGACCGTAGGCAAAATAGTATGGCCGTGTCACCACCGTTCCCCTAAGATTTCATCTTTGGCCTGCGACGTGTGACTATTCAATTCGCAGGTCATCTGACTGGATGGCGCTTACCTGAAACAGGCCCAGTGCCCCGTTAGAAAGATTGGAGCGTGGGTTAGCCGGCGGGGTTCCAAATAAACCACCATCGTTGTTCAGAAGCTTCTGCAGATCGCGGTAGTACACGAACGCATCCCGCGAAAGACTATATACTTCCACTCCGGCCTTATCACCAGTTTCGTAGAACACCGGCAGCGGAATTCCGTCAATGTTCTCACCGATCAATTCATCGTCGGCGAAGTATATGTCGGTTTCGTTCATATATTTCAGTGAGTCGTTCCGGTAAGATTTGAAGAGGTAATAATCGCGGGTATCCTGCGGCTCTTTCACAAACAGCAGCAGTTCAAAGAACCTTCCGGGATGCTCGGGGTCAGCTTGCTCATTTGCGTTGATGCGGTATTCAAGCTTGTCAATTGTGACCAATCGCAATAACTGATCTGTTGCCTCATACGTTTGTCCGTCTGCCACAACTGTGAGCGTATACGTTCTTCCTGTTACCCCGGAAAACGGTATCTCTGGAAAATAGTAGCCTACCGAGTCCGTATGGCTGCCCTGATAGTGTGCAAATGAGTACGTGTTTCCGGCGTTGTCTTCTATCATCACCGTCGCATCGGTCACGCGGGTTGTTTTTCCGGTGTTATAGAAACCTGTAGAACGGCTGATCTTCACATAGTTCTTTGAACTTACGTCGGTTACCTGACCTTCAATAACTATCCGCTGCTGCGTCTGTTCGAGATCAAGTGTTACGGTTTTTTCGCAGGAACTTAATGTGGTGATAATTAATATGGATATGATGAGTGAATTTTTCATATGATGACTTGAGAATCCTGGGATCAGATTTTAAAACTTGAAATTATACGTTACGAATGGCATAACCGGGAACAGGTAAATAAGCCGCGCTTCTTTTTCCGAGCCATCGCCGATGATATTGCCATCGTCGTCTTGTCGCGTTCTTGTATAAATGGTGAACGCATTCTGGCGGTTATAGACATTGTATAAGGAGAAGACCCATTGTCCCTTAAACCTTCGGTTGGCATTCCGGCGCGGGTTAAGCGTCGCTGACAGATCCAGGTGGTGAAAGTGAGGTAAGCGATATCCATTCCGTTCGGAGACGATATCAGGCTGATAAGAGCCGAACTCGTATTTTCCAGAAGGAATTGTTATGGGTCGACCTGTGCTGTAAGTGAACGTACCGCCCAGCGACCACCGCCCATTTACATCGTAGGCTGCGGAGATGTTAGCTACGTTGCGCCGATCATAGCTCGCCGGGAACTGAATGCCGTTGTTAACACCATCTATCTCGCGAAGCGCCTTCGACCAGGTGTACGTTATCATTCCCGTGAGCCGCCCCTGAGTTTTGTTTACCATGAACTCTGCGCCGTATGACCAGGCGTCGCCCTGGCGAAATTCGGTTGACAGATCACGATTCAGCATGATCTCGGCGTTGTCAGCGAAGTCGGTTACGTCGGTCATTTTTTTGTAGTACGTCTCCACCGATACTTCAATTGAATTCTGTCGGAAGTTGCGGAAGTAACCAAGAGCAACCTGATCTGCAATTTGTGGTTTCAGATAGTAACCGCTGGGATTCCAGGTATTGAATGGCAAAGGTACCGTTCCTGCCGCCACCAGGTGAGTATTTTGTACCATCCGGTTATAGGACAACTTGATTGAATTCTCATCGGAAAGAGCATATCGCATCCCGAAGCGGGGTTCGACATTCACGTAGGTTTTGATCGTTTCCCATTGCTTGTAATGAAGCGTATCGATCCGGTTGATATCGGCGTTGTCGCGCGGATCTTCATAGATAAACACCTCACCTTTGCCAACGTTCTGGAATATGGAAAGGCGGACCCCATAATCAAGCATGACTTTTCTGCTCAGCCGTTGTTGATTACTGATATAAAGAGCGTGATCCAGTGCGTACGTTTTCGGGAACACGGTTTCCTGAAAAATCGACGACACAGCATTTGGTTCAATTCGCGCCGGTGAGAACCTGCGTCCCGTGAGGTGATATCCGAATGTCAGTTCATTAGACGTGTTGAGAAACCACGACAAATCGTTTTTTAGGCTAACCTCCTGCAGGTTTGACGTCCAACGGAATCCCTGAATCGGATCCTTGAGCTCCAGTGAGTAGTCGAACACGCTACCGATCAGGGTGGTGTTTGAAAAAAGTCTTTCGTTGAACAAGTGGTTCCACCGTAGTGTTACTGTGGAATTTCCCCAGCCGAATCCCGCGTCTCCCCCATCGAAGGAAATCTTATCCCTACCACTGTACGCGGATAGAAAAAATCGATTCTTATTTGTGGCGCGCCAATTAATTTTCGCATTCAGGTCGTAGAAATTTACACCATTGTCCGTATCTGCCGCTTTGAGGTACAATCCCAGGTTGGAAGTTCGTCCGGAAAGAATGAAAGAGCTTTTGTCTTTGGAGATTGGTCCCTCAACCAGTAGGCGACTTGCCAGCGTACCTATGCCCCCGGCCGCACTAAAGCGCTTATTATTCCCATCGCGGGTCCTTACTTCAAGGATGGAAGACAATCTTCCGCCAAAACGCGCCGGTATGCCGCCTTTGTAAAGCTCAGATTCTTTAATTACATCGGCATTGAAAACCGAGACCATCCCGCCAAGGTGTGAAGGATCATAGATCGGGGCCTCGTCAATTAGTATCAAGTTTTGATCGGCGCTTCCTCCTCGGACAAAAAAACTGGAGGTACCTTCTCCCGCTGTGACCACACCGGGAAGCATCTGGATATTTTTGATAATATCAACCTCGCCAAAAAGGGCAGGCAACTTTCTCACCTGATCGAGGTTAAGTGAGTTTCGGCTCATTTGAATTCCGGCGACGTTTGCATCAATCGGTTTATCAGTAACTACGATTTCCTGCATTTGGGTCGCTTCTTCCTCAAGTTCAATATTAGTTGTTACATCTTTCGCCAGGTCGACCGAAATTTCCTGTGTTTGGTATCCAAGATAACTAATCTGCACGCGGTATTGTCCGGGTGGGACGGTTATTGAATAGAAGCCATACGCGTTGGTTGTTGTGCCGGCTTTCAGGTCGGGAAAGTAAACCGACACCCCAATCAGTTCTTCACCATTGATTCTGTCTTTGATGTAACCGTTGAGAGTGGCTTTGCTTTGAGCCGCTGCGTATTGTGCACAACTGGCAAGAGAGAAAAGAAACAAAAATCGGATCATTTGTGTTAGGTTATACGGATCGAGACAAGTACACGAGGAGTTACCCCTATCTGGTGCGCTTGTTTTGTTGACTTTTTTCCAGACGAGAATCAGGGTAAATGGTTACCTTTGCGGGCGGAATACTTTCGTCATTTCAGCGAAAAGATGGTTATGTTAAAAAAACTGAAGGAATTGTATAAGGAATACAAGCCTTATGTGAGAGTGGACCTCATAATGTATGCCGCCCTTATTCTGATGATTTTTCTGTACTTCATCATTTCGGTGATGCTGGAGTAGTTAGCATAAACGCTTGTCAGCGAATAAACTGTGCTCCCAGCATCAGCAGCACCATCGATACGGCAATCAAAAAACTAATTATTCTCCTTTTCATAACCAACAATTATCAGACTTTACAGAATCCTGGCAAAAAAAATGCCGTCACCAATTCGGAGTGTGACGGCAGTCCTGGGTGCAAAAAGAACAGTTGATACGGCTAATCGGAAATCCGGTCTACCAGCTCATTTACCTCTCTCTTCACATCCTGGAAAGTATTTCGCGCACCTTCCCTGACCTCCTCCCAGTTATCCTGAGTGGAGGTCTCAACTCTTTCCAATTCAACGTCAACTCTTTCTCTGCGTTGCAATAATTCTTCATTTCGGCTGGAGAGCTCCTCACGTGTCTCCTCGCCTGCATTTTCCATCTTGTCGCCGATGCGTCGGAGTTCGTCACTGATATCTTCACGCAACTGCCTCAAATCCTCGGCTATTTCCGAGCGCTCATCGTCAAAGCGATCGTTTACCTCGGCTGTATCATTCCTCGAATTATCTGTAGCACAATTGGTTAACGTTAACAATGCATAGGTAAGCATGATGCTTACAGCAATCCTTACTATCGTTTTCATAGAATTGTGTTAATGTACGAGGTGTCGATAAAATTTGTTGCCTGAGTGTTACCACTCAGCCATTGGTTTCATCGGCAAGACGGTCCAAAATTTCGTCGGTGTCTTGCTGGGCTAACCCCGGATCACCTTTTATCCTTCCGTGCCGTATTCCGTCTACATATTGACGAACTGCGTCAATAGCCTGGTGCGAATACTTTCTGGACCGTCGGATGATTGTGTTCCGAATTTGTAACCCGGATGTAGGCGCAATAAGCATTCCCGCAGCCATTCCCAGAGCGGCCCCTAGCAGCAGCCCTCCGACAAATTTTCCTGTTCCCTTCATTATATTATATCAGATAAGTTTTATAAACGACTCCAAATCTTGATGCCATAAAGAATGATAAACTGATGCCCTCCGGTGGCAATCGGTAAGCGACAGGCTTTGGCAAGTCAGGAAAGCATAAGGATTCTACAGGTTGTTGAACATTCTTCACAAAAACAACCTGCTTTAAGACCGACAAGGAACCACGGATTCATTGCGATAGTACGTTTTAACGCATAGTGATATGGTTGGCACGTCGGTTTCTAATAACGTTAAAAGTTATGTTAAACCAAATATTAATTTATATGAAATTCAGAAAAAGAGAATTAAGAAATCAGATGATGCTCGCTTACACGGTGGTGCTGGGGATTTTACTATTCTCCTTCAATACGCAAGCTCAGGAAGTTAATCAGGATTCAGTCACCTATCAGTCGCAAACAACTACAACTACAACGCAATCGGTAGACGTTGACGCGGACTATGATAACGATGATGACTACCGCAATGAGCGTCGCAGCGATGCAGCTGCTCCAAGAGCCGGTATCAAGGGTGGTTTAAACTGGAGTAATCTTATCAATGACGATGTGAATACACGCCATGACCGGTTTGGTTTTCACGCCGGTGTTTATGGCCAGTTGTTCGCAAGTCGTGCGTTTACAGTTCAGCCCGAGGTAAACTTCTCTACAAAGGGAAACAAGATCGAAACGAATTCCGGAGTGATTCAACAGGAATATAAATTCAACCTGAGTTACATCGACATACCCGTGCTTGCCGTGTTCAAGCTAGGACGCGTGGCCGAGATCCACATTGGTCCGTATTGGTCGTACCTCGTGGGAGCGAATATTGACCGCGACGGCGATATCACCGACTCCTTTGACCGTGTAGACCGGGATAATTTTGAGAAATGGGATTACGGTTTCGCTGGTGGTATTGGATTCAACCTTGGTCACGGGGCGCAGTTAGGTGCTCGTTATAACTACGGTATGAAAGATATTGCGCGCAGCAACGCCGCCCAGGCAATGCTGGGAGACGCAAAAAATTCAGTGGGTCAGATCTATCTGGCGTTTAACCTTGCTGCAGCTGATTAATGCGAAGGTGTCAGATAACGTATTTTAATATCAATGAAATAAGAAAGCCGCCCGTGGGCGGCTTTCTTATTTTTCAAAAACTGTAATTACTCACAACGAGGGTTTACAACGTCTGGGTCATGTCACCGACCCACTAATTTTTCAGTCCGCGAAAGCGGGGCTTTTTTGTCTTTTCTGTTTCGTCAGATTCCAGCGACGGAAAAATTAAACGCGCCAGAAGGTAACCGACCACAACAAAGGCACCGTATGCCAGAAGAAATCCAAAAATCATAGGCATAAATTCCATTGGTTTGGTAACGGGCAACACCAAGAAAATGTAATGCCCGTTTGGTATTTGCCGGTAAAATCACCTTTATCGCATCGGATAGGCTTTTTTCAGATATATCGTGCCCTCCTCCAGTCTCAAAATGGTCCTGTAAAATTGTCCATATGACCCATTTCGGGACAGGCAGGTGGTTTCTTGAGGCTATGAAGCAGCCGAACCGCTAATTATTTTATATTTGTTTCGTCTGAATCGACCCAAACCCTCAATCCCCGTCGATATGAATATTTTTATTGCCAAGCTTAATTTCAAAACAAAAACAGAAGACCTCGAAGCTGCTTTTGCGCAATTCGGAACAGTAACCTCTTGTAAAATTGTGCTCGACAAGGAAACCGGGCGGTCGAAAGGTTACGGTTTTGTGGAAATGCCGGATGAACAGGAAGCAAACCGTGCCATCGAGGCGTTGAATGATAAGGAGTTAGATGGACGTGTTATTGCGGTTAAGCCTGCTAATCCAAGACCATAATTATATTACATCGATTTACAGTTCAACGAAGTTCTGGCGGACTTTTTTTTAATCAGCATTACTATTTTCCGGATTGATACCGCAAAAACTTTTCCGAGTAGCCGCCTTTTGTTCAGGGCCGCTGGCGTTTACACTTATCCTTTTATTGGTTCCAACAGATGTGCTCGGTCCGGGTTCAGACAAAGCACTTGCCGTCGCGGCCTGGATGATATTATGGTGGATTACTGAATCCGCCCCCATTCCCGTTACCGCTCTATTACCGCTGCTCTTATTCCCCTTTCTGGGCATCATGAAGATGAGCGAGGCTGCGGCACCTTATGCGAATCCCATAATCTTTCTTTTTATGGGCGGTTTTCTGATCGCCATGGCATTGGAAAAACACCGCCTGCACGAGCGAATCGCCCTTAATCTGATTCGCCTCACGGGCACTTCGGGCAATGGAATCATTTTGGGTTTTATGATCGCGACCGCCGTTCTCAGCATGTGGATCAGCAATACGGCGACGGCGATCATGATGTTGCCCATCGCTGCCTCTGTAATCAATTTGCTAAAAACCGAGTCGACTCAGGGTATTCACGAACTCGATGCCCGGGAAAGAAATCTGGCACTAGGGCTCATGTTGTCGATTGGGTATGCCGCCTCACTCGGAGGAATGGCGACCATTATTGGCACCCCTCCGAACGCCGTTTTCAAAGGGCTCTATGAGCTGCACTACCAGGAGACAATTAACTTCGGTGAATGGATGGTGGTTGGCATGCCGGTGACTATCATTCTAATTTCCTCGACATACCTTATTCTGACGCGCATCCTTTTTCGAAATGGTATTAAGCGTGTCGAAGGCACCGAGCTACTTCTGCGTGAAAAGTTGAGCACGTTAGGACCAATTTCCCGTACCGAGAAACGAGTGCTCGCAGTCTTCGCGTTTACCTCGATCCTTTGGATTTTTCAGCAGGGGATTAATTCGTTAATGGCACGAGCCGTGTTTAATGATTCTAACGTTGCCATGCTCGGAGGTGTACTCATGTTTCTGGTGCCTGCCGATCTTAAGAAAATGGAATTTATCCTGGACTGGAAGGATACCCGGCTTTTACAATGGGGCATTCTGATCCTTTTTGGCGGCGGTCTATGTCTTGCTACGGGGTTACAAAACACCGGTATCATTCAAAGCATTGGCTTATGGATCGCCGATCGCAGTACCTTCGACATAAGGCTCCTGCTGCTTTTAATCGTTGCTTCCGTCGTACTTACGGAATTCATGAGTAATGTTGCCCTTGTGCAGATCTTTGTACCGGTAGTCTTTGGGATCGCCGACGGCCTTAACGTAAACCCGATTCTGCTTGCGCTCCCGGTTACCTTTGGATCAAGTATCGCATTCATGTTTCCGATCAGTACGCCGCCTAATGCAATTGTTTTTTCCAGCGGCTATATTCGCATTCGCGACATGGTTCGTGCCGGAATTCTCTTAAACACCATCTCGATTTTGATTATTCTTGCCATCTCAATGACGCTTATTAAGTGGGTTTTTGGCTAACAGGTCGGTTTCTTTGGAACGAGAATTTAGCTATTCGGGATGTTTAAAGAAATTATTAAGCATTCGTCGTCGTTTACCAGTTTTAGATGCTGAATGCAAAAGATTGTCCATAACTTAAGTACCGGCGTTGCCCAAAAACGATGAAACGAATATCAGGTAAGTTGTATCCGCGTTCTGTCAAGGGAAAAATCCTTGCGGCTTTCCTGCTGGCTTTCGCCGCCTTCCTCCTCGCCTTCTCGATTTCCAAACTCGCATTCACCGACATGCTCGGCAAGGTGGAAGAATTGTCTGAGCCAAGCGGGAAGCTGACTTTACTGAATAAGGTATTCCAGGAAGTAACGACACTTGATCAGATGCAACGCGCGCAGGCGTTGCGAAATCCACGCATGCCCCACAGCGCATTTCTCAACCAGTCTCAGCGAACTCTGAATCTGATTGATTCGATAAGCCTGCAGGAATGGGATTCGCTTCAACTCAAGCGCATCAGTGCCATGAAGGATGTCCTTCATCGCCGGGACAGTCTTTTCTTCTCATACCTGAAGCTCAAGTCAAACCTTATTGATAACAGAACGCTTACCAGAAGGATCGACACCTTGTCATCGATTCTTGAAAAGAAAAAAATTGAAGTCGATTCCAATATTGTTACTACTGAAAAAAGAACGACAACCACCTATGTGAAAGATACCGTCAGGCCGGTGGTAGATGATCGTTCGTTTTTCGGAAAGATCTTTGGAAAGAAGAAAAAGCCAGAACCGGAAAGCGAACCGTTGCAGCTTCAGGTTGAAGAAGAGTTCCGCGTGATAGTAGACACCTTGCTAGTGGCAAATCAGAACAAAGCGCTGGAAGAAATAGAAAAGATTATGTTCGCCTTGGAAAAGGACCAGCGTACGGAAAGCAAACAATTGCTCGAACGTGAGCTTCAGCTCATAAACACGAACAGCCTTCTCGTAAACCAGTTGTTGGGAATACTCCGGGAGGTTGAAAAAGAGGAATTCGAAAAAATGCAGGCGCGCAGCACGGAAGCCGGTGTCGTGGTGAGCGAAAGCGTTCGACGGATCAGTTTGCTGCTGGTAGCGTTTTTCCTCGGAGCAGCCCTGCTGGTTTACCTGATCTGGATCGACATCAGCAAGAGTAATTTTTACAAGGAGCAGCTGGAGCGCTCGCGCGACGAGGCTCAGGAATTAAGTCAGATCAAACAACGCTTTCTGGCTAACATGAGCCATGAGATCCGTACACCGCTTCAGTCAATCATCGGTTTCGCCGAGCATTTGAAACATGAAAAGAAGCCCGACCCCGAGGCGATAGATGCGATTCACAGTTCGTCGGAACACCTGCTGCATATTGTAAACGAGGTCCTCGACTACAGCCGGATTTCGTCAGGAAATTTCATGCTGGCGAAAGAGAAATTCCGGCTGATGGAAGTTATCCGTGAAGTGGAAGCCGCCATACGCATTCAGGCGGGAAAGAAGGACCTGTCACTAATTCTGGACTTCGAACAAGCCAGTGACTTTGCGCTTGCCGGTGATTCTTTCCGACTTCGACAAATCCTTTATAACCTGCTCGGGAATGCGATCAAGTTTACTACCAGAGGTTTTGTTCGTCTTTCGGTGAAGACCAGTCCAACTTCAGACAACCGGATCGCCTGTCAGTTTGAAATCACGGATACCGGTATCGGTATCCGCAGTGAAGACATCAATAAAATATTCAATCAGTTCGAACAGGCCGATACCAGCATTACCCGAACTTTCGGCGGAACCGGTCTTGGATTGACCATTGTTAAATCACTTGTCGAAGCTCAGGGTGGAAATCTCACACTGCAAAGCGAACTCGGCAGCGGATCCACCTTCACGGTTTTCCTTACGTTTGACAGAAGTCAATCAGATCAGGATGTCCTACGTAAAGAATTAACTATCGTGCATTCACCGGAGACAGGGCCGGGAACGGTACTCGTCGTAGATGATGACCCGATGATCCTTCGTCTATGCGGGTTGATGCTTTCCAAAAATAACATCACGCATGTGTTGTTTAATGATCCAGAGGAATTGCTGAATCGCACTCCGGACAAGAATGTTACTCACGTCTTGATGGATATTCGCATGCCGAAGATAAACGGCGTTGACCTTTGCCAGGCAATGTTGACGAAGTATCCGGCTTCAACCCGGTTCGTTGCGTTAACGGCTCACGTCTTCCCGCAGGAGAAGAAGTTTTTAGAAGAGAAGGGATTTCATTTCGTGTTGTCGAAACCATTCCACGAAGAAGAATTGCTGAACATGTTTGGGATTTCGCAAAAGCCATCCGTGGTAGCGAGTGAACCGGCAAATGAAATTGACCTGGAGCCTTTAAGAAAAATTACACTTTATGACGAGAACCTATTGCAGGCCGTGATTGAACAGTTTCGGGAAGAAACGTCTGGGGAACTCGCGCAACTCGAAACTGCTATTGCAGACCGTGACCGGGTAACGATCCGGAATATCGTTCATAAGCTGGCAGGGCGTGTCGGTCAGGTGGGTGTACTTACCCTTTCGCTGAAACTTCGCGACACGGAAACGAAAATTGAAAAAGGTGAAGATTTCGATGCTATCCTGCCGGACATTTTAGCTCAACGCGCAGAGGTGAAAGGTCTTGTGGCACAGTTGTCAGAGTACCTCGTAGCGAAACCTTAGCTATTCAATACCATATTTCTCCATCTTGAGATAGAGCGTCTTGCGATCGATGTTCAGAATGCGCGCGGCCTTCGATTTGTTATAGCGCACCTCCTGCAGTGTCTTCACGATCATTTCTTTTTCCTGGGTTTCCTGCAGAGCCTTCAGATCATAGATGGGGACTTCCGGCGCCTTTGGAGCTGACTGACGTACACCGGTAACCATTTCCATTGGCAACGCTTCCATCAATACTGTTTCACCTGTCGTGAGCAATACAGATCGTTTGACGACATTCTTCAACTCACGAAGATTTCCAGGCCAGTCGTAAGTATGAAACAGCCTCATTACTCTGTCCTCGAAGCCTGTGACGTTCTTGCCCAGTTCCATGTTGGCTGACTCGCGGAAGAAATTCAGGAACTCATCGAGGTCCTGCATCCGTTCACGCAGCGGCGGAACCTCAAGCATGAACTCATTCAAGCGATGAAACAGGTCTTCGCGAAATTGGCCGTGACGGACACTGTCCGAAAGATCATCGTTGGTTGCAGTGATTATACGCACGTCTACCCGCACCTCCTTGTTGCTCCCGACGGGCTGCACAATGCGCTCCTGAATGGCGCGTAGCAGTTTCACCTGCACCTCATAGGAAAGGTTGCCGACCTCATCCAGAAACAGGGTTCCGGTATGAGCCGCCTCGAATTGTCCTGTTTTATCCTGGACGGCTCCCGTAAACGAGCCTTTGATATGGCCGAACAATTCACTCGCTGCGAGTTCTTTTGACAGCGCGCCACAGTCAACAGCGACGAAAGGTTGTTTCGAACGGGGACTTAGATTGTGAATTGTACGGGCAACGTATTCTTTCCCCGTTCCGCTTTCACCCTGTATAATAACCGACATCGATGTCGGAGCGACCAGACGGATGTAGTCATGTAATTTTCGGGACGTCTCACTGTTACCCTGGACGAACTGATTATCGGTCGATGCCTTCCTTCTGGCCGGAGAGACCTTTTCCTTTTTAACGGCATCCTTGACAAGCATTAAAAGCTCGTCGGGGTTGACAGGTTTGGTAATATATTCAAGCGCCCCCAGTTTGATAGCCTTGACGGCGGTTCGGATATCCGAGAAACTCGTCATGATGATGACGGGTGTATCGGGCGAATCCTTTTTCATTTCCACCAGCACATCCATTCCGGTTGTATCCGGTAAGCGATAGTCAAGCAGTACCACGTTGAAGGCACGGGACTGAAAGGTTCTCAGTCCCTCTTTACCGTTATGGTTGACGGTTACCACATAACCGTTTTTCTGAAGAAATCCTTCGAGTATTCGGGAAAATGTAAGGTCGTCTTCAATGAGTAGAACAGATGCCATATTATGGCCGAAAGTAAAAAGAAAGCCGGAAATAATTCCAGCTTTCTTTTATTTACGAGTATCATTCCCGGTGAACGGCTAGTCATCGAGACGCTGTCCTTCCTGGCTGAATTTAACAGTCTGAGTTTCAGCACCGTTTTTCAATTCAACTTCGTACTGCTCTTCTTTCTTATCGTGGTAAGCAGCGTTGATTAGCCAGCCTTTGTACTCTTGATCCTGAAGCGTCTGCTTTACGGCCTCGGGAAGCTCGTCGGTCTTGATTGAAACTCGGTCTTCATTTTGATTGGCAGGTTCACTGCTAACTGCTGCAGAAGAAGCGGCTGTAGTATCCTGAGCGCTTTCCTGCGCGCTTGCTGCGCCTACACTTCCCGCCACAAAAGCCAATGCAAATAATACTTTTTTCATAAGGGTTAATTTAAGGTTATGGATGAAAGGCATAATAACTTATGCCACTCGCCAGGTCACACGAAAAAATGGTGTATTGGCGCTTTTTTAGAACTCAGGTCTCAACGGAGCTTCTTCGGTCGTGGAATCATTCAACAACCTGATGAATTGAATCCCGCGTCAGTTTCATCAATCCACCAGTTTCTGTTCGAGGTTTTCCAGGGAGGTTCCTTTTGTTTCGGGCATGATACGCCAGACAAAAATCAGCTGAATCACCATCATAATGGTGAAAAGCAGAAACGAATTTCCTCCGCCGAGTCTTTCGGTAAGGTATGGAAATGTAAAAGCGATCACAGAAGCCATCAACCAATGCGTGAAACTTCCAAGAGCTTGTCCATTGGCCCGAACTTCATTCGGGAAAATTTCAGAGATAAAAACCCAGATTACGGCGCCTTGTGAGAATGCAAAAAAAGCGATGTACACAAACAGGCAAACCGGCACAAAGTAGCCGAGGAAATTCTGTGAATAGAAAGCGTAACTGACAAGGGCAAGTGTTGCTATCAAGCCGACGGATCCGATTAACATCAACTTTCTTCTGCCGTACCGATCAATAAAATTGATTGCTAACAACGTGAACACAAAGTTAACCAATCCAAGGCCGGCAGTTGATAGCAATGCACTATCTTTCCCGAGCCCGGTCATTTCAAAAATTCGCGGAGCATAATAGATGATCGCATTTATCCCGGACACCTGATTAAAAAACGAAAATGCAACGGCAAGCATAATGGGAAGATTATACTTACCCGAGAACAAGCTGGCGGAGTCGGTCCCGCTAAGTCTGGCATGAGCCTGCTGAACGGAACGTAACTCTTCGTCGGCTTTTTCAGGATCAATCCGTGCGAAGATGTCGCGGGCACCGGCGAGGTCGTTCTTCTTCACCACAAGCCATCGCGGGCTTTCGGGAAGAATGAAAATAAGTCCAAAAAAGACAGCTGCGGGAAAGGCTTCAATCCCCAGCATCCATCGCCAGGCGTTTTCGCCGATTCCCTGCAAAAGGTAGTTGGAGAGATAAGCGATAAGAATGCCGAACACAATATTGAACTGGAACAGAGCTACAAGACGGCCACGATGCGTTGCCGGGGCAAGTTCACCAATGTACATGGGTGCGGTGACCGAGGAACACCCCACTCCCAGGCCGCCGATGAATCTGAAGAAAAGAAACGTATACCAATCAGTGGCTATTGCCGAACCGATTGCTGAAATAAAGTAAAGTGCGGCAATCCAGATCAGTGTCTTCTTCCGTCCTAGTGCATCGGTGGGAATTCCTCCGAGCATCGCGCCTATAACAGTGCCGATAAGCGCAATTGAAACCGTAAGACCATGCTCGATCACGTTCAGATCCCATAACTGCTGAATCGACTGTTCCGCTCCCGAGATGACCGCCGTATCAAGGCCAAACAGGAACCCGCCCAGTGCAATGACGATTGACCAGGCTACGATTGTCGCTTTTTTCATACGGCGGATGATTTAATGCACAACTAAAGCCCGTGCTCTTTTTTTGGTTCAGGGCAGCTGATCTTCCAGTCTTTGGCGAGGAATATGGAACCCTCTTCTACTTTTTTCACCAGGTCATCTTTCTTTTTACTGTACTTACAACCGATGTCTACATACCTGAAGTTGGCTCCGTCAACTTTGAAGTTGAAGTGACATGAATTAGACGCCTTATGCGTCTTCATACAGATAAACTGAATATCGTTGACCTTCCCGTTCTCATTTATGGGTGAGTCAGGAAACATGAATGCGACGCTGGAAAAAATAATAAGGCTAATGAACTTCATGATTGTTTCTATCATTGTAAAATACGCACATTATCAGACCTGTAAAATAAAAAAAGCCCCGATAATTCAGGGCCTTTTTCAAGTTATGCTTACCAAAATTCTAATATCTGTAATAATCAGGCTTGAATGGGCCTTTTACTTCAACACCGATGTATTTGGCCTGAGACTCGCTTAACACGTCGAGTTCCACACCAATCTTTTTCAGGTGAAGATTGGCTACTTTCTCATCGAGATGTTTCGGCAGCATGTACACCTTATTCTCGTAACGATCCGTATGCTGCCATAACTCCATTTGTGCGAGAGTCTGGTTAGTGAACGAATTCGACATTACAAACGAAGGGTGCCCCATTGCACAGCCCAGGTTCACGAGTCTGCCTTCTGCCAGAAGAATTATCTGACTTCCGTTTGGCATAGTATAAAGATCCACCTGAGGCTTTATTGTATCCTTTTCGGCATTTTTGTTGAGCCATGCTACGTCGATTTCATTATCAAAATGGCCAATGTTACAAACGATGGCTTTATCCTTCATCGCCTTAAAGTGGCGATCCACCACTATGTTGTAATTACCTGTCGCGGTAACGATGATATCTGCTTCTTTTACTGCGTCGTCCATCCGTTTCACTGCGTAGCCATCCATGGCAGCCTGCAGGGCACAGATAGGATCGATCTCGGTTACAATAACCCGGGCACCGGCGCCTCTCAATGAAGCTGCGGAACCCTTTCCTACGTCACCGTATCCGGCGACCACGGCTACCTTACCGGCGATCATTACGTCAGTGGCTCTGCGGATAGCATCAACACAAGACTCCTTACAGCCATACTTATTATCGAACTTCGACTTGGTTACACTGTCGTTGATATTGATAGCCGGAATGGGAAGTTTCCCGTTGTTCATGCGTTCAATCAGACGATGTACACCAGTCGTTGTTTCTTCAGAGATGCCTTTGATGCTGGGAACCAGTTCAGGGTAACGATCCAGCACCATGTTGGTGAGGTCACCACCATCGTCCAAAATCATATTGAGCGGTTTTCCGCCCTCGAATGCGTGGAGAGTTTGTTCAATACACCAGTCAAATTCCTGTTCATTCATGCCTTTCCAGGCAAACACCGGGATGCCGGCTGCCGCGATAGCCGCTGCCGCATGGTCCTGCGTGGAAAAGATATTACAGGAAGACCAGGTTACATCGGCGCCCAGTTCGACCAGCGTTTCGATGAGCACGGCAGTCTGGATCGTCATGTGCAAACAACCTGCAATTCGCGCACCCTTCAACGGTTTTTGTTTGCCGAATTCTTCGCGCAAAGCCATCAGCCCTGGCATTTCGGCTTCGGCAAGACGGATTTCCTTACGTCCCCAATCAGCCAGGGAAAGGTCTTTAACTTTAAATTTTAGTTTTTCGTCTACAGTCATTTTTCTGGATTTTCATTAACTGAAACACAAAAATAGCATAAAGGTTTTAATATCTCACTATAGCTTTGCCAACCGGACTTTAGTTTTGAAAGCTTCCGAGGGCCAGAACTTTTATACAATACTGTTCTGTTAAATGACGAAACCCTTTGCACAAAATGAAACAAAAAATAACAATAGATATTGTATCCGACGTGGTCTGTCCATGGTGCTACATCGGAAAGCAACGGCTTGAAACAGCACTGCAGGAGCTAAAAGAAAGTTACGACTTTGAGATCGAGTACCGGCCGTTCGAGCTTAATCCTGCCATACCTGCTTCCGGCCGAAATCAAAAGGACTATTTCATTGAAAAGTTCGGTAGCGAAGAGCGATACAACAGCATGATTCAGCGGGTTACAGAGGTTGCCGCAGGTGAAGGACTCGAGTTCAATTTCGACAAACAACTCCGCTCGCCGAATACGCGAAAGTCGCATGCATTAATCCAATTTGCCAGAAACGAAGGCCGGCAGCATGAAGTCGTGGCGCTGCTGTTTAAGGCTTATTTTACCGAAGGAATCGACCTGTCGCAAGATGAAAACCTGCTCGAAATCGCGGATCAGGCAGGACTTGACTTTCAAAAGAGCCGGCAGATGCTGGAGGATGAGAATTCCCTGCTACAGATTGCCCTTGAAGAACAGGAGATTTATAAGTTGGGAATAACGGGCGTACCATTCTTTATTATCAACAAAAAGTTCGGCATTTCCGGCGCACAGTCCACTGAGACATTTGTGAAAGCGTTGCAGGATATCGGCAAAGAGATGGCGCCGGCCTGAGGCCCGTTATTCCATTGGAGAAATGTGCTATCGGCTAGACGCCTTTTCGGTTCCCGGCAACGAGAACTACAATCCCGGCGACAAGAATGATACCACCGATGATAGGCGACCACGCTATCGGTGTTTTTTCTTCCTTGTTGATCTCAAGCGGTCCTACATCCACAACTTCCTCTTTGGTTACGAGGTTGAAGCCTGTGAAAATGGTCATAAGACCACCCACAACAATCAAAATGATTCCTAATGTTTTCATATTCTTTGTTTCAGGAATATGAATTAAACCTCATGCCATGACTATTGGCTGGGCAGATCCTGCTCTTTGATCACGGCGGTCCAAACGCTGGTCTTGCCGTCATCCATCCGCGTCCAGATGGGCATTATTGTCCCTTTATGTGCCGCGATATTGAGATGCTCACCGAAAAGCGATGACGCGTCGGGGGTAAATGGCGTGTCACTTACTTTCACGGTTTTAAAAGTCGACCCGGCATCGCGGGAGTATGCCAGATATACGTCGGTTTGATTGTCTTCGTAACTACTTCGGTCGTAATAAAGCACATAAAGGTACCCTGTCGTGTTGTCAATCGTCATTCGGGGCATATACTGATGTTTCTGGTTTTCGTCGCCGCCAATTTTCATGGCCGTGGTCCAGTAATCACCGAAGTTATTTGATCGCATAAACCAGATATCGGTATTATCCTTTCCGTTGCGCTGATCAGCCCATAATAGGTAAATGAGACCTTTACTTTGGGCCTTGCTTCGGTCAACGATGAGTACGGGCATTCCGTTGCCCCGGTCATGACCGGGGATTTCCATACTCCAGCCCCCCGGGTGATCGGCGATCACGATATCATTGGAAAGCCACATACCGCCTCCATCAAATGACCTGTCAAGATAGAGTTTGTTGCGGCCTGACCATGCCACATAAAGTTTCTTGTCATCACTCATTCCAGGCACGGCTCCCCTTACCGTATTGTCATCATCGAGGCAATCACCGGGAATATTTGAAATCTGAACCGGTTTTGTCCACTTTTTACCATTGGATGAAGAACTCAGCATAATCACCGATTGACATGTGGAATCGCTGCTGGCGAACTTGTCGAATTGCGTCCAGGCTACGTGCACGTTTCCCTTTCCGTCAACTGATGCCCATGGCTTGTGTTGATCCTTCGGAGGATTGAACCCGATCGCGTTTCCACCATCCCAGGTTTTGCCGCCATCTGACGAAACCTGACATACTATTGCGTCGAGACTCTTCTCGTTTTCCGACCCCTCCCCTGTCGGGTCCGAAAGGTGAAGAAGATAGAACGTGCCTTTCGAGTCGACAACCATAACGGGGGCACCATATACCCCGAAAGCTGAAGTAAGTTTCTGATTAGACCAGGTCTTGCCTCCATCGTTACTCACATACACGTTGTCTTTTGCGGAAGTAGCCACAATGTTCAGCGGGTTCCGGGGATTGATTGCAATGGAGGGTTCGCAGACCAGGTTGTCTGACGTTCTTTCATCAAGCTTCAGGTTGGGAAACTGCGCCAGGGATCCAAAAGACAAACCTGTGAGGAGGAGCAGGAAGAACCATCGGAGATTCATAAAAAATGATTTAGTTTTTTCAAAAATATAAAGGAACACGGGGTTTTGATGATCAACAGGAATAAAACTACAATTTTGTTACGTGCACTTTTTAAACGTCTATTAATCCGTTTAATTAGTGGATTAATTAATAAAATTATGAGACGCTTTTTACCGGTTATTGTACTCCTCCTGACTTTTTCAGCTGTTCAGGCCCAAAAGATCAAAGTAATTGAGGGTGATTTGAGCAAACTCAAAGGAGCGAAGTCCTTTAAAACTGAATTCACTTATTCACCTATGATCGTGGGGAAAGACAAAGATGAAAAAGATTACATCGACGAAAAGAAGAAAAAACTAGATGAGAAAGAGCCGGGACGTGGAGACACCTGGGAGAAGGCCTGGGTCGCTGACCGGAAGGATCGGTTCGAGCCTCAGTTTCGCGAGCTGTTCTCGAAACACTCTGGCATGTCCCTGGTCGATGAGAGCAGCCCTTACACCATGATTTTCAAAACAACACGGACTGAACCCGGGTGGAACGTAGGCGTGATGCGTGTTCCCGCTTATATCGATGCCGAGGTCTGGTTTGTGGAGTCAGCTAATCCCGACAACGTCTTGGCAAAACTAAGCGTCAGGAATGCCCCCGGAAGGGATGCCTTCGGTTTGGATTACGAGACAGGTCTCCGTCTTCAGGAATCTTATGCTAAAGCCGGAAAATCGCTCGGCAATTTTGTAAAGGGAAAAGTGAAGTAGTTAATCCCGGCACATGACTTAAATCCAGTCCTCCGTGGGGCTGGATTTTTTTTCAGGTTGGTCCGAGGCCGTTCAACATTGTGCTGAATATTTCCCCATACCCGGGTTAACCATTAGTCCAACGATTGACACTCATCGTCATTAAACACCGTTAACCCCTGAAAAAGACCATTCATCGGAAAGCATACCTTGCAGCTATACCTCGCACCGGTTTTGAGTGAACTCTGGTGAACTTAAACACAACACCATATGATTCGCAGGTTAATTATCGCATTGCCCCTTGTAGCTCTTTTCTGGAGCTGCGAAGACAAAGAGAAGACACGGTTACAATCACAGGTTGATTCACTCAGGACTGAGCTTCAGGTGAGTCAGCAAACCAACAAGGAATTTGAGGAAGTAGGTGTCCTTATCGATTCGATCGATGCAAGCCGTCAGTTGCTCCGCGCTGATGTGGTCGAAGGAACATCCTATAAGGATTACAAGAACAGACTGGTAAGCATCAACAATCACATCCGCGAAACACAAGCGAAGATTGCTGAACTGGAAACAACTGTGAAAAGAAACAGCGCCACTCAGTCAGCTATTAAGCGTCTGAAGGCTGATATCGAACTGAGATCCCAGCAAATTGCCGCCCTTCAGGAAGAAGTCGAAAGATTCCGTGGTGAAAATGCAAGTCTCAGCAGATCTGTAAACGAACGCGATTCGCTGTTGGCGTTGAATTCAGAAACGATCAAAATACGTGAGCAGGATATCGCCGCTCTTGAGACCAAAATAGAAGAGACAAGCACTTCGGCAAAGAATACTCAGGCTGACCTTTATTTTGCTCAGGCTCAGGCACTGGAAACAGCTGCCGATAGAACGAAATTTGCACCTAAGAAAAAGAAAGAAACCATAAAAGAAGCGCTGGAGCTTTATAAGATGTCACTTTCTTTTGGCAAGGAAGAAGCTCAGGATAAGATAGAAGAGCTGGAAAAAGAACTGAGCTAAAAAGTTACGTTTGGTTAAAAAATAATAGATGGCGCCTCAGGGCGCCATTTTTTTTTGCGCCGGGGAATTATGGCCGCATGATTTTGCGATCAAAAAGGTTTAATTACCTTTAAACACTCAATGAAACCATGAAAATGGCGAGCGTCATTCGGGTTTCTTTATGCGAACATAAAAAACAATAATCTATGCAGATTTCGAAAAACAAAGTTGCCGCAATTCATTATACACTTAAGAATAATGAAGGTGAAGTGATTGATTCAAGTGAAGGTCGTGACCCCCTTTACTATCTTCATGGTGCAGGCAATCTTATCTCCGGCATGGAAGACGGACTTGAAGGGAAAAACGCAGGTGATAAATTTACATTGAAAATATCTCCTGAAAAAGGATATGGCCAGGTGGATCCGGATATGGTTCAGAAGGTACCGCGTTCTGCTTTCGGAACACAGGATGTAAAGCCCGGTATGAAGTTCTCCACCAACCAGGGTGGCGTGGTTACCGTCACCGAAGTGGAAACGGATAACATCACCGTGGATGCTAATCATCCTCTGGCCGGTGTTGAATTGAATTTTGACGTTGAAGTAATGGAGGTACGCAACGCGACTGATGAGGAATTATCTCATGGTCACGTTCATGGCCCGGGTGGGCATCAACATTAACAGACCGATATCACAAAAACAAAAAAAGCGCAGCAGCGCTTTTTTTTGTTTATCAGAAATCCGGACACGGGATAATCAACTTGTCTCTGGGCGGCTTCCGGGGGTTTCGCATGGGCCAAGTGTAAACAAGGCTGAACTCGTGGGCCCCGCCACTTTGCGGACCAAGTTTTGATATGGTGTAATCAAAGCTATACCCAAGGTTGATACCATCTTTCGCTCCGAGTTTGGTAAACCCTAACAAAAGCACAATTGATTCATTGTTTACATAAGGACCGAAATTTTTGAAGGGCACGCCGCGGTACCACGTCCCGAGTACCAGAGGTTCGAACGTGAAATAAAGTCCGAGATCCATCTGATCGAACTTACCCTGATGCCGGTATTGAAACGCCGGGGCGATGCTTCGCTCTGAGTTTCGGGCATACACGCCCTGCCCCACTACACCGGGCTTCATGAAAAATTTGAACCCGCCATGAAATGAAAGTTTCGTCGGTAATTTGCTTTCTTCCCCGATCAGACTCTGATTTGGTTGAGTAAGATGCCAGGCCGAAACACCGAGCCAGGCTTTGCTGGTGAACAGGACGCCACCGAAAGAAATATCAGCGAAGGTCCGGCTTGACATCGTATTGAATCTCTCGGCCGTTGGTTGATTGAGGAATTCACCGGTAACCGGGTCGTACTGATCGCCGAACGTGAGCTTCCCGAAATTGATGTCGCGGTTATAAATACCGACCTGAACGCCCGGGCGGAATCCCAGGTATTCGGTGAGTTGTAACTCATAAGAATACTGAAGGCCAACGCTAAGGCTCCTCAGCCCGGCAAGCCCTTCCTGATCGCGGTTTATGATAATGCCTACGCCACTGTTATAATCCTCGATAAAATAATCGAAGTAAACCGACATGGTCGTAAAATTCGCGTCGATTGCGGGCCATTGGTTTCTGTAATTGAGTCCCGCACGCGCCTGGCCTGTGGCCCCGCTCAGGGCAGGATTAAGATACAAGGGTGCTGCATAAAACTGCGAAAATTGGGGGTCCTGAGCAGTTACCACTGCATTCAATTGCAGCATTAACACCATTAACAGGAAAAACCTGAGCATCGGTTTACAAACTTTTGATTTGAGCACTCCGGGCAAATTAATTGAAATTTATTTGTTCACCATTATCCGCCAAAAAAAAGTACCCTGTATATACTTCAAAGGGAAAAGGTAAACCATTCAACAATTAACGGATTTTTAGGCCAAATTGTATACTTTACATTAACTTGAGCGTTTTAGATGAGTTTGGTAATGGTATATAGTATGTCGATCCGAAAGAAGACTATGAAAGGAAGACTTTTACAATTCTGCCTTGCGTTATTTCTCCTCATCCCCTTGTATTCAGGTGCGCAGAATTACAGTAACTATACCTGGTATTTCTGTGACCAGGCTATTGAATTCAACCGTACCAACAAGGAACCGAATATATCTACGAACAGTGTTGGCCTAACGGGACCCGTGGCGGTTGCCGCTGATCCCGCAACAGGCGATATTCTTTTTTATACCGATGGTGTGAATGTTTACGATGCATCGAATCAGTTGATGGTAAACGGTACGGGGCTTCAGGGTGATCCTCCCGGCAACCAACCTGTTGTATTAGGTCAGGTACCCGGTCAGCCAGATCAATACTATATCATAACAAATTCTCCCACCGGAAGCATATCGACAACCATCGTTGACATGTCAGTGCAGGGAAACCCCGGGGCGATACCTTTAGGTGAGGTTGTAAACGCGAGTAAAAACACGGCGATCGGGAGCCTCACGAATCAATCCCCGGCAATGATCACCATACGGCACGAAAACGGTACCGACTTTTTCCTGATCACCCATACGCAGGGCACGAATACGTACAACGTCACGCTTATTACTTCGACGGGTGTGGCAAGTGTGACCGCATTTTCCGGTACCGGATTAATCGAAAACGCTGCAAACTTCGCATATAACCCAACCACAGGGCAGATCGCCGTTGCTCCCGGAGAGGCCAACCGGAATATTGAATTCCTTGCCTTTGATCCTGCGAGCGGGAGTCTCGCTCCCGAAGCAGCCCTTCCCCTCACGGGTACATCTTCAACCTCCGGGGTATACGACATGGAATGGAGCCCCGATGGCGCGTACCTTTATATATCCACCTCGGGTGCTAATGGTCAGCCGGATCTGATCCAATATGACCTTGCTAATCTTAGTCCCGTAAACGGATTGATTACGCCGGTATCCGTGCTGCCACAGCCCAATACCATTACCGCGAGCTATGGCGTTCAGGCGGGGCCCGACGGAAATATTTACCATTTGTACGAATCCGGCGGTGAGATCCGCATGGGTGTTATCAACGAACCCGATAGCGCTGCCGTGCTGGTTGACTATGATGGAGAGGCTTTTGAAGGTTCGTTCTGTACGACACAATTCTCTTCGGGAATCCCGGCACACCCGGTTACCATTGATATTGACTTCGAAGGGAATGGTTGCGTCAATGTTCCGACCCAGTTGTTTCCGAACGTCACGCCGGCGGCGGATAGCCTGCAGTGGTTCATCACCGGTGAAGCCGAGCCTTTCTCTTCGGCATGGAGCCCCGTGCATACCTTTGAACAGGGCGGACCCGTGAGTATTACCGTAGTGGCGT
>JAEZEH010000076.1 GCA_023417785.1 Bacteroidota bacterium
CAACTCCTGAAACAACTAGTCGGTGTAATTGCCTACGCTATCCCGGCGTTTGGGCTTTCCTTGCTTGTGCTTTTCATTATCAAAAACACGATGGGTGTCAGAGTATCAGCTGAACACGAACGAACCGGGCTTGACAGCCATGAACACGGCATGCGCGGATACACGATCACCTATGAAGATTAAGTAAACCTACTCATTAACCTAAACTGGACGAGGCCACGAAAGTGGCCTTTTTTCTTTATAACCAGCTGACCAAGAGTTCCTCAATACATCCAAACGCGCCCCGGCAGATATATAATTTCGTTTTTTCCGATTGAATAAAATCCACTTCGGAAAAAACGCAGTTCACAACAGAAAATTCCGCATGAAGGGATCGTTATTGAAAATTTGTTAAAAATTTCTCTTCCCAGGTCATTTTAAAACCTACCTACAACGATTTCGTGAATTTTTTTCGCAAAGTGGTTCGTTTTTTACCCTTCATGTCGGAAAATTGTATCAGTTATTCGGTACAGACGTTAATATTTACCCTTAACAAACTACAAACCATGAAAAAATCACTACTCTTCCTCATCCTGCTGGTTGCGATAAGCATCCTGGCAGTCTTTCTCCCGGGCATCCCCGGCGAGATTAACACCGAAGGCATCGACTCTGGCGATGTTGCCTGGATGCTCGCCGCTGCCGCACTCGTTATGCTCATGACTCCCGGCCTTGCCTTCTTCTATGGCGGTATGATCGATATGAAGAACATCATTTCTACGATGCTTCAAAGCTTCATTGCCATGGGCGTAATCAGCGTCCTCTGGATCGTTGTCGGTTTCAGCCTTGCCTTTGGAGATTCCATCGGAGGACTCATTGGAAACCCCATGACCTACTTTATGTTCAATAACGTTCTCGACGCTCCGGCATGGGGAACCATTCCGCTGGTACTGTTTGCCTTTTTTCAATTGAAATTCGCGATAATCACACCGGCGCTCATTACTGGTACGTTTGCAGAAAGAATCAGATTTAAGGCCTACATCCTTTTCCTCGTCTTATTCTCCCTGTTCATCTACGCGCCTTTGGCGCACTGGACCTGGCATGCTGACGGCTTCCTTTTCAAAATGGGCGTTCTTGATTTCGCCGGAGGAACCGTCGTTCATATGTCTGCCGGATTCGCAGCCCTTGCCGCTTCGATCTACCTCAGAAATAAAAATGAAAAGAAGGCTCCAATCGCCCCCGCAAACATCCCGTTCGTATTACTGGGAACAGGTCTTCTCTGGTTCGGATGGTTCGGTTTCAACGCCGGAAGTGCCCTAAGTGCCGGACCACTTGCCGCGTCAGCGTTCGCGGTGACTAACACAGCATCAGCAGCAGCTGGCCTCGCCTGGATTCTTTTCGACGCTGTAAGAGGCAAGAAGCCTTCGGCACTAGGATTCTGTATCGGTGCAGTAGTTGGTCTGGTGGCCATCACCCCCGCAGCCGGTTTTGTAACTATCCCTTCAAGCTTATTCATAGGAACTTTTGCGGCCATCATCAGCAATGTGGTTGTTCACTGGAAGAGCAAAACTTCTCTTGAAGATACACTCGACGTATTCCCCTGCCACGGCGTAGGTGGAGCGGTCGGAATGGTAATGACAGCCCTACTGGCGAATACCGCGGTAAACGGCGCGAACACTACAGGCAATGGATTGTTCTTCGGTGAAACCACGCTGTTTCTGGTTCACATGCAGGCACTCGTCATCGTAGTGGCTTTCACTTTCCTCGGATCAATGGCCATCCTCAAGATTACCGACCTGTTGATCAGACTACGTGTAACGCCGGAAGAAAAGAAAGTCGGTTCCGATTACAGCCAGCACGGAGAGAATCTGTATCCGATTGACTACAGTGTCCTGGAAGAAAAAGTTGTTTAAATGAAAAAGGCCGGTCTGATTCGGCTGGCCTTTGCACCCTACCATACATAACCTAACCAACGCAATATGTATCACATCGGAAATAGCAAAGCTGTACCATAAAGCCAGCATCGCTCCGGATCACTTCGACGCTTTGATGATCCGGTGAATGAACAGGATCCGGGATCACTGTTCACTAAAGCTCCCAGCCGGGTGTGAGAGACCCGACCGGGATAACTCTAGTTCATGTTTACAAAACACAACCAAAATTATGAAATCAATAAAATTTTACGGCCTTTTTCTCGCAGCTTTTGTTATCGCCTCCGCGGCCTATAGCCAGGACGCAGCAGTTGCCTCCGCAGGCACCACTCCCGCTTCCAGCGAAGTTTCCACTACTCCGGTTAGTGAAGAAGACCCCGCAGCAAAAGAGGAAGAAGAGCCGACTTTCTCCCTCTCCGGTTCTGTTGATACCTATTTCAGGACAGGCTTTGGCTACAAGGATTATGCACCTGCCTCTTCCTTTTCAAATCTGAAGGGATTCGGACTGGGCATGGTGAATCTGATTGCATCATACGAAGGTGAAAAAGTAGGTTTCGTAGGAGACCTCGTTTTCGGTCCCCGTGGCAGAGACGCCGTTTTTAATGTCGAAAACGGTATTGTGAACCAACTCTTTGTTTACTATAACCTCAGCGAAAAAGTCAGACTGAATTTCGGCCAGTTTAACACATTCGTTGGCTACGAAGTCATTTCCCCTGCTGTGAATTTCCACTACTCCACGTCTTACTTGTTCTCATACGGCCCTTTCAGTCACAGTGGCCTTCGCGCAGATTTTGATCTGGGGGGAGGAATGGTTGCCAAGCTTGCGATCATGAATCCCAGCGACCTGCTCGAATTCAACCCTGTGAATACCTATACATTAGGCGGCCAGATCGGTCACTCCAATGACGCCGGCGGAATCTGGTTGAACTTCCTGTACGGTGATCAGGACGGCAAACTGCTCAAAGAGGATTTCATTGGCCTTGAGTCATACTCTGCAGGAAGCCTTTTTCAGGCGGATCTCACAACTGGGTATAACCTGGGCGAGAAATTCTATATCGGATTGAACACATCCTACCAGACCGTAGGTTCAGGTGAGGCCTTTACCGCTGAAGGTGATGTGGAAGATGTGGACGAAGATGCGACTTCATTCTTTGGTGTAGCCGTCTATCCTAAAGTTACTCTATCCGAAAGTTTTGGACTCGGCCTTCGCGTTGAACATTTCACCATCAAGAAAGGTCACCTTGACATCATCGAACTGGATGACGAGGATAACGGAAGTGTAACCGCTCTTACACTTTCCGCAAATTACAAAGTGGGTGGTCTTACCATCATCCCCGAATTTCGGATGGACATGACCTCTGAAGATAACTTCACGGACAAAAACAACGAACTCCAGAAAAGTCTTTCATCATTCACCCTCGCCGCAGTATACGCCTTCTAGGAAATAAACTACAAACAACTAAACAACTATAACCTTATGTCAAAATCAAAACTCGAGTACATCTGGTTGGACGGGTATGTCCCCACACAAAGTTTGAGAAGTAAAACCAAAATCGTTAAGGATTTCGACGGCACCCTGGAAAGCTGTCCCGAATGGTGCTTCGACGGAAGTTCCACAGAACAAGCCCCCGGCGGATCTTCAGACTGTTTGCTTCAGCCTGTTGCCATCTTCAAGGATCCGGCACGCAAGAATGGCTACCTTGTAATGTGCGAAGTAATGAGTCCCGATGGTACTCCCCACCCTTCCAACGGCAGGGCTACCATCGAAGACGACGACAACGACTTTTGGTTTGGTTTCGAACAGGAATACTTCCTCTGGAACCCTGCAACGGATAAGCCCCTCGGCTTTCCTGAACACGGATACCCTGCTCCTCAAGGTCCATACTATTGTTCCGTGGGTGCCAAGAATGCATTCGGCCGTCACATCGTGGAAGAGCACCTCGACTATTGCATCGAAGCCGGAATCAACGTTGAAGGGATCAACTCGGAAGTTGCCACCGGTCAGTGGGAGTTCCAGATCTTCGCGAAGGGTGCCAAACAGGCCGGTGACCAGGTATGGGTAGCACGCTATCTGCTGGAAAGAACCGCTGAAAAATATGGCGTCGCGATCAACTGGCACTGCAAACCTCTCGGCAATACCGACTGGAATGGTTCCGGAATGCACGCTAACTTCTCGAACAGCCTCCTTCGGACCGCTGGCTCAAAAGATGTTTACGATACCGTTTGCCAGGCTTTCGCTCCTTATGTTAAAGAGCACATTGCGGTCTACGGCGCCGACAATCACCTGCGTCTGACAGGGAAACACGAAACACAATCTATCGACAGATTTTCTTACGGTGTGTCCGACCGCGGAGCGTCTATCCGCATACCCATCGCTACAGTTGAAAACAACTGGAAGGGATGGCTGGAAGACAGAAGACCAAATTCTTCAGCCGATCCTTACAAGGTCGCGGCGCGCATCGTAAAAACCGTTAAATCCGTTCCTGTTTACGCCACCGTGGACGGTCAACAATTTTAGGGCGTCTGGTTGTAGTTTGAAGTCGGGCAGAAATGCCCGGCTTCTTTTTTTTACCCACCTTTTCGTTATTCCTCAGCCCTGAAAAAATATTTTCGTTTGCCCGTTGGTTTATTATCGTTTTTTCGTTGACCTTTATTTTCGCTTGATACAGACTGGAAGAATTGTGTTTTATTATCCGTCCTTCTTCCTTCGGTAATCCGGCTTCTTTTTAGACATAACGACACAGATACTTTCATTTTTTATATGATTCATCCGCATACGGAGCTTCGCTTCATCAATGAGGCGATAGGCTATGGCGTAGTCGCCACCCAGTTCATTCCCAGAGGGACAGTAACGTGGGCTCTGGATAAACTCGACCGGATTTTTACCCCCACAGATGTCCACAAACTTGATCCGTTGTATCAGCAGGTGCTTGACAAGTACACGTACCGTAACGCGGAAGGAAACTACGTTCTCTGCTGGGACAACGCGCGATTCGTGAACCATAGTTTCAGATCCAACTGCCTCACAACGGCGTATGAATTTGAAATTGCTATTCGCGATATCCACCCTGGTGAAGAACTAACTGATGATTACGGTTATCTGAACATTGACGAACCATTCGAGGTACTTCCGGAAGAAGGCGTTGAGCGGACCGTTGTGTACCCCGACGACATTCTCAGGAACTACCTTCGGTGGGATGAACAGCTCGCGGACGCATTTCCCGATGTAGTGAGAGTAGACCAGCCGTTGTTCAACATCCTCTCCGCCGAACTCAGGGAGCGGGCACAACGGATAGCAGAAAATCGGGAAAAACTTCATTCCATTCTCCACTGTTATTATCCCCGGCACAACGGCCGACTCAACGGAGAGGCTAAGATGGTAACAGAAAAATCGCCACGTATGGTCTACCCGTTCTAGGCAACCTGATTGCCAACAAAGACCATCAGCGACTGCTCCAGCTTCTCCAGGTCTTTCCAGTACTGCCTTGAGTACACATACCGGTAACTCCAGTTTTTCTGTTGGAGTAAGGTTGGCGTGTATGCAAACGCGTCCTTGATCGAGATGCTTTTCCGGAAACGCTCATCGTCAGTCAGAAGGACTCCCAGGTATTGATCGCCAAGCTTGACATTGATATCCGTATAGGGAAGCGAGTTCAGCTCGAACGCATAGTCTTTCAGTCGGGCACCACCCCAGTTGGCCAGGGCGGAACCCAGGTCAGAAGAACCGTTGGTTCCGGCATACGTCTGCGGGTTCGGACTGAACTGCCGCTGATGTACATGCAATGCGAATTCAAGATACTCCTGTAGCAATTTCGGACCCTTATTCTTTGTCTGGCCGGCCTTAAGCTGTTCCGGAAAAATACTGGTTACGATGATGATCTTCTCCCGTGCCCGGGTAACCGCGACATTCAATCGGTTTTCCCCACCAGACAAATTAAGACTTCCAAATTGCAACGCCAGCTTTCCCGACTTGTCGGGTGCATACCCGACAGAAAAGATTATTATATCCTTTTCGTCACCTTGCACATTTTCAATATTCTTTACGAACAACGTTTCCGGGAATGGCACATTCATATCGGAAAGGTTTTCCTCCAGGATATCAAGAATCAGATTCTGCTGGGGAGCGTTAAACGTGACCACCCCGATCTCTTTTTCAGGAAAGTTTTCGATATAATCAAGAACACGCCTGACCACCTCACAGGCTTCGGCTTCATTAGTTTGACTTTCCCATACTCCATCCACTTTGTGGTATTCAAGAGCAGGCTGTTGTTGATTCAGACTACGCCGCTCAGGCAATAGCCTCAACCGGTCTCCATAAAAATTCCGGTTGCTGAATGCGATCAGTTCAAGTGACTTGCTTCTGTAGTGCCCCTGCAGGTGCACCGTTGGGAGATATCTTTCCGCTAATTCCAGCAACGATTCAACTTCAAGATCCGCATCCTCCCCCGACTCGTCCGTCCAACGGACCTGGTACAGGTCACTCGGCCGGAGTTGCTGACCGTCTCCTGCGATAAGCACCTGGCGCCCGCGATACATTGCCGGCACCCCCCGTTCGGCAAAGCACTGAGATGCTTCGTCAAAGATCACCAGATCAAAAAGGCTCTCCATGGGAAAAATCGCGGAAACGGATTCCGGCGAAGCCATCCAGCATGGGATAAGCTGAAATAATTCTTCATTGTATTTGGAAATCAACTTCCTTAACGGCCACAGTTTCTTCTTTTTGGTTACCTGATGCTGAAGGTCCCGATACGTCACCAGGTTGTTAAGCCGGTTGTAGGTTAGATTCTCAGACGCGTGTTCACGCGCACGAAGCAGAAGTATGTCGAGGCTCAGCTCCTGCTTTTCAAAAACCAGTTGCTGCAATTCACTTTGTAGCTCATCCATTTTCAGCGACGACACTGAACGCAATACCGGAAACTTCATTTCAATATGATCAATCCATGCAAGCCCTATACTATTGGAGAAAAGCTTTTCCAATTCCGGCGATTCCCAGTTGCCAACGTGATCATGAAGTTTCAAAACCACATTCTCCTCCAGCCCTGCCATGTTCGCCCGTAGTGTATCAAACTCGCAGAGATTGTCAAAGTCTTTTCGCAGGCTGTCCTTCAGCTGATCCGCAGATTTTTCATCGAGAATGATTTTTCGGACATGATACGTGGAAAGCACCTCCAGCCACTCCTGCTTCCTCGCCGGGATATCTTTCAAGGTATCCAGCAAGTTTCGCATCAGCGCGTGAAACTCCTTTCGTGAAAGTGTTTCTGGATTCACGCTTTCCTTTATTTCACGAAGCGATCTGAAAATCAGCTTAGCGCGAACAGAAAGCTTCTGCAGTGCAAACCATTTTTGAAGGTCATCTTTTCGATAATCCATCGGAATATCGGTTAGCCATGGCTTTTCCCGCAGACTGGTCAAATGGTGTTCAAGGTTCAGCCGGGTGTCGATACGCTGTTCGAGAACCCGGAGACCCCATTTGTTATAGGCGAGTTCATTTGCGACCAGTGCTCGTTTGACTACAAACTTGTTTTCCGAAAAGAACTCCCAACGCAACTTGCGAATCAGGTTTCCCCGTGCCTTCATCCGTTCGTGTAGCGCCTCCTGAAATTTTCCGAGCTTCTCAGTGGCGATGGTTATCTCCGGACCAACTTCGTCAAAGCAGTTCAGCACCACGCGTTCCATATTCGACAGCCAGAGAAGACTGGTCTCGTCGTCGCTCTCGCGTGACATATACTGAAAATAGCGATATGCCTGATCGGACTTGATCAGACTCAGCATCCCCAGAATCTCTTCATGCCTGTACCAAAGCGTTTCGGAGTCCTCAAGATTAAGTGATGCCCCGGTAAGACGAAACACATCAGCGGTGATTGTCTTCTGATAGTTGACAATATCATTGATAGTGTCTTCTATCTTTCGCTGATCAGAGGCCTGCAGATTTATGAAAGGCTTGCGTTCTTTCCACGGGTGTTCACCGTTTTCAAAAAGAACGGCGTAGCGCGCATACTGCTTTATCTTTCGCAGAAAATCCGTCAATGGGTACCGGAAATAGTGGTATTCCTGTTTCAAATTCAGAAAGGGCTCCCCGGGATTTGTGCCGAGGTACAAATGTTTGACGGAAATACCACATTCCTGTTCATCGAAAAGGGCTTCCTTAAACTCCTGCAACTCCTCCCCGATATGATCTATCGCGCGGCATAACTGAAAAAACTTCCGCTCCATTTGAATAACATCAACTGACCGGTTACGCGCCTTGTAATCCTCAATACTTTGTATCTGTCTCGCAATTTTATCATACACCTGACGGCGATCATTTCTAAAATCATGAACAAGTCCCAGAAACGGGGCGAGGCTTTTCGCCTGCATTCGCTGATAAACAACGTCCAGCGCGGCTTTTTTCTGACAAACCAGGAGCACTCGTTTTCCGGCCGCCATCGCATCCGCGAGCAGGTTGCAGATCAGCTGAGATTTACCCGTACCGGGAGGTCCCTGCACTACAAGGGACTTTCCTTTCTTAACCTCATGAATAGCATTTTCCTGATAGGCGTCGAGTGCAAATGGTGTGAACAGCTTTTCCTCTTTCACCACCTGGTCTTTATCCGTTGAAGTAATCGATTCGCTTTCTCCGGATGGGTTAAACCCTTTTTCGAAAACATCCTCCAGTTCAGTGAACTGGTCGTCTTCAAGCAAATGCAGATAATCCGGAACAAGCTGTGATCCTGCCTGGGGAAAAATTCCGATAACGGCTTCGGGAAACAATTTCAATTCACCGGCGCGGTGTAGTTCGTCGAACGCTGCCCTTTTATACTGAATGAACGGACTCAGTTCATCCTGAAAGTTTTCGGTATTGAAGTTTAGTTCGACTTTCGTCTTCAGCAGCTCGTACAACTGTGTCCGGAAAATCGTAATGTCTTTGTCGAATTCGTCGAACGAAAAATCAAGGAGATCTTCTTCCACCTGAAGTTTGTGATAGAACGCGTATGCCAGCAGGAACGCCTTATTAAAAGTCATTCCGGCATCGTTCCGCGACTCAAGTATCCAGTGCTGATTTTTTTGGGTAAGCCTAACCGGAAAATAAATCAGAGGACACCTGACAAGGGTGCCGTCGGAAAATTTTCCTCTTACAAACGGCCAGCCTACATGCAAATCGTTGGTACCCCGTTCTTCAAAAACAAGGTGATCGGCGCGCTGCAACATTTTGAGTTTCTGGCTGGCCACATTATTGGCTTCCAACCGGCTGTCGTGCACCGCGCAAAGGCGGAAATCAGAACCTTTAATTAAGGCTTTCAGGATTTCGAAAGACTTGCCCCCATCCAGATAGCTGAATGAATGCAGGTCGACAAACTGATCTGATATTAATCGCAGGAGCAGCAGTCCACGATTGTTGCCCGACAGGTTAGTGAGTCTTCTTAAGAATGCCGTTAAAATCCCTTTTGCCGGTTCGGCCATATGTTAAATTCTGTCTAATGTAAAGGAACACTATTTCGGCTCGATTATCCAACAAACTTCCGACTCAGTCGACCTTCAAATAGGGCCGGACACGCGACAATCGCAACGAATCAAGCCCGCCGATTTTTTCAAGATCTTCAAGAACTGCGAATTTTCCATGCATAAATCGGTAAGCAACAATAACGGCCGCCTCCCGGGCTGTAAAGTAGGGATGACCTGCCAGTTCCGGCTGTTCAGCCGAATTTATAGAAATCTTTCGCGGGGTAAAATCAGGTGAAACAAATGAAATTTTCTGCACCTCCTGAACCACGCCGGAGTCGAGCTTAAATACTTCGTATAGCTGATCCTGGCTATAAAATCCACCAAGCGACTCGCGGTACTTAATAATTCGTTGAGACAGCTTAGATCCAATTCCCTTTACCCGTTTGAACTGTGTCGTATCTGCCAGGTTAAGGTCGAACGGCTCCCGGCGTTGAGCCGTTGTCATAGGAGATCTTGCCTTTGTTTCGGGCCTGTTTTGGAATTTTGTTCGTGTATCCGGAATCCTTACCCAGGGAATAACTCGCCAAACCAATGCCGAATCAATCCCATATATTTTCAAAAGCTCTTCCGGCGAACGAAACCGGCCTCCCTTCTTTGTATAGGTCGTTATCCGGCGAGCTACGTTAGGGGAAAATCCCAGTCTTTGCAGATCCTCGGCTGAACTCTGGTTAGGGTCAAATTCAAAATATTCGGGTTCCTGAACATGTGCCGGCACGAAAAAAACTGCCATAAGGCTATCGAGATAAACGTTTTCCTTTGAGAAATCTGATTGGTCGCGCGAGCGAATGAATCGCCAGGCCGGCTCAGAAAAGACAAAGACAATGCAAAGAGGAAGCAGAATAAGGAGCCCGTTACTCTGGCCCCGCGAAAGCGCAAACTGCCGATACAACCAACGGTAAATATGGTACATATGATAATAGCTAACGGTTATGGGAAATTAATAAAAAGTAGGAAACACGTTTCTGTTAACTGACCAAAATCAGGAATCCCCCTGACCTTTTCCCACATCCTGGAATCATCATTTAGCCTATTTTGGCGATTCAGTTTGAACTTCCAGGCGTGGATGGATTGTTGTACTGGAACTAAGGTAATCCTGCAACTTCAGATGACATTTACCGTATAGGCAACAGTTACCCTGCCCGGAGCTATTTAAACTGATTCTAAATTACAACTTACTAGTATTTTATTCTGTTTGATCTTCCAACTGGATTTACCTTTGCAGTTCTGATGATACAAAACTTTAAGGCTTTAATTCTCACTTACAGGACGGCTCCGGTTTCGGTTCGCGAACAGGTTTCCCTCACCGAGACCACGGGAAAACAACTGCTTCAGTTCATCAGGGAATATACATCGGCTACGGACATTCTCGTGGTTTCCACATGTAACCGCACCGAGGTTTATTATAGTGGTGAGAAAGATTTCACAACGCAAATCCTTACCGGATTGGCGTTTGTAAAGAATACAGCCAACGATTTTACAGGACATTTTCGGCAACTGGCGGGAAAGGAAGCTGTCGAACACCTTTTTGAAGTTGCTATCGGGCTTGATGCCCAGGTCGTTGGTGACCTTCAGATATCCGGACAGGTCAAAAATGCCTATCAGTGGAGTGCCGATGAGAATATGGCGGGCCCATTCCTGCACCGTCTGATGCACACCATATTTTTCGCCAACAAACGCGTCGTGCAGGAAACTTCGTTTCGCGATGGTGCCGCATCCATTTCGTATGCCGCGAAGGAATTAGCAGAAGATCTGACAGTCAATATCAGGAACCCTAAAGTGCTGGTAGTTGGCGTGGGCGAAATCGGGAACGATGTATGTCTCAATCTGCAAAATTCGCGGATTGATCAGATCACGATCCTTAACCGTACCGTTGAAAAGGCTTCGAAACTTGCCGAAAAAACCGGTTTCCGATTTGGCGGCCTCGACCTTCTTAAGAGCGAACTGGACAAGGCTGATGTTGTAATCAGCTCCGTGTCGGGTTCCGAACCATTAATTACGGCACAGCTGCTCAAAGACGTCAGGATACTCTCCCATAAGTTCTTTATTGACCTGTCGATCCCTCGCAGCATTGAGCCGGCGATCGAAGATATACCGGGTGCTCTGGTTTACAACCTGGATGATATCCAGGAAAAGACCAATGAAACGCTTGAAAAAAGAAAGGCCGCTATACCATCCGTTCGCGCCATCATCAGTGAAGCAATTGCTGACTTTGATGACTGGTCAAAAGAAATGGTCGTTTCTCCCACCATTCAAAAATTAAAGCAATCGCTGGAACAAATCCGGAAAGAGGAACTTGCCCGGTATGTTAAGAACGCCAGTGCCGATGAAGTTCACAAGCTTGATGAGATGAGTAAGTCGCTGATGCAGAAAATCCTGAAGTACCCTGTTCTTCAATTGAAAGCAGCATGTAAGCGGGGTGATGCCGAAAATCTTTCTGAAATTCTCCATGATATCTTCAATCTCGAAAGACAATCCGAGAAAAAGCACTAATCCCTGAAGGCTTATCGAAGTCCTTTGTTTATTCAGATAGTCCGACTCCCCTTTTAGCTTCGCTGCTATCGCGATAAAATCAAATCAGAACCGGTAACCTGCGAAGGGAAGACGGGGACAACCCGAATTGTTTCTTGAACGCCACCGAGAAATGATTGGGATTCTTGTAACCGATTCGCGATGCTGCCTGCGAAACTGTTGAGCCCGATTCCTCCATCATGGTTCGCGCGTGCTGCATCTTCAGTGTATGTATGTAACCAAAGACTGTGGTGCCAAAGAGTTCTTTAAATCCCTTCTTAAGCTTAAACTCATTGATTCCGAATTGGCGCGACAGCGATCGCAGGGAATGGTCCTTCTCGTACGAACTCCTCAGATAAGTTTTTATTTCGAAGAAAATCTCCCGGTCGGATCTGGAAATCGGCTTTTCAAATTTCACGTTAAAGCTGTGGTACTGGTGTAGCTGATAAACGGTGAGTTCAAGCACTTTTGCTTCAAGGTATATTGTTCCTAACGACCCCGTTATGGGACAATTCATTATGTCGTCGAGGGTTCTGTACATGGCCGACGAAATCGTGAGTGGACAATCGCCGCCGCTTACAGGTTGTTTTGAACTGATTTTGGCCTTCAGCTCGTCACACCATTTTTCATCCGAACACAGGATTTCAACAAAGCGCGATCGGTTAACTGCGACATGCAGCAAGGACAATTGATCTCCTTCGGCCGAAAGGAAATGATCGTCCATAACCTCGGGCTTGTAAATAAAATTCTGGCACCCCTTCGTCAACGTCAATTCCTTCCCCAGGCCCGCAAAACTTGAACTGACGGTTCCCTCCATAACGTAGAGGCAATTTACTGCGGAGGATTCTCTTTCATCATAATGCCGTACATGCAGGTCTTTTCGAAGGACGCCACGAATACTGGTGATCGCGATGCCAGGCAGAAGCCAGTTCTTCGATATCAGAGAACCAAATTCTCCGTTCGCAGTATGTGACGTGAACGCAACATTGTCAGGGATGCGAGAGGAAGGGGTCAATAAAGCGGAATGATCTATTGAAATACTGTTTCCGAATCGCATAATTGAACACAAAGAATGCTGCGTATACGATTAGTCTGGCGCAGGGTTGCACAGGTGGCTAAGATGAAGTAAGAGAAAACACAATCAGAACCTCCGTTAAGCGTAGATATTTCTCCCGATCGCGTACGCCGTACTTCCAGATACTCGCGTATTAACTCCCAAATCATCCTGACTTGTATGCTTAAGAAAATTTTAAAAGGAATTCTCATCTTATTCGGTTTCATCATTATTCTGGGGGCAGGATTCTATCTGAAAGTTTACATAAGCACTCAGAATCGTCTTAGTACAGTTTATTCGGTTACACCCCAATCGATGCTGATATCTCCCGATTCCGCTATGCTGGCGAAGGGCAAGCGGTTATCGGTGGTTAAGGGGTGCGTTGACTGTCACGGAGATGACTTAGGAGGAAAGGTCATCCACGAAGATTTTATGATTGGCCGACTTGTTTCGTCGAACCTGACCCAGGGCAAGGGCGGACTGCCGAAAGAGTACGGTGTAACCGATTGGGTTCTCGCGCTTAAGCATGGACTTCGAAAAGACGGTAAACCGCTTGTTTTTATGCCATCGCACGAGTTCTACCTGCTGAGCGAAGACGACATGAAAGCGATTATTGCATATTGTGCAACGGTACCGCCAGTAGACAACGAAGTACCTGAATTCAAACTCGGACCAGTTGCACGAATCCTGTCCGACGTGGGTACTTTTCCCCTCGTGCCGGCAGAGATGATCGACCATCAGCATAACCTCGTCAAAAGTGTCAAAGAGGAGGTTAGTATAGAATTCGGAAAATACCTTTCGACCTCCTGCCAGGGCTGTCACAAAGAAACCATGAAAGGCGGCGAAGCGCTGGCGCCCGGCCTGCCGGTTGTGGCCGACATATCGTCAACCGGAAATGTGGGTAAATGGGCGGAAGAAGAATTCATCCAAACACTTCGCACCGGAGTCACTCCAGAAGGTAAGACCTTGAATCCCGCGGAAATGCCATGGCAGATGGCGAAGGAACTCACCGACGTTGAATTGAAGGCACTTTACAAATATCTGAACTCGAAGTAATCAGTTTCGGTTAATTCATCCTTCGGCGTTCAGGCAATCGGGCCTGAACGCCTTTTTTTGTCAGCTTTTCGGCTGTAATTATCTTTTCATATCTTCGACCATTAAGAAAAGCTCCTCTCCCTTGGCGATAGATGAAGAAAAAAGGTTCGTTAATCTGATCAATGAGCACCAGGGATTGATACATAAGGTTTGTATTATGTATGAAAATGATCCCGAGGTACGAAATGATCTCTTTCAGGAAATCGTTCTCCAACTCTGGAGATCCTTTCCTTCATTCCGGGGTGAAGCCAAGATTACAACCTGGATGTACCGGATTGCATTGAATACTGCCATCTCAGGTTTTCGGAAAGGCACGCGCAAAATTAAAACGGAAGACCTGAAGGAAGTACATTTCAATATTTCCGAGTCAGGTGATAATGCTGAAGAAAATTTGCAGCGTCTGCAGCTCGCCATCCGGCAGCTAAACGAAATTGACCGCGCCATGATAATGATGGCACTTGAAGAGGTCCCCTATGAAGAAATAGCTGAGACAATCGGGATTTCACAAAACAACGTACGTGTTCGCATGAACCGGATTCGTGAAAAATTAAGAAAATTGATGGCAGAGCGATGGAACTAGATGACTTAAAGGATATCTGGAAAAAACAGACATCAGCCATCCCGTTGAAGGGTGAGGCTGAGATTGCGGCAATGCTGAAAGGCACCAGCAAGTCAATTGTCGGTAAACTCAAAAGGAGCGTCTGGGTTGAGCTCGTCTTCACCCTTGTGGCCGGCCTGGCTTTGGTGGTTTACGCGCTAACGCTTCCTTCCGGCGCCCTGAAGTGGACTACGGTTGCCATTCCTTTGGTGTTCGTCGGATACGCTGTCTACTATATCAAAAAGCTCATACTTTTAAGCAGATTCAATCCGATGACCGGGAACATCCGATCGAATATTGAAAATCTGATCAGCAACCTTTCGGGATATCTCCGGTTTTACCGACGAAGTTATACGATTTTGTATCCGGTATACTTCTGCCTTGGCATTATATTCCGCATAATCGAAAAAGGTACGGAAACAACCTTTGACACACTACGGCAGCCGAAAACACTGCTGCTCCTACTGGCTGTAGCCGTCCTCTTTTACATTTCCAGCACGTGGCTGGTGAATTGGTTGCTTCGAAAGCTTTATGGTAATCATCTTCAGAAACTGAAAGCATTATTGAATGATATTCGTGAGAAGAATCCGGCCTGAGCGCTGGATCGCAGTCTGTATCCTTGTCCTCCCTGCGTTCGCATTACCAGCGCAGACCACTGATGATAATTCCCTTTTCTGGAAAGTATCAGGAAAAAATCTGGGAGAACCATCTTATCTGTTTGGTACTTTTCACCTTATGGGAAGCGACTTCACTGATAGCCTTACCGTTGTAATGGACGCTTTCAGTCAAACCAAAACACTCGCCGGAGAACTGGTGCTTGACGAATCGATGAGTATGCGGATCATGCAGGTTGCTATTATGAAGGATACCACGCTTCGTGATCTGCTCCCTGAAGAAACGTACGACAAAACAGCTGCGTGGGTCAAGGAACTGACCGGTATGGAACTGGGCCTGCTGGACAAGTTCAATCCCTCAATGATTCAAATGCTGATCACGGCAATGCTCCAGCAGAAGATTAATAAGGAAACCGTGACACCTATGGACCTTCACTTCCAGAATCTCGCTAAAGAAAACAAAAAAATCGAAGGACTTGAGTCATTTGAAGAGCAGATCGACGTACTTTTCAACCAGACCAGTTACCAGTCGCAGGCACGGCACCTCGAGGAATTCGTAAATGAAAGAGACAGTTCTGAGCAGCTGGTTAAAGTAATGAACCGGATGTATCGCGAGCAAGACCTGCACGGACTTATGGAAATGTTTTTCAAATCAAGCTACTCGACGGCCGAAAAGGAAGCACTGCTGGATTCGCGAAATAAGAAATGGATAGAGCGGCTTCCTGAATTGTTTGCCGAACAGTCAACATTTGTCGCCGTTGGAGCCCTGCACTTGCCCGGAGAAAACGGACTGGTCGCGTTACTCCGCCGGGAAGGATATACAGTCGAACCGCTAAATATGAGATGACCTCGTAAATGTTACGGGTTATTTTTTAAATTCCTGTCATGAAAAAATTACTATGTTCAACGGTTTTGTTCCTTCTCTTTTTTAATGCCTTCGCGTGGGGACCGACCGGTCATCGTGTAACCGGCTGGATCGCAGAGAAGTACCTTTCGAAGAAGGCCAAAAAGCAAATTGAACGAGTTTTGAAGGGTCACTCACTGGCAATGGTTAGTACATGGATGGATGAAATCCGATCAGATAGCACTTTCGATTATACCAGCGACTGGCATTGGGTCACTATTCCTGAAGGGATGACCTACGATCAGACAGAGAAAAACCCGAAAGGAGACATCATTGCAACGCTTGAACGACTAATCGCCGAGCTTAAAACCGGCAAACTCGATCCGGATCAGGAAGTAAAACATCTTAAGATGTTAATTCACCTGGTGGGCGACATTCATCAACCCCTGCACGTGGGCGGCGGCAATGATCGTGGTGGGAATGATGTGAAAGTGATGTGGTTCCGCGTGGACAGCAATCTCCACCGCGTGTGGGATAGTGACATGATAGATGATTCGAAGTTAAGCTACACGGAACTAGCACAGTCACTCATACCACCTGCTGAACCAATACTCATGCAATGGAGAAAAAGTTCCGTCAGGGATTGGGCCAGCGAAAGTGTGGGGTTGCGTAGCGAAGTCTACGATTACGACCGGACACGTCTAGGTTATGAGTACACCTACAAAAAGTTTCACCTGGTGCGGGAGCGTTTACTCCAGGCTGGCGTTCGTCTTGCTGCTGTACTGAATGAAATTTATGGTGCCTGATTTCCAATGATCACCATTCGCCAATAATAACCACATATGCGATTCATCTGCCTGATAGTAGCATTTCTGATGATGGTCGAGTGCCACGCCCAGGAAACTTACGCCGAAAAGCTTGGCTTTCCGAAAGGTGCCCGGGTGCTGATCATGCACGTCGATGATGTGGGCATGTCGTGGGATTCAAATCAAGGCGCCATTGAGTCCATTGAAAAAGGTGTAGCCACCTCGTTGAGTATTATGATGCCCACTCCCTGGGTTCCTGGATTCTTCCACTATATGCAAAAAAATCCGGGCATTGATGCGGGACTACACCTTACGTTAACATCTGAATGGACTGACTATCGCTGGTCTCCCCTTTCGGGCAAGTCTCAGACTCCGGGACTGGTTGATACAGAAGGCGCGTTCTGGAAAGGGGTCGCCCAGGTTGTCGAGCACGCGTCTGCGGACGAGGTTGAAACCGAAATCCGCGCACAACTTGATCGCGCGCGTACGTTAGGTTTCGAACCAACACATATGGATAGTCATATGGGGACTCTGTTTGCCTCTCCGGCATTCATGGAGCGGTACATCAAAGTGGGTGTATCCGAAAAGATTCCTGTGATGTTCCCCGGAGGCCACGCCCATTTGATCCTCCGGCAAACGGGGTTCGCCCCCGAACAAGCTGCATTGTTCAGGGAAACCGGAAAGAAACTTTGGGATGCAGGTCTGCCCGTGCTTGACGACCTTCACAACGCAAGCTACGAATGGAACTATACGAACGTAGCCGGATCAGACGAACAATTGAGAAAATTTGCTACATCAAAATACATCGAAACGCTGCGTGAAACGAAACCTGGCTTAACCATGGTTATCATGCATTGTACAGCGCCAACGGAGGTTTTCAAGTACATATCCGACTCAGGCAAAATCAGAAAAGGAGATTTACTTGCCATGACGGATCCCAAACTGCGCGAATTCCTCGAGAAAGAAGGGTTCATTCTTACAACGTGGCGCGAAGTGATGGAGCGTCGCAGTAAAATAAGGTAAGTCTAGAGCCTGATCTTCATTATCACCGGCTCTTTTACCGCTGCGGGATTTCTGATGTCACCCGTATCATCCACAAGTTGATCGACATGGCTGTTGGCGATGAAATAAAAATAATTCCCCACGATCACACCGGTGGTCGGAATATGAAACTCCGGAACAGAAGAAGCTAGAAATTCAACATCTTCCACCGTTGAAAATGATTCGTCGCATGTTAGTTTCGTAACACCTTCAGGGAAGGTCACGTTCTGAATTCCGATGAGCGAATTCTTATAGCGGTAGATTCCATCGTAGCCTATCAAAAGATACCGTTCACTTTTCAAAGCGGCTACTTCGCGGGTCTTCAAATCAATACTTACGATGCCGTTTCTGCTTGCGGTGGCGACAAGGATTCGAGTTTCATCGGATGTCAGTGTGATTCCATTTGCTCCGGGAACTGAACCGCCTTTGACAAACTCTTCTATCGCGTCACGCGTCTTACGAATAACATAAATAGACCCCCCGTTGCTATCGGTCACATAGGCATCTCCCGCGGAGGTGACGACTATGTCATTGAATAAATGCTTTGTTCCACCGCTCACCTCATATTTTTTGATCAGAGATCCGTTCGGTAGTGAAAAAACATAAACACTTGAAACATATTCTCCGGAGTCCACCGACGAGTTACCGCATGCCCACAACAGATTAGAGAGTGTGTCAACTCTCATCCCAAGAATCTGATGAAGCGAAACCGCGAAATCCGAAGTTTTACCTTTTGAGTCGATGCGAACGATTTTTCGCTGCGCGATGCTCCCCAGGTAAAATGATTTATCTGCCGGATCATAGGCGATACCTTCGGGGATTAACTTATTCTCTTTTATCCTGAAAGCTTCTGTAACGCTTCCGGATTGGGGAGTGATTACTCTGGCACACGCTGAAAGCAAAAACAAGCAACACAACAGGATGCCATAGATTAACCGGCAATTCTTTTTTGAAGAATTAGAATCCATCGTCATCGTCCGCGGGTGGTGTTTGTTGTTGCTGCTGTGGCGGTTCGACAATGGGTACTTCCCGGATTTCCTCCTCCGTATCTTGCTGATCATCCTTGTCGCGTTTTTGTTTCTTCTTGCGATCGCGCTTCGGTGTCTCCTGTTGCGGCTCAGGTTGTACGGGATCCTGGTCCTGCACTTCCTGTTGCTGCTGATCCTGATTCGTATTTGAATCCGGAATGATTACGGGAACATAAGGCGCAGGATCGTCGCGCAGACCCGGAGCGGCGTCATGAAGGCTGTAAGGCACATCAATACCATAATAACTCTTTCTGAATCGGTTAATAAACGCCAATGTTTCTTCGTCACTTCCGGGCACATAGGCCACCTCACCTATTTTGGCCTTGCCGGCGTTGGTCTTCCTGCTGATAATTGTGTTGAAATCGTCGTCGGAAGAATGCACGAGCAAGCGGTTGTCTTCGAACCCGAAGTAATACCAGGCTTCAGGTGAAGCTTTGAAGAACACATTAAAGACCGGACCACCATCCTCATTCCTGCGAATCTCCATGAACCCCTCGAATCCTCCGTTGATGTCGTGTTTCAAAATATTCGAAATCCCAAGTTTACCTTCGCTGTAGAATGCTTTCCTTTCGGAAGACCACTTAAGCTGAACATTCGAGAAGGCAATTGGTTTGACCAGCTGGGGTAAGGTGCCTAATGGCACATAACCTTGCTGGCTTCGCGTTTCGTATTCCCGAACAACACGCTCTCCTACGAGGTCTGCAATCTTATAAAGTAACTCGGTAGGTTCGCCAAGCCCTTCGTCGGCTCCTTCGTTTTGTATCACTTGCTGGATGGTCTTCGCCATCAGATCGAATGCCGTTGCCGGCACACCGCAGTCAAGCAGAAGGAATGAATTCAGTCCGATCTGGTTGGTCTCCATGTTGCCCTGCCCAATGGCGGAACCTGAGAGATCAAAACCCCTGAGCCCACGGATCAGATTAATCGGACCTTCAAAACGAACCAGTCGCTTTTCATCATTATAGGCAAAGACCTTTCCGGATAATTTCCTCCCACTTGCTTTCTCGATATCTTCAATCTTGAACTCCGTTGAAGCGGTGTCATAGTGCAACGTTCCGCTGGGTTTGAAGAAATCGTCATCATCAATATCCTTTTTCTTTGTAGCAAAGCTCAGGTAGAGGTCACCATCCGTATCGCTAAAGTGCAGACCTGCATTAATCCGGTCACCATCCTCGGTAATGGCATTATCAAAATCGATTTCAACATCCGTTTCGTCGCCTGACTGCTCGTAATCGATCCAGGTAGTGCTTTCATTAATGTTCTTGATATCGAGTTTTACGAATCCCTTGAGCTGCAACGCCGGGCGCGTAGCGTACATCGTCATATCCCCTTTATAGAACATTCCGGCTCCAAGTACAAGCATGTCGGTGTCGGAGACGGCGCCTGTGGCTACAGTTTGCAATGCGGCATTCGTCGCCCTGCGTTTGGATACACGGCGTGTTTTTTCATCGTCACTGATAGGCTCAAGATGGAAGTCAGTCATCTTGATGGCGAAGGTGTCATTAAGGAAATTTACGTACTGGTAAGTAGCGTAACCTGAAAACTCCTTTCGGGACTTAACATCAACCACGCCTTCGGTCAATCGGTGGAATGCGTCAAGGGTATCAAGCACAATGGTTGTATTCCTCAACGTTCCGATTTTTGCATTTTCGAGGATCAACACTTCGTTGTTCTCGGGTGTAATCATCGCATCGGCGACGATGATATAGGGAATACCGCTGACCTTTAGCTCCTGAGTCTTCAGATCATATACAGCTTCCTCGGCGTTGAACCGAAGTGAATCGAGGTCCTTTCGGGTCGTGTAAAAATACGAGTCGTCCAACGGCTGGCCTGGATCTCGCTTCATCGTTATCTTCTGGTCCGTTACGTCCCAACGCATTGTTGAGATGGATGTTTTGAATTGTGCAAAAGGAAAATCGATAGCAGCCACACCGGCAACCTCAGGGCTTATTTCCGCATAGTTCTCTTCGAGGTTAAACCGCATGCGCACATCAGTTCCTGTCAGAAGAGGTTTCTCCGGGTCTTCAGATTTCACCTTGTAACGGGCATGGCGGGCACCAAATTCCTTGCCGGTAAAATTCATGTATCGCGAAACAAGTTCAGTTCCACGACTCTCAAATTTTCCGGCACCACCCACGCCTTCTTTCGAAATCGTGAGGGTTCCACGCATCTGGGCTGTGGCGTTGTAGAATTCAAATGGCGCATTTAAATTCCTTAAGCGCATCTTGTCTTCTTTCGGATACCACTTCATATCGAAATTAGGCAGCTTTGCCTGCGGAAAGAGAACTGATCCAAATTGCTTTTCTTCAATCTGCGCGAGCTCTCCACGTGCGAGGACCGAGTCGGGATAATAAATGAAATCTGTCGAAGAAAGTGTCGCAGCCAAAAATGATATTGAACCATTGCCGCGCAGACCGCGATTGTCCATAGAAAGGGATCCCGACATTCGGCCATCCCCGTTATAAAGTTGATAGCCGCCCTGCGGAATATTGTGTGTAAACCCTAATGATTTATCGGGCTGCGTATGAAGTTTCTCCTTGAAACTCGGAAACATTCCAGTCGACACAAATGTGCCGTCAAAATTAATCGATCCGGGGTCAGCGTCATTTAAACTATCAAGTTTGAATGGGGGTACCACAAAGAAAACGGACCGGTCATAAGCTCCCGACAGCACTTCGGGTCGATCAAAATAAATCACCCCTCCGTTACTTGCATCAAGTCTTGGGTATCCCGGATTTTTTTCGATACCAGATTTGTTACTTCCTCTGCTAATATAAAGTGTTCCCGACGACCGGGACGCGTTGCCAAAATCGCCTGCCAGTGCAGCAGCTGAATCAGTGCTCACCATGGAGTTGTTAACCTTGCGGCGCATCACCTGGCCCCGTGCGTTCTTCTCCATCACAAAGAAGTTGATGGAGTCAATGTGCTGAAGATTGATATAAAAACTGTCGTAGTTCAGCATGAATCCTTTTCCCGTAATCTCGAAGTTCCCTGCGTTGATAGTCCCATCGAACTTGATGTCCCTGTTTCTCAACAAGGTAACGATGCTGTTCTTAGGAGTTATACGAACGTTCAGCGAATCACTAACCTTGAATTCCTCCACTCCCCTCACGGTCATGTACCCCTCGTTGTAATTCAATGACGCGTTAGATGAACTATCGGTTACCGAAAGGATTTTAAGGTTGTCGAAATCCATTTCACCACGCGCACCCTGGTAAAGCAACAATAGTTTTTTCTTGACTTTGATACGATCGGTTTTTGTATCATAGGTCAGTAAACCCTTTTCTGCAAGAAATTCGATTGCAGCTTTGATGTCTCTCACCTCAAGGCGCGTACCTACGGCAAGGTCGCCGGAGTATAATTCAGTAACTCCATTCCGCAAACAGTAGCTGGCAACAAGGGCGACCGGATGGAATGAAAAGCCCTGGCCTTTTAGCAGCCGGTAATCGTCTTGATCAAAATAGTCAGCGGACTCAATGATGACCGGTACCGTGTTTCGCGCGCCGTCAATTTCGATGTTCATACTATCAGCATGAAGATCCCATTTAATGACATCCGCGGCGAAGTCGATGTTGAAATACGTTGATGAATAAGGGGTATGTTTCATACCACCTTTATCCTTGCGGATTGTTATCCGGTGAAGTGAATCTCCCGCTGATTCGTATCTGAAGCGCACCCGCGGATGGCTGATGGAATCTTGTCCATGGTATATAACAACTTGCGACCTGTTTGATTGTACCGTCGACTCGGTAAAAAGAATTTCGGGAGAACGCGCCACGAACCTGCGCTGGCCATTATACCAGATTTCCACCTTCGCATCGTCGCCACTTACAGAAGCGCCGGTGATCCTGTTACCAATCAACGAAAACCCGCCTGTGTAACGTACGTTTTCATCTGCAATACCTTCAAGGGCAAGCGAACTTTGAAAAGATTTGAACCGCGGATACGTAGACAGTACCGAGTCTTTACGTGCCTCCGACTTGTATTCGAAAACTCCCGGAATATAACCCGGGGTCTTCCCCTTGTAGTTAAGCTTTGCAAGATCGGATTTGAACTCGGGTTTGTTTACTTTAAAATGATAGGTTGTTAATTCGCAATCAACAACGTCCGGCGAAATTCCGGCTTCTGACCAATCGAACGTCCCCTGTTCGCCGACAAACAGATTATCACGAAATCCAAAGACGCCTTTCGAGTTTCTTAGTAATACAGAATCATATCGGGTAACAAAATTCAGAGAAATGCGATTGAAACGTATTACCGGCCCTTCAACGATGGGCGGCGGTGGTGGATTCATCCAAAGGGGAGCTTCCGCGTAGAAGTCCGGAGCATTGTTCTCCTCATCCTCAGGCCAGTCTGACGAAACATCATCCTCGGGCCATGCATCGCTTGTCGAACTGTCGGAAGTATCGGAGTCATTGTAATCGGTACTTTCAGGAAATTCGCTTCCCAGCGGAATACCCTGAACCGGCTCGATGTATTCAAAACTGTAATCATCGTCGCGGGCATAAAGCCGAAAGGATTTATCGTAATTGAGGGCATGATGTTGAAAGAATGCACGGCTTGTTTTGAGAAACTGCTGAACCCGGGCCGGCGTCTCGTTTTCAACGACTTTTCCGGTTACAAGCAGGAAAGCGGCAAGTTGGGAACTGCTTGCATTTTCGATGGTGACGGCATTCGCTATCGCGCCGACGTAATTAACCACATGGGGCCTTAACGAGAACCGTTTCCTTTTTAGCTGACGAATCTGCTTTTGTACAACCACCTGCTGCTCCAGAGGCAAGCGGCTCCAGGCCGTTGAAAAAACATCGGCAACGGCTACGGCATCTGCATTTTTAGTATTTTCCAGAGCGGTGCGAACGCTATCCTGAAAAGACACCGGGACGGTGACCGCAACCTGGTTTTGGGCCAGAACTGACGTGCCCAGAAACAGCAGGAGTACCCAGCAATATGAAAAGTAGCGCCTCACGTTAACAAAACCTTGAAATTCGGAAATAATGGGTAAATAAGCTAAACGGCTTTCCTGAGCTTAACGATGATGTAATAAAAAACGTGTTTACGTAGTTCCCTAAAGGCGGGGGTTTATTTCCTGAGCACCGTCTCGGCACCATTTTTCACGGGAAGGGAAACTATGAACGTCGTTCCCTCACCCACCTTACTGCGGGCAGAAATGAATCCATTATGCTGTTCAACGATCTTCTTGCACAACGCCAGGCCAATACCCGTTCCTTCGAATTCCGAATTGCGATGCAACCGCTTGAACATTCCAAAGATTTCCTCAGCGTATCGCTGGTCGAATCCAATGCCGTTGTCTTCGATAAAGATCCTGCAATAACTTCTTGAAAACTTGTCGGCCCAGGTCTGGTTCTTCATGCCGATATCGGCTTTGATCCGGATTGCGGGTGGCGTTTCTTTTTTGCTGTATTTCAAGGCGTTTGAAATCAGGTTTTGAAACAAAGGCTTTATCAATCCGGGATTAACCTGTAACCGCGGCAACTGTGACACTTCGATCAATGCCTCCCGCGACCTTACTTCGTCATCCATATCGTGAATCACTTCGCCAACAATTTTGTTTAGATCGCTTTCAATAAACTGAACCTTCTCAGATGAGATTTTGGAGAAAGTCAGGATGTCCGTGATGAGATTTTGCATTCGCTCGGCCGCCTTCTGAATGCGGAAGATATTTGCCTTCCCGTCGTCATCAAGTACCTCGTTGTACTTTACAAACAGACGATCACTGAAAGTCCGGATTTTTCTGAGCGGTTCCTGAAGATCATGTGAAGCCATGAACGCGAAGCGGTCCAGGTCTTTGTTGGCGGATTCTAAACTGGCAATATTCTCCAGCAACTGTCTGTTGAGCTGCTTTATTTTTTCTTCGGATGACATTCTTTCCTGGATCTCGAGCTCCAGATTCTTGTTGATAGCCACAAGCTTTTTCTCCTGCGCTATCAACTGAACGTTTTTTCGATATAATTCGATGAGCACCGAAACCTTTGCGCGCAGTACCTGGGGATTGATAGGTTTGTATATATAGTCAACCGCCCCGGCCTGGTAACCCTTATACATGTTTTCGTCACCGTAGTTGTTAGCGGTGATAAAGATGATCGGAATGTGCTTTAACTTTTCCCGTTCGTAGATCAGTGATGCCGTCTCGAAACCGTTCAGGTTCGGCATCTTCACATCCATCATGATCATGGCAAAGTCATGCTCATTCAGCAGAACTTTCAATGCCTGACGGCCCGATGTGGCTTTCACCAGGTTATAGCCATCGGGCTCAAGAATCGTCTCAATTGATAGAAGGTTGTCCTCTCTGTCATCAACGATAAGAATCTTCGGTTGCATCTACGTATCCAATTATTTACAAAACCATAACCTCATCAGCGAGAGTAACTGGTCTATCTTCAAAGGTTTGGTAATATAATCAGAAGCGCCGGCTTCTATGCATTTTTGCCTGTCACCTTTCATTGCCTTGGCTGTTACCGCGATAATTGGCAGAGAATTATTCTTGTGCTCCCGCCGGATTTTCTGTGTTGTTTCGTAGCCATCCATTTCGGGCATCATAATATCCATCAATACCATGTCGATCGCGGGATTTTCGTTCAGCAACTGTATCGCCTCCTTCCCACTTTCAGCGGTAATAACATTAATATTAAAGCGCTCAAAAACCGTGGTGAGGGCAAAAAGATTCCGGACGTCGTCGTCGACGACAAGAATGTTCTTACTACTCAGAATATCCTCCTGATTTCGGATATTTTCAATGATCCTTCGCTTCTCATGGGCAAGCTCCTTATAGTCGATGTGCAGCTGACTTACTGTTTCTTCAAGCAGTTGCTCAATCGAATTGGCTCCCTTCATGAGCAGCGCGTTTGTATTGTTCGTGATCTGATTCAACTCATTTTTGCTGAAGTCACGCGCCGAGTACACAATTACCGGAGTATTATCCTTCTTTTTCTGTGCCACGTTCCTGATCATTTCCGAGCCGGCCATATCCGGAAGGGAATAATCAAGGATAATGCAATCATATTCGCCATGTTCAATCGCTTCGAGTGCTGCTCCGGCAGTGTCGTAAATTTCCACGTCCACACAATCGTCTTTCAACATCTTAACAATCTGTGACGAGTCAATCTCATTGTCTTCAACGACAACGACATTCTTCTTCTTGCGGTTGAAATTACGCATCATGTCATCCAACAGGTCGTCAAGTGACGAGGATTCCAATGGCTTGAGCAGAAAACTCCGCGCACCCCGCTTGAGCGCAAGTGAGCGGTTCTCCTCACCCGAAATCACATGGATCGGAATGTGGCGGTAGTTCAGATCATTTCGCAAAAGGTCCAGAATTTTCCAGCCACTGGTATCCGACAATTTCACATCAAGTGTGATACCTATCGGTGTGAACCGATTGATAAACTCAAAAACTTCGAGATAATTGGTAGCTACTACCGCTTTAAGGCCCTTATCATGGGCCCTTTCGATAATAATCTTCGCAAAGCGAAAATCATCCTCCACGACGAGCACGATATTATCAGATGCTGTAATATTATTACGGTCGTCTCCCGACTCGTTTAGCATTTCACTCACCAATTCGATGCTTCGGGTCTCAACGCCATCATTAGTTACGCGCAGTGATCCCAGGAGGGAATCAATGTTGTCGTCATCCTCTTTGTTTTTCTGAAGCTGCTGAATAACCTTTATGCTTTCCGATGTTTCGCGGCTGATAACCGGAGAAAATCCTTCGAGTGGCAGGAACAAGGTAAACGTACTGCCATGACCGGGAATACTTTCAAGCTCGATGTTTCCACCGAGGAGTTCCGCCAGACCGCGGCTGATCGAAAGGCCAAGGCCCGTGCCACCATACTTACGACTGGTTGACCCTTCAGCCTGCTGGAACGCTTCGAATATAATCATTTGCTTCTCGACGGGAATTCCAATACCGGTATCGCTGATGGAGAAACCAATTACATTCTTTGCTGAATCGAGTGAAGACAATCCGGATTTCCATTGATTCCTGGCGGCGTTGAATATCTTTAGGCGCACCTCCCCCTTCTCAGTGAATTTGAATGCGTTGGAAAGCAGATTCTTCAATATTTGGTTTAATCGCTGAATGTCAGTGTCCATCGTCGAAGGCAGCGATGAATCAACTTCAATATTGAATCGTAAACTTCTGGCCTCGGAAATCGGTTTGAAAGTGGTTTCCACAAAGCTCGCGATCTCGGCGATCGGTACACTGGATACGTTGGCGGAAATGAACCCCGACTCGATTTTTGACAGGTCAAGAATATCGTTGATAAGCTGAATCAGATCGTCTCCGCAGGAATGGATCGTCTTCGCGTATCGTATTTGTTTCTCGTTGAGGTTTCCTTCCGCGTTTTCGTAAAGCTGCTGTGCCAGAATCAATAAAGAATTCAGTGGCGTACGAAGCTCATGCGACATGTTGGCAAGGAACTCGGACTTGTATTTAGAGGTCAGTGTTAATTGTTCCGCTTTTTCCTCGAGAGACTTGCGCGCTTCTTCCACTTCCTTGTTCTTGGCTTCCACCTCTTCTTTCTGCGTTACCAGGAGCAGCGCCTTGTCCTGAAGTTCATCATTCGTTCTGCGCAATTCTTCCTGCTGAACTTTCAGTTCGCTTGCCAGGGATTGAGACTGAGCCAGCAATTCCTCAGTTCGTGTATTCGTTTCGATCGTATTTAATACGATACCGATACTCTCCGTTACCTGACTCAGGAAGTCAATGTGGGTTTCACTAAGATCATCCAGCGAAGCAAGTTCGATAACGGCCTTCACGTTGTTTTCGAACAGCACTGGCAGGATGATAAGATTTGAGGGCTTAACCTTACCGAGTCCAGAGTTTATTTTGATGTATCCTTGTGGAACATTCGTGATGAGAATCTTTTCCTTTTCAAAAGCACACTGCCCGACAAGACCTTCGCCGATGGCGAATTCGCGGGGCACATTCTTTTCTTCCTTATACGCATAGGAGGCAAACAAGCGAAGTTTAAACTCCGGCGTGGTTTGGCTTTGTTTAAGGATATAGAATGCGCCAAAATGTGCGTTTACAACTTCCGCCAGCTCTGAAAGGATTCGTTTCGAAACTGTATCAAGGTCGCGTTGCCCCTGCAGCATTTGCGTGAACTTCGCCAGGTTGGATTTCAGCCAGTCTTGCTCCTGGTTCCTCAACGTGGTTTCACGCAGATTGGCGATCATCTGGTTGATGGTATCCTTCAACGCTTCCACTTCACCTTTTGCTTCGACGCGAATGGTACGTGACAGATCACCTTTTGTTACCGCAGAAGCAACTTCTGAAATCGACCGAACCTGAGTAGTAAGATTCTGGGCCAGCTGGTTTACGTTTTCGGTAAGGTTCTTCCAGATTCCTGAAGCCCCTGGCACGCTGGCCTGGCCACCGAGTTTGCCATCCACACCTACTTCCCGCGCTACGTTTGTAACCTGATCGGCAAAGACTGCCAGCGTTTCTATCATCTCGTTGATAGTATCCGTTAACTGCGCAACTTCACCTTTAGCGTTGATTGATAATTTCTGTCGCAGGTTTCCGGTAGCCACTGAAGTTACCACCTTCGCGATACCGCGAACCTGTGAAGTGAGGTTAGAGGCCATCATGTTCACAGAGTCAGTCAGATCTTTCCAGGTACCACCCACACCCTTCACCTCAGCCTGTCCGCCGAGCTTCCCTTCGGTACCCACTTCACGGGCAACGCGGGTTACTTCGAAGGCGAATGAATTAAGCTGTTCCACCATCGTGTTGATCGTGTTCTTCAATTCAAGAATTTCGCCTTTCACATCGATGGCCACCGTTTTGGACAAGTCTCCTGACGCCACCGCTTTTGTTACCTGAGCAATATTGCGAACCTGCGCTGTGAGATTACCTGTCATCTGATTTACCGAGTCCGTAAGATCTTTCCAGGTTCCCGCAACACCGGGAACGAAAGCCTGTCCACCGAGTTTACCATCGGTTCCCACTTCACGCGCCACTCGGGTAACTTCCGATGCGAAAGCGCGAAGCTGGTCCACCATCGTGTTTAGTGTTTCCTTCAACTGGAGGATCTCTCCCCGTACGTCCACCGTGATCTTCTTCGACATGTCGCCATTCGCCACCGCGATGGCCACGTCCGCAATATTCCGAACCTGCGCGGTAAGGTTACCGGCCATTTGATTCACCGAATCCGTCAGGTCTTTCCACGTTCCGGCTACACCAGGAACATTGGCCTGCCCGCCCAGCTTACCTTCCGTACCTACCTCGCGGGCTACACGCGTAACTTCAGACGCAAATCCGCGAAGCTGGTCAACCATGGTGTTTATGGTATTCTTCAATTCAAGAATTTCACCCTTCACATCGACCCCGATTTTACGTGAAAGGTCTCCGTTCGCAACTGCGGTCGTTACTTCTGCAATGTTACGGACCTGTGAAGTCAGATTTGAGGCCATGAGGTTAACGCTGTCGGTGAGGTCCTTCCAGGTACCTGCAACGCCCGGTACATACGCCTGACCACCGAGTTTCCCTTCGGAACCTACTTCGCGAGCAACCCGTGTTACCTCCGAACCAAATGAGTTCAGCTGATCCACCATCGTGTTGATGGTATTCTTCAATTCGAGAATTTCGCCCTTAACGTCGACGGTGATCTTCCGTGACAAGTTTCCTTTCGCCACAGCGGTAGTTACTTCCGCAATATTCCGAACCTGGGCGGTGAGGTTAGACGCCATCTGGTTCACCGAATCCGTCAGATCTTTCCACACACCACCGACACCTTCCACCGTAGCCTGACCGCCGAGTTTTCCTTCTGAACCTACTTCCCGCGCAACACGCGTTACTTCGGAACCGAAAGAATTCAGCTGATCCACCATTGTATTGATGGTGTTCTTCAATTCAAGGATTTCCCCTTTGACGTCGACGGTAATCTTACGCGACAAATCGCCTTTGGCCACGGCGGTCGTTACTTCCGCAATGTTTCTCACCTGGGAAGTGAGGTTACCGGCCATTTTATTCACTGAATCTGTAAGGTCTTTCCACGTACCACCTACACCGGGTACGTCGGCCTGCCCCCCAAGTTTACCCTCTGATCCCACTTCGCGCGCAACGCGCGTTACTTCCGAAGCAAACGAATTCAACTGATCCACCATCGTGTTGATGGTATCCTTCAATTCGGCGATCTCACCTTTCACATCAACAGTGATTTTTCGGGAAAGGTCTCCTTTCGCCACGGCCGTGGTCACCTGAGCAATATTCCGTACCTGACCTGTGAGATTGGAGGCCATCTGGTTTACCGAATCGGTAAGGTCTTTCCATACACCGCCGACACCTTCAACTGTAGCCTGACCGCCGAGCTTGCCTTCTGAGCCCACTTCACGCGCCACGCGGGTTACTTCGGATGCGAAAGAGTTCAACTGATCCACCATTACGTTGATAGTGTCTTTCAACTCACGAATTTCTCCACGAACGTCCACGGTGATCTTTCGCGACAAGTCGCCTTTCGCCACGGCGGTGGTCACCTGGGCAATATTTCTCACCTGGCCTGTGAGGTTGGATGCCATTTGATTCACAGAATCGGTCAGGTCTTTCCATACACCGCCGACACCTTTCACAGTGGCCTGCCCTCCGAGTTTCCCTTCGGAGCCCACTTCTCTCGCGACACGGGTAACTTCAGCAGAAAACGAATTCAGCTGATCCACCATCGTGTTGATTGTATTTTTCAATTCGAGGATCTCACCTTTTACGTCGACCGTAATCTGCCGCGACAGATCCCCTTTTGCCACGGCGGTGGTAACTTCTGCGATATTCCGCACCTGACCCGTGAGGTTGGACGCCATTTGGTTTACGGAGTCGGTAAGATCCTTCCATGTACCGGCAACGCCTTTAACCTGCGCCTGGCCGCCCAATTTCCCTTCTGTACCGACTTCCAGTGCAACCCGCGTTACCTCTGACGAAAACGAGTTCAGCTGATCCACCATCGTGTTGATTGTATTCTTCAACTCGAGGATCTCACCTTTTACGTCGACGGTAATTTTTTTCGACAAGTCACCTTTTGCTACGGCAGTAGTCACTTCGGCGATGTTACGGACCTGAGCAGTGAGGTTTGAACCCATTTGATTCACCGAGTCGGTAAGGTCTTTCCAAACGCCCGCAACCCCTTTCACTTTGGCCTGGCCCCCGAGTTTGCCTTCAGAGCCCACCTCACGTGCCACCCGTGTTACTTCCATGGAGAACAAATTCAGCTGTTTCACCATGTCATTTACCTCCTTGGCAATACGGGCAAACTCACCCTGCAATGCATGGCCGCCTATTTCCAGCGGCATCTCTTGCGACAGATTTCCTTTCGCGACAGAACTGATTACGTGGGCGATTTCGATGGTGGGGTGAACGAGATCCGAGATAAGGCCATTGATCGATTCGACGCCTGTGGCCCAGGCACCTTTTGCCGTTGGGACTTCGATACGTTGGGTTAATTTCCCCTGCTTTCCGATCGTGTTTCCGGCCCGGGTGAATTCATACATCAACCGGTCATTGAGAGATATAATATCGTTAAGGGTATCACATATTTTCCCTGACAGGCCAACCTTATCCAAAGGCATTCGAACGGTAAAATTGCCGTTTCGCATTTCTATCAGCACCCGAAGGAGTTCGCGGTGGTCCAGTTCGGTGTCCAGATGACTGTAATCGTCGGCATTCGCCTTTATGGAAGGTCCTGAATTCCTTTTTTTTGTGCCTTTGACCTTTGGAGCAACCGCGACGTCAACTTCGGCTGTCTCAGAGGGATTGCGAGTTATCTTCTTACCCATGGCTTAGGTTTTTGTTGCAATTCTAAAAGTAAAAAGAAAATGCAACGGTAAATCTGTTAATTCGGTATAGCAAAGACTTTTTTATTTCCGGCTGCCGGCCTGTTGACAATATTCTACAGCGAGCAGGAATTTTATTGCTGGAAATTATTATGCCATCGAAATGATTTGCCATCCGACAGCAGAAATGTTATCTATGCCGGGAATAAGTTCGGATGAAAATCTCAACGTTGATATTCGTAGGGTTTCTGGTTATCCTGAGTATGTTCTCGGTTACCACCTACATTAACTTCCGGTTGTCTGAAAAGGTGAACGAGAATTACGAATGGCTAAGCAAATCCACGAGCATTGTCAGAAGCAGTAACCGGTTTCAGCGCAACATTCTTAACATGGTTAGCGGATTGCGCGGATATCTTTTCAGCGGCGAGGAGTATTTTATTCAGGCGTACGATTCGGCCGCGCTGGAAAATGACGGGATCCTGGATGAATTAAATAACCTGATCCCGATAAACACGGTTCAACGCGGTTCTTTGGAACAAATCTCAAAATTGAACCGGCGTTGGATCGAAGAATACTCTGGTCCGCTCATTGAGGCCAAAAAGTCTTCCTTTGACTCAGACAGTAGCAGAGCGGCGTTTAATAAAATGTACCGTGAAAGGCTGCATAGTGGCCTGGAAGTTCGACTCAACAATGCATTAAATACCCGTTTGCGGGACTTTATCAATCACGAATACAGTGTCAGAGACATGCGTAAGACTGTATTGGATCAGTCGATACAACAAACCGGACAAATATCTCTTTACCTCACAACGTTTTCCATTCTAACGGGGCTTTTGATCGCGATATTTCTCGCCGTCCGGATTTCCCGAAGAATCATCAAAATGGTTAACATGGCCGATAGTATCGCATCGGGCAACTATCACGTTTATACAAAAGACACGAGCCATGATGAGTTGAGTAAACTTGCCAACTCACTTAACCATATGGCTATGGTACTTTCCGAAAACATTTCTCTTCTTGAACGAAAAAACTCGGAGCTTGATCAATTCGCTCATATCGTTTCACACGACATGAAGGCACCCTTGCGCGGAATTGACAACGTAGTTACGTGGATTGAAGAGGACCATTGGAACGAGTTGTCGCCCAAAGTCAAGGAATATCTGCATTTGATAAAGAGTCGGATTGTCAGAGGTGAAAACCTGATTCATGGGATCCTGTCATATTCACGTGTCGGGCAGTATGAGCTTGAAAAGGAAGAAGTCGACCTGAATCAGATGATGCAGGAGATTTCGGAAAACTTACCCCGGCACCAGGGTTTGAAGCTGGTGATCCAACCTAATTTGCCTGTAATCTTCACACAACGCATTCCACTAATGCAGATCTTCAGCAACCTTGTCGGTAATGCCATCAAGTACCACGACAAGGAGAAAGGTAAAATCAAGGTTTATCATAAGGAGAATGGTGTCAACTTCCATTTTTTCATTGAGGACGACGGCCCTGGTATATCGAAGAACTATCACGATAAAATCTTCACGATATTTCAGACATTGAACGGAACGGATGCCTTCCAAAGTACCGGTGTGGGGCTGGCGATCGTGAAAAAAATTCTAGACGACCGTAATCAAAAAATTGAATTGCACTCTGAACCTGGAAAAGGTTCTATATTTGAATTTTCCTGGCCAAAATAGTAGAGTATGGAAAGCAGCAAGGTGATTAATATTCTGATGGTAGACGACGACTCACTCGACGTGATTGACATGCAGCGAACATTAAACAAGATGAACATCCTGCACAAGACGGCGGTGGCGAAAAACGGCGAAGAAGCCATTGAATACCTAAGCAACCCTTCAAACTTGGAACAAAAGCCCGATGTGGTATTGCTCGATATCAACATGCCCAAAATGAATGGCATTGAGTTTCTCACGGTGATCCGCAACAAACCCGAATGGCGTGATTTGAAAGTGTTTATCGTGACAACGTCAGATGAACGTGTCGACAAAGAAGCTACCAAGAAACTTGGCATCTCCGGCTATATCGTGAAGCCGCTCAAACTCAACAACCCGTCATCAATGGATTCGTTCAATCTGATGATCGATCTGATGAATATGAAGGCCGGCAAATAGGCTTCACCCCTTTTGCATTTCGTCAGTCTGCGAGCCCTGCTTTCTGTTCTGCTGATCAGGATCTTGCTTCTCTGTGGCATTCATCGGTACCGACTTTTGTTCTTCGCCACTGAATATCTTGTTATCGGGGAAAGCCGTATCCTGTCTTCCTGATTCATTGCCGGAAGTGGCACCCGGAACCGGGGAGCCTGCGATATTGGGCTTCGCGCTTTGTCGTGTATTCGTTCCATCCAAGGTTGAAGGATCCTCCATCCGTATCCCTGGCGATCCGCTTGGGCTCGTCGTGCGGGTTCCGGCTGGCGTAATTATCACGTTCTCGACCGTTGCGCCAAAATTCGTTTGTTCGCCGGCATCAGAAGTTTCGTTACCGTTCGCCTCTTCATTCGAACGTGAATCTATTTCGCCGGAATTGTCACGATCCTGTGCATCGGCATTATATTCGGCCTGGTGGGCGCCCTCCTCTTTAACTCCTTCAGATTGTTGAGCAAAAGTCGTTGTGGTGATTATTGCACCAATGACCAGGAAAAATAATCTAGTTGCTTTCATTGTATTGTTAATTAGCGGCGAGCCCATCTTCGAGTGACGGTTGTTCGACGTGAATTCGCTCATAATAGCCCTTGCGTGTGACGAGAAGAATAGTGTCTCCATTGCAGTCGAGTCCTCTGCCGGCCTCTATCACGACATATCCGGAACAAAATCGCGTGGCTGTTGGTGTTGACTCATCGGCTGCCATGAAATCTGCTCCGGTCATAAATAGCGTCGCGCAAATCGCAAGGCCAAGGGTAACTATTCTCGTCTTCATATCGCGGTCCGGGATAATTTTATGTCCCTGTCGGGAGCCATACAATTAAAAATCCGGTACCAGCAACTCTGCGCTCAAACGGCTATTTTATTGAAACATATCCATCCACACTTCGGGGTTAGTTCCTTCGTTTTGTGTAGGTATTCCAGCAGAGGCCTTCTTCAGGTTGGGGATTTCGAGCAGGAATCGTGTACCCTGTCCCGGCCGTGAGACCACTTCAATATGACCGTGTATTTTCTCAACGGTCTCCTTTACGATATATAGCCCCAGACCTGCACCTTCCTTTTGCATAGTCGCCCGGAAGAACATATCAAAAACCCGGGAAACATAGGCTTCGTCGATGCCGATTCCGTTGTCTTCAAAAACCATAAACATCTTATTGTCAGCAAAGGAGACGTCTATCTTAAGAAAAGGGTTATCCTTGCCCGGATCTGAGTATTTGATTGCATTTGAAACCAGATTGTTCATGATAACCGACAATCGATACTGATCGGAATAAAACTCCCCCTCGCATTCAATGTCAACTATTTTTTCTATGAGTTCGGCGCCGGGCATGTATTGCATCTTTTCCAGGTTATCGTTGATAATCTGACGGATATCTATCGGCTCTATACAAAGATCTTTACGAGCGTTTCGGGAGTAATCAAGAATTTCCTCGAGTGTTTCGTCAAGTTTGTAAATGCTTTTTTCCATCATCTGCAGATAAGTTGCAAAAGCATTTCCGAGTTTTTCGTCCTCCATTTTCGCCAGGTTAAGCAAGCCGAGAACCGACATAAGGGGGGCTTTCAGGTTATGTGACACACTGTACACAAAGCTGTCCAGTTCCTTATTTATCTTCGTCAGCTCTTCATTTTGGTGAAGCAGCGCATCCTTTGCCTCAAGCTTTGCTTTCTCGTCTTCCCGTTGTTTCAAAGCACTCTGGATCGCGGACGGCAATCTCGCAAGGTTGGATTTGAGTACATAATTATCAGCTCCCTGTTTCAGGCTATTCACAGCAAATTCCTCTGAAACGGCTCCGGTTACCAGAATAAATGGAATCTGGATTCCCTGACTCCTGCATATCTTCAGCGCTTCAGCAGAATTGAACTGCGGAAGAGAATGATCGGAAAGGATGACATCCGCAGGATAAGTATGCAGGGCTTCGATGAATTCCTCTTTCGTGTCGACCCGTTTCGTAACGCACTTTATACCGGCTTTTTTCAAAGTCCATTCGATTAACTCCAGATCCTCTGGCATGTCCTCGAGTACAAGTACTTTAAGATCTTTTTCCATCATTTTTTTGAGTTAGGGTATTTACCACGTAGTAATAAGTAAACATTATTCCAGCGGCTTTTCTCCCAAACTGACCAGCTGTTCGAACCCAATTAAGCAGCCATTGTGGAATGATCGCACCACACTCTCCGCAACTTGCCCGTTTTTGTGGTATGTAAGTAAACCAAGCTAAAAGACAATAAAGTATATCCGTACCGTTGCACGCTCACAACGATGGGCTTGCACGCCTTTTTCCTTGTACGTAGAATTTTCTGACCCTCTTCGGCGTTAGAACTTACAATCTTGCTTTTCAGCAACGTTTTTTAAACGATAGAACTGATTGAATACTTATGTCAAAATCAACATATCTCTCACTCTTACTTGCCGGAGCAGTAATGGGTTGTAGCGAGGAAGTGGCATCGGAAAAGGAGCCGACCAATCGGGCATATTTGGTTTCTGCCACGCCGATGGATACGATCCCGCTGCAAAACCTGAAAGGAATGGCGCAGCTCAGCGGCCAGAAGAGCGTTGTCGATCTGGTCCGCCACGGTGTCGCTACATACAAGGTGGTTTATAATACACCGTACAAGGGCACGTCAATTCAGGCGTCAGGACTACTCTATGTGCCGGTCGGGCTACAGCAACCAGCGCCGTTAATCTCACTCCAGCACGGCACGACGTTCGTCAAGAAAAATGCACCAAGCGAGAACGGCAGCTTTAGCGGGATAGAATATTTCGCTGCTGCCGGTTATATCGCCTTTATGCCGGATTTTATTGGCTACGGCGCATCATCCGAAATCTTCCACCCCTACTACGACCAGAAGCACTCCGCGTCATCCGTGGTTGACGGTATTAAATCCGTCAGGGAATTTCTGGAAGAAAAGCTGATCGAATATAATGATCAGCTTTTCCTGGCGGGATACTCGGAAGGCGGGTATGTCACGCTGGCCGCTGCCAAAGAACTGGAAGCGAACCCGACGCATGGCCTGCCCCTGACGGCCGTGGCCGCGGGCGCTGGTGGTTATGACATGGAAGAAATGCTTCGGAGTGTTACCGGAGGTCGGTATTATGCCTATCCAGCCTATCTGGCGTTTGTCCTTATGGCCTACAACGAAACCAACGATTGGAATAAATCGCTCGATTACTTTTTTCATGAAAAGTATGCAAACGCATTACCGGCGCTAATGGCTGGCGAATCCGAAGGATGGCAGATCAATTCACGGCTAACTTCCGAAGTGAGCAAATTACTCGATCCTCGCTTTTACGCAGCGCTTTCCAATCCTGAGGGTGAAACCGAATTGAAGAAAGCCCTGAAGGAAAATAGTGTCAGTGGCTGGAAGACCTCTCTACCCATCCGGCTTTACCATGGCACACGGGACGAGATAATTCCGGCACACAATTCGGAAGTTACGCTGGCCAATTTTCAGGAACTTGGAAGTGAAAATGTTTCGCTGACGCTGATCCCCGGCGGGACTCATGGCAGCAGTTTTCTGCCCATGCTCCAACAGTTTATTCCCTGGTTTGAAACGTTTAGAAAAAAATGAGACAGCTTCTTTTTGTACTACCGGTATTCCTCCTGATGGGCTGTAATCCAGTTAAATCCGTCAAGGATGTTTTTACGAAACTCACTCCCTATGAACGGTACGTGAAAAATCTTGAAACGGCCAATCTTCACGAGAGGCCCATGGTAAAACAATGGATAGCTGCGGGAGACAGAGCTATGCGCGACTCCGTCATGGTGATCCTGCCGATTACCGAAACAGGACAGTTTCTTTCCCATGATCCCGAGGCCAGAGCCTACCGTTTCGAAGCCCGCGACGGGCAGGTGCTTTCGGTCAATGGCACTACTACGGCAACTGGTGACACGCACGTTTTCGCGGATCTTTTCATATTGAAAAATAATGAATGGAAACACCTTTCGTCTGCGGACTCGACCCTTTCCCTTTCGTATGAATTCAACCGCGATGCGACGTGTATGTTGCGCGTGCAGCCTGAACTTCTCGTAAATGCGTATTACAGTATTACGATTTCGCTGACACCCGTACTCATAAACCCGGTATCGGGCGCGTCTAATAAATCCATCCAGAGTTTTTACGGCGATTCACGCGATGGTGGTAAACGCCTGCACGAAGGCGTAGATATTTTTGCAAAAAAAGGAACACCGGTAGTGGCGCCCACCGATGGCGTTGTAACCCGCACCGGTAATACCCGGTTGGGCGGAAAAGTCGTTTGGATGTTCGACCGGAAGCGACAACACTCTTATTACTTCGCGCACCTCGATTCACAATACGTTTCCGGAGGCGAAGTCGTTCAACAGGGTGACACGCTGGGTGTAGTCGGGAATACAGGCAATGCAAGGTACACGCCTCCGCATCTTCACTTCGGCATTTATCAATCCCGAAGTAAAAACCCGATTCATTATATCCAAACTTTAGAGGCAATCGTTGATGCTTCTCCTCTCGACACTACGTTTCAGGTGAATACATTCCGTGTTGCTGGCAAGAAACCCGTTTTGAAATCCGGGCCGGGATCCAGGAATCAGGATATTCAAAAACTCGCACCGGAAACGTTCGTCCGGGTAGTCGCTCAAAGCGGTGACTGGTATCGGGTTTCGCTGGCCGACCGAAGTGAAGGTTACGTCTTAAAGAAAGACGTGGTGCCAGCCCAGACCGGAAAGGTGTTGGTGCTTGACCGCATCGTTAAACTTCGTTTGGAGCCCGATGCTGACAGTGTTGTGATTGATTATCTGAATGCACAATCCGTCGTTGAGGTGCTGGCCTTGCACGGTTCGCAACAATACATCAAGACTGCACAGGGAACCGAAGGATGGATAATTCTTTGATTACGCCATCCGCGCATTGAGGAAACGTGAAACTTCTTCCGCGGGATAACCAGAGACATCTGAAAAAGACCCAACGAGAAAGGTAGTACCAGAGGTGTTGCGCGAAATGCGGATATGGGCAAGGAGCATTCTTTCATTGCCGCGCTTGGTGATGATACGAAACGACGAGAAAGTTTCGCCCTTTTCGAAGACGGTCCGCTGATGCGCTTCCTTGAGATGCTGATCGTCGGAATGAATAAAGTTCAGCCAAAACCACGCGTGACCAAGTTCCTCTTCATCGGCCTCGAACAACGCTTTTAAATCGGATCCGATAAAACAGTCTCCGCCATCTGACATGTTGTAAGACCACACTGCTTCTTTCAGGGCATGAAATATCTGATCGAGGTCTCTTTTGTAGGTTAGAAGTGTTTCGTTCTCTGCCGCGATTCGTTTGTTGATCCGCAGCAACTGTTCATTCACGACAATTAGTTCGGCGTTCACGTGTTCGGTCTGGCTTGCGCGGTAGGCCATTTCTTCGTTGGCACGTTCAAGGTAGTCTGTTCGCCGCGCGATCTGCTGCTGCAGATGTTTCTTTGTGTTCACGAGTTCTGCACTAATCCTTCGTTCTTCCGTCACATCCCGAAAACCAATTAGAAACGCGTCGCGCACCCGCACCGGCATGGCAAAAATCTCTGCGCATCTGATCTCACCAGAAGCCGTTTTGAAATTCCACGTCCCGAGCTTGCCAAATCCTGTCTTGATAAAAAGGTACACTTCATCAAACCGTTCACGCTCCTCCGGAACAACAAGATCTTTCAAGGTGACAAATTCCAATTGTTCAACTTTATACTCCAACACCTTTGCTGCGGCATCGTTTAGTTCGAGAAACCGAAATGATTCTGATCCCACCAAAGCCATAGCCATAGGATTGGATCTGAAAAGCATTTCGTGGCCGGAGAGTCCCTTTGACGTGCGTTGATTGTTGTCGTACAACAAGACAAAAATGAAGGCGCCACATGCACCAATAAACAGGATACCCTTGAGTAACTGAAGGTGGGCAACATTAAAAACCGAGTATCCGAAGTCGATTGAGTTGATAAGGTAATCGGAAAGAAGAATCCATAGGATTCCCGCAAAAACAAATTTAAGTGTTACTAATACGGCACGGTTCGGTTTCTTCATAACGCTTAAAAGAACAGGAGGGGCTTTGTGCCTTTACATCCTGAGCAGATCCCAAATTACGCCTTAAATCACTTAGCCCCACGCCCTCTTCCGGAACCAATCCCCGCAATTCAAAGATGTGTAAGATTTACAGTTATATCGCCGGCAGGTTCGAATGCAGCGCCTCAGGCACGTTTGCGTCCCTGTAAAGGTGCAAAACCGGAAAAAACCGGGTCGCATTCCGATCCTGTATATGCCCCTACTATGCCATTTCATTACGCCAACGGAAAACAGTGAACCGGATTTTTTAGGTCACTCCCCACCCATGTATGACCAGGTCGTCAAAATGAAAAACTATTGGGATCAAAGTCAACCAAAACATTTGACATGGGGCAGTATAACAATCAGACTCGTCGTCGTATTTTTAGTCCACACCAATTCGTTCACCACCCAATTACCCGACCTATGAACCGATTTCTTTATGTGATAATCATGCTTCTCGTCTCACCGACGCTACGAAGCCAACCTACACAGAAACCTGTACTCCACGGTAAACACTGGATGGCAATAACCGGTAAACCCCTTGCAGCCACGGCAGGCGGAATGATTTTCAACAAGGGTGGAAATGCCGTTGATGCCGCGTGTGCGATGCTTGCCGCGACCTGCACGATGTGGGACGTGCTCAGCTGGGGTGGTGAAACGCAGGCGTTGATATATAATCCTAAAACCGGGAAAGTCATTGGTATAAATGCCTGTGGAGTCGCCCCTACCGGTGCGACAGCCCAATTCTTCCAGGATAAAGGCATGAACTACCCACCCGAATTCGGGCCTTTGGCCGCTGTGACGCCGGGAACTCCGGGAGGGCTCTGTTATATGCTTGCAGAGTTCGGAACAATGAGTTTAAAGGATGTGCTGGCCCCTGCAATGCAACTGGCAGATGGCTATCCTATCGAGGCACAAACCGCTAATGCCATTGAGCGCGGCAAAGACAAGATCAAGGAATGGCCGTACTCGAAATCCGTGTTCCTTCCACATTTGGGTGCAGAACGGGAAGCTCCCGAGGCCGGAGAGATTTTTCGCCAGGCCGACCTTTTGGAAACGCTTCGGAAGTTGGTTGAGGCAGAACAGCAGGCTTTAAAAAAAGGCAAAAGCCGTAAGGAAGCCATTTATGCCGCGCAGGACCGCTTTTATAAAGGTGACATCGCGAGGGAACTTGTGCGTGGAACGCAGGAACAAGGTGGACTTATCACCATGGAGGATCTGGCAAAGTGGAAAGTGCTGCAGGAAGAACCACTGAAAGTCAATTACAAAGGAATAGATGTTTACAAATTGTCGCAATGGACACAGGGGCCAATGATGCTTCAGGCACTGAACATGCTGGAAAACATCGACGTGAAAAGCATGGGCTTCAATTCAGCAAAATACATTCATACCCTCACGCAGGTGATGAACCTCACGTTCGCGGACCGCGATTTCTACTATGGCGACCCATACTTCGCTCCGGAAGAACCTATTAAAACGCTCCTTTCCAAAGAGTATGCAAAGTCGCGCATGAAAGACATCAACTGGGAAAAAAATGACCCCAAAGTTTTACCGGGAGATCCGTATGCCTTGGAAGGCAAACCCAATCCGTATGCGGATTACCTTGACCAGTGGAAACAGGCTCATGTCGGAGTGCCGGCTTCGCCTCTTGACGAAGCGTATCTCAATCGCGTGTTTCTGGGCACCACCACTGTTGAAACCACGGACAAGGAAGGCTGGGTGGTATCCATCACCCCGAGCGGTGGATGGATTCCGGCTTGCATTGCCGGAAAAACGGGCATTGGACTAAGTCAGCGTATGCAGAGTTTTGTGACGGATCCAAAAATGAATCCGTTTAATGTGGTCGAGCCCGGCAAACGCCCCCGCGTAACGCTAACTCCAACGATGGCACTGAAAGACGGTAAGCCATTCCTTTCCTTCGCGGTGCAGGGTGGCGACACTCAGGACCAGAACCTGCTCCAATTCTTTATCAACATGGTTGAATTTGGTATGAACGTCCAGGAAGCCGCCGAAGCTCCGAACATTAATACGTACCAGTTTTATCTTTCTCTGGGTGGTGAGGATCGCAAACCGAAGCCGGGGCAAATCCTGTTGCACGACAGCACGCCTCCATATGTTCGTAAAGAGTTACGCGATATGGGTTATAAGCTGATGTTCGATGACAGAACTTCGGGTCCGATCAATGCAATTTACTTCGACTGGAAACACGGTTCGTTCTGGGGCGGGTCCAGTAACCACGGGGAGGATTATGGAATCGGATGGTAATTGATTTCAGATTTCAGGTTTCGGATTGGTTTCAGATTACAGATTTGAGACGTGGCGTCTATGTTACATAACTGAACCATCGGCAAAAGTAGCCTCCGGCGAAATGGATCAGGGATCAGGAAGGCATAAACACAGCGCCCTTTCAGTTTCCTAAAATCCTTTTGCCCAGATCAGTCAATAATTTTTTGGCATCTGCAGGATTTCGTTCCACTTCTTTTATTTCAATTCCCCCCGCTTCCTGCACGATGTGGTAACTGAACACAAAATTTGGTCTCTCGGCATCGCCATCCAAAACGCCAAAGCGCAGATCGTTAAAAAACAGTTCGCCTTCGTTTTCTGTGATGATAAACCACCCCTTTGAAATTTCAATCATCCGCTGGATTTTATTCTGGGAACGCAGATCCCCCAAGAGCTGATGATTTTTTGAATAGTGTTCAAATTCAATCGGTTTAGAATCAAAAAAGGAGTAGTTGCCTATCAAATAGGCATTATCCACTTCCACATTTGCCGTCCAGAGAATGCTGTTAAAGGGTGAGGGTTTTGTTTCCAGTTGCAGGTATGC
>JAEZEH010000105.1 GCA_023417785.1 Bacteroidota bacterium
CGATCTATACTGATAAGGACAACAGATACCGTATCATTGGTGGCAATATCTGGCACTTCGGGCACATCATAGTAAAACGTGCTACCCAACGAGCCCACATATATTCGGGCATATACGCCTGCTACATTTTTGGTTGTGTCTTCATGCAGAAATTTTACCGGTACCCGATATTTATCAACAAGGAAGAGTGTGTCTTCAATTGAAATTTTCAATGAACTTCCAGCTGGGCCTTTTGGAACTGTGCCGGTTATTTTCGTCGCGTTAGAAAAGATCAAGTGACTGGCAATGATCTCCGCATTCGCGGAACCGCCGTTCTGGATGGGGTCTTCAGGTGCCGGGTCAGTCTTCTCACAGGCAGACATACAACTTCCCAAAAGCACCAGAAAGCAAATGGTAGCTAAGCATTGATGGTTCATAAAATAAATTTTTAATAGGTACTAGAAGCGTTTGACGAAGGGCAATTGTTAAACACACAAGAGTAATCGCGATACAATTGTGCATTGCCTTGCGAAGGATAAAATTACAGCAGATGAATGCCCGGGTATAGAATAAAATTTACCTGGAGAGGCCTTGTGGTTCCCCGGACGGCAGAAGCATGTTCTTACGATATTCCTTGGGTTTCAATAGCAAGTATTCTTCCGGCGTATAGCCTGAAAAGTGCCTGAACTCACGAATAAGATGGCTTTGGTCAGCATATCCCGCCTCATAGGCGACCTGGCCCCAGCTTTGAAAAGATGACGAACTTATGATCCGGGTGGCCCGGTTAAAACGATTGACTTTTTGAATGTGCTTAGGTGCCAGACCGGAGTTATTTTTTATGAGTTGTATCGCATGCTTGTGTGTATAGCCCACATAACGACTCAATAATTCGCTAACAGGCAGACTGGTGATTCCAAACTTCTGTTCCAATCTGTTCCATTGGTTGATTTCTGACAGCGAACGTTTGGCTAGGCAGCGCATGATCCATTCATTCAGCACTTTGATCAGCCGCTCATTATTCTGGTTTGCTTCATGCAGACGTTCATGAACAAATGTCATTTCCCTGCCCCATACTTCCTGCGTGGAGAAATGCTTGTCAGTAAAATTGTTGGCGGGAATCTGAAATAACTGACCAAACCCGAAGAGCGAAAAACGCAATCCCACCATGAAATAATTCTGTGGCGACACAAAGTCAAAAAAAGTGCTTCTTACGCCGCTCACCGTGCTGTCACTAAGAATAGATGTTGAAGCATCTATATTATTAATCCCTGTTACTTTATCCCCAAGATTGAAAAAGATCTCTGCCTTATTATTTGGAAAAAGTCGGTCCGGAATTGCTAACCCTTGCCCTTTTATGATTACATAATGATCTACAATCAGATTAATCGGATAAGCTGGTGGCTGGACGGTATAAGCAACATTATTATGGACAAGCGTATACATCTTGCATGCATCTGATATCAACTACTTAAAACTATACAATTTCCTGCGATTCGATTCCGGAGGTGTATGATATTAGTATACGATTCGTCCAGGATTCTGTTTGCTAATGGGATTCCGGCGTTCTTGTTCAGCTTCTCGATTCCTAACATTATACGGTAACGTAGCCATCCTCGCTTTCTAACGACTAAAAATTTGCCTACCGCTCTGAGGGATTTCCACTTTTCCTAAGAGCATCAGAGGTCTGACGGGCTCCCTGCCGGACGTCGTCGGGTATGAGATGTACGGCGTTCGTTGCGCCAGCGCGTCGGAGGGGGGAAGATGATTAGCGAAGGGAGCGCTAACTCTTACACCACCACGCCGGCAACCTGGTTCGGTGCTTAGCCTCATCCAACCAACACGGTACAAAATCCGCTAGCCCTCGGCGCCGGCCTGCCAACCTGAACCTTGCAACATGTCCTTGAAACTTGAAATTTGAAACTCCCCGGGGCGTGCCCCCTCATGCTTCGGGGTCGCGCTGTCCGTTGCAAGTCCTCGCCCCAACCCACCTCCTACCCGTCGCTGTGGGCTTTCCACTACCATCGCTCACGCGGGTTCCCGATCCGAATAACATTTTCTCTATATCATGGAAAAAAACCTTCCGAATCCAGAGGCGAAATGCACCTCATCCCCCCGCCCTTCTCCGAGCGGAGAAGGGAGCTTGGTTCCGTTTTCTTCGATGTGTTCGAAGTATGAGTTCGCGCAGTAATGTCAAAATAATTGCAACACAGAGGTCGATCGGCGCAGCCCACAAATACCCTGGCGCCTTTGGAACCGGGAGCGTTTTTTTCTATTCATTCAAAAAAGCCATTCCGAATCCAGAGGCGAAATGGCACGCGCGCGGCGCCGAAGGATCCCGCCGTGAACCAACGGTCCTAAGTGAAACCCCGGCGCACATCTTCGAAGGCAAAACTTCCAAATTTAGAAGCGCCCACAATTAAACGGCCCTCGACTCGCATATCGGTTCTCCAAAAAACCGCTCCGAATCCAGAGCCGAAGTGGCACGTGCGTGGCGGCGAAGGATCCCGACGAGGAACGATGGTTTAACGTAAACCCCCTGTGCACGTATTCGGAGGCCGAAACTTCCGGAATTAAGAAGCGCACTTAATTCAAACGTCCGCGACTCGCTCAATGGTTTTCCGCGGTTGCCGATAGTTTGGTGGTCCACGTAGAGGTCCTTCGGCACAGCCCTCAAATGCCCTGGCGCCTCTGGATCCGGGAATGTTTTTTTGTTAGTTGGTGGAAGGCAATTGAGGGGTCGCTTCTGGGGATGGTTAAGCCTTGACACGCCTGGTTTAGACGCCTACCTTTGTTTAATAACCATTCCGGAAGGAAACGATTGACGGCCACCACGCGAACTGTGATTATCCAGGCTGCATCGGGTTCGTACAACCCTACTGATAATGATTGACAAAAAAATCACGGTCCTTATAGGTAAAGCAATCCGGGAAGGTAAATATCTGAACATTACGTACAGGAATAAGAACGGAGATACAACCGCCTTCTGGATCAGCATCCTCGATATTAATGCAAAGGACGAGATCTGGGTCAACATGTTTAATGTTACCAAGGACGATCCGATTCTGAACAAGAAGATCTTCATCTCTGGGATTCAGTCCGCGGAAATACTGCGGTTTTCTCAATATGATGTACCCGAAAGCCTGATAAAAAAACTCGAGTATGACGAAAGTCTGGATGTCTACGATTTCTACAGGTATGACGATAATATTCTGAATTACTACCTCGAATGCTACAAGGCAAACAACGATCCCTTTCTGCATAAAGGCCATTTAATTCCCGGAATCGATCTCGCAGAACTGGTGAGTCGTACCCCCTATCACCTTTCCGTTGAACAACAAAAGACACTCATAAAGGAAATCTACCATAAAGACTATAAAGCATTCTTCGATTACCAACTGGTGATAAGTGAATTTTCAATTGATCTGACGTCGAAGGGGAAATTCGTAGTTGCCTACCGCAGACTACAATTTGATCCGGTTGAAAAAACGCTGCACCTCGAAAGCACGACGCGCTTTAACGCAAGCTTCTATATCGAAAAAGCTAAGCATACACTGTCGTATTATACCGATATAAGTCCCAGGGACTTTGAGTCGATTTACGCTAAAGACAGGAACGAAGCATTCAGACTTATTGCTGACAATTTCAAGAAAGGCGAATTACTGAATACCAGACCCGAGATCGTCGTTCTGGGATACAGGCAAATAGATATTTCCCGAGTGTACGATACGATCGCCGCCGACCACCGGAATGACGAACTTCAGATTCCTTTAAAAGCCTTCTTCCAGAATCTGTCTTTACTCGACAGAAAGAATAGGAAGGAACCCAATATCGTGCTGTATGACCGCAACGTAAACATCGATCAGATTCGCACGCTTTACAACACTTTAAAGTATCCGATAACGTACGTGCAGGGCCCGCCGGGTACCGGCAAAACACAAACCTTGTTAAATATTGTTGTCAACTGCCTTGCCAACGGTAAAACGCTGCTCATCTCATCAAATAACAATGTGCCCATCGATGGCGTCCGGGACAAACTAAAATTAGGCAAGTATAAAAATAAAGAGATTCTCCTGCCGGTAATCCGGCTTGGAAATAATCAATACGTGGCAAAGGCACTGAAAACGATCAGGGAGTTTCTTGCCTTCGAAACGAAGGACATACCAAAGGAAGACTTGTTGCTGAATTTGAAGGAAAGGTCGAAAGAAAAAAATAAAATACTCCTTGAAAAGTTAAAACATTACGAGGATAGAACGGACCTGATTCAGAATCTCGAGTTTGTTAACGCACTGTTGTCAAAAGAACGGAATCATTTGCTTGAGAAGGAAAAACAAAAACTCGAACATAGACTGGAACAATTACCCGGGATCGCCAACGATGATCTGGACAATCTTTATGAAGTGATAGAGGGCAATCATCAGCTGCTTCAGTTCTATTATTTCGAATCGTTACGCTATCTGAAGCGTTTAAAAAGCAAAGAATTCAAACCGCTCGTCGAGATTCTGGAAAAGGATGACGAAATCACCCAGGTAAAGGCGTTCAATAGGTGGATCTCCGACGATGAAAACCTGGAAAAGTTTACACGTGTTTTTCCGATCATTCTTTCAACCAACATCTCCTGCCGAAATCTTGGACTAAGATTCAAGTTTGACGTATTGGCCATCGATGAAGCGGGTCAGTGTGATATTGCGACCAGCCTGATTCCGGTTTCGAAATGCAAGAACATGGTATTGATTGGAGACACCAATCAGCTCAAGCCAATTGTCGTCTTTGAGGAAACGAAGAACCGGGAACTGATGAGACACTTTGGCATTAGTGAGCCTTACAACTACTTCGACAATTCGATCCTGTCTACTTACAAACGAATAGATAACATCTCCAGGGATATATTGCTGAGTTTTCATTACCGATGTGGCAGGAAGATCATCAACTATTCAAACATGAGGTTCTATGAAAACAGACTGAATCTTTCGAGGATCAACAGTCTGGGGGAGATTACGTTGCTGGAGGTCAATAACGTGAATCAAAAGGGCAAGAATTCGGCGATTGAAGAAGCGCGGGAAATAGCACAGTACGTGCGTGACAATCGGTTATCGGATGCCTTCATCATCACGCCATTCCGAAACCAGGAAGAGGTGGTAAATCATTACCTGCAAGCGGGAAAGGAACGAGGTGAGATAGACCCCTCAATTAATTGCGGAACAATTCATAAAATCCAGGGCCGGGAAAACAGTACGATCATCATATCGACTTCGATATCGAGGAACACGACAGCGAAGACTTATGATTGGGTGAAGAATAACAGCGAACTCATCAACGTAGGGGTTACCCGGGCACGGGAAAGGCTGATTGTCGTGGCCGATAAGCGGGCAATTGCCGTTTTGTCAAGAAAGGACGACGATTTGTATGCCTTGATTGATTATGTTGAGAAAAACGGAATCAGTAAAGTTGCCGAAAGCCCCGCGAGCAGGTTCATCATTGGATTCTCGAATAACTCGGCCTTTGAGGATGAGTTCTACAAGACGATGAGCCACTACTGCACGGTGCAGGGCACACGGTTTGAAAGAAATGTCAAAGTAACCGATGTCTTTCCCGATCAGATCGATAATGCTGCCGTGAACAAAAGGGAGTTTGATGGAGTGTTATACGTCGGCAAGACGCCTCGGGTAATCTTTGAAGTCAATGGTTCCGAACATTTCAAAAACAAAAAGCGAATAGCCTCGGACAAGCTCAAGATGCACCTGGTGAATAGCAAGAACCTTAAACTCATTCTTATCCCCAATCAATATGTAAAGCACTATGAGTTTATAAGGGAGTTATTGAATAAAAT
>JAEZEH010000129.1 GCA_023417785.1 Bacteroidota bacterium
GAAATCCGAAATCTATCAAGCTGCGAGCTGATCCTGATAAGAGGCGCTCACTTCTTCGAGGATTGAAACTACTTCATCATACTCCGGCGCCTCCACAAGCCTGGTGCGGAATGGCTTGAAGTCAGGAAGGCCCTTGAAATAATTGGAATAATGCCGGCGCATTTCGAAGATACCTAATTTGGGTCCCTTCCATTGGATACTAAAGTCCAGATGTTTTCGCGTTGCCCGTACACGTTCGGCGATATTTGGTCCCTGAGGGATCTCACCGTATTTGAAGTAATGCTTAATTTCAGAGAAAATCCATGGATTTCCAATGGAAGCCCTTCCGATCATAACACCATCCACACCATACCGGTTGCGGTACTCAAGGGCTTTCTGGGGAGAATCGATATCGCCGTTCCCAAAAATCGGGATGTGCATGCGTGGGTTCTCCTTGATTTTTGCGATCAGCGTCCAATCGGCGCTGCCTTTATACATCTGAACACGCGTCCGGCCATGCACCGTGAGCGCCTTGATACCGATATCCTGTAGCCGTTCCGCCACTTCGACGATATTTTTTGTAGCATCATCCCAGCCAAGGCGCGTCTTCACTGTCACCGGAAGGTGAGTAGATTTTACGATGGCTTCGGTCATGGTTACCATCTTCGGAATATCCTGAAGTAAGGCGGCACCGGCGCCCCGGCACGCGACCGCCTTCACGGGACAACCATAATTGATGTCAATGAGGTCGGGATTCACGCGACTGGCTATTCTGGCCGACTCGACCATATTTTCAATTTCGCCACCAAAAAGCTGAATCCCTATCGGTCTTTCGTATTCAAAAATATCCAGCTTCTGAAGGCTTTTTGCCGCATCGCGGATCAATCCCTCGGACGAAATGAACTCCGTATACATCAGATCGGCGCCGCCCTCCTTGCACACCGCACGGAACGGCGGATCGCTCACGTCCTCCATTGGAGCAAGTAAAAGCGGAAAATCACCTAATGCTATTGAATCTATTTTGACCATTTCAGTTTACAGAATGCGTCCCGCCTGATTTCGCGAGTCCCTATTCCTTATATTAGCCGCAAATTTAACCACTATTTTGGATCCATTAAACATATGGAATTATGGATGAGTCAGAGCTGAATAACAGGTGGCGGAATCCATTAATTTCCATTCTGATCACTTTACTCTTTTTTTTTCTGGGTTTCCAGGTAATCGGGCCCGCCATAGGTGCCTTCATTGCCCTTCCTTTCTATCCCGGGACGGAAACCGAACTCATGGCGGCGTTATCAAACCCGACCAGTGATCCGGCGATGCGGGTTCCGCTGTTTATTATGCAGGCTACAGGTGTTTTGTTTGGCATGATCCTCCTTCCGTGGTGGTTGCTTAGAAAACAGGGACGAACCCTGCCCGACCTGTTTCACACCCCTCATTTCCGGCCGATGGTCATTATTCCGGTACTGGTTGTCATTTTTATGGGGGTCAATTCGATTTTAATCCGCTGGAATGAAAACATCAGCCTTCCTTTCGGAATGGAGGAGTGGGCGCGGCCTATGGAAGAGAAGCTGGCGGAGGTAACGCTCTACCTTACGCAGTACGAATCGGTTGTTCAGATGATTCTGGCTTTCATGGTAGTCGCCGTACTTCCGGGCATTGGCGAAGAGATTGTTTTTCGGGGTATGATTCAAAATGACCTCTTCCGCGCCACGCGGAACCCGCACGTGGCCATCTGGTTCTCTGCTTTTATTTTCAGCGCTATTCACTTCCAGTTCTATGGCTTTTTCCCAAGGATGTTTCTCGGTGCCCTCTTTGGCTACCTTTATTTCTGGTCGGGAAATCTCTGGATGCCCGTGTTGGCCCATTTTGCCAACAATGGTTTTACCCTTGCTTCATTGTATTTCGTTCAGAGAGGCACAATTCCGGTGGACATGGATAATGTAGAACTTTCGGCGCCGCAGGTTCTTTTTTCGGCTGGTTTCTCGGCTTTATTGATTTATGCGTACCGAAGTTTTTATAATACACGGCCGAAAGCCGATATTCCGGATTAACTCTTAAACTCCACTTCCCACAGACGTGACGAAAAGGCTAGCCAAATATAACAACCTCACCCAGAGGATCATTACCGGATTATTAGGTTCGGCAGGGGTTATCGCCGGTGTTTGTATCGGACAATGGACGTACTTCCTGGTGTTTTTCATCATATGCATTTTTACCTTGCTTGAGTTCTACAAACTCGTGGGACTCGACGGCATGATACCTTTGAAAGCCTTCGGTACCTTTTGCGGTGTCTCGATCTTCGGACTGAGTTTCCTTATTGAGGCGCGGGTGCTGCCCTATCATTTTTATTTCCTTCTCTTTCCGCTGGTTTCTTTTGTCTACATGATCAAGTTGTACAAGAAAACTGAGCGAAAGCCCTTCACTAACATCGCCTATACATTTCTGGGTTTGTTTTACGTATCCATGCCGTTCGCGCTTCTGAATGCCGCAGCTTTTCATGGAGGTGTTTACAATTACGAAATCATCTTTGGATGTCTTTTTATTCTCTGGGCCAGCGACACCGGCGCGTATTTCGCGGGAACGCTTTTCGGCAAACGGAAGCTTTTCGAAAGAATTTCTCCCAAGAAATCATGGGAAGGTTTTTTTGGGGGCGCGTTGCTGGCACTGATATTCGCATGGGGCATTGCACAGTATTTCCATTCATTGGACCTTGTTGAATGGTTTATCATCGGGGTAATTATTATCATTGGTGGTACATTTGGTGACCTTATCGAGTCACTCCTCAAAAGAAGTATTGAAATAAAGGACTCCGGAACATCACTTCCGGGTCACGGCGGATTTCTCGACAGGTTCGATGGTCTTCTGATTTCAATACCTTTTATAGTAGCTTACCTTGAATTGGTGGTCGGCTATTAAACCTGAATATGTTCAATCGCATTGAAAACTATCTCGATTCGCGAAAAGAATACGCCTACATCTTCCTGAGGCTTGTAATCGGGTGGCGGCTTATCGATGGAACGGCTGACAATGTTTTTTCCTGGGAGCGTATGATCGAATTCCGAAACTTCCTTGACGGGCATGGTGTACCATATCCGTTGCTGGCGGCTAACGTTTCGGTATATGCACAATTTATATGCGGCATAATGATCATAACCGGAGCTTTTATTCGTCCGGCCGCGGCAATTATGATACTTAATTTCGTGGCAGCACTCTTCATTGCGCATATCGGACTTTCTTTCGAAGAATCATTCGATGCTTTTATGATGCTTTTTGGTTCGGCTTTCTTTCTGATTGCTGGTGCCGGTAAGTTTTCCATCGACGACCTTAGGCGAAGCTGGCGTCATCCTAATTTATGAAGAGTGATCAAGGCGCTTCGATAGGTTTGTTTTTTTAGTAAAAAAGAGAGGCACGTATTGAATTTACTTATCTTGCAACCGTTTTCGACCAACCTTATCGTAAGTTCGAAAGCGAATAACTCAACACCTGAAATTTTTTTGCTGTATGGCATACATTGAACCGGCTCCACTCAAAGACAAGGAGAATCCATTTGAAGCTATGATGTCGCGCTTTCACAAAGCATCCCAGATTCTGGGGCTTGAGGAAGAAATCTATAACGTATTGAAGAATCCAGCGCGGCAGGTCATTGTCTCGCTTCCGGTGACGATGGACGACGGAGCCATCAAAGTATTTGAAGGTTACCGTGTAATCCACTCCACGATTCTCGGGCCGTCGAAAGGTGGAATTCGTTTCGATCCACACGTCAATCTTGATGAAGTAAAGGCCCTCGCTGCGTGGATGACATGGAAGTGTGCCGTCGTTGATATTCCCTATGGTGGAGCCAAGGGTGGCGTCAATTGTAATCCGCGTGAAATGTCCTCGGGAGAAATCGAGCGCCTGATGCGTGCCTATACTCAGGCGATGGCCGACGTCTTTGGTCCTGACCAGGATATACCTGCTCCCGACATGGGCACGGGCCCGCGTGAAATGGCATGGCTTATGGACCAGTATTCCCGGATTCAGGGTATGACAACTCATGCTGTGGTTACCGGTAAGCCGCTTGTGATGGGCGGTTCCCTCGGCCGGACCGAAGCGACAGGTCGCGGCGTAATGGTCACCGCTTTGACAGCCATGGAGAAATTGAAAATCAATCCATATAAAGCAACGTGTGCCGTACAGGGGTTCGGGAATGTGGGGTCATGGGCGGCGCGTCTTCTTCATGAAAGAGGACTCCTCATCCAGGCTATCAGCGACCTGTCAGGCGCTTACTTTAATGCAAACGGGATAGATATTGATCTTGCTATAAAATACCGCGATACCAACAAAGGTTCGCTTGATGGATTTGATGGCGCTGAAAAAATTACCAACGAGGATCTGTTAATGCTCCCAGTTGACATTCTGGTACCGGCGGCTACCGAGGACGTTATTACGAGCAATAACGCCGGCAACATCAAAGCTAAACTCATTGTAGAAGGTGCGAACGGACCAACGTCGTCGCGCGCTGACAACCTGATCCACGAAAAGGGCATAACGGTTGTTCCTGATATTCTGGCGAATGCCGGTGGCGTTACAGTATCTTACTTTGAATGGGTTCAGAACCGCCTTGGTTACAAGTGGACCGCCGACCGCGTTAACCGCAGGTCGGACCGGATCATGAAAGATGCCTTCAATACAGTTTACAAAACTGCGCTGGAATATCAAGTGCCCATGCGTATTGCTGCGTATATGGTAGCTATCGACAAGGTAGCGAAGACCTACAAGTTCCGCGGCGGCTACTAGTGTTGACGTGCGAGCAGGTTACTTCTGTAAGATAATACCCTGATATTAGACGTGTAACATGCAATGGTATGCGATCTATACTTACCTTTGCAGTTCTAACTTTGTTGCTAAATGACTATTCACCGCGAGGGCCGTACGTTACTTTTTATCCTCCTTGTCGCCTTGTTTTTATTGAACTGGGGAATCTTATACGTGTACCCGGAAAGTCGCATGATTCAGAACAGCGTCATTCTGGTGAGCGTACTCTTTTATTTGCTGATTCTTCAGTTTTTCAGGAATCCGATATTCGATATCACAAAGCATGAAAAGCAGGTGCTCGCACCGGCAGATGGCAAAGTGGTGGTGATCGAAGAAACCATTGAAAACGAATACTTCAACGAAAAGCGAAAGCAGGTTTCGATCTTCATGTCACCGGTAAACGTCCACGTCAACCGCATGCCGGTAAGTGGAAAAATCAGTTTTTATAAATACCACCCGGGTAAATATCTGGTGGCATGGCATCCCAAGTCAAGTACTGAAAATGAACGCACTACGGTTGCCGTGAAAATGAAAGACGGCCCCGAAATTCTTTTCCGCCAGATTGCCGGCGCACTTGCACGCCGCATCAAATGTTATGTGAAAGAAGGCCAGGAGCTGGAACAGGGTCAGGAATTCGGGTTTATCAAATTCGGTTCGCGTGTTGACGTGTTCTTACCGGTGGACGCGAAGGTACTTGTAAATATCGGCGACATCACCAAAGGTGGGCGCACAGTGATTGCGGAATTGCCGTAACGCACCCATTCCTAAAATAATAGCAACCTAACACGTGTTGTAACCGCTGGTTTGTGTATCTTTAGGGTCTATCAATCCGAGCAGGTTAACCTGTTTGGATTATAAGCCTAGTCCTATGAGCACAAAACAGTCGACAACTATCCGGTTCCCTCGTACCGGAGCGGATTTTTTTTCTACGTTAAACCAGCGCGTTAATCAACATTTTAAATCCCGGAACATTTCGCGGTATGCCAATACACAAATGGTGGTTAAGACCATCTTTATGTACTTGCTCTACTGGGTTCCATTTATAATCATTCTGACCAATACAGTGACGAGTATACCAGCCTTACTTTTGATCACTATTATCATGGGTGTAGGTGTTGCAGGAATAGGGCTGTCGGTAATGCACGATGCCAATCACGGCGCCTATTCCAAGAAACCGTGGGTTAACCAACTGATCGGCTATTCGCTGAACATGGTAGGTGGTAACGCCTTGAACTGGCGGATCCAGCATAATGTGCTCCATCACACGTACACGAATATTCACGATGTGGATGAAGATATCAGTCCAAGAGGAGTGCTCCGTATGACACCACACGGCGACTGGAAACCCATTCATCAGTTTCAGTTTGTGTATGCCTGGTTCTTATACGGATTGATGACGCTGGTTTGGGTACTGACAAAAGATTTCGGGCGGATATCCAAATATCACAGGGAGGGACTGATCAAAGGTCAGAAAACCCATCTCGCGAAGGAGCTTTTCATACTAATCGCGACCAAGGTGCTGTACTTTGCGTATATCCTGGGGTTGCCGATGCTACTTACAGATTTAACATTCGGCCAATGGCTTGTTGGTTTTCTCGTGATGCATTTCGTGGCTGGCTTTATACTGGCGGTAATTTTTCAACCCGCACACGTCGTTGACGGTACATCTTTTCCACTGCCAGACACTGAGGGCACGATGGAGAACTCATGGGCCGTGCATCAACTGCATACCACCACGAATTTCGCCAATAACAATCGTGTTTTGTCATGGTATGTCGGTGGGCTGAACTACCAGATTGAGCACCATCTTTTCCCCGGTGTATGCCATGTTCATTATCGCGACTTATCGAAGATCGTGCAGGAGACAGCGACTGAATTCAATTTACCTTACCGATCGATACCCACGTTTTCAGGCGCGTTATACGGCCATGCAAAACTGCTAAGGGAGCTTGGGAAGAAACCAGCGGTTCAACTGGCCTGACATCAGAAAAATCGAACCCCAACCTTTCCGCCCCACCACATCTTCATGTTGAGGTCGTCGCGAAACGTTCTTTCCTCCACGATGTTCGGGGTGTAATCAGTAAATGTTTCAGGATATCCGGCGTACTGCGGATCCGTAATGTGAGCATTGAGCGTGACACCGGCGGTGATCGAAAAATTCCGCGCTATCTGAAAATCGAGTCCCGTATAAAGCTTATTGAGCAGGTTGATCTTTTCAATTTTGCCGTGCACGATCTGGTTTGAGGTCAGGTCGAAATTCAGATACAGCCACTTTGAAATCTTTGGCGCCGTGCCAATGCCATAGCCGAATGTCCAGAGCGTTTTTTCGTCTTCATACGTATCCGGCTTTGCGCCAACGGAAATGATATTGTAAAACTGCCGCACACCAGTGCGAAAGGCGATGTTGTTATAAAACACCTCGTCGGCTGAGATTTCCAGCTTGTGATAACCTTTAGACACAAAGCTCAAAAACCCAATCGGCACGCCCTTCATTGTTTTACTGAAATTCAGAACGGATATCTGTACGCCCCGAAAATCCTTCGCCATGTTGAGCAAGCCCGACACCTGAACACCACTGAAGCTATCAGCGGAAATATTTACCAGACCCGCTACCTGTGCGCCCCGTCCATTGTCGGTAACGAGGTTCACGCCACCGGCGATCTGCACCCCCGAAAAATCCTCTTCCGCCAAATTAAAAAGACCTGCTAGTTGGGCAGGTCCTGAGCCTTCGGTAGCCACATTAAACAATCCCGCCGCGTGTACTCCCCGTTGGCTCCCCACAGTGACATTTCCCAGACCTGCTAAGACCACCCCGGTAGAATTTTTAAAGGTTATGTTAGTGAGTCCGGCCACCTGGACGCCATCCACTGTTTCTCCTGTGAGGTTCGCGAGACCTGCAAACTGAGCTCCGTTTACTTTTCCCATCGCACCATTGGCGAGGCCCGCGAATTGAAAACCTTCCACATTTCCGCGTACAGCGTTAAAAAGTCCGGCGACTTCGAGCTTCCGGTTTCCCAGGCTGTACCCGCCAAACACGTTGAAGGAATAATCGTTGATCACATTACCACTCAAGCCGCCATTAGAGCCGATGAAAGGAACAATCGAGAATTGCGACGTCCTGTATAGCGTATCGGAAATGTTTTCCATGTTGATTGCTTCTTCCGACGCGCGCATTGCGGTGTGCCACAGGCGCATGAACTTGTTTCCAACACTGTCAGCAAGTGTTCGGATTTTATTCTTATCGAATCGAATGGGTATGTTGAGCAGACCGGAGTTCGCATTGCGTACAACAACCAGGGTGTCTGTATACTGTGCTTTGTTCACAGCCAGTCTGATATCATCACCCGATGGCTTCCTGATTTCAATTTTGAAAAACCCATAGTCGTCAGTGACCGCCGAAGAAAGCGTTACCGGGTCATAAACACTTACATTCTTAAGTCGCTCACCGGTAGCTTCATCGATGACGTAGCCGCTTAGCACCTGTGGGTCGCGGGAAGATGCCTGCTCTTTGGCTTTGATAAGAATGATATACTTTCCACGTTCGCGATATTCGATACGGCCGCGAAACAAATGGTCAAGAATTTCGCGAACCGTACGATTCGTAAACGAGGCATTGATGATTTCCGACTCATCGATTAGAGAAGAACCATATGAAAAGGTAAAACCACCTTGCCGGGATAGTTTTTTCAGGGATGCTTCCAACGTTTCCCCCGTGAACGCAACAGAGACCGTTCGTTCAAGTAACGGAGTTTTCCGCTGTTGCGCGGACCCGGGTTGGCTGAGACAAAAGTACATCAGCGATAACAGTACGACTATCCATTTGATCTTATTCACAACCCTGGCCTTCGAGAATGAATCTGTTTCCCTCTGTTCGCACCGAAATACCGAGCGTCTCAGCAACGACGGCCATGATTTCTTCAATGGGCTCATCCCGGAAGGTAACCGTAATGGAACAATTCCGAATGTTATCTCCGACCACTACTTCAGCGTCGTAAACATTGTTTAGCGCAGCCGCCATTGAACGCAGGTCGGTCGCGCTGAATACAAAGAAGCGCGTCTTATACGCTGTGATGTTTGGTTCCGGTTGTTCAATTGTAAACGTCTTCGTTTTCTTATTGTACACCCCTTTGCCACTTGCTTTCAGACTGATGCCGTTGTTGTCGGCGGTAAAGAATCTTACTTCGCCTTCCTCGACCAGGACCTCCACTTCATCTGAATCCGGATAGGCCCGTACATTGAAAGAAGTACCAATGTCGCGAATGAATACATCGCCAGCGTCGACTATGAAATCTTCACGTTCCTTCTTTCTGATATTGAAGTAGGCTTCACCCGAGAGCTTTACCTTATGAGATTGTTTATTGTTATCATACGCATATATCACACGCGATTCCTTATTAAGAAAAACATCACTTCCTCCCGGCAGGGTGTCGCTCACGGCGGTTTTCTCACTGATAAGTTCAACGGGGGCGATAGGCTGATCACCTGTTGTTGAGCGGAACAACGCCCACGCTATGCCAAAGAGAATAATCACCCCAGCGGCAGCTCTGTACCACACGCTGTAATCCGGAGTTTTCCGGATCGGAACAACACGCGACGAACCATTTTTGAGGTTTGACCGCAGCCGGTTCCATGCTGCGTCAGTGTCAAACTCCTGCAGATGGGATACCGTGGCAGCCTTTTCAAAAATAAGTTTCATCTGGTCGAAGTAACGGAGATTGGCCTCATCGGAACTAATCCATTGCCTCACCTCCAGACGCTCCTGTTCAGAAGCTTCTCCGGCAAGGTACTTACCTAACAAATCGTCGATATTTTCAAAGGTGTTGCTCAATTTCAGTTAGTTCAGGAAACCATTCATTAATACAATTAAAAGAGGCAAGTAGTCACGCAGCTGTTCACGCATGATTTTCAGGGCCTTGCCCATGTGGTTTTCCACTGTTTTGACCGAGATATTTAACTGTTCCGCGATTTCGGCGTACTTCAGCTCCTCAAAACGCGAGAGCTTGAATACAAGCCGGCATTGCTCCGGCAGCACATCCATCGCTTTATAGATTTTTGCCTCAAGCTCCGATGCCATTACGGTGCGCGCAACGGATTCGACACTTCGTTCTGCCACGGCCATTTGAACGACAGCGTGTTGCTTTTTTACTTTTTCGTGCTTTAGAACATTAAGGCAGGCATTTCTCACCATCGCATAGAGATAAGGCTTGACCGCCGTGCGGATCTCCAGGGTTTGCTTTCTCTCCCATAAGGCAAGAAAAGTAGTCTGGACGATCTCTTCAGCTTCGTCGCGGTCCTGCACGAACGTGTAGGCGTAATTACAAAGGGGCTGGTAATACGTTCTGAACAGCATCTCAAAAGCAGTTATATCGCCCGCTTTCAGCGTATCCAATAGCTGATTTTCGTTTAATTCCACTGCTTTGGTCGTGTTTCAGCGAAATTTACGGTTTTGCGGCTTCAGGGTTATGACAACCCGGAAAAGATTTACCCCTACCCAGATTATCAGGAATCAAAAATATTCACCGATCCAGAAACTTTGATGGGGCAAAATACTGACGATCCCATCGCTGGTGGTCACAAATACGCCGTTTTGTTCTTCGGCACCTTCCACATGCGGCAGGGCTCCTTCTGGAAAAAAAAGTCGAAACCGGGTTCCGGCAGATAGCCATTTATGAAATTCATGGGTGATCCGGCTCCATCGCAACACCTGATCCTGAATTGTGATATCGAGATCCGTAATCCCGTCGACGGATGAAATCATCTCTTCCGGCTTGTCGGCGATCATGACTACCGCCGAATTCTGCATTGAATGCAGATAACTGAACACCGCCCGTAATCCGCTATGCTGATCCGCGGCTGTGATGATGTGAACGGGCTGCTGATCCTCAAGAAGTTTATCGTTGCTGCGCTGATCTCCGGAAACCCCGAATACGACGTCGATCTTGATACCCCACGTCCCAACGGCTTCCAAAGCACGGTCGGACACGACTATCAGCGGCGCCCATGCCAACAAATCAGCCGCTGCGCTGAAGGGCATTGCATCAAGAATCATTAACGCCGGCTCCTGGCCTTCTTTCACAAAATAATGAGACGACATGCGCGATGGGATTACTTTGGGCGAACCATGTGTGATTTCTCAAATTAATTAAATTGCAGTTCAATCTGAAACTATGCTGTCAGCAGAATCCTGTTATACGGTGTTCCAAAAAAGCATCGACGACTATCATCTCACCGACGACGTGGACGCTCCGGTAAAAAATCCTTACCCGGACGGAAGCTTTGAACAGCTTCTCTACGCGAAAAACTGGATTGATACAGTACAATGGCATTTGGAAGATATTATCCGGAACCCGCAGATCGACCCCGCCGAAGGAATAAAGATCAAAAGACGAATCGATAGTTCGAATCAGGATCGTACCGACCTGGTTGAAAGGATTGACGACTGGTTTTTGAAGGAGTTTGGTGGAGTTCAATCCCAACCCGGTGCGCGAATTAATTCTGAAACGCCAGCGTGGTTACTCGATCGCATGAGCATACTGCTTTTGAAGATATATCACATGAAGGAGCAAACACTCCGTACAGATGTTTCGACAGACCATCTTGCCCGGTGTGAACAGAAACTCGGTGTACTTATGGAACAGCGAAACGATATGAAGCTGGCCTTCGACGAATTGATTGAAGACGTCGGAACCGGTGCCCGACGTTTCAAAGTCTACCGCCAAATGAAGATGTACAACGACGCGTCGCTGAACCCAGTATTATACGGACAAAAGAAGGACTGACTTTCGAATGGCACGAATCCTTTCTATCAAAAACCTCTCAACCCTTGCGTAAAATACTGTTGCTCCGGTTTTCCGCAATGGGCGACGTAGTGCTCCTGGTACCAGTAGTCCGATCGTTGGTCGCGGCTTACCCTGATGTAGAAGTAACCGTTGTAACCCGACCCAAATTCGCTTCTTTTTTCACGGATATCGATCGCGTGGTTCCCTATCCAGCCGATGTTGATTATACCTACAATGGCATCTTCGGACTGCGTCAGCTCTTCCGAAAGCTGCTTCAGCGGTCAGACTATGACGTAGTTATTGATGCACATGATCACATTCGTACAATAGTGATGCGAACACTATTTAAACTTTTCAAAGTACCGGTAGTGGTATTTGAAAAGGGTCGACCACAAAAAAAACAGTTCACACGAAAAGAGAATAAAAATACAACGCCCCTCCCGCATACAGTGGAGCGTTATCGCCTTGCATTTGAGAAAGCCGGATTTACATTTCCGGTTTTACCTCCACCCTATCTTTCGGTACGTGATAGAACACGCAATGAGGTCGACACCTGGCTTGCTGAACAAAACCTGGAAAAAACAACGCGATGGATAGGCGTTGCTCCTTTCGCGATGCACACGTCGAAAATCTGGCCCCTGGCCAACTATCCCGAACTAATCCGGATACTCATTCAAAAAATCAATGCGCGCATTTTTTTATTCGGCGGCGGTGACAAGGAGGTTAAATACTTTGCGGAACTTAAAGCTGAATTTCCCGACGATTGTGTTGTGGTGGCGGGTCAGTTGAAAATTAAACATGAACTGGCCCTGATGGAACGACTCGATGCCATGATGGCCGTTGATTCCAGCAACATGCACCTGGCCTCGCTTATGAACCTGCCTGTTGTATCCATCTGGGGCGGAACACATCCGGATGTGGGCTTCGCGCCTTTCGGACAGAACCCCGAAAATCTGATACAAATTTCGCGGGATGAACTGCCGTGCCGGCCATGTTCGGTGTACGGGAGAGAATCCTGTTACCGCGGGGATTTCGCCTGCCTTAATCGCATCACACCGGAAGTCGTTGCCCAACGTGTTATCACTGCATTGAAATAAAACACCCATGACCAAACCCCTTGATACAATAATATTCGACCTCGGCGGTGTGCTGATCGACTGGAACCCCCGGTACCTTTATCGAAAGATCTTCAAGACCGAAGAAGAAGTGACCTGGTTTCTGGAAAACATCTGCACCAGCGAATGGAATGACGAACAGGACGGCGGAAGATCTTTTGAAGAAGCAACGGCCATGCTGGTGGCGCGTCACCCCGAATGGCGTGAACCCATTGAAGCGTGGTACGGCCGATGGCAGGAGACGATTAATGGATCTGTAACGGGAACGGTTGACATACTCAAAGAAATCAGAGCCGTGGACAAGTACCGGTTATATGCCCTCACCAACTGGTCTGCGGAAACCTTTCCGTGGGCGCTGGATAACTTTGAGTTCTTACATTGGTTTGAGGGCATTGTAGTTTCCGGCATCGAAAAGTGTAAGAAACCGGAGCGTCAGATCTTCGACATCCTTACTTCGCGGTACCGGTTTGAACCACACCATTCGCTTTTCATCGACGATAACGAAAAGAATATCCGCGCTGCCGCGGAGCTGGGGTTTGGCACGATAAGGTTTACATCGCCCGAGGCATTACGGGAGGAGTTGAATAGTCGGGGGATTTTGGTTTGAGGTTCAGGGCGCCGGATGGCCGGGTGGCCAGCTAGCCTGATGGCCGGTTAGCCAGGTAGCTTGCTAGCCAGTTAGCCAGTTAACCAGCTAGCCAGTTAGCCAGTTGCTTGTTGGCCGGTTAGCCGGGCCATGGTTCTTTGAGGATAGCAACAAAGAACTTCGTCGAGCGTTGTCCAGCAATATTGTTGTCGTGATGAAACTTAAGATCGGCTTGACCATGCTATTATGTTACTTGAGTCTGAACCTCTGCGGTCAAGATCAATTAAGGCTTTCGCCGCTTATAGGCAAGCAGACCCTGCTCACATTCGTATCGAAAGAATCCGGGGATCCTACTTTTGACAATCTGACATTTACCTTTACCAATGCATTCGGCTTGAACATCCAGTGGGAAACCAGGAATGGATGGCAGTTTTATACCGGCTTCACTACAACACAAACTGAAATAGGCTATCAATACGACGGCACGCGAACGATCAGCAAACAACTCCGGCACCGGTCGTTCAATTTTCCCATTGGGATACAGAAAACCATATCGCACCATAAATTCTTTCCGATAAAACCATCCAGTATACTGTACGGAAGGAGCAACGACGGAATGGCTAAATATCTTTTTCTTTTCAAGGTAAGACCGGTGATCGGCTTATCAGCTGATCTTCGCGCTGACCTACCCGGAACAACACAAAACGAAGATTACGCAAGCTCTGCTTTTGCCGGCTTTACTTTCCAGTTTTTTGATCAGAAGAAGGACAGGCTATCGCTGACGGTTTTATACAGCCAAGGTTTCAGGAAGGTCGTCACATTCCCCGTGACCTACATATTGGATGCGCGGAAATATCAGGGCGAACTCGCGTCGCGTGGATCGTTTCTGGCTTTTCAGATTGGTTACCCGATTGCCCTTACCCATTCGCAGCCAAATTGAGTCAGCTGAAAGTTACGACACTGCAATCTGTTGCTGTAATCGCAGAAAAAATCGACCAATCTGCGTGACGTGCGTTTACATCTTATAATTCAAAATCACACGTTCAATCACATCACAACATTCATGAATCTGTTCCTCTGTAATCACCAACGGTGGGGCCAGACGAATAATGTTTCCGTGGGTTGGCTTTGCAAGAAGGCCGTTTTCAGCGAATTGCAGACACATGTTCCAGGCTGTGTCGCTATCGGGTGAATCGTTGATCACGATAGCATTCAGCAACCCTTTGCCGCGAACGCCATTCATCAATTTCGATTTGCGCTGCAGCTGATTCATCCTTTCACGGAATACGTCGCCCAGGTGTTCAGCATTCGCTGCGAGGTTCTCATCGGCAACCACCTGCAATGCTTCCATACACACCGCGGCCGCAAGCGGGTTCCCGCCGAAAGTTGAACCATGTTCGCCGGGCTGCATCACGAGCATAATCTCGTCATCGGCCAATACACAAGATACCGGCAGTACGCCCCCACTAAGTGCTTTTCCTAGAATCAGCAGATCGGCCCGGACTTTCTCGTGGTCCGACGCCAGCATTTTCCCGGTGCGTGCGATTCCGGTTTGAATTTCATCCATCATAAGAAGGACGTTATTGCGCGTGCAAAGTTCACGAGCTGCTTTCAAATACCCTTCCTGCGGAACGTACACACCGGCTTCGCCCTGAATGGGCTCAATCCAAAGTCCGCATACGTTCGGGTTGGCCAGCGCTTTTTCGATGACATCGACATTATCATATTCCACGATTTCAAAGCCCGGCATAAAAGGACCGAACCCTTTGCGCGCCAGCCCGTCCGTTGACGCGGAGATAATGGTGGTTGTACGTCCGTGAAAATTCTGTTTTACCGCAACGATTACTGCCTCGTTGTCAGGAATTCCCTTCTTAACGTAACCCCATTTTCGCGCAAGCTTTATCGCTGTTTCATTGGCCTCAGCCCCCGAATTCATAAAAAGCGCCTTCTCATAGCCAAACGTTTCACAAATGTATTTCTCAGCAACGCCGAGTTTGTCGTTGTAGAAAGCCCGGGACGTGAGCGTCAGCTCTTTCGCCTGATCGATAAGCGCGTTTATGATGCGCGGGTGGCAATGTCCCTGATTTACGGCACTGTATGCGGAAAGGAAATCGAAGTAGCGTTTACCCTCCACATCCCACAGGAAAACTCCCTGGCCGCGCGTGAGGACCACAGGAAGGGGATGATAGTTATGTGCGCCATATTTTTCTTCCAGCTGGATCGCCTCCTGACTGGATCTTATCGTTTCCACCATATTGGGCCGTTTAAGGTTAAAAAGGAGCCTAAAGTTACCAAATAACCCCCTAAAAGCCGAAGAGAAAACGATCTGTCAGAGGTTTTCCAATTGGGCAAACGGGCTTTCGTCAATACTGGCTTCAACGGTAGTGATTTGTCGCATATATTTACCGCGATGGAGATTCTGGTTGTATTTATCGCGGTGGTAGTTGGTGGCGTCGGCGGGTGGTATCTGGCCAAATTCCGGCATGCGGCGGGTCAGGCTGAACAGGGAGCCCGGTTCGCGGTAGAACAGGAACGCAACACGGCGTTGCAAACCCAGCTGGCGGAAGTGAAAGCCGACCTGATTCGCGAAAGGCAGAACCTATTCGAACTGAACAATAGCCTGGCTTCCACGGAAGCGGATTACCGCAACCTGCAGGAAAAACTTCAGGAGCAGAAGAAGGAAGTCGATTCACTGAATGAAAAGTTCGCCATCCAGTTCAAGAATCTCGCAAACGACATCTTTGAGGAAAAGAGCCGGAAGTTCACCGAGCAAAACAAATCCAATTTATTTGACCTGCTACGACCGCTGGGTGAAAAAATAATCGAATTTGAAAAGAAGGTAGAAGAAACCAATAAAGACAGCATTTCCCGAAACTCGGCGCTTCGCGAACAACTAGAAAATCTGCAGAAGCTAAATGTACAGATGACGCGCGAGGCGGAAAACCTCACGCGTGCGCTTCGTGGTGATACAAAAACGCAGGGCGCGTGGGGTGAATTTATTCTGGAAAGTATTCTTGAAAAATCCGGACTTGAGCGCGACCGCGAATATGTTATTCAGGAAAGTTTTACTACGGTAGAAGGCCGCCTCCGTCCGGACGTGATCATTCGGTTGCCCGAGAACAAGCATGTGATCATTGATTCGAAGGTGAGTCTTACGGCTTATAACAATTTCGTGAACGCTGAATCCGAGGAGGATAAGCGTATTTTCCTCAAAGCCCATCTTACATCGATCCGTCAGCATATGAAATTGCTCGGCGACAAGGCGTATCAGAAAAACATTTCGGAAAGCAGCCTTGATTTTGTAATGATGTTCATTCCGATTGAACCGGCTTATATTCTCGCCATTCAGCAGGAGAAAAACCTTTATGATGAAGCCCTTGAAAAACGAATTGTATTTGTAAGCCCTACTTTGCTGATTCCGTCGCTTCAACTGATCAAGAATACCTGGAAGCAGGAATATCAACACCGGCATGTGCTGGACATTGCGAACAAAGCCGGGGATCTCTACGACAAGTTTGTAGGGTTTACCGATGATCTTATTGTACTCGGGCGTCACCTTGATACCTCGAAGAAGCACTATGAGGAATCAATGAAAAAACTTTCAGTGGGAAGTGGCAACCTCGTGCGCCGTGTGGAGGATTTGAAAAAACTCGGGGCTAAAGCCAGTAAGAGCATTGAGACGAATCTATTGAAAAGATCGGAGGATCAGGCAGGCCTTTTTGAATAACGAGAGGACGTTTTATTTTATGAAAGTTACACCAGACAACAAATTGAAGAAACTCATCGTGGTTGGCGATCGGGTTTTAATCAATCCAATCAAGCAATCAGAAAAGACCGCCAGCGGACTGTACCTTCCCCCTGGCGTTCAGGAGAAAGAAAAAATTCAAAGCGGTTATGTAATTAAAGTTGGTCCTGGCTATCCGTTGCCGCTTCCTGCGGATGAAGATGACATGTGGAAAGGAAAAGAAGATCAGGTTAAGTACCTGCCGCTTCAGGCGCAGGAAGGCGACCTCGCGATATTTCTTCAAAAAGGCGCGATCGAAGTAATGTACGAAGACGAGAAATACTTTATCGTCCCACAGGCATCAATTTTGATGCTCGAACGCGAGGAGGAGTTGTAGCATGGCTGGACTTGCTTTTGACGTACTGCGTACCGGAAAAAAATACCGGCTTGTCAATTTTGGAGAGACTCATGAATTTATCATAGAAAGTATTCTTTCGAATGGCGATTTTAAGGTAAAGGATACCCTGACGCTGGAACGTTATCACCTGAAAGAACTGATCCGATACGGCAAAGGCAACGATTTTGAGATCCGCGAGGCGGAAGATGAAACGTAAAAGGCAGACGGTGAAGTCTGCCTTTTAAGAAAGGGTCTTGCAAATACTTTTGTGCAAGAGATGTTAAGTTAGAAAAATCATACACCATTACCTATCTTTTTCGTTAAACTGCCGCACTGAACAATAAGCCGCAGCGTTTTGGAAAATCGCCTTTCAAAACGGATACGACCCAAACATAAAAGTGCCCGCGTTCGGGGATGCACTTTTGTTTATCTTAATTCAAAGCTTAACATAATGCGCGCACTGGTATTAATTTTTATTCTGATCTCCGTCACCTCCTTCGGGCAAACTACAGCAGATCAGCCCAGGGATTTCCTTTCGAAAGAATTTCATCTGGACCGGAGAAACAAGCTCCGCGAAAGTATGCCGCCTAACTCGGTAGCGGTATTTTTTGCCAACCCCGAGCGAAACCGATCCAACGATGTTGACTATCCTTATCATCAGGATCCCGACTTCTATTACCTGACGGGATACAAGGAAGCCAACGCTGTATTGTTGATCTTCAAGGATAAACAAACCGCGGCGAATGGAACCCGTTACGACGAAATCATTTTCGTGCAGCCGCGGAACATTGCCATGGAGATGTGGAGTGGAAGACGGCTGGGTGAATTAAAAACCAAGGAGTCGCTGGGTCTGCAGCAGGCCTTCAACAATACTGAATTCAAAAAGTATAACGTCGACTTTTCAAAGTTTGACGAGATATTGTTTTATAAGTTCCATAATGATGTTCGAAACAAAACGTATGATTCCGCGGACCTCTATGATCTGATTGTGGAATTCAAACGCAAGGTGAATTATCCTTCCGGCGAGGCCATTTCTCTCAGGCCGGAAGCAGCGAAAAACAATCTGAACGTTACCAGACTTAATACCCTGATGACGAATCTGCGCGGGATAAAAACTCCTGATGAACTTGAGCTGCTTCGGAAAGCTGTAACGATTTCATGTGTAGGTCAGAATGAAGTAATGAAAGCCATGAAGCCAGGACTTTCCGAGCGGGAGATACAGGGTATTCACGAATTCGTTTTCAAAAAATATCAGGCGGAGGAAGTCGGTTACCCTTCCATTGTTGGAGGCGGGCACAATGGCTGTATCCTTCATTACATGGAGAATTACAAACCGGCAATTGATTCAAAGGAGCTGGTGTTGATGGATCTCGGCGCCGAATATCATGGCTACACCGCAGACATAACGCGAACCATACCCGCCAGCGGAAAGTTTTCCCCTGAACAGCGTCAGATCTACGAAATCGTATTAGGAGCTCAGGAGGAAGCGATGAAGATTTGCAAGCCCGGAACCACATTCGAAGCCTTGACGCGGGCTACCAAAGATGCTGTAAACCGGGGGCTAAAAGAACTTGGCATAATTCCCACAGAAGACACACCACATATGTACTACCCGCACGGGTGTTGCCACCACATCGGCCTTGATGTGCACGACAAGGGCGCATACGATGTGCTTCGCGAAAACATGGTAATCACTATCGAGCCGGGTATCTACATTCCTGAGAATGCAAATTGTGACAAAAAGTGGTGGGGCATCGCAGTGAGGATCGAAGACGATTTTCTGATCACCGCCGACGGGCATGAACACCTTTCGAAGATCTCACCCCGCCATCCCGACGAGGTCGAGGCGATGATGAAGCAAAAAAGTATTCTTGACGACTTTGTTTTACCCGCACTCGAGGTGAGTCGATAATAGTCAGTTTACTGCTATCGCTACGTTTCGTCAGGAAGGTATTTTCGCGCAACCCGAAGTTGCTCCGCCTGATCGCGGATGATCTTCAGCATTTCCTTCCTGATGATACCACTGAACGGTTTAATCACAAACCAGTAAAGCCGGAATTTACGTTTTGCATTTGCACCCAGACATCGTATCCTCGTCTCAGTTTCAACTGTATTTGTACCGTTGATGTTTTTTAATATTCGGAAATTCCATGTTGCCTTAAGAAAACCCTCATGGGCAAAGGAACAGAACTCGTCGGGCGTTAACACCTGAATGTTACCCGACGGTTTCCAGAACTGACCAACAAGTCCGGCAATACCTTCCCGGAACGGTTCCAGTTCAAGAACAGTGAAACCCATTTTATGCAGGTTCTGAAATCCGGCCAGGCCACTGGCATTCATTCCCCGCAGGCGCAGGAGCAATCTTATCAGGGGTGATCTACGTGCATCAAGCTCATTGATCGCCCTGAAGATCATTTCCTCACCGGCATCGACATTGATTCTATGAACTTCGTTGAAGTCGTATTCCGGAAGGTACTGGAGGCTCATTGCATTGGGTCAGTTTCGATTCATCGTATTGGTTGGCTCTCATAGATCGACAACGTCCGCCGTCCCCTCAACAGACGGTAAATCAAGACCTGGAGAGTTGCGCGAACTCCTTAGCGAAATAAGTGAGTATTACATCCGCCCCTGCTCTGCGTATACTCAACAGACATTCTTTCATCGCACGTTCTCCGTCAAGCCAGCCCTTTTGAGCAGCTGCCTTGATCATTGCGTACTCACCACTTACGTTGTACGCAGCGACAGGAAGTGCAGAATTATCCTTCAGCAGCGAAATAATATCAAGATATGCGAGAGCAGGTTTCACCATAAGGAAGTCGGCACCTTCGACCGTGTCAAGTTCCGCTTCCACAAGTGCCTCGGTCCGGTTTGCCGGATTCATCTGGTACGTTTTTTTATCTCCGAACTTCGGTGCCGAATCAAGCGCGTCGCGAAACGGGTTATAAAAGGCACTGGCGTATTTTGCCGTGTAGCTCATGATCGAAACGTCCGTAAATCCGTTTTCATCCAGGAGTTCGCGAATGTATCCGACACGTCCATCCATCATGTCTGAGGGTCCAAGAATATCAATGCCGGTTTCTGCTTGTGCGAGAGCCATCCTGCCCAAAATGGACAGCGTTATATCGTTAACGATTTTGCCGTCTTCAACGAAACCGTCGTGGCCATCTGAACTGTACGGGTCCATCGCGACGTCTGTCATGATACACGCTTCAGGGAATTGCTTTTTTATTTCGCGTAACGCCTTCAGATAAAAAAAGTCCTTGTCATAGCTTTTGGTTGCGTGGTTGTCTTTGAGATGATCTTCAACCGCAGGAAAAACATCAAAAGCGCGAATCCCCAGGGTCATACAGCTTTCAATTTCTTTCAGCATTAAGTCCGTCGACCACCGGTAAATTCCCGGCATGGAATTGACTTCAACCTGCTGGTTTTTACCGTCGACTAAAAAAAGAGGAAAAATCAGATTATCTGTATGGACCCGTGTTTCCTCGACCATAGCGCGGATAGTGGCAGATTTGCGATTCCGTCGTGGTCTGCGTAACATATTTATATTCATGGATTCGATGTGGCTTGTAATATCGTGCAAAACTAAATCTATTTGAAATGTTAACCTCAGCAAACTAGGGTTAGTCATCTGTCAAGCATCCAAAAATGGGCATATTGCAACAAACTTTCCAACTGAACAGTTAAACACACAAAGTACTCGCATGATTCGGAAATTTGCATACATATCGTTTGTACTGTTTCTCCTGGCAAACGTGATGGCCTTTTGGCACGCATACCGATTTACTCATTTTTCGGATTCACAAAAACCGCGGATTAATCCAGACGAGCTTTCGGCCCTTGATAAAGCAGGAATTCTTTTTACAGGCATTGAGGTGCCAAAGCCGATACCATTCGCCACGCCGCGTCTTCCTTTCAAAACGATTAACATTGAAAGTGACGTAACGCTTGAAGCGTGGGAGATAACAACGGATCCGTCGCGCGGCACGGTTATTCTTTTTCACGGCTACAGCGCAGAGAAATCGACACTGATAAGCCGGGCGGAAGAGTTTTCCAAATGGGGCTACAACACTCTCCTGGTTGATTTCATGGGGTCCGGCGGCTCGGAAGGTGAAAGCACGAACCTCGGTTATACTGAGGCACGTGAGGTTCGGGACGTTTTTGAATGGGTTAAGAAACATGAATCAGAAGAAATTCACCTTTTCGGCACCTCTATGGGGGCAGCAGCGATCCTCAAAGCATCCCGCGATTACCAGATTGAACCCACCTCCATTATCCTGGAATGTCCCTTCGGTTCTCTGTACGAAACTGTGTCGGCCCGTTTTCGGATCATGAATGCACCGCCATTCCCGTTAGCCGCGGTACTCACCTTCTGGGGCGGGATTCAGCAGGGATACTGGGCATTCTCTCATAATCCATCTTCGTATGCTTCCGCTGTCAACGTCCCTTCGCTTCTCCTGTTCGGTGATAAGGACGACCGTGTATCACTCGACGAGACGATGGATATTTATAATAACCTCAATGGAGAAAAAGTACTGGTTCGATACCCGGATGCCGGCCATGATGTATTCACCGAAAATCAATCCAACTGGATCAACGATGTCTCGGCGTTTCTTCGATCAGCAAGTGCACCAACACTTCTGCAGGCCCCCTCAGCTGAGTAAGAATTACTCTACTTCGTAGTAATCAATAATGTGCTGACTAATCACGCGATAAATTTCCGCGATTCCTTCATGTTCTTCCAGGAGAGCAAGATGCCTGTCGAGCACCTCTAAATCCCCACGCCTTGCGGGGCCGGTCTGGCCTTTTTCAGGCCCAATCTCGAGGCTTTTGTTTATCGTTTCAGCAATGAGGGGTTTGAGCACATCAAATGACAGCTCCTGGTTCTTCAACAAACCCGCTGAGATAGTCATCATGTGGTTGGTAAAATTCGAGGCGAACACCGCTGCCGCGTGTAAGTGCTGTCGTTTTGTCGACGAAATCTGATGCACTTTTGAACTTAGGGCTTTCGCCAGGCCGGACAGTACCTTCCGACAGGTTTCGTCATCACTTTCGATAAAGAAAGGAATGTCACTGAAATCGACGCGACGCCCTTTGGTGAACGTCATCAGGGGATAAAAAACACCGGTAAGCTCCGCTGTTGAATCTTCAAGCAGGGATAAAGGGCTACTCCCGGAAGTGTGCACCAGCATGGCCTCCGCTGGAAGCGAAAGTTCACTAAGCACTTCGGCGATGGCATCATCCGGAACCGCGATAATGAATAAACGACTGGAGCTTTCCGAAAGGTCCAGTGAAGTGGTGACCTCACATTCGTAAAGCTTTTCGGCGAGGGCGGCGGCGTGTTTTTCCTTACGGCTGAATACTTCGCGGACCGCGTATCCTACATTTTCAAGGGCCGGGGCCAGGTGCCATGCAACATTGCCCGAACCGATGAAGGAGACTGATAATGGTTTCATTCGTAATGCTTTTTATGGATACCCCTGACAACCCGGTGTTTACCCGACATATCGGTGTGAATCGCCACGTCGGTGTAACTCCATTCGTGAAGATTTTCAGCCAACTCTTCAGCGTAGCGTTCATGCGCTTCGAAAAACAGCGCTCCATCGGGTTTCAGGGCTTCATGCGATTGCAGGGCAATTTCCCGGTAAAAGAGCAGCGGATCGTTGTCAGGGACAAACAATGCAAGATGCGGTTCGTAGTCTACGACATTCCGCCTCATCTGATGGATCTCTGTTGCCGGAATGTATGGCGGGTTACTGACTACTATATCCAGCTCCTGAAACGGCAGGGGCCGGGCCAGGATATCATGTAACAACAGCCGCACCGGCACCTTGTGGAATACGGCATTCTTTCGCGCCACAGCCAAAGCATCCTCACTTACATCAGTGGCCATCACCTCGATTTCCGGGAGCTCCGCGGCCAGGGTCACGGGTATGCATCCCGAACCTGTGCCAATGTCAAGAATGCGACAGGGGCCGGCGCCGTTACCTCTGGCGTGATCCAGCACGTATGCAACGAGTTCCTCTGTTTCAGGTCTCGGAATAAGAACCGATCGGTCAACAAAGAACCTTCTGCCAAAAAATGGTGCGGAACCTGATATATACTGAATGGGTTCATCACGGTTAATTCGCATTATCACGTCATTGAGAATAGCCTCGTCCTGTGCTTCCCAGGATACGTCCACTCCGCTAATCGCCATAGTTCGGTTTATCCCAAAGAGATCGTCGAGCACCGCATAGACGATCGATTCGACCTCATCCCGGGCTTCGTTCGATGTGATCCTGCTGATTATTTCCTGAACCAGAGTTTTGGAATTCTTCATGGCTTGTCAATCTTTGCAAACATAAGAATGGAAGCGTTTACTATCATTGAACCGCGTCGACTTTAAAAATGAATCAGTCGAATCACCAAATGGATGAGCTGTACATGCAAAGAGCCCTTTCTCTGGCTCAGCTTGGACGCGGATCGGTCAGCCCCAACCCGATGGTCGGATCCGTTGTGGTTTACAACGACCGGATTATTGGTGAAGGCTGGCATAAAGCGTATGGCGGTCCTCATGCGGAAGTCAACGCCATAGCATCAGTTGAGGATAAATCGCTTCTCTCTGAGAGCACATTATACGTTAATCTTGAACCCTGTAATCATTTTGGCAAAACGCCACCGTGCGCCGACCTTCTTATCCAACACAAGCTCAAAAAGGTTGTCGTCGCGAATATTGATACCAATCCGATGGTGGCGGGAGAAGGTCTTCGGAAAATGCGGAACGCGGGTATCGAAGTCGTTACGGGAATTCTCGATAAGGCGGGACGTGAATTAAACAAGCGTTTTTTTACGTCGATGGAAAAAGGTCGCCCCTATATAATCCTGAAATGGGCCGAAACGGCAGATGGTTTCATTGCCCGCGAGAACTACAGTTCAAAATGGATCAGCAACGAATTGTCGCGGCAACTTGTTCATAAATGGAGATCAGAAGAAGACGCCGTGCTGGTAGGGGCACGTACCGCCGCACATGACAATCCTATGCTGAACGTGCGCGACTGGTCCGGGCGAAATCCGGTGCGGATTGTGATCGATCGGTTCCTGAGGTTAGATCAGAAACTAAATCTGTTTGACGCCTCGCAACCCACCATCTGTTATAATGTGCTCAAACATGAAGAACATCAACACCTCACATTGGCGCGGATAGACGAAGAAAATTTTCTTTCCTCTTTGTTGGAGGATCTTCACAGAAAAAAAATTCAGTCGTTGTTCGTCGAAGGCGGCGCATTCACGTTGAATCAGTTTATTAAAAGTGATTTATGGGATGAAACCCTTGTGTTTAAGTCACCCTCAACATTTAAAAAAGGAATTTCTGCGCCGGAGTTTAAAGGTACGTTAGTCGGTGACGAACCGATTGGAACGGATAAATTGTTTTATTATCGCCGCGACTGACAGTATGACGCTGTTAAACCGAAAAAAATATTACCCTGAGTGAAATCAAATGGCTGAAGAATTAATAATATCGAACAACACCGGCAAGGAAGAACGCTACAAGACGTTGTTGCCTCAAATAAGAGCGCTCACGGAGTCGGAGCCTGACCTCACCGCCAATCTTGCCAACGTGGCGGCGGCCCTGAAGCAGACCTTTGGTTTTTTCTGGGTGGGCTTCTATCTGGTTAGGGGCACCGAGCTTGTACTAGGGCCATTCCAGGGGCCGATTGCCTGTACGCGTATCGGTTTCGGTAAAGGTGTATGCGGATCTTCCTGGAAGGAAAAACAAACCATTCTTGTGCCTGACGTTGAAGCGTTCCCCGGGCACATCGCCTGCAGCTCCGATTCAAAATCTGAAATTGTGCTACCGGCTTTCAAGAACGGTGAGGTGTTCCTCGTACTTGATGTTGACAGCGACAAACTTAACGACTTCGACGAAACGGATCGCCGGTTTCTGGAGGATGTTATGCATATAATTGAATCCTTTATCTGACTGCATGACCAGACAGGAAATCGTATCCGTTTACGAAAGCCGGAAAGCTGAATTCGAAACAAAATTTAAGTCGCTCACCGGGCAGATAAATCTCATTTCAAACCTGCGCCTGGTTTCGGTAATCGGGATCCTTATCACCTTTTACTTCAGCCTGAAGGTCGCTGAGCTATTCGTATTACCGGCCTTGTTCCTTGTGTTATTTCTCTATCTCGTTAAACGCCACGCCGGTCTGTTCAACGAGAAAGAACTGAATGAACATTTGATTATTTCCAATAAAACTGAATTGAAGGCACTCGATGGTGACTTAAGTGCTCTTGATCCCGGAACCGGCTTCATCGATCCTGTTCACCCATATAGCCACGATCTCGATATTTTCGGCGAGGGATCGCTCTACCAGTATATCAACCGTGGCAATACTATCCGCGGGCGAAAGAAGTTAGCATCGCGCCTATCCCATCCACTTGAAAGTAAGGAAGCTATCGCCGTGTACCAGGATGCGATCCGGGATATGACTCCGCGGATTGACTTCCGCCAGCACTTTCAGGCAAGTGGCATGAACACCGGTGAACAGCCCGGAGACATGGATCAATTGCTGGCATGGCTGAAACACCCCGGGGTATTTTCCCTGGAAAACAAGCTTATGGTTGGTGCGCTTTATGTAATTCCGGCGCTGACCATTCTTGCGCTTATCGGAACGTTCTTCGTCGCGGAAGCCAGGATCATATTGTTTCCGTTAATACTGACCCAATGGATCTTTTTCGGAGTGTATGCCAAGCGTGTTAGTCTTTTCCATGACTTCATCAGTCGTAAGAAGGCTATCCTTCAACGGTACTCCAGGCTCTTGTACTACCTTTCGAACGAGTCCTTTCAATCAGCACAGCTGCAAAAATTATCCGCCGATGCGAAAGATGCCCATGATCAGGTTCGCCGCCTGGCATCACTGGTAAATGCGCTGGATGCGAGAACCAATGCGATGGCGATCTTTTTCATCAACAGTTTTTTATTATATGATCTGCAATGCGTTTATCGTCTCGAGAAATGGAAAGCCGGGAATGGATCGCACCTGCCGCTTTGGCTCGACGCCATTACAGAAGCTGAATTGATAATCAGCTTTGCGACGTATTCGTATAACAATCCGGGCTTCTGCTTCGCGGAAATCTCAAACAAATTGATTGTTGAAGCCAGAGAAATGGCCCACCCACTTATTGACGCGGGCGAGCGGATAAGCAATAATTATAATATCGGCCCGGCCCCAGCCGTGCATATAATCACGGGTGCTAATATGGCCGGGAAGAGTACGTTTCTGCGAACACTTGGTGTGAACCTGGTTCTGGCCCTGAATGGAGCTCCGGTTTGTGCCTCTTCCTTCAGGTGCGCCATTGTCAATCTTCGTTCAGGCATGCGTACTGCTGATTCACTGAAAGATCATCAATCATACTTTTTTGCAGAGCTGAACCGGCTTAAGTCTATCATGGAAGAGCTGCGTAGTAACAAACCCCTGTTGATTTTGCTGGACGAAATTTTGAAAGGCACCAACAGCAATGACAAACAGTCGGGATCGATCGCGCTGGTGAAGCAACTCCTGCCTCATCCGTGCCTCGCGTTAATCGCCACTCATGATCTTGCCCTGGGGCAACTGCAGGATCAGTATCCCGAAGAGGTAACGAACTACTGTTTCGAGGCAACGATTGAAGAAGACCAGCTTTCTTTTGATTACACGCTCAAATCAGGCATAGCGCAAAAAATGAACGCAAGTTTTCTGATGCAAAAGATGGGAATAATTCCTTCGGATCGTCAGGCCTGACGGGGTTCGGCAACTTTAAGTAACTCGGCGAGTTTATCAACGGTGAAGTCGATCTCTTCCACAGTATTGTATTTCGAAAAAGAGAACCTTACCGCGCCGCGTTTACTATCCGGATACAAAAATCCGAGAACGTGTGATCCCATCGTCGCGCCACTGGAGCAAGCGCTCCCGCCGGACGCGGAGATGCCTCGAAGGTCGAGATTAAAAAGCAGCATCGCGTTTTCCTCCGACTCGGGAAGGCATACATTCAACACAGTATACAGACTCTTATCGAGGTCAGCGGAATCGCCATGAAAGGTAACATTGGGGATAGCGGTCACAAGTCGTTCTATCATTCGCTGCTTCAATGATTTGATATGGTCCATATGGGCATCCATGTCGCGGTAAGCGATTTCAAGCGCCTTCGCGATACCAATGATTCCATATACGTTTTCCGTTCCGCCGCGCATGTTTCGTTCCTGCGCCCCGCCATGCAGGAAGGGTTGGATTTTTTTGTCCTTCCGGAGATACATAAACCCGATTCCTTTTGGCCCGTGAAACTTGTGCGCCGCAGCTGTCATTCCATGAACCTTCAGTTCTTTTGTGTCGTGACGGTAGTGACCTACTGTTTGAACCGTATCAGAATGAAAGTATGCTTTGTATGCCTCACACATCCCGGCCACCTTGCCAATATCGAGAACGTTCCCGATTTCATTGTTGGCATGCATCAGGGAAACAAGAGAACCGGGATACTGACGCAGCAGCGATTCGAGATGCGACAGGTCCACATTGCCCGTCGCGTCGAGCCCGACATGATGCAGGTTTACGATTCCATCTTTTGCCAATGACGCGAGCGTATGCTCAACGGCATGATGTTCAATAGGTGAGGAAATAACATGCTGAATAGCATAGGTACGGATGCTGCTGCACAAAATCGCATTGTCCGCTTCGGTGCCACCGGAAGTAAAGATTATTTCTCCCGGAGTACAGTTCAAAAGTTCAGCAATCTTTTTCCGTGAAGACTCGATCGCAGCCCGGACTTTCCGACCGTGTGCATGGGTGGAGGAAGGGTTTCCGAAATCTTCCAGCATGAAAGGCTTCATTGCTTCGAACACTTCCGGATCTAGCGGCGTGGTCGCAGCATTGTCGAGATAAACGCGCATTTCAGGTTAATGATAATCGCAGCAAAGGTAACAGAATTTGACAAACGTACCCACCATCAGGCGTTATCCGGCCAGTGCCTTCTCCGAGATGATTTCCTTGATGTCAGAAATGATTTTTTTTGCCAGGTTGCCGGCCTTCACTTCCATATCTGATTCCGCGTAAATCCGGATGATTGGCTCTGTGTTCGACTTTCTCAGGTGAACCCACTCCTTGTCGAATTCAATCCGCACACCATCAATGGTATTGATGGGCTGTTTCGCATATTTGGCCCTTACCGCTTCCAGTACTTTATCCACGTCAATGTCCCGGGTCAGTTCGATTTTGTTTTTCGAAATATAGTATCCGGGATACCGCGATTTCAGCCGCAGCGGGGTGAGGTTTGATTTGGCCAGATGAGTCAGAAATAAGGCAATCCCGACGAGTGCGTCCCTGCCATAATGTAACTCAGGATAGATTACGCCGCCGTTGCCTTCACCACCGATTACAGCGTTTTTCTCTTTCATCAGGTTGACCACATTTACTTCGCCAACAGCAGATGCAAAGTACTGTCCTCCTGCCTTTTCGGTGATATCCTGCAAGGCCCGTGTAGACGAGAGATTGGAAACCGTGTTCTTTCCACCATTGCCTGCATTAAGAACGTAATCGGCAACAGCCACCAGGGTATATTCTTCTCCAAACGGCGTTCCGTCTTCGCAAATAAGCGCCAGCCGGTCAACATCGGGATCAACGACAATTCCAAGATCGTATTTACTCTTTTGTATTTCGCGGCAGATGTCTGTAAGATGTTCCGGCAGGGGTTCAGGGTTATGCGCGAAATGACCTGTAGGTTCACAATGAACTTCCTTTACCATTACGCCCATTGATTTCAACAACATCGGAACGGCGATTCCGCCAGTCGAGTTTACCGCATCCACGGCCACTTTAAAACCACGGGCTTTTACTGCGGGCACGTCGACAAGGGGCAGCTTGAGCACCATTTCAATATGCTTCTGGATGTACCCGTCCTTTTTTTCATACTTGCCGAGCTTGTTTACCGGAGCAAATTCCAACTCTGCGTTCTCAGCAAGTTCAAGGACCTCTAAACCGTCTTTTTCGGAAATGAATTCGCCTTTTTCATTGAGAAGTTTCAGTGCATTCCACTGGCCCGGGTTGTGGCTGGCGGTGAGTATGATCCCTCCGGCTGCCTGCTCGATAGGTACGGCGATTTCGACGGTGGGCGTGGTTGAAAGACCGAGGTCGACCACGTCGATGCCCAAACTCTGGAGCGTCGCCGAAACAATATTGCTCAGCATTTCGCCGGAGATTCGCGCATCACGACCAAGAACTATTTTTGCCGTCGGTTTTTCCTTTTTTGACCACACACCAAAGGCGGCGGTAAACTTGACGACGTCCAGCGGCGTGAGGTTTTCACCGGGTTTTCCGCCTATAGTTCCTCGGATTCCTGAAATGGATTTTATTAAAGCCATGATCGCATTTTTTCGGGATCACAAAGATATTGAAATCGCGGTCCCGGCAAGGCCTAACCTTACTGGATTAGCTTTTCTTTTTGATTTCCGGCATCGGGCCGGATTCGCTCAACGATGGATCACCACAAGCTGCGTCTCCCGCCTGCATGGTTTTTCCACAATACCCGCATTGCGCTCCTTCTTTGTTAAGCCAGGGACTTTGTGATGCGCAGGTACCTCGGAATTCGCCGTTCTTAATAAAAATAAGTCGCACTGACAGGCCGACAAAGAATAAAACGAAGACCAGAAGTGTTATAAGAAAAACCGTCATACCGCAGTGATTTAGTTGCCCATTTTAAGTATTAGACCTACTTTCCAGCAAAGTTAGTCTGCTTAAAGAGAACGCGCTATTAACTTTTTAAGTTTATTCTATGAAAGATGTTTTGTCGGCCCCCGATCCTAAACGGGATGAGAAACTGAGAGCGTTTGACCGCCTGTTGACCGTTATGGATGAGCTTCGGGAGAACTGTCCCTGGGATAAAAAACAAACGCTCGAATCCCTTCGCCACCTGACCATCGAAGAAACGTACGAGTTATCGGATGCCATCCTCGAAGGAGACTTAACTGAAATCAAAAAAGAGATCGGTGACCTGATGCTGCATCTGGTGTTCTATGCACGGATCGCTTCCGAAAAAAATGCCTTTCATATCGGCGACGTGCTCCATTCGCTTTGCGACAAACTGGTTGAAAGGCATCCTCATATCTACAGCGATGTGGTTGCCAACGACGAAGAAACGGTGAAAGCCAACTGGGAAAAGATCAAACTCAAAAAGGGCAACAAATCCGTTCTCGAAGGCGTCCCGGGCTCGCTTCCTGCTTTGGTAAAGGCTATCCGCATTCAGGATAAGGCACGGGGCGTTGGCTTCGATTGGGAGAAGAAAGAACAGGTATGGGAAAAGGTTGAAGAAGAAATGCATGAATTCAAGAAGGAATTCAATGTCGAGCATGATCGCGGAATCGACCATGAAAAAGCGATGGCCGAATTTGGCGACTTGCTTTTTTCACTGGTTAACTATGCGCGGTTTATCAACATCGATCCGGAGGAAGCACTCGAACGCACCAACAAGAAATTCATCAAACGGTTCCAGTTCCTGGAGCGCGAGTCGGCCAAAGATGGAAAAGTGCTGGGTGAAATGACCCTCGCAGAAATGGATACTTACTGGGAAAAAGCAAAAGGCATCTGATCGCACGGATGCGGTGAAATCCTTCCCGGATTCAAAATCGAACGATCATGTTTCCTGGTTTTTGGCAAGGATCCACTTCATGAGTGGCCCGCTCGTCATACTTGTTACGAGCGCCATGATTACCAGCGACACAAAAAGTTTTTCACCAATCAATCCATTTTCAAGTGCCACGAGTCCAAGAATAATTTCCATTGCTCCGCGGGCATTCATTCCAAATCCCGCGGCCAGCGATTCCCTGACATTAAACCCTCCAAGCCGCGTACCGAGCCCGCTGCCTACAATCTTCCCGGTGAATGCCACTACAACGATGATCAGTGTAAGCCAGAAATCGAAGTTCAGAATGAAGTTCACCTTCAGTCCGATAGCCACGAAGAATAGGGGACTGAAAACATTGTTGATAAACTGATGCACAATTTCCTTAGCGCGTTCCGACATGTGTTCGGAATCACCAAAAGCGACGCCTATGATAAATGCGCCAAAGATTGCATGAATACCAATGTATTCGGTGAAGGCCGCGGCCAGAAAGCAACACGCCAGCGACACCGAAAGAACCCCTCCCGGCCAGGCAAACCGGGTGTTAACCCAGGGAAGAATTCTATTTATTAGTGCTCTGCCTACTGTAAGCATCACAGCGGTGAATCCAACGGTAAGAATGATTGTTTGAGTGATCGTCATGTTCTGCGCGGTGCCAATCATTCCCAATACAACCGAAAATATCAGCCAGCCGATAAGATCGTTTATCATGGCTGACGAAATAACCAGCATCCCCATTCGGGTTTTGAAAATCCCGATATCCATGAGTATGCGGGCAATTACCGGCAGCGCCGTGATAGCCATGGATGTCCCCATGAACAGCGCGAACGCCAGCAGGTTCGAACTTGTCTTTATTTCGAAAACTCCGGGCAGATAGTAGGCGAGTGCAAAACCCATTATGAAAGGGATGACCAGCCCGAATACTGATGTGTACACCGCCTGACGACCTTGCTGAAAAACGATATGGAGGTCAACTTCAAGGCCCGCAATAAACAACAGCATCACCACGGCAACCTGCACAAATCCGTCGAGCACGAGCAACGAGTTTCCCTGTTCGAAGAAAGAACCGAAAGCCTCCGGAAACAGCATTCCGAATACGGTTGGCCCAAGGATAATCCCGGCAACGATTTCGCCCACCACGGCAGGTTGTCGTAGCTTTCTTGCCAATTCGGCAAATAACCGCCCCATCACCAGCATTGTGCCGAGTTGAAGTAACAGGTTCATCACCTCGTGTTGGCTGAGCTTGGTCATGATCCGGTTTCCCTGTTTTTATTTCTCGAAGGGTGTACAATCAGGAGGTTACAGGGAAGGTCGGCGAAAACGTATTCCAAATCATTTGTAAAAACACGATCGAAAATCGAAAACCGCTTTGCGGGCGCGCCAACGACAAGGAGGTCGGCGTTCTTTCGTTGAGCAAAGCGCGACAGTTCAAATCCCGATTTGCCACTAACTACTTTAATATTGACCTTCAGTCCCTGATGAGAAACGCCTTCCAGTAATTTCTGAACGAATGTAATTTCATCCTGAACCAGTGTTTGACGCAGCTCCTCATATTCAGTGGCAGAAGTGTTACCTGCTGCCGACATGGTAAGCCCATACATCTTTATTCCGCGAACAATATGAAGCCACTTCGCATTATCTGCCTGTGCAATTTCACAGGTTATCCGGAGCGCATCTTTTACGTGATTGCTGTTTTCGGCGTTCACGACAATATTCTGAAAGGGTACAGGATCTTTAGATGGATTAATCAGCGTAAGGACCGAACAATCTGCCCTGCGCAAAATCCTGCGTCCGATTGTACCCAGATAATAACGGATTAGTTTTTCCTTCTTCAGTGCCCCCGCAATCAGTAAATCCACCTGTTCTTTCTTACATCGGCTGAGGATCCGTTCGGCCGGGTTACCGCTTTCCCAAAAAATCTTTACATCCGGCAAATCCGCCAATCCAACCTCTTCAAGGTATCTTCGTAGCTGATTTTGGGCTCCGTCGGTTTTGCTGCCTACGTGAATCAGGTTCAACTCGGCATTCCACAACACCTTCAGCCGCGCCGCCTCGGAAAGAATGGCGAGAATTCGGGGTGAAAACGCTACCGCAACAGCGATTTTCCGGAAAGGAGCATTCATAGATTCCGGGAAATATATGCAAAACGTACCTCATCACAACCCTGTGGCGTTGGCGGTTTAGAATTCGTTTGTTTCGGAAAACTTGCATGTATACAATCCGAAGCAGTTATCCACCTCACGGCCGCTTCCTTCCCCATATTTTTGATTCAAAGTTTGTTCATGTCTATTCGAAAATTTTTCCGGAATCTGATTATTGGGGAAAATCGTTTTGTATCCTCCTACGGAGAATATAAACAAGCTATACTCTCCGGATCGATTGCGCTGATAGGCATTCTGGTTTGTTCCCTTTACATTGTTACTCACGTGTCGCTGGGCAGCTACGATGTCATATCGTTTCATATTGGAACTTGTCTTCTTCTCGTTTACACACTTTTCCTCCATCGTACCGGCAGACACCGAAAAGCAAACTTTTTTCTGCTACCTACAATAAATCTCGCGGTTTATTTATTTGCGGCCAGTGAATCACGCGCCACCGGAACCATGGTATTCTTTATGGCAAACGCTGTTGCCGCGTTCGCTGTTTTCTCGTACCAGGAAAGGCTTGCCTCTATCTTTTTCTCTATACTCACATACGTGTTGTTTATACTTGCCTGCGTGGGCGATATCCCGTTTATTCCCAGAAGGAGCTATGACGAGGATATGATTTTTTTTAATCTGGTAGTTAACTTTTCGATCGCGCTACCTGCAACCGTAATGGGCGTCTATCTGCTTATCGATCTTAATCATTACAATGCCCTTCAGCTTGAAGAACGAAATGAACAATTAAACAAGACCAATACCGAACTCGACCGGTTTGTATATAGCACCTCCCATGATCTGCGCGCGCCGTTAACTTCGATTATGGGCCTCATCAACATCATCAGCAACACGGAGAATGCTGACGAACAAATGCGGTATCTCGGTATGATGAAAGACCGCGTACATTCGCTGGATAACTTCATCAAAGACATCACCGACTATAGCCGAAACAACAGGCTGGCCATCAATCATGAAAAAGTGAAACTGGTCGACCTGGCCGAAGAAGTCTGGGAAAGTCTTAAGTTTTCCCCTGATGCGCAAGCCATTACTTTTCAAATAGACATCCCGGAAGAAGTCACCATTTCATCGGACAAGAACCGGTTAAAAGTGATTATTTCGAATCTGATATCGAATGCTATTCGCTACCACGATCAGATGAAGGATCACCAGTTTATCAAACTCAGTTGTGAGACCAAAGACAAAGCATTTTACCTTAAAATCGAAGATAACGGTCAGGGTATCGCACGCGAATATCATGCCCGCATCTTTGAAATGTTTTTTCGCGCCAACGAACAGTCGAAGGGCTCCGGCCTCGGTCTTTACATCGTAAAAGAAGCTCTGATGAAGTTATCGGGATCCATTCAACTCGAGTCTGACCCGGGGATCGGTTCTACCTTTATCATCAAGCTGCCGAACCAGACCCAGGCCTGATCATGTACATTCCTTCTTTAATCGCATCGTTGCACACCTAACAACCTAACAACCATTAAGTTGGGATAATGCTAAAAAAAATCGCGGGATAGCCTGTTGAGCGGTGGCGAATATTATCTTTGCCGTCTATGGCGAATCAAGAAGACAACCTTTTCAAAAATGTAATCTCCCATGCGAAGGAGTATGGGTTTATCTTTCCTTCCAGCGAAATATACGACGGCCTGAGTGCGGTCTATGATTACGGCCAGAACGGCGCTGAACTGAAGAATAATATCAAGGACTATTGGTGGAAGTTCATGACACTTCTCCACGACAACATTGTGGGGATTGACGCAGCCATTTTCATGCATCCCACCACCTGGAAAGCGTCGGGGCACGTAGACGCTTTCAACGATCCGATGATCGACAACAAGGATTCCAAGAAGCGGTATCGTGCGGACGTTCTCATCGAGGACGCCATCACAAAGATGGAGGAGAAGATCAACAAGGAAGCTGAAAAGGCGGCCAAGCGATTCGGTGAATCTTTCGATCGTGAAAAGTTTCTCACCACCAATCCACGGGTACTGGAGTACCAAAAGAAAATCGACGAGACCAACACACGGCTCAAAGACGCCATGGGCTCAGGCAACATGCCTGCGATGAAACAACTCATTGAAGATCTCGAGATCACTGACCCGGTGTCGGGAACGCGAAACTGGACTGATGTGCGTCAGTTTAACCTTATGTTCTCGACAGAGATCGGCTCACTTGCCGATGAAGCCAATAAGATATACCTCCGCCCGGAAACAGCCCAGGGCATTTTCGTAAACTTCCTGAACGTGCAGAAAACCGGAAGGATGAAAATACCATTTGGCATTGCCCAGATCGGAAAAGCATTCCGAAATGAAATCGTGGCGCGCCAGTTTATTTTCCGGATGCGGGAGTTCGAACAGATGGAAATGCAGTTCTTCATCAAACCGGGTGAAGAGATGAAATGGTACGAGTTCTGGAAAGAGAAACGAATGCGGTGGCACCAGGCTCTCGGCCTGGGCGAACAGAACTATCGCTTCCACGATCATCTCAACCTGGCACATTACGCGAACGCTGCGTGTGACATTCAGTTCAACTTCCCTATGGGTTTCAAGGAATTGGAAGGAATCCACTCCCGCACCGACTTCGACCTAAAGAACCACGAGAAGTACTCCGGCAAAAAACTGCAGTACTTTGACGCCGAGGCCAACCAGAGTTACATCCCGTATGTGGTGGAAACATCAATTGGCCTTGACCGTTGTTTCCTGGCAATTCTTTCTAAATCGTACAAAGAAGAAAAACTTGAAGACGGCAGTGAACGCGTCGTGCTGAGTATCCCCGCACCACTCGCGCCCAATAAGGTTGCGATTCTACCATTGGTAAAGAAAGACGGGCTTCCGGAAAAAGCAGAACAGGTGATGAACGAACTCAAGTACGACCTGCGTTGCTTTTACGAAGATAAGGATGCCATTGGCCGTCGGTACCGGAGGCAGGACGCGATCGGCACTCCATATTGTGTCACAATTGATCATCAGACCTTGCAGGATAACACCGTAACCATCCGGGAACGCGATACGATGAAGCAGGAGCGAATCGCAATCGCTGAGATAAGAACGCGGCTGATGGATGCATGTTCAATAAACAATATTCTCCGGAAAATCTAAATGCTCGCTCTCATAACCGTTGTTGTCATTGGAGCACTGGTGATTTATGCGAACTATGGAACTATACGGGAAGCCGTTATTACGGCAGAAAGAAAGGCAGCACCGGTTAAATCCCGGGTACTGCCTGTACCGCATAAAGTCCGGCAAATCCTGCTGAAATATTTTCCATGGTACGGCAGGCTCAGTAAAGAGAACCGGATTCGGTTCGAAAAAAAACTCGTTAAATTTCTTTATAGCAAACGCTTCATCCCCCGGGGCGTGCCGGAAGTTACCATTGAAGCGAAGGTGCTGATTTCAGCTTCGGCTGCGCAACTAACCTTCGGGCTACCTGATGTTTATCTTACACATTTCAAAAAGATCCTGGTATACCCAAACGACTACTACTCATCCATCACGCGCCGTTACCACAAAGGCGAAGTGAACCCGCTGTTCGGAATAATCGTGATCTCCTGGCAGAGTTTCATTGACGGGTACATCGATCAGGGCGACAGCGTCAATCTCGGACTTCATGAAATGGCACATGCGTTACGGCTCGAAAACATCATCCGCAGCAGGGAGTATAAATTCTTTGACCCGGCTGTACTGGAACAGCTCGACAGGTTTGCAAACGACTTTTGCAATGGTCCGCAAACCGAGCATAGTTCCTTCCTGCGACCTTACGCATGCACCAACGTGCACGAATTCTTCAGCGTAGCGGTTGAAAACTTTTTTGAAAGATCAGCCGCCATGAAGCTTGCTTTGCCGGACCTTTACAAGATTATTTCAAAACTGCTGAATCAGGACCCTTTGCAGCTTATTGACGCATAAGCCGCCGTCATCCGTATATTGCGGCCATGAATTGGAAGCTGTTACTTTCCGCGGCGCGTCAGGGCCAGAAGAATCAGGTCGCGGTATCATCACGAAGTGCGTTTGAGCAGGATTTTGATCGCATCATATTTTCACATCCCTTTCGCAAACTACAGGATAAGACACAGGTGCATCCCCTGCCCGAACAAGATTTTGTGCATACACGGCTAACCCACAGCCTGGAGGTATCCAGCGTCGGACGGAGCCTCGGCCGAAAAGCCGGTGAAGTGATCATTCAACGCCATCCGGAGCTGGCGGAAACGCTTTCGCTTTTCGATTTTGGCGCCGTGACAGCCGCAGCTGCACTGGCCCATGACCTCGGTAATCCGCCGTTCGGACATGCCGGCGAAGACGCGCTTTCTGACTTTTTTAGTCAGACAGATTTCGGCCGATCCCTGCAAAGCGAGTTCCCGGAAACTGAATGGACGGACCTTACCAAATTCGAAGGGAATGCTCAGGGATTCAGAATTCTCAATTCAAACGCATATGGTTTACATCTGACGTACGCGACCCTCGGTGCGTTCACGAAATATCCATGCGCTTCCGTTTTGAAGAATCGCGACACAAAACGAAAGAGCCAGAAGAAATACGGATTCTATGAGACTGAAAAAGAGGCCTTTCGCGAAATGGCAACACATCTGGGGCTAACTCCCGCCGGCGCGGATTGCTGGCACCGGCACCCCCTTGCGATGCTGGTTGAGGCCGCCGATGATATCTGCTACAATATCATCGATCTTGAGGATGCGTGCCGGCTGGGACTTGTCTCGTTTCACGAAACGGTAGAGCTACTGGCCGCCATCCTTCGTGACGACTACAAACCTGAGAAACTCGATCGGATCCATGACCCGAACGAAAAAGTTGCCGTGCTCCGGGCATTGGCCATTAACAAACTGGTTGATCAATGTACGGAGGTGTTTATTGACCACGAAAACGATATCCTGGGAGGTACATTCGATTCCGCCCTCGCCGATCATTGCGCATCCAAAGAAGTGCTGGACGAGATTTCCAGAATGTCGGTCGAAAAAATTTATCGGGCAAGGCACGTGATTGAAATCGAGGCCTCTGGGCATGAGGTACTTCCGGGGATTTTACACGAATTTGTGGTCACAGGCCAATTCCTCTTCAATGCGGGAAAAACCACCTCGGCGATGCCCCGGAAATACCAGAATGCCTCACTCCTGCTGCCACCTGAAACACGTTTTCAAATAAAACAGGCCCAGACATTCTATCAGGTGCTCCGCGCCATCCTGGATTTTGTTTCCGGGTTGACAGACCGCCATGCTGTTTCACTTTTCAGAAAAATGAAGGGGATCAGCGTATAGCCCGGGGCCCGAGGTTTAATCTGCCGTTCCGAATAAAAAAACAAATTTTCAGGACATCATACACACCTCCCAAAACCGACCGTTCGGACATAAAACCGGACTGGAAACAAATCAAAATTGTTTAGCTTTGGCCTCCTTAAAAACTGTAGCAGCGCGAAATTATGTGGACCAGAGTAGCGGAGATCATCATACGTTTTCGGGTGACTTTTATCGTAATGATCGGAATCATAACGGTCTTTATGGGATGGAAGGCCTCGCAGGTGGAGATGAGTTACGATTTCGCCCGGACCGTACCGCTCAAGGATCCGGACATGGTAGTGTTAACCAAATTCCGCGAGCAATTTGGTGAAGATGGCAATATCATCGCCATTGGCCTCCGGGACAGTTCCGTTTATCAATTGAAAAACTTCGATGCGTTTCGCACACTTTCGAAAGAAATACGCTCTCTCGAAGGCGTAAATGAAGTCATTTCTTTGCCCGTCCTGAAAATGATCCTCAAGGATACCGCAGAGCGGAAGTTTTACCTCGAACACATCTTCCCCGATACAATCAGTTCACAGGAACATCTGGATAGCCTGCTAACGGTGACCCGCGACCAACGGATTTACATGGATCAGTTGGTGAATTCCGGCAATGGCGCCACCATGATGCTGGTATCCATCCAGAAAGAAGTTATGAACTCCTCCCGCCGCGAAGCCATGACTGAACGTATGCTCGCAGCAGGGAAGCGATTCGAGGAAAGTACCGGGATTACGCTACGTTATGCCGGGCTCCCGTTTATCCGCACCGTAATCGCCAATTCGGTACGAAAGGAAATGGGAATCTTTCTCTATGCCTCAGCGCTTGTGACAGGTCTGATCATGTTCGTCTTCTTTCGTTCGTTCCGCGCCGTATTGTTCTCGATGATTATCATCGGAATCGTGGTGGTCTGGACACTGGGGACGATCAAGTTATTCGGTTTCAAAATAACCTTGCTGAGCGGGCTAATCCCACCGGTTATTGTCACGCTCGGTATTACCAACGCCATCTACCTGCTGAATAAATACCACCTGGAGTTTGCCAGGACCAAAGATAAGCTTAAGGCGATCAATGTTGTAGTTCAAAAAATGGGTCTGGCGACATTCCTTACCAATCTCACGGTAGCGATAGGGTTCCTGACACTTCTCGCAACCGACATCCTCATTCTCCGTGAATTCGGAATTGTGGCCGGCATCAATATAATGGTGCTTTTCGTGATCAGTCTGATTATGATCCCAAGTGTTTTTTCGTGGCTGCCAACACCTTCCGAAAAGCATCTCAGGCACCTTTCGTTCCCGAAAATGCACGCCTTTCTCAAGTTCATTGACCTGCTTGTTCACAGGCAGCGGAACCTTATTTATTTTTTCTCTATCCTTTTCGCAGTGTTATCGTGCATTGGGATCTGGCAGTTGAGATCGCTTTCTTTTATGGTCGACGATGTGCCGGAAGAAAGCCAGGTAAAACGGGATCTGCATTTTTTTGAGAATAACTTCAGCGGGATAATGCCATTGGAGGTCGTGGTTGAATTCAAAACCAAAAAGCGACGCCCTGTTCTGGATGTAAACAATCTCGCCAAGGTCGAAGAGTTTGAAACCTTTCTCGACTCGCTGCCGATGGTCTCCAAACCGGTTTCTATCCTGAGTTTTGTAAAGGCATCGAAGCAGGCATTTTATAACAACAATCCGCAGCGTTATAACATACCCTCCCGAAGTGAGGGTGCATTTATACTCCGGTATATGCGAGGCCAGTCCGACAACAGTGGTCTGTTCAAGTCCTTCGTGGATACCACATTCACCCGGATGCGTATTTCCAGCCAGATCGCGGACATAGGTTCCGAACGAATGGATTCGCTGGTAAGCAACGCGATCGAACCCCGAATGCGGGCCATCTTTACCTCCACTGAGAAAGACTCAATCGAAAGCTACGTCACCGGATCAACCAAGATCTTTATCAAAGGGAACAATTTTTTAATCGACAACCTCCGCGAAAGTCTTCTCCTGGCTTTTCTGCTGATTACGCTTTCGATGGCGATTCTTTTTGCCAACGTCCGGATGATCGTAATCTCCCTTGTCCCGAACCTGCTGGCGCTGATGATAACGGCGGGACTAATGGGTTTCTTTGACATCCCGCTTAAAGCCAGCACCGCCCTGATCTTCAGCATCACGTTCGGTATTTCGGTCGACAACTCGATACGTTTCCTGGCGAAATACCGGCAGGAAATTCTATCCAATAATTTCTTTATTCCGGTTGCCGTAAGTGACAGCATCATGGAGACGGGCAAAAGCATCATTTACACGTCGATTGTGCTTTTCGCCGGATTCATAATCTTTACGTTTTCATCATTCGGTGGAACCATTGCTTTGGGTCTGCTCACTTCTATCACTCTCGTGATCAGCATGTTTACCAACCTCATTTTACTGCCGGCGCTGATCATGACGTTCGACCGGCCGAAAAAGAAAAAAGGGGAGCATTTGCTGATCGATGAGTTTGAGGCGTCATTCTACGGCGAAAGCGAAGATGAAGAAATTGACCTGAATCGTATCACCATTCACAACCGGCATTCGGCAGCTGAATAGCCTTCGATTTCTATACCGGTGGCGGAATTCTGTAATTGCCGGAACACGGGATTTCTGGTAAACCTGCTATCTTTGCGGACTTATTTCAAAACAGCGCAGGAATTTATCTTATGGCCCGCAAGTACAATGAATTCAAGGAACTGAACTACGCGAAACTAGCAGAGGAGATTCTTCAGTTCTGGAACAGCAATGAGGTGTTTGAAAAATCGGTTTCGGCCAGAGACGGAGCACCAACATTTACTTTTTTTGAGGGACCTCCCTCAGCAAACGGAACTCCCGGAATTCATCACGTAATGGGTCGTACGGTTAAGGATATTTTTTGCCGCTTCAAGACGTTGCAGGGATTTCAGGTGAAACGAAAAGGCGGATGGGATACCCACGGCCTTCCGGTTGAATTGCAGGTCGAAAAACAGTTGGGCATCACCAAAGACGACATCGGCAAAAAGATCAGCATTCAGGAGTACAATGAGAAGTGCCGTGAAACGGTGATGACATATAAGGACCAGTGGGATGACCTCACGCGGAAGATGGGTTATTGGGTTGACTTACAGGATCCGTACATCACGTACGAGAAAGAGTATATCGAATCCCTGTGGTGGGCGCTGAAACAACTTTACGACAAAGATCTCCTGTACAAGGGCTATACGATCCAGCCTTACTCACCCGGAGCAGGAACAGGTTTGAGTTCCCATGAATTGAACCTGCCGGGCTGTTACCGCGAGGTGAAAGACACATCAATCGTGGCGCAGTTCAAAGTAGTTAAGAATGATAAGTCGGCCTTCCTGTTCGAAAAGCCGCAGGGCGACGTATTTATCCTTGCCTGGACCACCACACCTTGGACGCTGCCCTCAAACACGGCCCTGGCGGTGGGAGAGAAAATCACGTACATACAAGTAAATACGTTCAACGCCTACACGTTCAAACCGATCAGCGTCGTGTTGGCGAAGGATCTTGCGGGCCGATATTTTCCCGAGAAAAATAGGGACCTCGCCTTGTCAGACTACAGGTCTGGCGATAAGACAATCCCATTCGAAGTCGTGCGCGAATTTTCCGGCCGCGACCTGACCGGCATCCAGTATGAACAACTCATACCCTATATTCAGCCGTTTTATGACGCAGAAAAAGCGTTCCACGTAATCGCAGGCGACTTCGTAACGACGGAAGACGGAACCGGAGTCGTTCACATCTCTCCTACGTTCGGTGCTGATGACTTCAAGGCTGCCAAACAAAACGGTATTCCCGCACTTACTGTTCTGGACGAAGCAGGAAACGAATTACCGACTGTAGACAAAAAGGGCAAATTCATTTCGCAAATAGGCCAGCGGTTGCAGGAAGGCGTAAACAAATACGGGATCAAAACCCATAAGGCTCTTGGCGCGGATGATTTCTATGTAAAGAATTACACCGGCGAAGACGAAAGCCATTCAGACTACAAAACCACTGACGTAGTTATTTCAATTATACTCAAGGAAGAGAACAAAGCGTTCAAGGTTGAAAAGTACGAGCACACGTATCCGCATTGCTGGAGAACAGACAAACCCGTGCTTTATTATCCATTAGATTCCTGGTTCATCCGCACCACGGCGCTGAAGGCTCGAATGGTAGAGTTGAATAAAACGATAAACTGGAAACCTGAATCTACCGGAAGCGGTCGCTTTGGTAACTGGCTCGAGAATCTCGTGGATTGGAATTTGTCACGCTCTCGGTATTGGGGAACGCCGCTTCCTATCTGGCGAACCAAAGACGGTAAGGAAGAAATCTGCATTGGCAGCATCGCCGAACTGAACAATCAGGTAGAACGCGCGGTGGATGCGGGCTTAATGAAAGAAACACTTCCCGCGGATTTTGATCTTCATCGCCCGTACGTCGACGAAGTAGTGTTGGTAAGCGCTTCGGGCCAGCCCATGTACCGTGAACCTGATTTGATTGATGTATGGTTCGACTCGGGCGCCATGCCTTTCGCCCAGTGGCACTATCCTTTCGAAAACGCAGACACCTTTGATCATAATTATCCGGCAGATTTTATTGCCGAAGGCGTTGATCAGACCCGAGGATGGTTCTTCACGCTGCATGCTATCGCCACCATGCTGTTCGACGACGTGGCCTTCCGCAACGTGATCTCCAATGGCCTTGTGCTCGATAAGAACGGCAACAAGATGTCGAAGCGAATCGGCAACGTCGTCAATCCCTTTGAAACGCTGGACAAATACGGGCCCGACCTGGTTCGCTGGTACATGATCGAAAATGCACCGCCATGGGATAATCTTAAATTTGATCTGGAAGGCATAACGGAAGTACAACGTCGGTTCTTCGGAACATTGTTCAACACCTATTCATTCTTCTCACTATACGCGAATATCGATGGGTACGTAAAGGACGAATTGAATACGGTTCCGCATGAGAAGCTTACGCATCTTGACCGATGGATAATCTCCAAACTGCAAAGCCTTATCCAGGAAGTTACCCGTGCGTATAGTGAATACGAACCCACTCGCGCGGCGCGGGCAATTCAGGACTTCGTTAATGATCATCTTTCGAACTGGTACGTACGCCTGAACCGGAAACGCTTCTGGTCGGTGCGGTCGGCTTCTACGGGAGGTGAATTCAGCGCAGACAAAAAAGCGGCATACGACACGTTGTACGAATGCCTGCTGGTAACCGCACAATTGATGGCACCCATTGCACCGTTCTTTTCAGAATGGTTGTATGGGAATCTCACTGAAAACATTCGTGAGAAGGCAGTTGAGGCGGCAACGCCTTTGCGCCACATTTCAGTACACCTTACGGACCTGGTGAAAGCGGAAACAACGCGGATAGACGCCGAACTGGAGAAATCGATGGACTATGCACAGAAAATCTGTTCGCTCGTACATTCAATCCGAAAGAACGCGCGGATCAAAGTAAGAACGCCGCTGCAGCGGATCCTTCTTCCGGTGTTGGATGCAAGTTTCGCCGACCGGATAAGAAGTGTGGAAAGCATCATCCTGGCCGAAGTGAACGTAAAAAGTATCGAGTACATTGATGATACATCGGGGGTTGTGATTAAGAAAGCAAAGCCGAACTTCCCTAAGCTCGGAAAGCAATACGGTCCCCGGATGAAGGAGGTGGCGGCGCTCATCAACGGGTTTACCAACGATGATATCTCACAGCTTGAAAAGCAGGGAATGCTCGAGAAGGGCGGCTTCAAACTTGTTCCTGATGACGTGCTGATTTCTTCAGAAGACATTCCGGGCTGGGCAGTAGCATCGGAAGGCGCGGTGACAGTGGCTTTGGATATAAACATCACCGACGCACTGCGCCGGGAAGGTATCGCGCGCGATTTCGTGAACCGCATCCAGAATTTGCGCAAGGATATGGGATTGGAAGTGCTCGACAAGATCGGAATCGAAGTTGAACGCGATGGTGAATTTGTTACCGCAGCACTTACCGAATTTCGCGACTATATCAGTACAGAAACCCAGGCCCTAAGTCTGGACCTCAGGGAAACCATTGCAGAAGCCACCGAGGTTGACATGGACGAGTTTATGCTAAAGGTTAGGATCAGTGTAAAAACCCAACGATAACAGCACAGGACACCCTGGCACTTTTTAATTGAAGCCCGAATGAAAATCTATAAATATTTTTTAGTAGCGATCGTTGTCATAATCTTTGATCAGACCTCGAAATTACTCATCCATTACAATATGAATCTCCATGATGAGATCACCGTAATAGGGAATGATCAGTACGGCTTCAAACTGCATTACCTGCTAAACCCGGGAATGGCTTTCGGGATTCGTTGGAAAAGCGAATTCGGGAAACTGGCGCTGACCATATTCCGGATTGCAGCCATGTTTGGCATAGGCTATTACCTCTGGCGAATGGCGACCCGGCATGCACATTCCGGGTTTCTCTGGAGCATGGCACTTATCCTGGGTGGCGCTGTCGGAAACGTCATTGACAGTACCTTCTACGGTGTGTTCCTGAATAATCATCCGCCGGATTCACCCACACCGTGGTTTCACGGGCAGGTTATTGACATGCTGTACTTCCCCCTGTTTGATTTTACTATTCCGCATTGGGTCCCGATAAAAGGTGGCGACTTCTTCACTTTCTTTAGTCCTGTTTTCAATGTCGCGGACTCTTCAATTTTCGTCGGAGTAGTGATCATCCTCATTTTCCAGAAACGTTTCTTCAAGGAACATCTTGAAGAAGAACCTGACCATTCGGATAATGCATCCGTTGTAGTTGTTCCGGAAGAACCAGAGAATAACGACGCATCAACAAATACGGAAAAACCCGAGGCGTAAAAAAAAGAAAAGCTATATTGGCTGTTTGTTTGCACCCCTAGTAACCCTGAACGCATGCAAGAGCTGAATGACTTTCTTAACCTGATTGATTCATATCTCGGGAGCCACTCCTGGTTTGTATACTTTCTCTTAGGAACCGGCCTCTTTTTCACAATTTACCTCAAGTTTCCTCAGATCCGTTTTTTTAACCATGCTCTTCGTATTGTACGCGGGAAGTATGACAAAGACACGGATGTCGGTGACACGTCTCACTTTCAGGCACTAGCCACCGCCCTGTCGGGTACGGTGGGTACGGGTAACATTGCCGGAGTAGCACTTGCGATTCACCTGGGTGGCCCATCGGCATTGTTCTGGATGCTCGTCACCGCCTTTCTTGGTATGACAACCAAGTTCGTTGAAGTAACACTTTCTCATAAGTACCGGGAAAAAGATTCGAAAGGCCAAATTGCGGGTGGGCCGATGTATTACATGAAGAATGCCCTCAATGCAAGGTGGCTTGCCGTTATCTTCGCGATAGCAACGGTGCTTTCATCATTCGGAACAGGGAATCTTCCGCAGATCAACAGTATCGCAAATGCTGTATATACCTCCTTCCCACAAATCGACCATTGGATCACTGGCCTTGTGCTGTCGGTTCTGCTCGGATTTATCATCATCGGTGGCATCAAACGGATTGCCAAGGTAACCGAGAAACTCGTGCCGTTTATGGCGATATTCTACTTCGTCGGTGCCCTGTTGATCATTTTCTATAATATCGAAAACCTGGTTCCGTCGATTATCGCGATTGGGAGGGATTTGTTTTCAGGCTCGGCGGCAACCGGTGGGTTTCTTGGCGCCACCGTTGCATTTGCATTCAACCGCGGAGTGAATCGTGGCCTTTTCTCGAACGAGGCCGGACAAGGATCTGCACCTATCGCACACGCTGCGGCAAAAGCACACGAACCAGTATCTGAAGGAATGGTGGCTATCCTTGAACCTTTCATTGATACGATCATCATCTGTATGCTAACCGGATTGACCATCCTTTGTTCCGGCGCGTGGACAGAAAAATTACCCAACGATTTTCAGGATGCCGACCTCTTTGTCCTTGATGGTGTGTACCATGAACGAAATCCGGAAGACCAGAAAAAACTATCTGACCACATAACAAATCGGGCTCCGCTGGCAATGTTCGATGGAACGATTGAAGTTAAGGACGGCACGATTACGAGTCCCGTTACGATTATTCACTCGCGCTCAGTGGCGGAAGACGTCAGGGTGTACAACCGCGCAGGTGCCTTAACAGGAACTGTCGCCATCGCCAACGGAAAGGTAAGGCGCAAGTCAGATGAAACATCAGAGACCGGAATTCGCTTTAGCGGAAAATCTCTCGTGCACTCTGCCCCGCTTACCTCCAGCGCTTTTACCAGAGGTCCACTCGGTGCGTATGGACAATACATTATAACGTTCGGGCTACTGTTATTCGCGTTCTCGACTGCTATTTCATGGTCATACTACGGCGACCGAGCCATGACGTATTTGTTCGGTGCCAGTTCGGTGAAGTATTACCACGTAGTTTATGTGATCGGATTTTTCCTCGCATCGTTCACAGACACGACCATTATCTGGACCCTGTCGGGAATTACGATTGCGTTGATGACCATCCCCAACCTTGCAGGCATTCTGCTACTTCACAAAGACATGAAGCGAACAGTAAACGAGTACTGGGATGGATTTTTTGACGAGTTCAAAAAGAAATAGCTTGATGGAACGGTGGACATTCTCTGTCGTTCACCGGATCTTTTTTTCGTGAAATGCTCCTTTAAAAGTAGGGTCTTCCTTCTTGCGTTGATCGTCCATCTCACGGCGCATTCGCTGCTCCTCCTCGAATGGTGTTTTCTCAATTACCACATCGGGAGGTAAATCTTTTACCGTAATCTTCTCACGGATGAGCTTCTCGATTTTTTCAATATGATAGACTTCTGCTTTCGTGACGAAAGTTATCGCCGTTCCGTCCTGAAAGGCGCGGCCCGTGCGCCCGATGCGGTGGACGTAATCTTCGTACAAGATCGGCACATCGAAATTAACAACGTGTGATACCCGCGCCACATCGATCCCGCGCGCAGTAACATCGGTTGAAACCAGGATACGAATGCCGCCTTCCTTGAACTCATTCACTGCATTAATGCGCGCGTTCTGACCTTTGTTCGAATGAATTACACGAACGGGGCCATGCCCCTTGCGGTCGAGGTATTGGTAGATATTATCGGCAACTTCTTTAGTTCGGGTGAACACTATAACGCGATTGAACATGTCACGGTCGCGAAGGAGATATTCCAAAAGGTTTATCTTCGTTTTCAAATTCGGCAAATCGTATCGCCATTGTGCTACTTGTTTGGCCGGTGTGGCCTGCGGCGTAACCTCAACTTTGATCGGGAACTCCAGAAACTCTGCTGACAATCGTTCCACCTTCGCGTTGAACGTTGCAGAGAAAAGCAGGTTCTGTCGCTTTAGTGGCAGAACTTCCAGTATTTTTCTGATCTGAGGCATGAATCCCATATCCATCACTCTGTCTGCCTCGTCGAGGATCAATGTCTTGATCTGTTTGACCGGAATTTCACCTTTAAGATACAATTCCATAAAGCGCCCCGGAGTTGCCACAAGGATATCAATCCCCTTCCGGATTTCTTCAATCTGCGTTTTCGGCCCCACGCCGCCGTAAAGGGCGAGTATTCTCAGATCAGTGTATTTCGCGAGAGCTATTGTATGTTCCGATACTTGCAATGTCAATTCCTTGGTAGGCGCAAGGATAAGTACCCGGGGTTCCATACCCTGAGCATATTTGATCTTCATTAGAACAGGCAATAGATACGCGGCGGTTTTACCGGTACCGGTTTGCGCTATACCAATCACTTCCTGACCACCCTGAATCGGGCCAATGCATTGCTTCTGGATTTCCGTAGGTTCCGTAAAACCGAGGTCGGCGACCGCAGACAGTAATTGCTTGTTGAGATTAAATTCCCCGAAACTTGTGATGTTGGACACTTTTAGATTATAATTTTACCGCGGATGCAAACACTCATTACAAACGCAAATATAGTCAATGAAGGCAAGGTCTTTCACGGTGACGTTCTGATTGACGGAGAGTACATCGTGAAGATAGGGAGCGGGTTGAGTTCAGCGCCAGGCACACGTGTTATTGATGCCGGCGGAAGATACCTGCTTCCCGGAGCTATTGACGACCAGGTCCATTTTCGTGAGCCGGGGTTGACACACAAGGCAACCATCGAAAGCGAGTCGAGGGCCTCGGTGGCTGGTGGTGTGACCAGCTATATGGAGATGCCGAATACAAATCCACCTACCTTCACACAGGAGTTGCTTGAGCAGAAATATGCCATCGCATCAAAAACGTCGCTGGCAAATTATTCCTTCTATATCGGCGCGTCTAATGACAATTTTGACGAGGTCCTGAAGACGGATTTGACGCGCGTGTGCGGACTTAAAATTTTCATGGGTTCGTCTACGGGAAACCTCCTTGTCGACGATCCTGAGGTACTGGAACGTTTTTTCAGTACGTTTCCCGGACTGATCGCCACCCACTGCGAAGATGAGGCGACCATTCGCCGGAATACGGAACGTTACCGTGAAGAATGGGGTGAATCGGCTCCCGTTCGTATACATCCGCTGATCCGAAGTGAAGAGGCTTGCTTCAAATCGTCCTCATTCGCTATTGACATGGCTCGCAAACACGGTACGCGACTGCATATTCTGCATATTTCCACGGGAAAGGAGACGCACCTTTTTGATAACCAGGTGCCCCTGAGCGAGAAGAAGATCACTGCAGAAGCGTGCATCCATCACTTGTGGTTTTCCGATGAGGATTATGACACTTTAGGAACCAGAATAAAATGGAATCCCGCCGTAAAGACACCTGCGGATCGCGATCAGATTCTGGCGGCCGTACTTGATGGCCGGATAGACGTTATTGCCACCGACCACGCTCCGCATACCCTGCTGGAAAAATCGCTACCTTATTTTGGCGCCCCGTCTGGCGGACCGCTTGTGCAGCATAGTCTGGTCGCGATGTTGGAGCTTTACCACCAGAGTCGGATAGCATTAACTCAGATTGTACAAAAAATGAGTCATAATCCAGCCATTCTGTTTGCCGTGGAAAAGCGGGGGTTCATCCGGGAAGGGTATTTCGCTGACCTTGTTTTGGTTGACCTGAACGATTCGTGGACCGTTAAACCCGAAAACATTCTGGCCAAATGTGGCTGGTCGCCATTTGAAGGGTTTTCATTCAAATCGAGGGTAACGCACACCTTTGTTTCAGGTCATCTGGCGTTTGTCGACGGTCGTCTGGACCTGTCCATGGCTGGAAAACGGCTGACTTTCACCCGGAGATGATTCTTAACAATCGGTATTGCAAAATTGAAAGTCCTGCCTAAATTTGCAATCCTCAAACGGTGGATGTAGCTCAGTTGGTTAGAGCATCAGATTGTGATTCTGAGGGTCGCGGGTTCGAGTCCCGTCTTTCACCCCAAAGCTTTCTTTGCCCGAAAGCTTTTTTTATTTCCCGGCCGGTAGTACGTCCGTAAAAACGGATACGTTCGTGGTCGAGTATTTGGCTTTTCCTGATTTGCAAAAGCATTCATTACACGCCGGGACTATGGATGCCAAAAGATTCTGGCCCTTTCTTTTAATTTGATAACAAGAATCGATAACGGATGACCTATACGGGAAGTCATTCTTGATATTATTAGGCGAGGTCCGCTTCTTTGGATGCATAATGTACTTCCTTGCAGACCTTATTTTTTTATTTTAAGTTGAATTATGATTGCGTGGCGAGAGTATAAGAAATTACCATTACGGGAAAAGATAGACGTGTTGTATGAGCATGGTACGTTCATTATGGCTATCCGATATTATAGTTATAAAGTGAACCTATACCTTATGGGTAATTATTACCTCGAAGTATTTGTCAATCATAAGCATGCGCTAATCGAGAAAATTGTACCTCTGGACACCAACCATCCACGGATGAAGTTTTACTCCGACCAGATCAAGCTTCCCTGTGATATTTTCAACGCATAAAAAAAGCCCTGTTTCCAGGGCCTTTATATTAAGTCTGATATTCTTAAGCAGTTGCTGCTGATGATTCTTCGAACTTCTGAGACATCCGCAACGTGACCGCTTTCTTTGCTTTGTACCCGCAATATCCACACTGGAAATGTTTCAGCAATTCGCCTTCTTCTTCTGTGGAGGGCGCCTTGAGAATTTCTTCTCTCACTACCTTGAAGGTTTGATAGTTACATTCAGGGCAACGGAGCGCATGGAGGTGACCGGCATAGCGCTCAATTTTAACGTATCCGGTTTCTTCATCTTTCCACACGTCATAATCAATCGAGAAAACATTTTCTTCGGCCTGCATACCTTCGTCCAGATAGGCATCCTCTTCTTCTTCACTAAGAAGTTTCATTGGCTTTCCGCTCTTGGGTGAAACCCGGGGCTTGTACCGCAACACCTTGAGGCGTGTTTCGATAAAGAAAGGGTAGTAGAACTTAAGCAGGTTTTGAATAATCAAAGCCACAATCATACCCATTGCGAATGTGGTAAATATCCGGACAAACACCCACAGATAGCTAAGTTCAACGATGTTGCTATTCGCATAGAAACAGCTTCCAATGATCAGGATCAAAGAGGCCAACCAAAGCGTCTTAATCTCAGATCTATTGATGTAATCGTACTTGGATTTGGCATCACTCAGGGTCGAAAGACGAACCACATGGTACAGAACGATCAGAATCGCGATCGCCCAGCCCAGGTAGGCAACGTTCTTGGCCATTGAGTTCCAGGTTTCAAACTGCTGTAGATTTACTTGCTCCATATTGACAGGTTGGTTTAATCCTTAGTATAACAAATATAAAGGTACGGTTTAATTTTACCTAGCACCTTTGGTACAATAAGCCGCCAAATTAACATTATTTTGCTGCTCGTTTTTTCCTATTTAAGGATAAATCTAACGTGCTGTTCGGGAGGTAATAAATCCGGAAAGGAAGTCAGTAATCTGCTGGATGGCATCGTCTTTCATTTCAAACATTCCCATATGTGCGGCCTCTGGCAAGATAGAAACGGTGATACCCGACCGGACCTTTCCTTGTTCCACCAGCGAATCAGCCGGAATACCCTTGTCGGATTCTCCACCTAATAAAAGAACGGGTTTACCGAATGCAGACAGGACAGTGACGTTATCGCGCCGGTCGCGCATAGCCCTGGTGTAGCCTTTAACGGTATCGACATGTGCTCCCATGCTGAGGCTCTTCACGAATGGAATGGCCGGATGCGAGGGGTCGGAAAATAACGGTTCAATAAAATTCGACGTGAAAGCAAGTATGCCGTTGTCATCGATAAACTTCAGGACTTTGGTACGGGACTCTTTTTTCTCAAGCGAATCGGCGATCGCGGTGCTGTGAAACAACACGAGCCCAGTGAATTTGTCTGGTTCACGACGGACCATCTCAAGCGCAACGTAGCCCCCGAGGGAATGTCCGATCAACACGGCATCTGATATGCCCTCCTGTCCGACCCAATCGTTCATGGATGCGGCCACGTCCTGGAGTGAGAACTCCCCTGGAAGCATTTCGCTTGAGCCGAATCCCGGAAGGTCAGGAGTAAATATCGTAAACCGGTCAGCGAGGCTTGCCTCAAACTGATCCCAGACCTGCCGGTTCATGGGAAATCCATGAATCAAGACCAGCGCCGGGCCTGAACCCGATTTTTTGAAATGAATAGCCATCAAACAGGTTTTATTACACCTTCAAGCATTGCCGCAACTGCGCGCTCAATCCCATCCGAATCGAAACCACAATCCCTTTGAAGCTCCAGTTGTTCCCCATGTTCGATTACCGCATCAGGAATCCCAAGACGCCTTACTTCAGCCTGGTAGTTGTGGTCGGCCATGAATTCGAGAATGGCACTACCGAAACCACCTTGCACACAACCATCTTCAACAGTTACGATCTTCCTGAATCGGGCGAATATTTCGTGTAATAGTTTTTCATCAAGTGGTTTTGCGAATCGCATATCATAGAGAGCGATACTAGCGTTCTGTTGCTCCATTCGTTCGCATACTTCCAGGGCATAATTACCAACGTGTCCGATAGTAAGAATAGCGAGTTCATGACCTTCCCGGACTTTTCTTCCGGTACCAATCCGGATCTCCTCCATAGGTGTCTTCCACTCCGGCATTACGCCCTGCCCCCGCGGATAGCGAATTGAGAACGCCTTGCCCTGTCGTGGTAGCTGAGCAGTATACATAAGGTTGCGCAACTCCTCCTCGTTCATAGGCGCCGCCACAATCATGTTTGGAATGCAGCGAAAGTATGCAAGGTCATACGCCCCATGGTGGGTCGGCCCGTCTGCTCCTGCGAAACCGGCGCGGTCCAGACAAAAGTTCACCGGAAGATCCTGGATACAGACATCATGAATTACCTGATCGTATGCCCGCTGCATAAACGAACTGTAAATATTGCAGAACGGTATCATTCCCTGGGTTGCCAGACCGGCGGAGAAGGTGACGGCATGTTGTTCGGCAATACCTACGTCGAAAGCGCGCTCGGGCATTTCCTTCATCATGATATTCATTGAAGAGCCCGAAGGCATGGCAGGAGTTATGCCACAGATTTTTTCGTTCTGTCGCGCAAGTTCAACAAGGGTGTGGCCAAACACGTCCTGATACTTCGGCGGCTGTGGTCTGTCGTAAACTTTTTGATGTATTTCACCAGTAATCTTATCAAACTTGCCAGGTGCATGCCAGGTCGTTGCGTTACCTTTTTCAGCGGGGGCATAGCCTTTGCCTTTTACAGTGACGCAATGGAGAATCTTAGGGCCTTTAATCGCCTTGAGATCATTAAAAATATTAACCAGGTGATTGACATCATGTCCATCCACAGGGCCGAAATATCGAAGATTCAGCGATTCGAAGAGGTTGCTTTCCTTCAGCAGCGTGGACTTGATACCGTTTTCGACTTTGGATACAAGTTCCTGCGCTGTTTTGCCGAAATTTGAAAGCTTGCCAAGCATATTCCAGACTTCATCCTTCAGTTTATTGTACGCCCTGGAGGTTGTAATATCGGTGAGATAGTCTTTCAGCGCCCCGACATTCGGATCTATTGACATACAATTGTCGTTGAGCACTATGAGCAGGTTGGTATCGCTTACGCCGGCATGATTCAGTCCTTCGAATGCCATTCCTCCGGTGAGTGCCCCGTCGCCTATTACCGCAATATGTTGCTTGTCGGGATCCCCCGCGTATTTGGATGCCACCGCCATGCCAAGGGCTGCCGACACCGAAGTAGACGAGTGCCCGACCCCAAATGCATCGTAAACACTCTCTTTTATTTTCGGAAATCCGGACAGGCCGCCGTATGTGCGGTTGGTATAAAATTCGTCCCTTCTTCCAGTAAGTATTTTGTGCCCGTAAGCCTGATGTCCGACATCCCAAACCAATTGATCGTGAGGCGCATTAAATACATAGTGTAGGGCAACCGTGAGTTCCACCACACCGAGGCTGGCGCCAAAGTGACCGCCGTAAACGGAAACGTTATCGACAATAAACTGGCGTAGTTCTTCGCAAATCTGGACCAGCTGCGCCTGATCAAGTTTTTTCAGATCTGCCGGGTCGTTAATTGCCGACAGCAGCTTACCGGGTGTAATGAGCATAGGATAAATATAAAAACCCTGACGAGTCTTAAACAAGACTTCAAGGTACTTGTTTTCCATTTTTGGTCCTAACCCGGTTTTTCAGCGAAAAAAGGGTTTGGGGATGTGAAACGCACCCAAATTTAGCAGGTATTAACGGATTAAAAATTCCTGGCTTTTTAATCCGAATACTTTTTACCTTTGTTCTTCACTATGGCAGCAACCGATAACTTTGAGGTAAAACTTCCGCTATTCGAAGGTCCGTTCGACCTTTTGCTATTCTTCATCGAACGCGACGAGCTCGACATATACGATATTCCGATCTCCACGATTACGAACGATTTCCTGTACTACATTCACCATCTGGAGCGATTAAATATTGAAGTGGCAAGCGAGTTCATTCTTGTAGCTGCAACCTTGATGCGGATCAAGTCTAAAATGTTGTTGCCAAGGCCGCAAATCGATGAGCAGGGAAATGAGATCGATCCACGGGAAGAATTGGTGAAACACCTCCTCGAATACAAGAAATACAAATCGGTGGTCGACACGTTCCACAAGATGGAAGAAACGGAATTGATGAAGGAAAAGCGGGGCAACCTGATGAAGGAACTCAAGGCCCTGGCGGAGAGTACCAACGTCGAAGCGGAACTTCAGGACATCACTGTTTTCAAGCTGATGACGGTTTTCGAAAAGGTAATGAAGCGGCTCGAGGCCAGCAAAAACAAACCCGTTCACGAGGTGATTCAATATCCCTACACGGTTGATGGCCAAAAGCAGCTGCTGATTGAAAGACTTAACACGCGCGAGAAGATTTCATTCACGGAATTGCTTGAGGAGTACCCCAGCCGAATCGGCTTGATCTTTAACTTCCTGGCTATCCTTGAAATGTTGGCTTTGCAACTATTAACCATTCAGGTAGGCGAAGGCTACAACAACTTCTGGGTATCGAAATCATCTGCAAGCACAGCTGAGAATCTAACAGAGTCCAATACTGTCCTTTAATAAAGCGACGTTCACCCCACAGGGATCTCAAACCAAAATTAGGATCCCCGGGTTTTGAACAGCCTAAACGTACAGGTCCTTACGGTCTGCCTGGGCTACTTCAACGAAGAAATCACTTACTTTTCTGGTAACCTCGCGGAGATACGCAGCGCCTTTTTCCGCCGTAGCTTTTGCCGGGTTCCCGACACCCGTATCCTTTGTCACCTGCGTCCACTTGCGCTCGCCCCATGCCCATCCTTCACGTATTGCAGTCATCCGAAATTTTTTAGCAGCGCCATCGCCAGCCTCGGAAAGAGGGCGAACCAGCTTCGGTGCAAGATGCAGAATGACACTGGTCTCCATTTCGCCGGCATGGTCATCTTTGTTTTCGAAAAACGTCTTCTGGTCTACGGCCTGAAACCAGTTACATTGCGTGAGAAACATTTCGGGAAACTGAAGGCCAAGTTCACGTATCATTGTTTTGAAATCGTTGCCTCCATGGCTGTTTAGAATGATCAACTTGTAAACACCATGACGATTCAACACATCAATTATATCACGTAATATGGCCAGCTGAGTTGATGGATTCAGGTTCATATCCAAAGCCACATCAAATTGACCGGTATTGACTCCGAACGGAATCACGGGTAATACAATCACTTTATGTCCCTGCTCCCAGGCAAGCCGGGCCGATTCTGCGGCAACGTGCTCGGCTTCGATTATATCAGTCCCATAGGGCAAGTGATAATTATGTGCTTCACATGCTCCCCAGGGAAGAACAGCTACTTCGTATTTACTTTCTTTTACAGTTTTCCAATTGTTTTCGGCAAGGATGTAGGGGCGCATGGGATTTCGGGTTTCAGATTTAAAGTTTAAAGGTTCAGGGTTCAAGGTTCAGGGCTGAGGGCTGAGGGTCCAGAAGTGCTGATTATAAGTTTTTGAAAGTATTCATCTAAGGTGCAAGAGCGCTAAGTGGTTGTGCCCTGGCAACTGGATCCGGCGCCGGCGGTGCATGCGTAGCAATGTTCACCCACGACAATGCTACGATTACTCAATGCATCAAGATCCAAAGCGCTGATATGCGGACCGGAACGTACTTCTGATTTTAATCCTAGCATCTGATTGAAGTCGCAGTCGTAAAGATAACCCTGCCAGTCCACCGAAATTGTACTGCGACACATTAAACCTTTCACCGCATTCGGATTGAATGCGGCTACAAGCTTCTCCATATATTCCTCATAATTCCCCGAGGTCACGAGATAATCCAGAAACCTGCTTATAGGAATATTAGTTATAGTAAAAAGATTATTAAATGTTATGTTGAAATGTTCCGACAACTCTTTCTTGAATATCAGTTCAAGTTCGCTTTGATTACCCGGGAGGAATGCCCCCGATGGATTGTAGACGAGATCGAGAATCAAACCGGACCCCGGGACGCCATAACCAACATCGTTTAAGGATTTCAGGGCTTCAACCGATTTTGCAAACACACCCTCTCCGCGTTGCCGATCCGTTTTGTCTGGCTGATAGAATGGCAGCGATGAACAAATTCTCACTCGGTGTTCCTTAAAAAAGTCGGGCAGGTCGCGGTACTTCGGATTGGCGAGAATTATCGTAAGGTTCGAACGAACAATGATTTCAGGAACACCGATTTTTTTTGCCGATGCGACGAACCAACGGAAGTGTGGATTCATTTCAGGTGCCCCGCCAGTTATGTCAAGGCTTGGCATCCCGGTCTTTTCAAGAACATCCAGGCAATACTGCATCGTCTCCCGTGACATGATCTCAGTGCGGTCGGGTCCGGCGTCGACATGACAGTGCTTGCAGGTTTGGTTACACATATACCCTACGTTGACCTGCAGGATCTCGGTATTCGACGGCGTCAATGGATAGCAACCGCTGGCACGAAGCTTACTCTCAAACCGTGGAAGTTCTCCAGAAGCGAACATACCTTGTCCGAGCACCTCTACCTGGCGTGTCGTTTCCGCAAGCGGATGATTTCGGGCATGAAGCGATTTGATCATCGGTTCTTTACATGGATATCTTTTTTGCTTTGTTCATCATCTGAACACTATGCACAAGCGATGACCCGCCCCGGATGGCAGCAGCCACATGAACCGCTTCCATCATACCTTGTTCACTAACGCCCCGTTGCATTGAATCCTGTGTATAGGCATCAATGCAGTAGGGGCACTGAATGGTATGGGCGACTGCAAGGGCAATCAATGATTTTTCCCTTGCCGACAGAGCACCGTCCTTAAAAACATCTCCATACCAGTCGAAAAATTTTGCGGCCAGGCCTTCCTGCCACTCGCCGATGTTTCCAAATTTTTTCAGATCGGCCGGGTTATAATAGGTTTGTTCCATAGGATAAGGTTATTATCCTTCAAAATAGTAAAAGAATACGGAAGGAGGGAACGGATCGAAAACTTACCGAATTGAACCAGGTGCCTTTAATCTTTGGGCAACGCGATGGAATAAGATTTTCCCCGTCTGACTTTCAGTTTTTCGTCGCGTAGCCAGGGGTTATGACGCTTGAGCAATTTATAGTTCGTGCCATTCGACTTTGCGAACGCGACAAGGTTATCTATATCATCCTTCACCTCCACGTAGCGAAGGGGTTCTTCCTTATAAAGATGTGCAGGGTTAACCCGAAATCCGTACTTGCGGGGATTCTCAATGATTTCCTTGATCGCGATTATTCGGAATACGTAGCGCGAAGTTTCATCATTCAAAAAGAGATCGTAGTAGGAGTTGACCTGCTGGTTGTCCAAAGCCTTTTGAATACCGGTCATGCCGCGATTATATGAAGCCGCTACCAAAGCCCAGTCGCCAAACTTATTATGCGCTGTGCGCAGATACTTGCATGCTGCTTCGGTGGCTTTAAGCGGGTCATATCGTTCATCGACGAACTTCGAAATCTCAAGGCCAAGTTCCGACCCTGATGATTCCAGAATCTGCCAAAATCCGACCGCATCTTTTGGAGAAACCACATTAAGCAGATTGCTTTCAATCAGAGGAAGATATTTGAAATCGTCGGGGATGTCGTACTTACGAAGAATTTCCTGCATCTGGGGCAGCCAGCGATGGGCTCGCTTAATGAGAAAAATTGTGTTGCTATGAAAATAGCAGTTGATCTGAAGTTCTTTGTCGAGACGTTCTTTGACGTCGGGAATTGAAATAGGGACGCGCTCGCCCGCGAAGGTAAGATTCGCCGGAACATCAAATGATACAGCCGGGGTGGCTGCCCACGAATCTTCATCATAAGCCACCGAATATACCCCTTCATCGGAAATGCTCTGATCCCGGATGCTGGCTGATGCAGGGACGCTTCCAGTTTCCTGGTAAACGATATATCCGAGAAGTATTACGAATGTGGCCAGACTGATGAAAGCAGAAAGATTGAATTCAGGTACGCGCAGGTTCATCTATAAACAGTTAAAAAAATTAAAAACGTCAGATCTAATAATGGTTCTGCAAAGATAATCCCTGGCGAGAGAGTAATCCGGCAAAGGCCGAAACATCTTTACCGTCCCACTCGATCTTGTCGACTACACGGTCACGTTTCCGATCTATTGCATTCGCATAAGCCTTGTCATAATAATTGAGTATTATTTCGATCGAAGCCGCGAGGTCGCCGGCGTATAGTCGTTCGCGAGCACTATTATAATGCTGACCCCCTAACCGTTTTGTTATTCCGGTCATTGCTTCGTGAAACAACTCGGCCGACACGTGCTTATACTCCGAAACGAGGCGACTGATCCGTTCTTGCTTTGGAACTTCAATCTCCAGCACGGGCGCATCATTCATACGCTTCCAGAATTCCGCTGGCAAGAATATTTTCCCAATGGCGATCGATTCGTCTTCAAGCCACACGCGCCTATCGGGATCCAACCCAAGCAAGCTTTCGAAAAGATCGTTTTCGAATTGTTCAGTCGTAGGTTGGGCGGGCATCGTTAATCCACCAAAGACGGACCCTTTGTGACTGGCCAGTGTTTCGAGATCTATTACCTGTTCACCCGCCACCTTTAACGCGCGAAGCACTTCACTTTTACCACTGCCTGTAAGACCGGTTAGCAAAACGATTTTGAACGATCGGGCAAAAGTTCGTTGTGCCCTGTGACGATACTCCTTGTAGCCGCCTTCAAGCTGGTGCGTTTTTAAACCGATCATGTTAACGAACTGACAAAAGTTGTGAGATCGCATGCCACCACGCCAGCAATGAACAATAAACTCAGGCCCCACCCCCTCCGCGCGCTTAACAAGGGCTTCGAGCCGTGGCCCTACGAGCCTGAAGCCTTCCCGAATCGCCTGCTTCTGACCTTGTTGCTTGTAAGTGGTCCCCACAATGATGCGTTCGGCATCATTCAGTATCGGGATGTTCGTGGTGCCCGCAACATGACCCTGATTCCATTCGCTTTCGGAACGGACATCAACCACGGGCAGAAGCTCGCGAAGTCTGAGAAACTCATCAATAGTGATTGTCACACCCCCAAGATATGATTTGAAACGGCGAGTTCGGAAGAAATCACCTGCAAAATTTCGCGGTGTAACTTTCTGTCAAAGTTTTACTAATCCGAGAAATTTATCGACAGGTTGGTAGTGATGCCCAACCGAAAACCATGATCAGCGTACTTGCCCTCCTGAAACGAAACAGCACCTTCAAGACGAAAAATGCGAAGAATACCGTCGATTGAATAACCGAGTTCAGTATAGTTCCCGGATGTGGGCGTCGCCAGGTAATTGAGGAATAAATTCTCCCGGATTCCCATTAACCTTAGTTTGGGAAGCGAGGTCAGCAAAAACCTGCGGAATTGATAATGGAGGTTCCCACTGAAATATTTGTCCGAGGTGCTGAATGTATAATAATCCAGTAAACGAAAGCTCCCAACCGGATCAGCGGTGCTGAAAGGCGTCCTGTTCCCAAGGAAGTGTTTGTAGTCCATAAAATACATCCTGGAGTTGTTAAGGAAAGCACCGGCACGCATGGCCACGATAACTCGCGCCCGAACACCGAGCGTGAAGCCATGCCGGAAGCCGAATTCTATCTGGTCGTAATCGACGTCACTTCCCATCAAGTCACGAAATCCTTTGGTGTAATCGAGCATAAATACCGGAGATGAATTGGCTATCTCATGACGTGTCCCGTTGCGAATCCGGTATTTCAGCCAGGGCCTGGTCTCGATGCCCACCGAACCGGTAAAGGCTTCATGCGTTGGAAATGATGTATCGGGCAACTCCATATTGACCGGGTCATTCGGTGTATAGCCTTCAATACGGTCGCGGTTTATCAACTTATAATCAGAATTATTTGTGAGGTTATACCGCCTGGCCATCGACCAATTTGTGTGTATGGTAAGACCGGGATTCAGTCGCCTTCGGTAAAGCACGTCCACATAATCACGTTCATAAAGCTTCATGAGGTTCTTTTCGAGAAACAGCGTTGCAAATGTGTTCACGATGGGATGGATAGGCTTCTCATCGTTGAGCTGCTGCACATAACGCCCTCCTTCAATCTGAAAGCGATACTTCTGATTGCGAAGTCTGAACATGACGTTTCCCGAAAATTTTTCACGCGCGAAAGCATAGCGCAGTGTAGGCGTAATATTGAGTCGGGTCTTATTCGTATCCTGAAGAATGGTACCAAATCCGATCCGGTAATATGCGTTCCATCCCTCCACGGTATTAAATCCACCGAATGGTGTGTAGATAATAAAACTTGAATGCTTTGAAATTTTGTAATTATCACCGATAAGAATGTCCCATGGCTGGAATCCCTTGTGTTTAGAGGCTTTCAACGTATCACCTTCCTGCTTTTTTTTATCCACAACGGCCATACTATCCGCCTTCTGGTAGCCCCTGATCTCCTGTCGCGTCAGTGGAACAGGTCTTACTTCAGCCCAGTAAACGGAATCCTTTTTGTACGCAAGACTATCAATAGTAAAGGTATTATCGAATAAAACTTCGGGTTCCTTTTGTTCCTTCTTCTCGGACTTTTCATACTCCTTGATCATGGTTTTCAACTCTTTGCGGGTAATCTCCTTCCCGGCAGCGAGTCGCTCCTGAAGTTCCCTGGTTTTATCAGACTTATTTTCCTGCTGGATTCTGGCTGCTTCTTCTTTTTCAATTTTCTCATCCACCACTTCCATTTTGGCGGGCTCGACGTAAAGTTCCGGATTTACGGTAATCTTATAATCACTGACAGTGGCGAGATACTTGTATTCGAACTCGAAGCCGAAGATCTTACCGAAGATACCAAACTGGTGCGAGACCGGTAGCCAGGCTTTGTCTTCAATAGGTGCATAAACTGCTTTGATGGCAATCTTAATTCCAAGCTTTGTGGTGGTAATATCCATACTGTGGATACTCCACCAGTTTTCGACCAGATTGAGCGTACCCTCAACAACGTTATCCCCTTTCATGCGGGGCGTGACTTTGATTTTGCTGATTTCGTATTCACGATCTTTGAATGTACCGAGGTATTCAAATTTGTAATAGGAAAATGCGCGCGGTGAAAGCGGTGAAATTGTTTCGGCTATCTCAGGTTCGTAAAAGCTGCCGAATATGTATTGATTCGGAGACGTATTATTATCCTTCCCGTCGCTGTGAATCGAAATCACTTTCTCCGTGAATTTTTTGGGCCGGGTGAATTCTATTTCACTTACAGATTCCGAAATAAATACACGCCCTTTCTCGATACCTTCTTTTTCAAGTTGTTTCTTGGCGAGCCAGGGATAGTCTTTTAGTTGTCCGGCGCCTTTGATGTAAACGCGGGCAGAATAGGCGTCCAGTTGGTTCCGGTGGTAATTCGCCTTCGCAATTGCTTTACGCATAATGGTGTAGGCGGGATCTTCCTTCCCGGCTTTTACCTCAACGGTCTGAAGCATGGTAGCCTGCTCGCGCAGAACAATATCAATCACGATAAACTCTTCGGTGATTTCCACTTTTCTCGTCACGGTCTCGTATCCCATATACTGATAAGTGATATCATACCCGCCGGGACGCAAGTTGAGTTCGTAGATTCCCTGCACGTTGGTTGTTGTTCCGCTGCCAGTCTGCTTTACAAAGATTGTAGCAAAAGCCAGCGGTTCATCTTTCTCGTCGGTGATCTTTCCTTTTATGCCTCCGGCCCATCCGGAAACCGTAGCAAAACACAGAAACATAACGGTAATGGGCAGGAATCGAGAAATAATTGGTGAGAGGAGTGATGATGACATTAATCGGTTTTTTAACGAAGATAGAATCCTTTTCCGCGAATCATTTCTTCCACCGCATCAGGCACGAGATAACGCACCGATTGTTTACTTCTGATGCGGTTCCTGATAAAGGTGGCAGAAATATCGAGCAACGGTGCTTCCACAAATCTTACGTTAGGATGCGATTTTAGTTCAGAAGGTTGCACACCAGGCCGTGGATAAATATAAAGGCCGAAGTCATTCAGAATCGTTTCATGGCTTTTCCAGCGCGTAAAGCTGATCAGGTTATCCTCTCCCATGATTATCCGGAATTCTTTTCCGGGATATTTTTCTGTGAGATACAGCAGGGTGTGGATTGTATAGCTGGGTTTGGGAAGGTTGAATTCTACGTCACAGGCCTCAAGTTTGAAGTTATCATGGATGGCTGCACGGACCATATCAAACCGGTCGAACTCATGCAAAAGACCTTTACTTGGTTTAAATGGATTTTGGGGCGACACAACGAACCATACCTTGTTCAGGTCAGTACTTTCAGCCATAATATTGGCTATGATGAGATGCCCGATGTGTATCGGATTAAACGAGCCGAAGAAAAGACCAATCCGTTGAGTTGAACTCATGTCGCGAAGTTACGAACATTAAGATTGGCGTTTGAACGAATCATACATGGATTGAGCCATTGCCAGCGAATTTTCAAGGTTTTCGTTAACCAAAACAGCATCAAACCTATCGGCGAACCCCATTTCGAATTTGGCTTTGAATAAACGTCGCGAGAGGCTTTCGTCAGATTCTGTGCCGCGATCTGTGAGGCGTGCTTTGAGCACATCGACAGATGGAACCTTCACAAAAACCGCCAACGCTTTGTCACCAAAGTATTTTTTCAGATTAAGTCCACCCTTAACATCCACATCGAAGATGACGTTCTTTCCAGATTCCCATATGCGTTCGATCTCGGATTTCAGTGTACCATAGAAGTTTCCTTCATATACTTCTTCCCATTCGATGAACTCGTTACGATCAATTCTCTCCTTGAATTCCTTCGGTGTAAGGAAGTAATAGTCTTTTCCATTTTCCTCGGTCCGACCACGTCTGTCGCGGGTCGAAGCAGAAATTGAGAATCCGAGGTCCGGATTTGTATCGAGAAGGTGTTTAACAATAGTAGTTTTTCCCGATCCTGACGGGGCGGAAAAAATAAGTGCTTTACCAGCCATTCAGGGGACGAGATTTTGCGCAACGCGTGCCCGGATTGAATCAATCAGGTCCTGAGGTGCGTTATTTTTGCATTTATTTTTCAAAAGCTGACGAATCTCAACTTCAATGTGGTAATTCCGGTAACAGGGAAGACAGTCTTCGAGGTGGTTCTTCATGAAGTGGTCTTTCTCTTCAGCCGAGGCTTCATCATCCAAAATAAGCTGAAGTTTCTCGAAACATTCGCGTTGGTTAGGACAATCGTGTTTCATTTTGCTCTGGTCAGGATTGCTCATAGGAGGTCAAGCGTTATTATAGCCCATTTGTTTAGCGTAGGTACTTAGTTTTTCTTTCAGCAGGTTTCTTGCTCTGTGTAGGCGGCTGCGGACTGTTCCAATGGGTATGTCAAGAATCTTAGCCATCTCATCGTACTTAAATCCTTCCAGGTCGCATAATATTATTACCGTTCTAAAATCGACATCCAAAGAGTTCAGCGCATTGGAGATCTCGTCGCCAATCATGTCGCGCAAAGCTTCCACCCGAAGATCCGGAGTGATCTGCCGGTCTACATCTTCTGAGTTATAATATGTTTCAACTTCCTGATAATCGACTTTCGAAGGCTCTTTGCTCTTCTTGCGATAGTCATTAATGAAACTGTTTTTCAAAATTCGAAACAGCCACGCCTTAGCATTAGTTCCTTTCTGGAAAGAATCTATGAAACGAAATGCTTTCAGGTAAGTATCCTGAAGCAAATCCTTGGAATCATCCTGATCCAGGGTAAGCCGGTAAGCAAAATTATACATCGAATTTATATGCGGCATAAACTCTTCGTTGAAGATCTTTTGCTTTTCGAGATCCGAATATTGTTTTCTCGGGATCAGTTCTTCTTCTTCCATGGTGTAAAAATAAAAATTAACCGGATAAGCATTCGAGAATTCGCCTGAAGCGAAGGAATATATCTTTTTGGGCCCGTTACTTCAATAATAAATAGTTCCCCCTGAGAATCTTAAAAAATTATTCCAGCGGGATAAAAATCAGTCGTTTTCAAGTTCATTCAACGCCAGCCACGCCATCAATCCGCAACTCAGACCCAATGCGTCTTCGTCGATATCAAAAGTCGGTGTGTGAACATACGATGTAATGCCCTTCGCCTCATTTTTCGTACCAAGTCTGTAAAACGAAGCTGGGATGACCTGCGAATAATAGCTGAAGTCCTCCGCGCCCAGTGAGATCTCCAGATCTTCAATGTTCTCCTCTCCTACGTATGCTGCAGCCGCGCGGCGAATCCGGCGCGTAACCTCGGGGTTGTTTTCGAGATAGGGGTAACCGTGTGAGATTTCAACTTCACATCTGCCCCCCATGCCTTCTGCAATACTCTCAGCCATTTTCCGGATCTTTTCCAAACCAGAAGCGCGCCATTGTTCATTTAGTGCTCTGAACGTGCCGGCAATGTTTACCTCATTAGGAATTATATTCGTTGCTCCTTCCGCGATAACTTTTCCGAAGGTGAGAACCGTAGGTTGTTTAGGGCTTGCATTCCGGCTGATCACCTGCTGTAATGCAATGATAATATGTGATGCGATGACCACAGGGTCGATGCACAGCTCAGGGGCGGCGCCATGACCACCCTTTCCGATAACCTTAAGATAGATTTCGTCCGCGCTGGCCATGTACATACCCTCCCGAAAACCAATCTTTCCAACGGGTAGCAAAGGGAAAACATGCTGACCAAGAATACTTGCAGGGGTCGGATTGGTCAGAGCGCCATCCCGAATCATATATGATGCGCCGCCGGGATTTTTCTCTTCACCCGGTTGAAAGATAAGCCGCACGGTGCCTTCGAAATGCTCTTTGATTCCCTGCAGTATTCTTGCCGTTCCCAACAACGACGATGTATGCACATCATGGCCGCAGGCATGCATTACACCTGGTCTGGTCGACTTGTACGGAACGTCATTACTCTCCTGAATCGGTAATGCATCCATATCCGCCCGAAGCGCCACGGTTTTTTTAGTGGGATTTCGTCCATGAATTTCCGCTATAACTCCCGTTGTCGCGATGGACCTTACCTGATCAATCCCAAAACCCTTCAACTGGTCTGCGACGAAACGCGCTGTCTCATGTTCTTCGTAAGACAATTCCGGGTTTGCGTGCAGGTGTCTCCTTACTTCGATTATCTCCGGCTGAATTTCCTTCGATAGACTTTTGATGGTTGCCAGTAGATCCATTTCAATTGATTTCCGCGACAAAATAGGGAAACTCAGGTAGCCCACCAACGGATTAAATTAAAACGGGGCCGTTTGGCTCAGTCGGATGCCGGGTAACCGTCCCGGGAAGCCAATTATCAAATCGGGTTGGATATCTAGCCTGCAGATATGAAATTGGCCGACCTTACAAACAAATTAACCCATGCTAAAACAGTATTGTTATGCTTTGCTGTGCTGCCTTGCTATTTCCGGTTCCGGTTTGGCGCAGCGAAGTCAAATGAAATCGCTGCCACTTGAAGACCTCTCGGCTTTCCGCGAACAGGCGGGGAACTGGCGCATCGTTGGTGGCGTAACGATGGACCCTGCCATCGATGTCCACCAGGAATCAGCCACACAACCTGAAGTACCCGCGAAAAAAAGTAAGCGATCCAAAAAGGATCCCGTCGCTGCCACGCCGCAAGCGGTGACCCACACCCCGGGTACGGGCATTCTCCTCAACATCAATGACGCTACCCGAAAGGATCAACTGGTTTCTGAAATGGAACACGGAGATATTGAGCTCGAACTTGAGGTAATGTTGCCTAAAGGATCCAACTCCGGGATATACCTGCAAGGAAGGTATGAACTTCAGTTGTTTGACAGCTGGGGTGCCAAAACGGCAAAGTATTCAGATATCGGTGGCATCTACAGAAACTGGGAAAATGAACCGGGAAAGATTTACCTGGGCAAAGCGCCGCTGACCAACGCCGCGAAAGCTCCGGGATTATGGCAAAAGCTCCGGATCTCGTTCCGGGCCCCGCGATTTGATCCCACAGGCAGGAAGATCAGCAATGCTACCTTCTCTGCAGTCACGCTCAACGGTGTCGTGATCCATGAAAATGTCGAGGTTCCTCTTCCTACCGGCGGACCGCTCGAAAACAATGAGACACCCCGCGGCCCTCTTATGATCCAGGGTGACCATGGACCGGTTGCCTTCCGAAACATCCGTTATCAGCTAATGGAGGAACTGGACTATAAAATGTCTCCGGTGAACTACGAAGTGTTTCACGGAAATTTTAAGTCTGCATCTGACTTCGCGCAAAGCAAACCCCAGCTTACCGGCAGCTCACCCGAACTAACCACCGAAGTGGTCGATATTGAAAATGCCTATGGCGTTCGATATACTGGCGAGATCACAGTACCTGCCGATGCACGGTACACCTTCACGGCACTTTATACCGGCGGAGCAAAATTCGTATTGAACAATCAGGAATTGTTCAACTTCCCTACGCCGGATGGCTGGCGCCGCGACACGACCTCCGTCGCACTAAAGGCGGGGACCTACCCATTTCAAATCACAAATTTCAAGGATGCATCGTGGATGCCACCACGGCTGGCGCTTTATATCCAGACAGCCAACTCGTATGCAAAACCTTTACACGGATTGAATTCATATCCGCCATCTGACAATCCGACTTCATCAATTTTTATCACCCCGGGCAGCAATCCGCGTCTTGTTCGCGCATTCCTGGATTTTCAGGGAGACCGATCAAAGCGTTTAACCCACACGATCGCCGTTGGTGATCCTTCCGGTATTCATTATATCTATGATTTAAAAGCTGGAAACGTTGTATGTGTATGGCGCGGTGATTTTGTGGATGCTACACCGATGTGGCACGACCGCGGTGATGGTTCGTTCCGACCCATGGGGGCTCCGTTGTTTCTTTTCCGGAATCAGCCCCTGGCGTTCCTCAACGGCGAAGCCGATGCTTTTCCAGAGGTTGCCGACGAAGACGCCTTCAAGGGTAAAGGTTATTCAATCACAGAAAACACAAATCGGCCGGTGTTCTCATTTGAATACAAGGGCGTTGTCTTCGAGGACCGGATTTATCCCGATACAAATAATCAGATACTTACACATGAAATCACGATAAAAGAAGGCACACGCGTAGATGGGCTCTATTACAAACTTGCAGAAGGAACGTCTATTGATCAAATGCCTGATGGCTCGTTCGCGATCAACGACAAGGAATACTATGTCCGTCCGGCATCTGGGACAAAACCCTTCGTAAGGGAAGTAAACGGTAAGCAGGAACTCGTGACCCTTTTCACGGAACAAAGTCTCAAGTATTCGATAATCTGGTAACCCGACCTTTATGCTAAACAAGATATATTTCTCTTTTGGATTGATTTGCCTGGTCGTGCTTGCGTTCACCGCAACAGCACAGCAGAAAACGGCGACGGAAGATGACTATTATAAGATCTACACAGTACCTGTTCCCGAAGGCATTCTGCTGGAGATCGGTGGCGTTGCTACCTTTCCTGATGGCCGGATTGCAGTCGCTACCCGACGTGGCGATGTATGGACAATAGAAAACCCCTATCGCCAAAACGGCGGCACGCCGCGGTTTACTTTGTTTGCCTCCGGTTTGCATGAGGCCCTCGGCTTGCTTTACAAAGACAACTCCCTCTATACTGCCCAGCGTGGCGAACTGACTAAACTAACCGACACCAACGGTGATGGTCGTGCTGACAAATACGAAACCGTATACGCCTGGCCCTTATCCGGCCATTACCACGAATATAGTTTCGGCCCGAAGCTGGCCAATGACGGAAGTTTTTTCGTCAGCGCCAATGTTGCCTTCGGTGATCAGGAATGGTGGCGTGGCGAAAGTCGTGTTCCGTGGCGCGGCTGGACGATGAAAATCTACCCCGATGGCCGGATGGAGCCGTGGGCAACCGGAATGCGCTCGCCTGCGGGACTTGGCATTGTAGACGGTGAACTATTCTATGCCGATAACCAGGGCGACTGGATGGGATCAGGAGGCATCTGGCATGTAGCAAAGGGAGATTTCACAGGCCATCCCGCGGGACTCCGCTGGACCTCCATGGAAAACTCTCCAATAAAACTCACTACGGAACAGTTATACGCTATGGTGGATCCCCGCCGGGAGAAGAAGGAAGGCATGTATCTCAAGCCCGAAAACATTCAGGATGAAAAAGACCCCGATATTCTGTATGAGTTCAAGGAGAAAATACCCCAGCTTAAACTTCCCGCAGTATGGCTTCCTCATGGCGTACTCGGAATCAGCAACTCAGAGATACTGGTGGATGAAACCAATGGCAAATTCGGCCCGTTCGCGGGTCAGGTGTTTGTTGGAGATCAGGGCCAGAGTAAAATCATGCGTGTGGTGCTCGAGAAAGTGAATGGAGAATACCAGGGTGTCGCTTTCGATTTTCGTTCAGGTTTTCAATCCGGGGTGTTACGAATGAACTGGGGTAATGACGGATCACTGTTCGCAGGAGAAACAAACCGCGGATGGGGTTCGGCCGGCACAACGAATTCAGGCTTACAGCAACTGGTGTGGAGTGGCAAAGTGCCAATGGAAATGAAAACAGTCCGGGCAATGCCTGACGGATTCGAGATAGAATTCACGATGGCTGTAGACAAAGCAAAGGCTGAGGATCTGAACAGCTACAGAGGCAGGTCTTTCGTTTACAAATACCACGCGGTCTATGGCAGTCCAACGATAAACGAAGAAACTCTCAATATTAAAGGGGTAAAGGTTTCCGAGGATGGAAAAAAAGTTCGGGTAGTAGTCGACAACCTGCGAAGGCATCACGTGCATGAAATTCTTGTCCCGGGAATCCGGTCGCAAGAGGGAAATCCGGTGCTGCACCCGGTGGCATATTATACCCTGAACAACATCCCTGAAGGCGCAAAACTTCCCGCTTCTGAATTAAGTACCAAGCGTTCTACGGCAGCGAAAGCGCCAGCCAAACCTGCCTCGCGTACGTCAACGTCAGCAAGGGTTACCAAAGCGCCAACATACGCTGAAATTGAACCCCTTCTCGTGAAGAACACCTGTACAGCCTGTCACCAGACTACAAAAAGACAGGTTGGTCCGGCCTACGCCGACATTGCTAAAAGAAAGTATTCTGACGAGCGGATCGTCGAGCTGATTTATAATCCCGAGCCCAAGAACTGGCCGGAACATGAAACACCTATGGCGCCGATGCCGCAGGTACCCCGCGATGAGGCTTTGAAAATCGCTGCCTGGATTAATTCACTCATCGAACCGAAGCCCTAGCATGGAAACAAAAAAGGCGGCTGAACACCGCCTTTTTTGTTTCACTTTATTGAGGCAAAGGAATCTTTTCAGGAATAATGATCGCCGCAGGAAAATATTTCTTGATAAGTGTATAATCCGCCTGGGCATCCGTCATGTAATAATACTTACCAGCTTTCACACGGAAAATCGGTTCAGTGAACTGGATTTCCGATTCAATCTCAGGCAGCAAAGTTGTTAGTTGCCTCCGCTGACTGAATGCATCTTCTCTTCGGCCGGAGTACACCTGAATGGTATATCCGTCAACAAACTTCTTGGCCAGATGAATGCGACTGATGCTGTCAAGCACCGGATCAATTTTTTCATTCACGGCAAGCCGTGCCTCCACGTAGGGACGTTCAACGAATTCGTCCGGCTTGTTCACAATTATGGTATCGGTCAGCACCTCCAGTTTAGGCCTCAATGAAGACAAATCTTCAGAATAACGGCCTGTACTTCCTGACGATGACGCCGGTTTTGTGGAAGCACATCCAGCCAAAAACAAGTAAACCAGATAATATGATATTCCGATCATTCGCATGAGTTATTCAATTATGATGCAACGATTATTCACAATATCGTCTTCAACCTTCTTATACTTAACGTCGCGAACAACCCTTCCGTCTGGATACTGAACGCTTACTTTGTCGTTTCGACCGGCGATTTTTTCAGATTTCACAGGCATTACCTTTTCCTGCGGCGGGCGGTCCGGCTGCGGTTGCTGTCCTCCACCACCACTAAGCAGACTTCTGGATTCGTCCTTTTGCTCTTTGAGTTTCGGACGAGCGCGTTGAACCCTGGCCTCCTGTACTTGTTCCGGCTCCTGAATGGGGATATCGGCCTTTAACAGGAAGGAGATAGTATCCTCGTTTACCTTGGCCACGAACCGTTTGAATAATTCGAAACCTTCGAATTTGTAAATCAACAGAGGATCCTTTTGTTCGTACACCGCGTTTTGAACCGATTGCTTAAGATCGTCCATTTCCCGAAGGTGTTCCTTCCATAGCTGGTCAATGATCGCCAGGGTGATCATTTTTTCCATCGATTTGATCAATTCCCCATTGTTGGTCTCAACACACTTCGTAAGGTTCGCTGCGACGCCGATTTGCTTTTGTCCGTCGGAAAAAGGAACCAGTATGTTCTCCACCGTTGCACCGCGTGTTTTATGGATCTCCCGCACAACCGGTAAGGCTTTTTCAGCCACAACCTGATTCTTCTTATGATAATGAGCCAGTGCCTTTTCGTACAGATCCTGGGTCAGGGCATCCTGATCGCGCTTATCGAATTCTTCGCGGGTAATCTCATAATCGAGCGCAAGAACGCTGAGCGCGTTAAGCCGAAGGCTCTCATAGTCGGCGGCGTTTTTCGCGTTGATCACCATATCTTCACACGTATCGTAAAGCATAGTGAGGATATCAAGTTCCAGGCGTTCTCCGAACAACGCATTCCTCCTGCGCTTATAGATTACTTCACGCTGAGAGTTCATTACGTTATCGTATTCAAGCAAACGCTTCCGTATACCAAAGTTGTTCTCTTCCACTTTGCGTTGCGCACGTTCAATGGAGCTTGTAACCATGGAGTGCTGAATCTCTTCGCCTTCTTTGAGTCCGAGCTTATCCATAATACGCGCGATACGCTCCGGCATAAAGAGGCGCATCAGGTTGTCTTCCAGCGATACGTAGAACTGCGAAGTTCCCGGGTCACCCTGGCGACCGGAACGTCCGCGCAACTGGCGGTCTACCCGGCGCGACTCGTGCCTTTCTGTACCAATAATAGCGAGACCGCCCGCCGATCTTGATTCAGGCGTAAGCTTAATATCTGTTCCACGACCCGCCATGTTTGTAGCGATTGTCACAGTACCGGGCTTACCGGCTTCTGCCACAACTTCCGCTTCCCGTTGATGCTGTTTGGCGTTCAGAACCTGGTGTTTAATTTTCCGCAGCTGCAACAGTTTGCTTACCAGTTCAGAAATTTCAACCGAGGTAGTACCCACCAGAACCGGTCTTCCCGCTTCGGTAAGCTTCACGATTTCAGCAATAACAGCATTAAATTTTTCGCGCGTGGTTTTGTATACCAGATCATCGTAGTCTTTCCGCACTGCAGGTCTGTTGGTAGGAATTACCACCACATCCAGTTTATAGATATCCCACAATTCGCCGGCTTCTGTTTCCGCCGTTCCGGTCATACCGGCAAGCTTATGATACATGCGGAAGTAGTTCTGCAACGTAATCGTGGCGTACGTTTGTGTCGCATCTTCGACCTTCACGTTTTCTTTCGCTTCGATAGCCTGATGCAATCCGTCTGAATAACGTCTTCCGTCAAGAACACGACCAGTCTGTTCATCCACAATCTTAACCTTACCCTCTACAATAATATACTCGGTGTCTTTCTCAAACATAGTGTACGCCTTGAGCAACTGGTTAATGCTGTGAATGCGTTGCGCCTTGGTTTGATAGTCACGGATAATTTCTTCCTTCCGATGAAAACGTTCCGCGTCGTCGAGTCCTGCTTCTTTCTCTAATTTATTCAGCTCAGTACCGATCTCAGGAAGGATGAAGAAAGACGAATCTTCGCCTTCGCCTGTGATAAGATCAATTCCGCGTTCGGTCAGATCCACTGAGTTGTCTTTTTCGTCGATAACGAAAAACAGCGGCTTATCGGCCTCCGGCATATTGCGCTTATTATCCTGAAGGTAGTAGTTCTCTGTTTTTTGAAGGACCGTCTTCATACCCGTCTCACTCAGCACCTTTATAAGGGGCTTGTATTTCGGCATGGCGCGGTGGGCGCGAAACAGCGCAAGGCCACCGTCTTTCTCGTTGCCTTCGGCGATCAGTTTCCTGGCCGAATTGAGATAATCGTGAACAAGTTTTTTCTGCGCTTCGACCAGTTTATGAATTCTGGGCTTGAGGTCATAAAACTCGTGTTGGTCACCTTTTGGAACCGGTCCTGAAATAATCAATGGAGTACGCGCTTCGTCAATCAGAACCGAGTCCACCTCATCCACCATGGCATAATGATGATGGTGTTGAACCAGGTCTTCCGGATCGCGGGCCATATTGTCACGCAGGTAGTCGAAGCCGAATTCATTGTTAGTTCCGTAAGTAATATCACAGCGATATGCGGCCTTTCGCGCTGGCGAATTCGGTTCGTGCTTATCGATACAATCCACCGTGATGCCATGGAACTGGAAGATAGGCGCCATCCACTCGCTATCGCGGGTAGCCAGATAGTTGTTCACCGTTACAATGTGAACCCCGCGTTTCGCAAGGGCATTTAAGAAAGCGGGAAGCGTTGCCACAAGTGTTTTACCTTCCCCTGTTGCCATCTCAGCAACCTTTCCTTCGTGAAGTGCGATACCCCCGATAAGCTGCACATCGTAGTGCACCATATCCCAGGTAATCATGTTTCCGGCGGCCATCCACTGGTTGGCCCATATCGCTTTATCGCCTTCGACTTTTATGTTCGAATACTTTGCTGCAAAGGCGATGTCGTAGTCGCGGGCAGTTACTTCGACGAACTCGTTCTCCTTGAAGCGTCGGGCTGTTTCCCGAACAACGGCAAAGGCATTGGGCAGAACCCTTAGCAGTACAACTTCGAGAGCTTTGTTTCGATCTTTCTCAAGTTTGTCGATTTGACCAAAAATCGATTCTTTTTCGTTTATATCGAGCTCGGACGTGTCACCGACCTGCTTGTGAAGATCAACAAGGCGATCGTCGATTTCCTTAAGTTCCTGTCGTATTGCCTCCTGAATTTTCACGGTTTCATTCCGGAGCTCGTCGTGGCTGGCGTTTTTTAATCGTTCCCCTTCCTTTTTCGTTTCTTCAACCAGCGGCATCATCCGCTTTATGTCCTTATCTGACTTGGTCCCGAATAGTTTTGCAATGAATTTGAGCATAATGATTAATGGCTTTAAACCCTTTGAGCGCAGACTGATCCTGCCGAAAACCCGGTTTAAAGGGTTCCAAAGTTAGTAAATTGTTTGTGCCGGGAAATAAATCCGCAGACTTAGGACGATTGAATCACAACTATAATTCCAATTCGCCCTGAAAGACCATTTTGGCAGGTCCAATCAAAAAAATATTGGTAAATGCGCCGCCTTGTCCGCTAACCGTCTCGAACGCCACGGAAAGTTCGCCGCCCAGGGTCCGGATCTTAACCGGCGACGTGTACCCGAAGGAACTAGCCGCCAATGCCGCAGCGGTTACACCCGTGCCGCATGAGAGCGTTTCGTTTTCCACGCCGCGTTCGTAAGTACGCACGAAAACTGTATTGGCGTCACGCAGCTCGACAAAGTTCACATTTGTTCCTCCGGGCTGGAAATCAGCCGAATAGCGAATGGATCGCCCTGTTTCTACAACCGGAAAATCCTCAGCGTTTTCTATCACTCTGATATAATGCGGCGACCCCGTATGGACAAAAAAATCGTTCCCAACTTTCTTCACTTCCCGCACGTCATTCATCCGCAGACGAACCGTTTCATCATTCTGGATTTCAGCATCATGCGGGCCATCGAATGCTTGAAACCGGGTTCGTCCGTTCACGAGGCCCAAAAATGAAGCAAACATTACCGCCGCGCGACTTCCATTGCCACACAGGCTTTGGGAGCCGTCACTATTGTAGTAAACGAGATTGAAATCTGAAGAACCGTCTTTCTCGATCAGCATCAGCCCATCGGCGCCAACACCGAATTTCCGATCACACAACTGCTGAATCTGTTCGGAGGAAAGCTTCAGGGACCCCGGGCGATTATCAACTAGTATAAAATCGTTTCCCGTTGCCTGGTATTTAAAGAACCGGATTTTCATGAATGGGCGAATTTATTTCACTTCCTCGTAATCGACATACTCACCCCCCGTGAACTTGCCCGTTTTCGTCTTCGCGGAATTTCCCGGCCTGGAGCCTGTTTTCTTTTGCTGGAGGTCACGGAAATGCTGTGACGCGGCGCCAATCTTGAAGAAGAAAGACCCGATTTTATACAACACGAAGAAAACTATTGCGAAGATGAGAACGATTTTTAGCATGGATTTCCCTTTTTTCTATAACTATGAAACAAATGTAGAGGTTCAATCGCAAAAACCTTCCCTCGAAAGTCAGCTTTCTTGCAGTTATTGGTTATGTGTAGCGGCAAACCCGATTCTAAAACCAAAGAGCCCTTTTGAGGGCTCTTCATGGGTTTTTATCGACTCAAATAAAGATTTCGCTCAGCATAAATCTTCATAAAGTAGTCATCCATCAAATCATCGATGAAATAAATGGCTTCTCCGGTCGATTTCATTTCCGGCCCCAGCTCCTTGTTTACATCGGGAAACTTGTGGAAACTAAACACAGGCTCCTTGATCGCGTATCCTTTTTTGGTAGGGTTGAATGTAAAATCTTTGACCTTCTTCTCCCCTAACATCACCTTGGTAGCGTAGTTAACATAAGGTTCGTCATACGCCTTGCAGATGAACGGAACCGTTCGCGATGCGCGGGGGTTCGCTTCAATGATGTAAACCTTGTCGTTTTTGATGGCAAACTGAATATTAATCAGCCCGACAGTCTTCAGCGCCACGGCGATCTTCTCGGTAAAGAATTCAATCTGTTTCATAACGAGGTCACCGAGGTTGTAGGGTGGCAGCACCGCGTAGCTGTCGCCGGAATGGATTCCCGCGGGTTCGATGTGCTGCATAATTCCGATGATGTAAACGTCCTCCCCGTCGCATATTGCGTCAGCCTCTGCTTCAATGGCTCCATCCAGGAAATGATCCAGAAGAACCTTGTTATCGGGAAGGTATTTCCAGATATCAAGGATATGGTGTTCAAGTTCCTTCTCGTTGATCACGATCTTCATACTCTGACCACCCAACACGTAGGATGGACGGACCAGCAACGGAAACCCTATTGTTTTGCAGATTTCCAGTGCTTCATCGGCGTTGTTGGCCACGCCGAACTCCGGATACGGTATATTCAACTCTTTAAGCAGGTTTGAAAACCTTCCACGGTCTTCGGCGAGATCGAGTGCTTCAAAGGAAGTTCCTATGATACGGATGCCATATTTGTCCAGTTTTTCCGCAAGCTTCAGCGCGGTTTGTCCGCCAAGCTGAACGATTACACCTACCGGTTTCTCGTGTTCGATTAGGTCGTACAAATGTTCCCAGAAAACCGGTTCAAAATACAGCTTGTCCGCGATGTCAAAGTCGGTTGAAACGGTCTCCGGATTACAGTTAATCATGATCGTTTCGTAGCCGCACTCCCGGGCTGCAAGCACCCCGTGCACACAGGAGTAGTCGAATTCAATACCCTGGCCGATTCGATTCGGACCAGAACCCAATACGATCACTTTTTTCTTATCGGAAACAATCGATTCATTCTCGGTATCGAAAGTAGAATAATAGTAAGGTGTTTTGGCTTCAAACTCAGCAGAGCAGGTGTCAACGAGTTTGTACACCCGGCGAATGCCCATCTCCAAACGTTTTGTACGAACCTCGCTTTCGAGACAATCGAAGATATGGGCAATCTGCCGATCAGCATATCCTTTTTCCTTCGCGGAGCGCATCAGGTCGACTGGAATATTATCGAGGGAGTATTTGCCCATGGTTTTTTCCAGCTCAACCAACTCTTCGATTTGCTTCAGGAACCAGCGATCAATTTTCGTTAGGTTGTAAATTGTTTTCAGCGGAATACCGAGTTTGATCGCATCGTAGACGTGAAAGATCCGGTTCCAGCTGGGATTAGCCAGACTATAAAGCAAGTCATCCTGATTGGTGAGCTCTTTGCCATCGGCTCCCAAACCATTCCTGCGAATCTCCAGTGACTGACAGGCTTTTTGAAGCGCCTCCTGAAAATTGCGCCCGATGCCCATGGCCTCACCCACCGACTTCATCTGCAGGCCGAGCCTGCGGTCAGTACCCTGAAACTTATCGAAATTCCAGCGGGGTACTTTTACAATGACGTAGTCGATAGCAGGTTCAAAATAAGCGGTTGTTGTTCCAGTGATCGCATTTTTAAGTTCGTCGAGGTTGTATCCGATTGCCAGCTTTGCAGCTACTTTGGCGATGGGGTATCCGGTAGCCTTCGATGCCAGTGCCGAAGAACGCGACACGCGGGGGTTTATCTCAATTCCGATGATCTCTTCGTCGTTATCTGGGTTCAGAGAAAATTGAACATTGCAACCGCCAGCGAACATACCGATGCCGTTCATCATCTTTATCGCCAGGTTGCGCATCCGCTGATAAATGGTATCGGGGAGCGTCATCGCCGGCGCCACCGTGATCGAATCACCGGTGTGAATTCCCATCGGATCGAAGTTCTCGATGGAACAAATGATAATCACGTTGCCGATGTTATCGCGTAACAACTCCAGCTCATATTCTTTCCAGCCCATGATGCTCTGTTCCACGAGCACCTCATGGATCGGCGAAGCGTGCAATCCCCGATTCAATGCCTCATCGAATTCCTCTGGCGTGTTTACGAAAGCGCCCCCGGTTCCACCAAGCGTGTAGGATGGCCTGATGACAAGCGGAAAACCAATGTCCTGCGCGATCTCTTTACCCAGCAGGAACGACGTTGCTGTTCCACCTTTACAAACGCCAACACCCAGCTCCAGCATCTTCAAACGAAATTTCTCCCGATCTTCGGTAGTTTCGATTGCTTTGATATCAACACCGATGATCCGCACGCCGAAATGATCCCAAATTCCGGCTTTCTCGCATTCGATACATAAGTTCAGCGCGGTCTGACCTCCCATTGTTGGCAAAACCGCGTCGATATGATGCTTTTCAAGGATCTCCCGGATTGACTTCTTGGTTAGCGGCTTGAGATAAACGTGATCGGCGGTCACTTTGTCAGTCATGATCGTCGCCGGGTTTGAGTTGATCAGAACCACCTCAATTCCCTCCTCTCGCAAGGATCGGGCTGCCTGCGAACCGGCATAGTCGAATTCACAAGCCTGACCGATGATGATTGGACCACTTCCAATGATGAGTACGGAGCGAATACTTCTGTCTCTTGGCATTTTTTTGTTTTGGGTAGGATAAAATTGCGCAAAAATAAAACGCAGATCGGAATAGGAAATAAAAATGCCGATTAAATATGAATTTTATTTTTGATAATGATTATCCTTGAAATCGCGCTCCACAAGTGTTTCATTGACGCGCGATCCTGGCAAAGGGTGCAGTTCTGATTTGATTTGATTTGATTTAATTCGTTCCAGAAATGAATTTTTCCAGTAAGGGTAAAGAGGCTGCAACATTCGACGCAATCGTGGTAGGTTCAGGAATAAGCGGCGGGTGGGCGGCAAGGGAATTGTGCGCGCAGGGTCTGAAAGTGCTAATGCTTGAACGCGGAAAACCGGTTGAACACCCAAATTATCCGACAGCTCTCGACGATGTGTGGCAAATTCCGTACGCGGGACGAATTACGCGCGAAGACCGCCAGCAAAGTCCGATTCAGACCCGCCATTACAGTTTTCGCGGCGATAACAAACATTTTTATATCAATGACATCGAAAACCCGTACACAGAGATCAAACGATACGACTGGATTCGGTCAGACGTGGTGGGCGGGCGCTCGATTTTATGGGGGCGTCATTGCTACCGGTTCAGCGACCTCGACTTCGAAGCCAACCTCCGTGACGGCCACGGCATCGACTGGCCTGTCCGATACAAAGACCTTGAACCCTACTACGACTATGTAGAATCCTTCATCGGTGTAAGTGGTCAACCCGAGGGCATCGCGCATTTTCCAGACGGAAAGTTCCTTCCGCCCATGGAAATGAATTGCGCGGAAAAATACTTTCGCGAACAAATGCGCAAACACTTTCCTGACAGGACGGTTACCATTGGCCGGGTAGCGAATCTCACGGCTCCTATTAAAGGCCGGGGTGTTTGCCAGCATCGGAATCTTTGCCACCGTGGCTGTCCATATGGAGCATACTTCAGCACCAACGCCAGTACGCTTCCATCTGCTTTTGAAACCGGGAACCTTACGCTTCATTCTAATACGGTCGTAAACCAGGTTTTGTACGACGAGAATAAAAAACGCGCCGTCGGAGTTGAAGCGATAAACACCGAAACGAATGAAGTCCATGAATACTATGCCCGATTGATCTTCCTCAATGCGTCGACGCTGGGGACAACATTTATCTTGCTAAACTCGATATCGAACAGATTTCCCAACGGACTGGGAAATGACAGCGACATGGTGGGACGAAATCTGATGGATCATCACAAACAAGCCGGAGCAACGGCGGATATCGAAGGCTTTGATGATCAGTATTACGTGGGGCGGCGTCCAAATGGTATTTACGTACCTCGATTCAGAAACATCAACCAAAAACAGGAAGGGTATATTCGGGGCTTTGGATTGATGGGCAACGCGGCACGAAAGAACTGGCAAAACGCTGTGATGGGCAACAGCATCGGCGCCGAATTGAAGACGGCTGTGCAGAAACCGGGGGCTTGGGGCATTTCTTTGCTCGGCTATGGAGAATGCCTTCCTTATACCGACAATCGTCTAACGCTTAACAAGGACCAGAAAGATAAGTTTGGAAGGTATACCCTTAACGTCGATTGCGATTTCCGTGAGAATGAGCTGGCCATGCAGAAAGATATGGCGGAAAGTGCAGGCGAAATGCTGGAAGCGGCAGGATTCAAAAACGTTCGAAAGTTCGTCAATACGTCGTTCCCCGGTAACGCGAACCATGAGATGGGTACAGCGCGCATGGGCAAAAATAAAAAGGACTCGGTGCTAAACGGATTCAATCAAATGCACGACGTGAAAAATGTATTTATCACCGATGGCGCATGCATGACGTCAAACTCATGCGTGAATCCTTCCCTCACATACATGGCCCTGACCGTCAGGGCATGTAAGTATGCTGTTAGTCAACTGAAAACAAGGGCTATTTAAAATACAGGGAGTGATTCACTCATATCATTCCCCTGGCCTTCAATTCAAGATACTTGTTGATCGTGTTCACCGTCAGGTGTTCAGGCGCGGAGAGCATCGACTGAATACCATGACGGGCAAGTTCTTTAACGATCATCTTTTTATCATAGCTGAATTTCTCGGCTATCGCCTTATGGTAGACCTCACGCAGATCGGAAGCGGGTTCCTCCACCAGCTCTTTTAGTTCAGTATTCTCAAAAAAGATGACCACCAGCAAATGCTGACTTGCCAGCTTCCGCAGGTATGGAAGTTGCCGGTGTAATCCGTAGATGGACTCAAAGTTTGTAAACAACAACATAAGACTGCGTTGGGTAACTTTTCGCCGGATATGATTGTATAGAACTGAAAAGTCGGATTCGCGATAAGACGTCTTCTGATTGTAAAGCACTTCGAGGATTTTGCCAATCTGGCCGCTTTGCTTTCCCGCGGCGACGGTTGAACTTATTGTATCCTGAAACGTAATCAATCCCGCCTTGTCTGATTTGCGGATGGCGATATTTGATATTACGAGACTCGCATTGATGGCATAGTCCAACAGGCTGAGTCCCAGGAAAGGCATTCGCATCAGCCTGCCTTTGTCAATAAGACTGAACACCTGTTGTGAACGCTCATCCTGAAAATGGTTTACCATCAACTCCCTCCGTCGTGCAGTAGCCTTCCAGTTGACAGTTCTGATATCATCGCCGGACACGTAATTCTTTATTAGTTCGAATTCCATGTTCTGGCCGACCTTTCTGATTTTTTTGATACCCGCTTCAATAAGTCGGTTTGATATAGCCATTAACTCATACTTGCGCATCTGCAGGTACGATGGATACACAGGGACAAGCGCGTCAGCCGAGAAACGGAAGCGACGACTAAGCAATCCAAGGGGCGTGGAGACATAAACATTCACTGTTCCAAACGAATACTCACCGCGTTTCACCGGACGTAGCCAGTAAGATATCACCTTTGAATCACCGGGGGCGATAGAGATCTCAAAGCTAAGGTCGCGTTTCTGGAACTGGTGAGGTATTTCGTCGATGACCTCAGCGTCGATCCGGTAAGGATAAAAGTTTTGCAGGTATATCCGGATTTCATTCTCATCGCCGTTCGAAAGGCGTTCCGGTGTGAATCGGTACCCGTGAAGCCCCTTCCTCGTGCGATACAAAAGGATCAGTTCGGTGATCACAATTGCGACGAACAAATAAAAAAGAACTTGCGGAACAATGATCAACCCATTGATCACAAACGACAAAATGAAAAGCGCGACTATCGCTCCCGTTGCGATGAACAGCCTGTTCTTAAGATATAACGAGCGAATAAGTTTCACTTACCGGGGGACCTCAATTTTGTCAATCATTTGTTTCACGATTTCATCGGGAGTAATTCCCTCCATTTCCTTGTCGGGTGTAAGAATCACGCGGTGACGAAGCACCGGGAGAGCCACGGTTTGAATATCCTCCGGCGTAACAAAATCACGGCCCTGCAACGCTGCGTAAGCCTTCGAACTTCCGAGTATTGCAACTGATGCACGCGGAGATGCTCCGAGGAACAAACCCGCATTACTTCGCGTCTCGTGAACAATCTGGCCGATGTAGCGCAGCAGGTGTTGTTCAACATATACCTGCTGAACCAATTCACGATAGCGTTTAATCTCCTCCGCAGTCAATACAGGAACAATCTCAGCAGTTGGCATGGCACCTCTGCGCGTGTGGTGGCCGCTGATGATTGCTATTTCTTCCTCCAGCGACGGATAGTTAACAACGATCTTAAATAGAAACCGATCCAGCTGAGCTTCAGGAAGCCGATACGTTCCTTCGTGCTCTACGGGATTTTGTGTAGCAACCACCATATATGGTGCATGTAGGGGGTACGTTGTCCCGTCGACGGTAACCTGGCGTTCCTCCATCACTTCGAACAGAGCAGCCTGAGTCTTGGCGGGAGCACGGTTGATTTCATCAATCAGCACAATATTACTGAAGATCGGGCCCGCCTTAAATTCAAAGGTAGAATCCTTCATATTGTACACCGAGGTCCCCAACACATCCGAAGGCATAAGGTCGGGCGTAAACTGGATCCGCGAGAAATCCACCGAAACAATTTTTGAAAGCAATTTTGCCGTCAGCGTTTTTGCCACGCCCGGCACTCCTTCAATAAGAACGTGCCCGTCGGCAAGGATTGCCGTGATCAGTAAGTCAACCATGGCAGTCTGACCGACGATGACTTTACCAATTTCCGTTCTGATCTTTATAAGGCTCTCATTGAGACCCGAAAGGTCGACGCGACTTTCAAAAACTTTATCTTCCATCTGATTTCTTTAATATATCTTAAACTATAAACCACATTGCTCAATCTGCGTGTTGAGTTTTATAAGGGTATCCTGGCTGATTTCTTTGCTAAATCGAATTTCACCTATCAGCGTGAATAAATTACGAATATCCTCTTCAGGTTTGCCTGATTTTTTGCTCAGTGTTGTTATGAACTCATCGTCAAGCCTGGTAGTGCTTAGCCAATATCTGCTTCGAATCTGGTCGAGCAAGAAAAGTATCTTTTTCTCTGCAATATTCCGGTGCTCGTTGTTTTGATAATAGAGATTTCCGATGGTAGTAACAAACTGAAGCGTCGTGTTCTCCGGTGGCTTTATAACAGGGATCACGCGTTGTCTCCGTTTCATCTCAAAAACAATGAACAAAAGAAGGGCGAAAACGGTGATGTAGTATGCCCACTTTAATGGCTTGGTTTTCAGAATGAACCGGAGTGGCGACCTGCCCTCCATGCGGCCAAACTGATAGTATTCACTCCACTGAACATCATCTTTTGGCAGATACGATAACAGGCCGGAAACAAAATCATTGTTCTCCCCAGAAAGCAGATAGATATTGGTGAACATGAGCGGTGTGCTGTTCACAATGAGATTTCCTTTCCCCCATTTGATCCGCAACGTAACGGGCAGACCAAGATCATTTCGGGCAATCACAGACGTTGTTGTTGAGTCAAGCTTATTGAAGTAGTTCGGAATATTATCCCTCCTGAAGTAAAAACGTTTTGTTGTATCAAACACCGGAGATGCGTACCTGAGGTAGGATGTGTCATTTCGGTTAAGCAGATTCCCGTGTTTCCAAAAGTAGTCAGCGGCACCAAATCCGAGCGAATCCTGAAGCGTGCCCCAAAAGTGTTGCGCGGAGATAAAAGCGTTTCCGCCCTGGTGAATGAACCCGAGAAGTGCCCGTGTATCTGCGGGTTCACTTTGGAACCTGTTGCACACAATTAATATATTACCGTCGCGCTTCAGGGAGTCCTTGATCTCGTACAAGGTTTGGTAAGAGTGCTCAATAGAAGCTTCGGGAAAGATCGAGGGTAGTAATTTTGAAAGTACATAGCCTCCATACGGATTTCTGTCCTCCGCGGCAAAAGTAACGGTCCAGTTATACTGCTTCGGGCTGATTAACTTGATGCCTACAAAAACAGCCACGGCGAGGGTTACATAAAGTATGTACTTCCAGTCTTTCATTTTCCGGCGCCTTTACGTGAGGAAAAAACGCTGTTTACCCGCTCAAACATTTCGCGCGACACCACAAAGTTGCCATACCAGGCATAATCGAAGTAATAACTAAGTTGCCTGAGCCAGTTTCTCATCGCCTCCTCCTGAACTTCATTTACGTAGTCATGATTCGTCTTGCCTTGTTCCCAGGTGATGAGGTGCTGGTCAGACAGGATCTTCAGGGCGAATAGAAATAAAAGTCGGATGCCGCGACGGTAGTCCTGCTGGTCCATCGCATGCTGAATTTCCTTATCAAAATCTATTTCGTGAATGTTTTCGTCAAGCACCTCATGCCTGATCGGACTAGCTCCCTGAGCGCGATAGAATACTTTGAAGGCGTCAACCTTTAGAATAGCCATAATAACAATAACCAGGACTGCGATACCGAGAACGTACGATATCATCCTGCCCCAATCTGTTGTAAATGCCCCATTAAAGAATGAACGGATCAGTTCATTTAGCCATGAGAGGAAACGATCCCAAAGGCTTTCGGCGATCGTCGGAGGTTGTTTATATTGAAAATCAGGGTCGTTCTTAAACGATTCAACGTTGGCCTTATCAAATCCCCTTCTTTCAACGGTTAGTGTATCCGTCGAACCTACCGGATCATCCGATTCGGATAAATCAGGAATCATTGGTCCAGCCTGCGCCAGACAACCAGCACTAATAACGAGCAGAAAAAAAAGAAGAGCAACCCTCACTCGCCGAAAATTAGTAATGTTCTTCTTCGGTTCTACCGGGAGCCTGCTGGCCAATATTTTCGAACTCATTAATCAGTCCACGTGCCTCCTTTAATTCAACGAGGTTGAAGTACTGGAATGCTATGGCGATGTTGGGAAGCATGTTCAGGATTATGCTAACAAGGTAGTACAGCGTGAAGAAGATAATGAAACTCCACTGTATTCCCGAAGTGAACTGGGGTTCCCCGCCGGATTCAACCGAATGAAATATCTGGACGAATAGGATTATGTAAAAAGGGATGACCACCAACCCCGCCACTGAGCTCATGATGAAATAAATAATAAAGCCGAATCCGAAAGTACTCCACCACTTTCCTCGTACCAGCTTGAAGGATCTGGAAAGCGCTTCGAAAAAACCCTTCTTTTCATAGTCGCGGATGAAAAACGTCATCGACGCCCCAACCATGAAGTACAGAATTCCTATATAGATGCCCAAAATGCTTATGAAAACAAATAATTCAGAGATCATGGCAAAGATCATCGAAATCATTATGACGCCGACGTACAACACCATAAACACGAAAAAGAAGAGGATCATCGAACCGGCATACATCCAGAAGGAGGAACGGACCTTGTCCCACACGTCGTGGACCTCAATTTTATTCGTCTTCTTTTCATCGTAGAGGATTATGTAGCCATTGAAAGTGGCAATGGTAATTACGCTGGAAATAAAAAACAGCACCATGATAAGCACGATCTGCGCCCAAAAGCTGACGGACATGAAATAGGTCAGCGTTATATCCGGGTTGCCCACGGCCGAAGAAAAAACGCCAAACAGATCGCTGGCCATCGTGGCCAGTAGCGCACTGCTTAACAGCACCGAGGGTCCGGCGATCACCAGAATGGACTTTGTCAATCCTTTGAAATTCTGTTTGATAAATTCGAATGTAGCGTTGATTCGTCGACCAAAATCACGTGCGCGCTGCAGGGTGATCACCTCCATTGTCTCCATTTCGCTTAAGTTTTAACGGGTAGATTACAAAATAATATATCATCAATATCGCTGACAGGCCAATGACTAAAGTCTTGAAGCTCCAGTGCATGAATGCGTACCGTGTAATAAAGGATTCAATGAACGCTGCCAGAATGAAGAAAGGTACAAGGCCGACTACGATTTTCAGACCGCGGATCGCACCTTTCTGAAAAGACACCAAACGTGAGTAAGTTTTGGGGAAAATCAGACTATTCCCCATCTCAAAACCTGCTGCTGCAGCAATGACAATTGAAGAGAGTTCGACCGTTCCGTGGAGCATGATCACCGGAAAAGCCTGGGCAAACTGTTGCTCTTTATAGAAAAAACTAACGAACGCGCCAACCATCACGCCATTCTGAAAAAGAACGAACCCACTGAAAAGGGATGTGAAGATACCATATACGAACACCTTGAATGACACCATGATGTTGTTCCATGCGATAAGAAAAAACATAGAGATTTCATTCATACCGGAATACACGTCGGTAGGATTCCCTTTGCGGATATTTTCGAGAGTCATGTTTACATAGCCGTCGCCGAGAATAAGGCGCACAAAGGTTTCGTCGTGGAGGCTCGAAATTACGCCGATCATTGCGGCAACCATAAAAATTACAAAGGCATATAAAAGCGGCTTCCGCGTCTCGTACATGACCATAGGAAGCTCATATTTCCAGAACGTAACAAACCTGCTGGATTCTTCACGCTTGTTTTTATAAATCCGGAGATGGACTTTACTGGCAAGCGAATTCAGGTACTCGGTGGTCCGGCTTTCCGGATATTGTGTACGCGCGAAGGAAAGGTCGTCGGTAATCTGAATGAAGAGTTCTGCCAAACGATCTGGATGGGCATCGGATTGGTGTTTTACCACTTTCTCGAATTCCTCCCAACGGGCTTTATTTTGCTTTATAAAAGCAGCTTCTTTCATGTCAGGTCAGGTCTGTATGAACCGTATAGGTTACTGTACGGCTGCGAGCTCGATCACTTTGTTCCACACCCGGAAGACATTCCCCGAGCATATTTTTTCGATCTGATCTGCCGTATAACCGCGTTTCAATAATACGAAAATTAAATTTGGATATTGCGAGACGTCTTTCAGTCCGACGGGAAGGCTGTCCCCCACGCCATCGTAATCTGATCCGATGCCAACGTGGTCGATACCAACGAGCTTCACCACGTGGTCGATATGGTCGGCAACTCGTTCCACGTCAGAATAGAGCGTTTTATGGTCTTTAACGAACTGGTCGATGACAGGCTGCGCATCCGCGTCTCTTGAGGTCAGGCCCTTGTCTTTAAGTATGTTTTCAAGCGAATCGAGTAATTTAGTGTTGACCCGTGCAACGGAGTCGATAAACGACGCACCAAAGTTGATCTGGATAACCCCTCCGTTGTCAGCAAGACTGCGAATCATGTCATCACTCATATTTCGTTGGAATCCCGGTGTAAATTTTCTGCAGGAGGAATGTGAAGCGATCACAGGTGCTTTGGTAATCCGCATCACATCGTAAAAAGTACTATCGGAAACGTGGGAAATATCCACCATCATGCCAACGCGATTCATCTCCTGAACGACAAGCTCACCGAACGAACTCAATCCATTCCAGGTGTTGAGCGTGTCGTACGAAGAATCGCAGATCTGATTATCCTTGCTGTGCGTCAGCGTAATGTAACGGATTCCTCTTTCGAAGAAGTAAGCAACGTTGCGTATATCGGTTCCGATAGGAGCGCCGTTTTCCATGCCCATAGGAAGTGACATCTTTCCTTCCGCCGTATTGGCAATTATTTCCTGAGGTGTATTTGCCAACGCAAATTTATCCGGATGAGCCTTTGATATTCCTCTTACCATATTGATCAATGTGTCGGCGAGGATCTTTCCCATATCTGGTTTCTGTTGTTCGCGGGCGGGAATGTAAATAGCCATAAATGGCGCATCGAGGCCGCCTTTCCGGGCACGTTCATAATCGAAATCGCCTTCGTTGGAACTAATAGGTATTTGCAAAAATTCGCGTTCAAGCTGAAAATTTTTCACTTTTAAACGATAGGGCAAATCCACGTGGCCGTCAGTTAATATAAAACGCTGGGCAAGCGATTGGGCCTCGGCCATCAGCGCCTCGTCAGATGTGCCGGCAACCTTATTTTCGGTCTGACAAGAGAGCATTAGTACGCAAATCAGCGGGAGAATTCGAAAAAAATACATCAGATAAACCTTTTGGTAATTTTTGGATATTTTTAAAACAATAAATTGAAAGTTGCAGAAAAAGACAGGTTGATGCAAACCATTCGTGTAGAGACAACTCAAAATGTTTACATTCATTATCCACTGGCAAGTGTCGGAGATCGGCTTGTGGCGTATTTTATAGACCAGCTGATCCTTTTGGTTTACATTTTCGCGGTGATCGCATTACTCGTAAAGCTTGAGGTACGATCCGTGTGGATTCCGGTTACCGCGATAGCCATTCCATACTTCCTTTATGCACAGGTTTGCGAGTTTCTCATGAACGGACAGACTCCCGGCAAAATGGTTATGAAGATCCAGGTTGTGCGTCTTGACGGAACCCCCGCGACCCTGGGCGACTATGTTCTTCGGTGCCTTTTTCAGTTCGTGGACTTTTACGTTAGCAGCGGAGCCGTTGCCATGATCGCCATTGCAGCAGGAGACAAAGGTCAACGATTGGGCGACATTGCGGCAGGAACTTCCGTTGTTAAAATCAAGAAAGAAGCGGACGTAACCGCGGAAAAGATCTTTGTCGTACCTGATGCCTCTTATGTCCCCGTGTTTCATGAGGTTGCAAACCTGACTTCGCGGGATATCGAGTTGATTCAGCAGGCGCTGGAGGTTAACAAAAACTATGGCAACAGCAAACCGGTGATATTACTCGCCGAGAAGATTAAGTCCGTCCTGGGTGTTAATTCCGATTTACCTCCGGTAACGTTTCTTTATACCGTGGTAAAGGATTTCAACCATCTTACAGCCCTCACCGCGTGAACAGCCACCTCACTGAATATACCAGGGCCCAGTTAGCTCTTAGAAACGGCCAGGATAAACCTGAAATCTGGGTCGCTCTTCGTGGGATTATTTACGATGTGGGCAATTCTCGATTGTGGCGCAATGGCAAACACTATGAACATTGGGCCGGACAGGACTTGACCGACGAACTGGCAGACGCTCCTCACACCGAGTTTGTTTTCGATAAATTCACCGCCGTAGGCCGATTAAAGTCAAATTAGCCCTATATTTTCTTGATGTGTGCGCACACATTTATCCAAAAGTTATTTTATTCTTCCTCCAGGAAATGTAGCTTTGCTTCCTTCAAAAGAAGGGCTGTTATAACTTAGCTGACTTACCATGATTTTAATTGCCGATAGCGGTGGCTCCAAAATGGATTGGCGACTTATTGACAACGCCGGAAAAATCTCCCAGACCAGCGCGCCAGGTTTTAATCCCTACTATCAACCCATTGCCGACCTGAAAACAACCGTAGAACAATCGCTCCTTCCCCTTATACACGAACCTGTTTCTCAGGTTTTTTTTTATGGCGCGGGAGTATCCTCGGAGAAAAACCAGCTGGCAATCAAATCGGCCTTTCTGGATTTTTTTCCAGATGCCGAAATCGAGATCGGGTGGGACCTTCTCGCTGCCGCGCGCGCTTTATGCGGACATGAGCCGGGAATCGCATGTATAATGGGAACGGGTTCTAACTCCTGCCTTTACGACGGGAAAAATATCATTGAGAATGTCGCCAATCTGGGCTGGATACTGGCCGACGAAGGGTCCGGTGCTGACATGGGGAAGACCCTTCTCGTTGATTTCCTGCGGAAGAAATTACCGTCAAATCTCGCGGACAGTTTTCATGACCGATATCCGTTTTCCCGGGAGGAGTTCCTGGAGAAGGTTTATCAAAAGGAAAAGCCGAGTGCATTTCTTGCAACGTTTACCCGCTTTCTTTTCGACCACCTGAAAGAGCCCTACTGTTACAACCTGGTCGCGGAACGCTTTCGCGTCTTTTATGAAAACAATGTAATGCAATACCCGGACTACAAGAACCTGAAAGTTCATTTTACCGGTTCGGTAGCCTATCACTTTAGCAATATCTTACGTCAGGTCGCAAATGATAAAGGGATAACTGTAAAAAACATTCTCGAAGGCCCGATTGCCGGCCTGACTTTGTACCATCAAAATAAAGTAGCGTGAACACGACTGAGTCAGCGTCGCATTACGAGCACCTGGAGAACATGTCCGTTCGTGAGTTATTAAGCAACATCAACCGCGAAGATCAGACAGTCCCCACGGCGATTGCCAGGGTCATCCCGGCCATTGAAGCGCTTGTTGGACAAATCATTTCAAAAATGAGTGGCGGGGGAAGATTATTCTACATTGGTGCAGGAACAAGCGGCAGATTAGGAATTGTAGATGCGTCGGAGATTCCGCCTACGTATGGCATGCCCCACGGTAAAGTGATCGGCATTATCGCCGGAGGTGACGCTGCTATTCGAAAGGCAGTTGAACACGCTGAGGACGATCCCGGGCAAGCCTGGAAAGACCTCGAAGCATTCAGCATAAATCAGCAGGATGTTCTCATTGGTATTGCTGCCTCGGGGCGGACTCCTTATGTGATCGGCGGGCTGAAAAAAGCACGCGAGGCCGGGATCATCACGGCGTGCATAACCTGCAATTCAGGAACGGCAGTCGCCGCACAAGCCGATTTCCCGATTGAAGTGGTAGTAGGCCCCGAATTTGTAACAGGAAGTACTCGAATGAAAGCCGGTACGGCACAGAAGCTGGTTCTGAACATGATCTCAACCACGACCATGATAAAACTGGGAAGAGTGAAAGGGAACAAAATGGTTGATATGCAACTTACCAACTACAAGCTTATCGACCGGGGTATACGCATGATCATGGAAGAACTCGGAGTGGATGTGGCCGAAGCGGAAGAACTTTTGAAGCAATACGGTTCCGTGAGGAATGCCGTAGAAAGCCGCCGAAGCAATGCATCAGATCGAACCATATCATAACTGGCTGAAATATTACGATCCATCACTCGATGACCGCCTGCCTTTTTTTGGCAAGGAATACAACTACGATCTCTATACAGAAACGATCTACGGATATTATATTGATCCGGCGTGGGATGCTTTTGGATCAGAGACGCTTTACGCGAAAGTCCTGTTTACCGACTACACCCTCGGTTTCACTGTGATTGAATTGATCGGCGAATGGAATGACGCGATCAATAATGACATCATGACCCTCAAACGCAACCTGATTGAATTTTTTTTGAAGGAGAATATCAGCAAGTTTATTCTTATTGGTGAAAACGTCCTCAACTTTCACGGCTCCGACGACGCGTACTACGAAGAATGGTTCGAAGAAGTGGAAGACGGGTGGATCGCAGCCGTTTCGTTTCCGGAGTTTGTCCAGCAGGAAATGCAAAAATATAACATCGATTCCTATGTAGTGATGGGCGGCACATTACAGGTAGACCGCTGGCGGACCATGACGCCGTTAAATTTTTTTGATCTGGTTAACGGCCTGATTCAAAGAAGACTCAATTGAACATTATTCACAACTGCATCGGCGGGAACAAGATAAGTACGTTTTGACTTCAACTCGAGACAGAGCACCCTTGTTCTTTTCAATTTCCCCTTTTTGAAATAGCGTTTATGGAATTGAAAAATGCTTCCTTCCGGTAGTTGATCCAACGTTACGTAAGTCGCGGCGTTCTTGTCGAATTTCCGGAATGCGTCGATCAGTTTTGCATCGGCATATGAACTCGCTTTAGGGTTGATCATGTGCCTGCGTAATTCATGCAAAATGGTTTCAGGGAATACCGCCTCCCAAAGCAGCGGAATCATCAAATCCGTGAACGTCGTCTTCCACTCGTCGCCGTGCGGATCGACGCGGTTCCCGTGACGCAGATACACATGCAGGTGTGCAACCTCATGAATATATGTTTGAAGAAACAGATACGGGTTAAGGTCGTTATTAAGCGTGATCCTCGGGTGATGCTTACTTCCCTTACTGGTAAAGTCCCCCACTTTTGTATTCCTGCTTTTGGTGACCTTCAGCTCGAAGGGGCTTTGTTTCCAAAGTTGAAAACAATATTCCACCGCGGCGGCAGGAATATGAGTCTCGATAATTTTTAAGACGTTGGCCGGGGTCATATAAAAAAAGGCTTTAGAATCTAAAGCCTTCTCCGTTGATACGTTTTTCGGTTTTAGTTCTGAAGGGTATCCGCTTCAGGCATGCTGGTATCAAGCGTATCGCTTGTTATTTCATCCTGCTCAACAGCAGGCGCTTCTTCTGTAGCCGGAGTTTCAGCAGCGTTATTATCTGCGCTTTGGCCACAAGATACTACAGCAACTGCAAAAGCGAGTACAGCTGCAAATGAAAGGATTTTTTTCATAGTTAACAGGTTAAATTTGGCCCAAATATAGCAATAGGCCTGCGAACCGGACACAACCTTCCTGCGAATTACTTCTTTCGGAAGATCAATCGCACAGGGACGCCTTCAAATGTAAAATGCTCCCTTATTTTGTTTTCCAGGAACCGCTCATAGGATCCCTGAATATATTGGGGCAGATTGCAAAAAAATGCAAACGAAGGAAACCTCGCATTCACCTGTGTAATGTACTTGATCTGAATGTGTTTTCCTTTCATCGACGGAGGCGGGTAACGCTCAATCTCCCGTAGCAGTACGTCGTTCACCTGTGAAGTCGGAATCTTTTTGGTCTTGTTTCCATAAACTTCAACAGCCTTTTCAATCACCTGGAAGATTCTTTGCTTGTTCAGGACTGAAGCAAAAATCACGGGTATGTAATCGATAGGAGCAATCTTTTCCAGCATCTGCTTGCGGTACTTATCGGCTGTTTTGGAATCCTTTTCTACAAGATCCCACTTATTAACCATTATTACCATTCCTTTTCCCTGGCGCTGCGCGAGGCTGATGAGATTTACATCCTGCGATTCGACGCCTCTTTCAGCGTCGATAACGACAATACACACATCGCTTTCTTCCAGAGCTCGCAGAGACCGCAGAACCGAGTAGAATTCAATATCGTCTTTCACTTTCCCTTTCTTCCTCACGCCGGCCGTATCAATCAGAATGAAATTCTGACCAAACATCTTGTAGTAAGAATGGATTGCATCCCGCGTTGTTCCGGCCTCATCGGTTACGATGCTGCGCTCGGTGCCAAGCAACGCATTCAGCAGAGACGACTTACCTACGTTTGGCCGTCCTACGATGGCAATTTTTGGAATACCGGCATCAGGATCCTCCTGTCCTTCCGAAGGGAAAACCTCCACCAGGGCGTCTAATAATTCCCCCGTTCCACTTCCATTTTCCGCGCTTACAGGAAATATCTCGGCATTGAGCCCCAGCCCATAAAATTCATTACTCAACACGGATTTGTCCGGCGAGTCAGTCTTATTTGCAGCGATGAATATCGGTTTGTTGGAAGCACGCAAAACATTGGCAAAGTCTTTATCGAAGCCTGTAAGGCCATCGCGCGTATCAACCATAAAGATTACCGCGGAAGCTTCATCAATCGCCAGCTTAATCTGTTTTCTGATTTCCGACTCGAACTTGTCTTCCGATCCTTTAACATATCCACCCGTATCAATCACCGTAAAAAACTTACCACACCATTCCGCGTATCCGTAGTGGCGGTCGCGCGTGACGCCCGACACATTATCCATGATTGCCTGTCTCTTTTCAACAAGGCGGTTGAACAGGGTGGATTTCCCTACGTTAGGTCGTCCTACTATTGCGACTATGTTAGCCATTTTTGATTCGTGATTTTTCTAACTCTACAAACTACTCAAGATATCCGAACTGACGCAGACGATGTCTCTCCTTCCGCCAGTTGGCCGCGACTTTCACATGGGTTTCAAGAAAGATTTTCTTTCCAAAAAAGACTTCCATGTCTTTTCTTGCTTCCGTTCCCATTTTCTTGATAGCGCTTCCCGCCTTTCCGACCAGTATACCTTTTTGCGAGTCGCGTTCCACGTAGATTACTGCACTTATGCGAATCAAATCCTTTTCATCTTTGAACGCTTCGATAACAACTTCGGTGCTGTAGGGAATTTCCTGTTCGTAATTCAGCAATATCTTTTCACGGATTATCTCCGAAGCAAAAAACCTTTCGCTTCTATCAGTGAACTCATCCAATGGGAAATATGGCGGGTGGACCGGAATGTGTTCAAGGATTTTTGGAAGAAGTCCCTCCACATGAGTTCCGTTTTTGGCGGACACCGTGTACACATCGGTTACGTTGCCCAAGGACTGTTTCCAGTATTCGATTTTGTCGTTCAGCTGCGTTCCTTTCGCCAGATCTATTTTGTTGATGATTAACAAAACGGGCGTTTCGATTTTTTGGAAGCGGGCAAAAGTTTCCGGATCAAACTGATCCTCTACGCCAACGACCAGCAAAATCAGGTCTGCATCCTGAAGCGACACTCTTACATAACTCATCATCGCATCCTGCAACGAGTACTTAGGTTCGAGGATACCGGGTGTGTCGGAATATACAATTTGATAGTCCTCACCACTCAGAATTCCCATGATCCGGTGCCGGGTTGTCTGGGCTTTGGCTGAAACGATCGAAACATTCTCACCGACAAGCCGGTTCATAAGGGTAGATTTCCCCACGTTGGGCTTGCCCACAATGCTGACGAATCCGGACCTGAAGGCGTTTGAAGTCATTTTTTTGGTGAATATCTCAAAAATAAAAAAAGGCGACCAGGTCGCCTTTTTTTTAGTAGCGGGGACAAGACTCGAACTTGTGACCTTTGGGTTATGAGCCCAACGAGCTACCAACTGCTCCACCCCGCGATATGTTTTCTAAATCTGAAACCTATCAGATTATTGATTTCGTATAAAACTACCCGAACACATCAAAAGTTCATTGGTAGTTGTTATGGGACTGCAAAAATAGCGGATCGCTCATATAAACCAAAAAATCCCGTCTTTAATTTAAAAAAATCATGAAAAGCCGATTGCTCGTGAACAGTGACAATGCTCTCACATAACATAGGATCATTTTAAGGATTACCCGGCCGCTAAACTTAAATGAATTTCTGATAGTTTGGTGCCGGCCTTGTTCGAACTCTGGTTTTTCGCATCAGGAATTTAATATCTTTCGATTCAAATACGCCGGACCCACCGTTATGAAAAAGATCCTTCATGTGGAAGATGACCCTGTAAATGCCATGCTTATGGGAAAGATGCTGGGGCTTGAATTTGATGTAACACAGGTCGACGACGGAGAGACCTGTTTGAAAAAGGTCAATGAAGAAAAATTCGACATCATTTTGATGGATGTAAATCTTGGCGCAGGCAAAATGAACGGCACGGACACCCTGAAAAAAATCAAGACGATTCCCGAATACAAAGAGGTTCGCGTTATTGCCATTACGTCGTACTCACTACCCGAAAACGAAGACGAGTTACTGAACCAGGGGTTCGACGACTATTTCGCCAAACCGGTTGAGTTTAGTAAATTAATCGACCGAATTAATCAATACATCGGCTAGGGATTCCGGTGCCATGGACCTTCATAAATCACTTTCAGCGGCTGAAGCTTTTGTGGAAGCGGAACAGACGGGACTTCCGGATGACCAGGAATCGAACTGCCTTAATTGTGGCGCCGAACTTACCGGAATATATTGCTCCCAATGCGGCCAAAAACGGATTCCGCGGCGCCAGACGTTAGGCGAGCTCTTCACCAATTTTGTTTCGTCGTTCATCAGTTTTGAGTCGAAATTTCTTAGAACTGGGAAATATCTTTTGTTTCACCCCGGACGACTTCCGTTAGATTACAATGCGGGAAAACGCGAAAGACATTATCACCCCGCCCGTTTGTATGTGTTTATAAGCTTTGTCTTTTTCCTGCTATACAATGTAATTCCGGACCCGAAAAACAAAGGGATTGTCAATTACTCAGACCAAAGTAGTTCGGACTTCAAAATGGAGGACTTCGATAAAGAAGTCGCTAAGTATAAATCCCCGAAGCAGTACGACAGCGCACAGCAGGCATTACCAGCTACCGAGCGAGACGGCTTCTGGAAAAGTAAAATCCGGAAAAAGGAAATCGAACTGGATCAGCGATTCAAGGGGCGGGGTCATGATTTCAGCCAGGCTTTTACGGAGAGCTTCACCTCGAATGTGCCGAAAATGCTTTTCCTGCTATTACCATTATTTGCCCTCATCCTAAAAGCGCTTTACATCCGAAAAGATTTCTATTATTCGGAACACCTGGTCTTCTCGATTCATTATTATAACTTCTTTTTTCTTGCGGGAAGTCTCATGATGGTTCTTGAGTTAATCCCCTATCTAAAATTCCTGAATGTGGTGATCTTCTTCTGGATCGGTATCTATCTGTTGCTTGCCATGAAGCGGGTTTACCAACAACCGTGGTGGAAAACTCTGCTAAAATTCGGCACTTTCAACATCATTTTTTGTTTCTTTATAATCGCCGCATTGGTGATCAACCTCGTCGTCTCACTAATCCTTGTATAGATTAACGTGTTAATTTCCGCCGACATTCCTTTAGCCGAACGAATGCGTCCCTCCAGCCTTGACCAACTGGTCGGGCAGGAACATCTTACCGGAGAAAACGGCATCATTCGCAAAGCGCTGCGTCAGGGGAATGTTCCATCAATGATTCTGTGGGGACCTCCGGGTGTTGGAAAGACGACCATTGCCAATATTATTGCGAACGAAGCAAAGAAACCTTTTTATACGTTGAGCGCTGTGAGCGCCGGCGTGAAAGACGTGCGCGAGGTGATTGAAAAGGCCCGGCACGCTCCGCGGTCCATCCTTTTTATCGACGAGATTCACAGATTCAATAAATCACAGCAGGATGCGCTACTCGGCGCAGTTGAAAAAGGAACGATTACCCTGATTGGTGCAACCACAGAGAATCCATCGTTTGAAGTCAATTCGGCTTTGCTCTCGAGATGCCAGGTGTATACCCTTAGACCGCTATCGGAAGAAAAACTGCTCACCCTCGTTGAACAGGCGCTCAAAGTTGGAATTCCCGACCGGGATATCATCGTGAAAGAACACGAAGCACTGTTGAATATATCAGGCGGTGATGGACGTAAACTGCTGAATCTGATTGAGCTTATCGCGAACGCCACCACCGGGTCGGTTGAAGTTACAAACGAATTGGTGATCAACCTCGCCCAAAAGCACATCGCTATTTACGACAAGAGCGGAGAACAGCATTATGACATCATCTCAGCCTTTATCAAGAGCATTCGCGGTAGCGACCCCAATGCTGCGGTGTACTACCTCGCACGCATGGTGGAGGGCGGGGAAGATGTGAAATTCATTGCCCGCCGAATGGTCATTCTGGCTTCGGAAGATATAGGTAACGCGAATCCAACGGCACTTATAATGGCCACCAATGCGTTTCAGGCAGTAACTGTTATCGGGTACCCTGAAGCAAGGATTATTCTTGCTCAGTGTGCCGTGTATCTGGCGAGCTCGCCTAAAAGCAACGCCAGTTATATGGCTATCGAAAAAGCCATTCAGACGGTCCACCGCACCGGAGATTTACCTGTACCCTTAAATATCCGGAACGCGCCGACGAAACTGATGAAGCAACTTGACTACGGAAAAGGCTATAAATATTCGCACGACTTCGAAAATAATTTTGTACATCAGGAGTTCTTACCGGATAACGTGAAGGGTACCAGATTTTACGAACCCGGCAAAAACGCGCGCGAAGACGAGCTTAGAAAATACCTCCGCGCCCTCTGGAAAGACAAATACGGCTACTGACGTAAAAACGATTGCCCGCAGCAGGGGCAGCGGTTATCTTACGCTAAACCTTGATCAACCCGCAAAATAATGGATCACCAAAGACTCATACTCGATACATCCCCGATCTTTGTGATCGTTTGCGGGCTGGTTGCGGCCGGAGTTGCCTATCTCCTTTACAACACGAAGAATCCCTGGCCCAAAGAATGGAACTATGCGTTTTTCGCTGTCAGATTTTTAATCACATTTCTGTTGCTGTTTCTCCTGCTCGGCCCGGTGGTTCGACAAATCAGCAATTACTTTGAAAAACCTCTGTTCATTGTCTTATATGACCATACATCGTCCGTGGCTCAAACAACGGACTCAATTCAGTTGTTAAGACTTCAGGGGCAACTTAAGCAGACCCGAGAGGAGTTGGATGAGCAAGGGTTCGACGTTCAAATGGTGAACCTTGACGGAGATGAAATCGATGGACGGGTGCTTTACTCAGGCGAGAAGTCTGATCTTCACACCGCCTTGAAGAATATTGTCCATGAGAACGAGGGCAGGAACATAAACGGCGTAATCCTGCCAACGGATGGGATATACACAGCAGGACTTTCGCCCCTTTATGGAAGCTATAACTTTCCTGTTTACAGTGTGGGACTCGGAGACACCAGCCAGAGAATGGACCTGGCCATCAGAAACATCGCTTTCAACCGGATCGCCTATCAGGGAAATCGATTTCCGGTGAGGGTTGAAGTGCAAATCAAGAACCTGCCCAACGAGCCCGTAGAAGTTTCGTTATCGAGGAAGCGAAAGGTGATTGAAAAGCAAACGAAAAGAAACCAGGACGATCAACTTCTTGTTTTCGACTTCCTTGCCTCGGCGGATGAGCAGGGTATCCAGAAACTTGACATTGCTATCGCTGAAAAAGAAGGCGAAAGCAACCATCGTAATAATCGTGCTTCGATCTTTGTTGAGGTTATTGAGGGTAAGAAGAAAATCCTTCTTGTCGCCGCGTCTCCCCATCCCGATATCAAACCACTTCGCGAAGTAATTGAGCAAAATTCCAATTATGATTTTATACTGCACATACCGGGGTTAAAAGAGGATGCCCTTAAATCTATTTCACCTGACAAAATAGACCTGGTCATTTTTCATCAGTCGCCAGACCTCCGGGGTCAGACCAATGCCGTGTTTCAGCAATTCCTGAAGACGAAAGCATCATTGCTTTTTGTCATTGGTCAGCAGACCGACCTTCGGACACTGGCGCAACATAATTTACCACTCAAATTTGATGCTCCACCCCGCGAGTTCGATCAGGTTACCCCGGTAGTAAATGCATCATTCAGTAATTTTTCATTATCTCCCGAAGCAACGACGGTATTTCAGGACTTCCCTCCTGTATCGGTGCACTTCGGAAAAATTCGCGTCCCTGATTCAGCAATTCCCCTGCTGTTTCAAAAAGTCGGTAGTGTTTCAACGGACAGGCCGTTACTCGCCGTTGAAAGCCAGTCGGGACGGAAGGTCGGCATGATGCTGGGCGAAGGTCTATGGCGTTGGCGACTGAATGAATACGACCGAACCGAAAAAACCCTGGGCTTCGATGAATTGTTTGGCAAACTTGTTCAGTATCTCAGTACCACTGAGGATAAGCGAAGGTTTAAGAGTTATCCGATCCGCCAGGACTTTTCGGATGCCGAATCCGTTGTATTCGAAAGTCAGGTATACAACGATATCTTTGAACCTATTTACGGAAACAAAATTGATATTGAGGTTACCGGTGACGACAAAGTATCAAAATCATACAGCTATACCACCAGTGCCGGCAACGTCCGGTATGCAATCGGTGATCTGAAAGAAGGCGTGTATAAGTTCCGTTCGAGGACCACGATGAACAACCGGGTCGAAGAAGTTCGGGGCGAATTTGCCGTCGTGGCCAGGCAGATCGAACTTCAGAATCTTACCGCCGACTTTGAGATGTTGCGCAAGCTTTCGGCCAATACGGGAGGCAAATTTTATACACTACAACAGCTGCCACAGTTGCAGGCGGACCTTTCGGCAACCCGGGCGAAACGTGTCATTCATTCGGAAGAAACGTATAACAGCCTGGTAAATTTGAAATGGGTATTCTGGCTCGCGCTTGCCTTCATCAGCCTCGAATGGTTCACCCGGAAGTTTTTTGGAAGCTATTGAGTTTGATGTAATCAGTGCAATGATCCCGGCCATCGTTTGTAATTAGCGGGCCCAAACCAAATTCTTAGTCGCTTTCCGCAAATGCATGGCGCCGTGCTTTTTGACAAGTCGGAGCCCCATCATAAAAAAAGGCTGCCTTATTAGAGCAGCCCTTGATTATCATTACTTACTTTTTTATTCGCTTTTCTTCTCCTTGGGAGGTGACGATTTGGATTTCTTCGACTTGATCGTCAGAACATCGCCTTTACCATCGTAATCGGCCATAATCGTTCCACCCTCCTCGACTTCACCCCTGAGAATCTCTTCCGCTACCGGATCCTCCAGGTACTTCTGGATAGCTCGGTTTAACGGTCGGGCCCCGAACTGGTGGTCATAGCCTTTCTCAGCAAGGAAGTCTTTCGCCTTGTCGCTGAGTTCAACATTGTAACCAAGCTGGATGATCCGATCGAACAGTTTCTTAAGAGTAATATCAATGATCTTGTGAATGTGCTCGCGATGCAGCGAGTTAAACACAATAACATCATCAAGACGGTTCAGGAATTCGGGGCTGAAAGCACGCTTCAATGCATTTTGAATAGTCGCTTTCATATGCTCCTCCTCGCTCTCACGTGAAGTGGTGGTGGCGAAACCAATACCCGTTCCGAAATCTTTCAGGTCACGCACCCCAATATTTGAAGTCATGATAATGATTGTATTCCGGAAGTCGACGCGACGACCCAATCCATCAGTCAGAATTCCATCGTCGAGCACCTGAAGCAGGATGTTGAAAACATCCGGGTGAGCCTTCTCGATCTCATCAAGCAGTACTACTGAGTAAGGCTTACGTCTAACCTTTTCGGTAAGCTGACCACCTTCTTCATAACCGACATATCCCGGAGGCGCACCCACGAGGCGTGATACGGAGAATTTCTCCATGTATTCACTCATATCGATACGTACCAGCGCGTCTTCCTTGTCGAACAGATATGTCGCAAGAACCTTGGCAAGTTCCGTTTTACCAACTCCGGTCGGACCGAGGAAAATAAACGAGCCGATAGGCTTTTTAGGATCTTTCAAACCAACGCGTGTACGTTGAATCGCTTTCACCAGTTTCCGGATTGCTTCCTCCTGGCCGATCACTCTACCACTAAGTTCGTCGCCCATATTGAGAAGTTTGTTGCTTTCCTTCTGAGCGATACGTTTGGTGGGAATGCCGGTCATCATGGCAATCACATCGGCAACGTTGTCTTCGTCTACGGTATACTTTTCCGTACGGGTTTTTTCCTCCCACTTAGCTTTAGCAATTTCGAGCTGCTCAATGAGCTTCTTCTCGCGATCGCGAAGCTGTGCCGCCTCTTCGTATTTCTGACTCTTGACGACGCGGTTCTTTTCCTTTTTCACGTCTTCAATCGCTTCTTCCAGTTTTACGATATCGTCGGGCACATGAATGTTGTTGATGTGCACACGTGCACCGGCTTCATCGAGAACGTCAATTGCCTTGTCCGGAAGGTACCGGTCGCTAATGTAACGATCAGACAATCTAACGCACGCATCAATTGCTTCCTTAGTGTAGATCACATGGTGGTGATCCTCATATTTTTCCTTGATGTTATCGAGAATCTGAATCGTCTCTTCCGGTGTGGTTGAATCAACCATAACCATCTGGAACCTCCGTGCAAGGGCACCATCTTTCTCGATGTATTGACGATATTCATCAAGCGTTGTTGCGCCAATGCATTGGATCTCGCCGCGCGCCAGAGCGGGCTTGAACATATTTGAAGCATCGAGTGATCCCGACGCTCCGCCGGCACCAACGATGGTATGAAGCTCATCAATAAAGAGAATAACATCGGCTGACTTCTCGAGTTCATTCATTACGGCTTTCATTCTCTCTTCGAACTGGCCACGGTATTTAGTACCAGCGACGAGCGAAGCCAGATCAAGGGTAACGACACGTTTACCGAAAAGTACACGAGACACTTTCTTTTGGATAATCCGAAGGGCAAGTCCTTCAGCGATTGCAGTCTTTCCAACGCCAGGTTCGCCGATGAGAATGGGGTTGTTCTTCTTTCTTCTGGAAAGAATCTGAGCAACGCGTTCGATCTCTTTTTCGCGGCCCACGATAGGGTCGAGTTTATTGTCTTCCGCGAGACGGGTCAGGTCACGTCCGAAATTGTCAAGAACCGGTGTCCGGGATTTCTCCGTGCCCTTCTTCTCCTTGCCAGCTCCGGCTCCAGCCCCGAATATTTTGGATGAATCGTCATCCGGATCATCAGTATCCGAAGACGCCATAGGTCCTTCGTTTTGATATTCGAGCATTTCCTTGACGGTCTCGTATGTTACATCAAACTTATTGAGGATTTGGGTACCGAGGTTATCCTGATCGCGAAGAATAGACAGCAGCAGGTGCTCGGTGCCTATCAGTTGGGCTTTAAAGATCTTTGCCTCAAGATATGTGATCTTCAAAACTTTCTCTGAAGCTTTCGTAAGGGGGATATTTGCCAGGTTTTTGATCTGATGAGTGGCCGTTCCTTTTGAAATCTTTTCGATTTCACTGCGCAACTCATCGAGAGGAACACCGAGCTTTTTCAACACGCCAACAGCTACGCCCTCTCCCTCCCGGATCATTCCGAGAATAAGATGTTCGGTGCCGATGTAATCGTGCCCCAGCCTTAATGCTTCTTCCCGGCTCAGTGAGATAACTTCTTTTACCCGGTTGGAAAATTTAGCCTCCATATATTATTAAAAAGTGAAATGATAAATGTAAATGTAAAGTATTTTGTCTTTTCTATACTATCGAAACTCCCAAGATTTAATACCAGGTAAGAAACACCATATTTATTTTAATTGTTCATTCCCGCTTACTGGCGGATTCTAAAATACGGCTTGCTTCCGGGCCACAACAAAACACAACATCGAGTACACTAAGATTAGCTGCAAACGTGCTGCCAAAAACCTGGTGATACGGGACGGGACGGTAAACGCGCTCTGCAAATTCAGTATTCCCAGGCATTAGCTGTGATCTTAAGTCGTCAAAGCCCTGATTATATTGTTTTTCATACGAAATGGTTTCTCCCAGCTGAAGATCATAACGCAACCAGCGTAGACACATTGTCAGTAGCGCACGATTCAAGTCATAAAGAAACTCGTGCTTCTGGTACAGAATGTCGTGCAGGTCATCGGCGTAATACTCGAAATAGGGCGCTTTCCCGTACGCAGCCCGGATCGCTCGCCAGTGATTATTCAGCCACTTCTGCGAATAGTCGGGACTGACTTTGCTCACCGGCACCTTTCCATGCTTGCCTGTAACTGGAATCACCAAAGTTGCCCGTCCCTGTGAGGTGTTTATCTGACAACGATTTCGAAAGGTCTGCTTGACGAAGTACTCGTGACATTCCAACAAAATCTCCTCATACTTTCGGATGGCCGAAAAGTAGGCCAGGGAAGGGAGATAATGAAGTTCAATAACAGCTTTCAATATCCGGTTTAGTATAGCGTGTCAAAGTAACGCTGCCGCGACTGATCTCAAAAGAAATTTACATCCATCACAGACTTTTGATATATTTATTGTCGTTTGCTATTTTATGTACCCGTTCGTTCGACAATCCATCCTCCTGCCTGGCTGGATTTTGTTTTTGGTTATCGCTTGTGCGGAACCGGATATTATTGAAGATCCGCCCCCATCCCCAATTGACGTCCTTTGTTCATCCACACCGGTTGAAGGATATTGTAACAAGGTATCTTTTAGTGCCGGCGAGGACGTTAACGTTTATTTATATGGGAAAGATCATCTCCCGCAGTGCGGCCTGCAAGTCTACACGGCTAACGGCGATGCGGCCTTCACGGTTTCCGCATCCCTGTCAAATACGGCTAACCCTCCCCAGGACGTGCCCGGCAACGGTATGGGATACCATCTGGCGACCACGTTTAGCGTTCCGGCAAACCTGAAAAGCGGTATCTACCTGATCGAGAAAAAAATCCCCTTTATTGTAAAGCCCGAAGGCGCCGTGGATCTGCTCGTGGTCTATCCTTCCAATACGGTTAATGCCTACTCTTCAATTGGCGGCAAGAGTTTGTATACAACGCCACGCGCTACTGAAGTTTCTTTTCACCGGACCATGCCCTTACAAGATTTCTCACTTCATTGTCTGACATGGTTTGCCAATCAGCATCAGTATAACATCGGATATGTCGCGGACCATGATCTCGACCACTATGAATGGCTTACACACGCAAAACTACTGGTTATCGTTGGTCATAGTGAGTACTGGACACGAGCCGCCAGAATGAATTTTGACCGATTTGTTGATGAAGGGAATAATGCATTGATTCTATCGGGTAATACGATGTGGTGGCAGGTGCGTTACTCCAGCGATGAAGACAAGTCGCGGATGATTTGTTATAAGAGCTGGGACGACGATCCGGCTCCCGATCCATCATTGAAAACATTTCTCTGGAATGATCCGCGGCTTTTGTATCCGATAGTAAGCAGCATCGGCGCGGATTTCGACAATGGGGGATATGGCCTCCGTTCTGATAACGGCTGGAATGGATACAAGATCACACGCCCGCAGTCGCCATTGTTAAACGGAACCGGCCTGGAGATGGGTGATATTCTGCCATGCGCCACAACTGAATATGATGGCGCTCCAATAGCAAGCTGGGATGCAAACGGTAATCCTGTTCCTGACCTGGAAAAGATGGGTGTAATGAAGGCTGAAATTATCGGTTTCGACAAGGGATTTCGTGGTGCGGAAACGCATGGCACTTTCCTGGTTTTTCAGCGCCGGCCTGACTCCGGCCTTGTAATCAACGTTGGCTCTACTGATTGGTGCTCATCTAACGGCATGGGGTCGCTCGTTGGCGGAGATCTTATAAAAACAATAACAGGCAACGCGATAGAAAACCTCCTGACCGGCCGGGCGGTTTTTTCGGAGTGATAGACGAATCAGCCTGACAGGGAGTCGCCCCGACGCTGGTTACATCCAACCGGCGTCGGGATGTGTCCTGCATTGTCTCCGTTTACGCGCTCCCCACAACGCCTTATCGCGAGGGCGATCCTGCGCCATCCTTCGTGATTTGTCCAGTCTTTGTCCACTCTCTGCTCGTTTGTATAAGGGTTCGGCTACGCACATTCACCGGCCAGCAATGGAATGTCGACCCGACCGGATTGGCTCCGCCGTTGTCCCTTATTCCCTCCGCGGCAATATGCCTTCGCGGATATTTCGCTCAACCCTTGCAAGAATTGGCAGGATGGGTTCCCGGTTTTATCAGGAGGAGACGTTTTTTGTCTTTTCCGGCTTATAAAAATGCGTGTATATCGCCGGCCGCCTCACGAACAATCACCAACTCCGGCCCGGTGCAATCGATCACGGTAGATGGAATATTGTTACCGGCACCCCCGTCAATTACCAGATCCACCTGGTGCTTGAAGTCGTCGTAAATCTCCTCGGGATCGGTGGTGTATGCTTTTATCTTGTCATCATCCTTGATCGACGACGTGATTAACGGATTGCCTAATTCAGCCACCAACGCGCGCGGAATAGCATGATCCGGGATTCGAATCCCGACGGTCTTCTTGTTGGTTTCCAGAATACGCGGCACCTTGCTGCTCGATTCCAAAATGAACGTGTAGGGCCCCGGTAGGGATTTTTTCAGCAACTTAAAAACAGACGTGTCCAGCCGTCGGACGTATTCCGAAATATGGCTTAGGTCATTACAAATGAATGAAAGGTCCAGCTTCTGGGGTTTGATATCCATAATCCGGCAAAGCCGCTCCAGCGCTTTGCGGTTCATGAGGTCACAGCCGATGCCGTAGATTGTGTCGGTAGGGTAAATAATTACTCCGCCGCCGCGGATGACGTCGACCACGTGCCGGATTTTCCGCTCCTCGGGATTCCGGGGATGAATAGAAATAAGTTCTGCAGCCATGCGAAAGACGATATTAATTCCCGTACCAAAGGAAAGGCTTTCACCAATTCCGTGGCAATAACTCTGGAATGATTTTATTAATTTTGAGGCCCTTAAGTTCTATGAAATTCAGTAAACGACTAGTTTTCTTTCTCTTGTTTGCCATTCTAGGCATCTCGTTCGCCTTTTACGGATATCAAATCCTCTACACACCCAATATCCTTGTGGAGAAGGACGACCGGGCCTTCGTCATCAAACAGGAAGCCACCTTCAAGGACGTTCAGCAACAAATGCATGAAGATGGTTACGTCCACGATCTGATATCGTTCAGCTTCCTGGCCCGGCTGATGAACTATGATGAGCAGGTAAAACCTGGCAAGTTTATACTGCGGCGGAACATGACCAACCTTGAAGCGATACGCACGCTTCGCCTTGGTAATCACAATGCCGTGAACATTACCTTCAACAACGTTCGCCTCATTTCCGAACTTGCCGACAAGATCACCAGGAATCTCCTGATGACGCCGGCGGATTTCCAGGCTGCGCTGATAAACTTCTCGAATAGCAATCCCTACGGATTCAACAAAGACAACATCATCAGCATGTTTATTCCCAACACCTACGAGGTTTACTCGAATGTTTCGGCGGAGCAGCTGGTAGAACGTATGTATCAGGAGTATGACAAATTCTGGACGGAGGAACGGAAACAAAAGGCCCGGCAACACGGTCTGTCACAGTTTGAGGTGTCAGTCCTCGCATCGATTGTCCAGGCCGAGAGCGTTCGGGCCGACGAGGCTCCGCTCATCGCAAGCTTGTACATGAACCGACTAGAAACCGGGATGCCTTTGCAGGCGGATCCAACTCTCGTATTTGCAGTTGGTGACTTCTCACTGAAACGCGTATTAAACGAGCACAAAGAAATCGAATCTCCTTACAATACGTACAAATATCCCGGTCTTCCTCCCGGGCCGATAAACATGCCCACTATCAATTCTATTGATGCGGTGCTCGACCATCCAACCACGAACTACATCTATATGTGTGCGAAAGAGGATTTTTCAGGGCGCCACAATTTCACCCACGACTATACGGAACATATGCGAAATGCTGCCAGATATCAGCGGGCGCTTACCATTGAACAGCAGAAAGCTGCGAAAATGAAAAAGAAATAATGTACCAGTCGAGCACAACGGTCCGGGTACGCTACGCAGAAACCGATCAAATGGGTTATGTCTACTACGGCTATTATGCGATGTACTATGAAGTGGCTCGGGTAGAGAGTCTTCGCAGACTCGGAATCACGTATCGTGAAATCGAAGAAATGGGTGTGATAATGCCCGTGCTGGAAAACAAGTCGAAGTATCTTGCACCGGGCCGATATGACGAGCTTCTGACAATCGTGACCACCGTAAGGGAAAAACCCGGCGTACGTATTAAATTTGAGTATCAGGTTTACAATGAAGAGAAGAAACTGATCAACGAAGGCGAAACTATTCTCGCTTTTGTCGATAAGCGAAGTAACCGTCCGTGCCGGCCCCCGCAGGCGATGCAAGCGGTACTTGAACCGTATTTTAATGAAGTATAAATACAAACGTCTTATTTTCCACTGGAACCCTGGCCGGATCTTCATTAGCTGGTTGAAGCGGGTTAGATTCCGGAAGTATGAAAATATTTCGTTGTATAAGATCCTCCGACTTTTTTTAAAAAATCTGACCGACGATGAAATCCTTGACCGGGCGAACGGAGTCGCGTATAACTTCCTTCTTGCAATATTTCCGGCAATTATTTTCCTGTTCACATTGATCCCCTACGTGTCGCAATTCTTCCCGGAAGTAACGAATGAGTCGATAGTGGACTTCCTGGGGCAGCAGATGCCACCCAGCATGTTTGAGGTTGTTTCGTCGACAGTCCTTGATATCGTCAGTAATCAGCGCGGCGGCCTGTTATCATTTGGTTTCCTTTTTTCGGTGTACTTATCCACCAACGGCACCATGGCTCTGATGCGAGCCTTCAATGCATGTTATCGAACGATCGAAAACCGCGGTGGCCTTAAAACCCGGTTGATCGCAACGGCCCTGACTTTTAATCTCGCTTTTGTATTGTTCCTTGCCATCATACTGCTTGTGGTGGGGCAACTGGTCCTTGATTACGCGACAACACACCTGAACGTAATTCCCTATATCAACCTGAACAGTTACACCGTCTTTATTCTGTTTGCGCTACGTTTTGTTGTTATCTTCATAGTGTTTTTTCTTGCGATCTCTACGCTATACTATTTCGGGCCGGCTATCCATTACAACTGGAGGTTCTTTTCCATTGGGTCGCTGGTGGCAACGCTGCTGATCATCGCCGTCTCCTATGGTTTTTCGTATTACATAACAAATTTTGGGACGTACAACAAAGTTTACGGTTCAATCGGTGTGCTGATTGCAATTATGGTGTGGGTTCAACTGGTTACCGTGGTTCTCCTTGTGGGATATGAAATCAACGCCAGTATACATCATGCTGTCCGGAAGGAAGCCCTATGGAACGCGCGTTCTTTTCGAAGGCAGGGGATGGTTGAAAAGGAATCGACTCTCAATATCGCCAAGTAGTCACGTTTCCACTACCAGGGATCTATTGGTTTTCAACAGACTGCCTTTCGGATAACATTAGCATAAGCTCCCGGGCCAATTGCGCCGGAGGTAATATAACGTCGGGATTATCACGCTTTACGATCGTTTCCGGCATACTGCTGAATTCAGTTGAGCGGGGATCCTGAACAAGCACTGTTCCACCATTTTCGTGGATTGCCTGCACTCCTTCAAATCCATCACTGCCCATACCGGAGAAAACAATTCCGACCGCTTTCTCCCGTCTGTCTCTTGCCAGACTGTGAAAAAAGATATCAATGGGTTTATGGAGCCTATCCCCCACACCACGAGGTTTAAGGACGAGAATTCCGTCTTTAACCTCCGCCTGTGCATTCTCAAGCATTACGTAAACGTGATTAACTCTGATGACGTCCCCGCCTTTCATACGTACCACCGCCATCCTGGTATATCTCGAAATAATCCGATCGAGAATACTAATGTGGTCGCGGCGCAGGTGCGTCACCACGAAAGACATTCCGGGTTGATCGGGCATATTTTCAAAAAATTCTCTAAGCGACTGATGACCACCGGCGGATGCACCAAGGCCGACCAGGTAAAAATCCTGCATTTCCATACTCTGGATCCAATAAGCTAATGTTATGCTGTGATAACCACCAGCCATACCGTTAAGATGGGTATAATGTTGGCATCTCATTTTATTCTATTCGGTTGTGAGTTCTTCAAATGAACGCCGGCAAGGTCGGCACATTCTATTTTCTTTTAGACGAAATGAAGATCGCACGCCTTAACAGGAGACTGTTTTAGTAACTGAAAAACAGTCTCCTATCTTCTTAATAAAAACGAGGAGGGAATTATGAATGAACGAAAGAATTATGAGATCGATAACCGAACAGGTATCAACCATGAAGGCGCCGATGCGAACCGGCCTGTGGAGCGGCTAACGGCCACTTCTATCATTGGAGATAGTGTAGAGAACCGTAAAGGAGAAGATCTCGGCAAGATCGAAGAATTAATGATTAACATCGATACAGGAAAAGTCGAATACGCTGTAGTTCAGTCTGGCGGTGTGCTTGGAGTGGGCAAGAAATTATTCGCGATCCCATTCGAGCACATGCAAATCAATGAGGACAAGGAAATCTTCATACTTGACCTGGACAAAGACTATGTGAAAAACTCACCGGGTTTCGATGCGAGTCACTGGCCGGGTACCAATGACCATACGTATTTCGACAACGTCAATACTTACTTCAAACCTCCGGTTACACCATTCCCGTAAGGGAGTGTTTGCCGGTGAATTTGGAAAGGCTGCCTTTCACGGCAGCCTTTTCTTTGCATACCTCGGCTGACAACGATGTAATATTACGCGCAAGTTCATTCTTTAATTGCATAGATTAATGTCGATTTTTGAATCAAATTCGACAGATTGGGTTTTAAGAATTTTTATCTAGCCTTTTTCCTGATGCTGCCAGGCATGGCAACTGCGCAGCAGTCCATCTCTGAAAAACTGGAATGGTACATCACTCAGCTTTCCAGCAACCCTAACAAGTCGACCGATAATTTTGTCCCTGCTACTACCGAACGCATGAAGGAGGCCGGACAAATTGGAGACTTTGAACAGGAAACGAAGCTCAGCAAAGAAATCGGACTTTACCAATTGATTCAAGCCTACAATTACTCAGGCGCCCTCGACGCCTTCATTGAGTGTCTCAGAATAGAAGATCACCACGGACTGAACGCCGATCAGGTGATCACCTATATCGCCATGGCGCGGGTCTTCGAAGTCGTGGGCGATAACTTGAAAAGTGCGGAGCTGATTAGAAAAGCGATGGCGCTCAGCGAACAATTTGATGACGACTCAGTTTTAATATACCTGTCAAACAAGCTCGGAAAGCTCAATGCACTAAACACGAGGTACGACGAGGCACTGGAGAATTATGCGCTGGTTCTCGAAAAAAATGACAGCGTCGCGTCTCCTCAGGCAAAAGCCGAAGCTCTCTTCAATAAGGCTCATGTGCATACGCGGAAATATGAATATACCGAAGCATTAGCTCATCACAAGAAAGCACTTGCCTTGTGGCGGAAAACCCAAGACCGGATGCACGAGGCGCGCTCGCTAAACGACATCGGCGAACTTTATCGGTTGATGAAGAATGATGAACAAGCCCTCCGTAATTTTGTCGCGGCATTGCGAATTCGCACGGAACTGAACGACGTAGAAGGTCTCGCCAATTCCTACATAAACGCCGGAATTCTGTATTTCAATCAGCGGAATTTTGAGCGATCGATTGCAAATCTGGAGCTCGGACTTGAGGCGGCTAATTCAGCACAGTCGGGTGACCTGCGTGCGAAAGCCAATGAGTTTCTGAGCCATTGTTACAAGGAAACAGGGAATTTCGAAAAAGCCTTCGAACATACCCAAGCCTTCATGGAACTGGTTGATTTTGTCCGTCGCGAAAAAGCCGACACGGAACTCCTCGAGGCCGAAAGCAGGTATGAATTAGACAAAAAAGAAATCGAGATACGTCAACTGATAGTCGAACAGGAGCATAGGGATCATAAGCTCGAAATGCAAAGCAAACTCCAGAATTTTTTATTCACGATTATCGGCTTCGGTATAATTATTATTTCGCTGATTTTCTTCCTGTATCTGACGAAGCGCCGTTCCTCAATTTCGCTTGCAGCTGCACACGCACGCGTTGCGCAGCAGAATGTGCAGCTTCAACAGCTTAATGCTACCAAGGATAAATTCTTTTCCATCATCAGTCACGACCTGAAAGGGCCACTCAATTCGTTCACATCCTTCGCCCGGATGTTGATCGATCATACGGAGAGTCTTAGCAAAGGAGAAATCCAGATGCTGGCCCGTGAAATTGACAAAAACCTGAAGAATCTTTTTGTGCTTTTGGAGAACCTGCTCGAGTGGTCTCGGTCGCAAACGGGCAATATTGAATTCAAACCGGAGTTATTCGATTTGCACGACCTGTTACAGCAAAACCGGGATCTGCTTCAGGCGCAGGCCGGAAACAAAGGAATTACGATTGTTTACACTAATACAGAATCGGTGCCGCTGGTGGCACATCGGCATTCTGTCAATACAGTCATCAGAAATCTGATTTCGAACGCCATAAAATTTACGCCCACTTCGGGTACGATCACACTTTCGGTTAAGCCCGGCAGGGAAGGCGTGATGGTTGCTGTGGCCGACACAGGCATTGGCATGAGCCCGCAAACCGTCAAAAAGCTATTTCGACTCGACACAAAGTATTCAACTAACGGTACCGCTAATGAAAAGGGGACCGGTCTTGGTTTGATCCTTTGCAAAGATTTTGTAGAAAAAAACGGAGGCAAAATCGGGGTTCACAGCGAGGAGGGCAACGGGTCCGTTTTTCATTTTACCCTGCCTCACAGAGATCAGGAAAACCATGCGCAGCCACCTGAACTTGTGGCCGCCGACTCCCGGTGATGTATTATACCTTGAACGTAAAAAAGAAAATCCGGCTTCTAACGGCCAGAAACGACCATTCCACCGCGTGATGTAGTATTGATGTGATCGCCACAGCGAGCCAGAAGTAGAAATGATGTATACGGTTACTTGCGTTTGCCTGCATTGAGAATCATTTTGCATCCCATTCGCCGTTTCGTAGATACGGCCCAACTTTTCAAGCTTATGCAAAGACTGACCATGCACTCATTTATTGTAGTTGCCTTTTTGATTTCCGCGTGCGGCGGAGACGACAAAGAAGGCGTTGTACTTCCGGGAAACCTCCAGATTCAAGCCACGGTAAGTGAGAGCGAGCCGGGCAAGGTTTCGGTTTCCGCTACAGCCACGAACACAAAATATTTTTCAGTTGACTTTGGTGTGTCCGGCAGCAACTTTACATCGCTGGACGGAAATGTAGATTATACATACACCAGTTCGGGAACATATACTATTCAGGTGAATGCTCACGCGACACCAAATGAATTCATATCAGGTACTACTCAGGTTGTAATTGCGATTTCTGATGGGGGTGTTAACGATGAAGGATATTCGACGCCGGAGGATTACGCCGGTTACACGCTTGTATGGCGAGACGAATTCGAAGGGGAATCCCTTAACACGTCGAACTGGACCTACGAAATAGGCACAGGCTCCAACGGATGGGGAAATAACGAATTACAATACTACCGCGCAGAAAATACCGCTGTAAAGGATGGTTTTCTCACCATCACGGCAAAAAAGGAAAGTTTTTCAGGGAGTGCCTATACGTCATCGCGATTGGTGACCAAAGGCAAGCAGGAATTCCAGTATGGCCGCATTGATATTCGCGCCAGGCTTCCGAAGGGCCAGGGTGTATGGCCTGCATTATGGATGCTGGGGGCTAAGAATCCGGGAGTGCCGTGGCCGGCTTGCGGCGAAATAGATATTATGGAAAAAATCGGTGGACCAGAGCATGAAAATAAGGTATACGGCACGCTGCACTGGGACCACAACGGTAGCTATGCGAGCACAGGCGATAAGCCGCCCTACGTGCTACCGACCGGGATCTTCAATGATAAGTTTCACGTATTCTCTCTGGTTTGGGACGAAACCAATATCAAATGGTATGTAGACGACGTACTGTTCAACAATATTGATATTACGCCGGCCGGACTAAGTGAATTCCACGATAAGTTCTTTTTTATTTTCAATGTGGCCGTTGGAGGAAACTGGCCCGGCAGTCCCGATGCTTCCACGGTCTTCCCTCAACAAATGGTTGTGGACTATATCCGTGTATTCGAGGCGGGCGAATGATTCTGAGGATAACAGGCGTATTCCGACATACGCCTGTTTATGCCTTTTCCACGACGAGCGCGATAGTTTCCTTCTCACCTTCCTTTGAGGGGGTTACCACTAACGGATCAGAAACGATTTTACCCGTTGATTCGTCATCACCACAAATAATCTTCACTTTCTGACCTTTGCCATACTGCGTTTCTTCCCCGGGTGACACGGA